>CAYRSB010000005.1:0-94816 GCA_964426875.1 uncultured Atribacterota bacterium
ACTTTCAGATTTACTACTGAAAAAGTGGAAAACTATGGTTAAACGTTTTTAATGACTGGCAGAGTTGCCGATACTGGTTAGGGCATAAGAGTCCTGAGGAATTCGAGAGGCTATACGGATTAGCCTGACAGTGCCTCCACTTTTTCAGGGAAGTCCAGAAGGCACTCAACAAGCTACAGTGGTTACTCGCTTTTCACGTCTTTCCCACAGGGAATAGTCATTTCTTGACTGCTGCGATCTGCAAACCCACTACCGGCAATCCCCCGTACTGTCTTTCACCTATTTCCCGATCTTCCTCCACAAAGGTGATTGTAAAGCCGAGGTCCTCGATGATCTTTAGGTACTCGTCCTTGAGTAACGCACCACCCACACAACTGGCGATGAGTCGCTCATCATTTCTTTCGGTCTCTTTGAGTTCTTGGAGTAGAACAATGTCGGAGATGTACATCCTTCCACCTTTTTTGAGCACTCGATGGATTTCTTGGAACGCCTTCACCTTATCCGGTACGAGATTGATAACACAGTTACTGAGAACAACATCACAAGAGTCGTCCTCAAGGGGCAGCTGTTCTATATCCCCAAGACGAAATTCCACATTGGTGTAACCATACTTTTTTGCGTTTTCCCGAGCCTTATGCACCATTTCCTCGGTAATGTCAACGCCGATGACCTCACCACTTTTCCCGACCTTTTGGGCTGCCAGAAAGCAATCTAACCCCACACCAGAACCTAAGTCCAAAACGGTCTCCCCTTCTTTGATTTCTCCCAGCGCAGTCGGGTTGCCACAACCAAGCCCCAGGTTGGCGTCTGGGAGAGGATGCACCTCCTCATCAGAGTAGCCGATACTCCTTGCCACTTCCTGAGGGCTTTGCGGACTGCAGCTACAACCACAGCAACACCCTTGGCCTCTGGCGATCTTCCCGTAATATTCCCGCACTATCCGCCGTATATCCCGTCTTGCCATGGTATACACCTCAAGCCATTGAG
The DNA here is from genome assembly GCA_964426875.1 of uncultured Atribacterota bacterium. Taxonomy (GTDB): domain Bacteria; phylum Atribacterota; class Atribacteria; order Atribacterales; family Caldatribacteriaceae; genus Caldatribacterium. The sequence continues at coordinate 988 of CAYRSB010000005.1, forward strand.
ACTACTTTTTAGTCCTTCCAGTCAAAGAGTCATTTTTCCCCTTGAATCTTCTGTACCTCCATTGTATCCTGTGTCACCTCTAACGTTCCAAGGTACTTCTTATTCTTCCTCCTCACCGCATAGTACCTTACGTAGATAAGCTTGTCCTCAAGGTTAATCCATAACCCTGCCACATCCTTTCCTCCCTTTCTTGAATGCCTCAAGGATTCTATTCACTATGTGGACACTCTTTTGGGGATGGCACTGCTGTACCTTTCTCCCGATAACTGCCTTGGTCCTTACGAAGATCTGCTTTCCGGCCTTGTTGAAGTACTTAACGGTATCATTGGAATCCACAAAGATTATATACATCTATCGGGAGGGTGTCTATTATGGCCTCGACTTCTTCTTTGGAGAGGGTTCCAATCTCAAACTCCAAATCCCCTCCAGAGGGGGGCGTAATTGCTCTTTTCTCCACCGCCACAGTCCCTGCGGCAAAATGCAGTGGGGTGAAGCGACAGTACCCGATCTCGTCGAAATCCTCCCTGGCCTCCAACCACTCCTTCTCGGCTACTACTCGTAGGGCGGTGGGGAAAAGAATGTTGTTCTCCTTGAATATGTGGCTTGAGAGGAAATCGTTGAGCGATCGTGCAACCTTGGCGAATTGTTCCTTAAAGTTTTGGAAGCCCAAAGTGGTCCGCTTCTTCACAATTTCCCAGAGTTCTCCCTTCTTTTCTCTGATCTTATCGTGTTCCATCCACACTATCGCTGGGAGCTCAATCACTCCGTGCTTTTCCAAAAGTGGAAAGAGGACGTTTTCCTCACGTACATGGTGTTTCTCTGCATCCAGAAGTTCTCCAACCATTTGTCAAAGCTCTGCCACAGTATTGTCCGCCGAATCGAAGTCCCCCGCACCTCTCAGGAGATCAGTAATCTGGAGGAGTTTTGTAGAAATCTGCAGAAGCATTTCATGTTCCTCCACGAGGATCCGAATCGGGATGGGTGGCTCCGAAGGCCGTTCTTGTCTCTCAAGCTGCTCCTTAAAAACCATAGGGTGGACATCGCAGAGGCACTGGATTTCCTCCCTCGGGATTCCCTCCCTCAATGAGTTCCTGTTCTACCCTTGCGATTTCCTCGGGAGCGATGCCCACAAGCCAGCGCTGGAACCTCTTCTTAACCTCTTGGGGTGAGGCACCGGAACAGAGTTGAGCAGGGATTTCACGCAAGATTCTCTTCCTCCCCTCTTCCATCGCTATCCCCCTAAAATTCTACGGGCTAAGATTTCACTTAGTCTGACGACTTCAGCAATATTCTTCTCACCGGGTGAGCCGGCTATTTCCAGCGCTCCAACGAACTCGACGTGACTTTGGGCTAAGATTTCCTGTAAATGTCCGTATCGCACCACCACTCCAGCCGTAAGAATTCACTGCCAAGGCAAATTTCAGTGGCGGTTTCAGGGTCTTTACGAGATAGGCGACGTATGCTGCCTGTGGATGTATGCCCCCAAGCACTGCGGGGGCACCAATGACAATGGTCTTCTTTTTCGTCCTTCCTTCCACCCACCCGCGGTATGCTTTGCTTCCAAAATACGTTCTGGGTTCCTGTATATCAGTCCGTGGCTTGGAGCAATCACATCAATGGCCAAACCATCCACTTTCTCAATAGTCCTTTGCCCCACAGTCCTGAAGAGCATCATTATTTCGCCGAAGTACCGCTTTGCATGGACAACCACATCCTCTACCTCGTTATCATTATCATATAGTCCCCAAGCCACATGAGTACCGAAGAAGTCGCACGAAAAGAGCACCCTCCGTCCAGGAACATACGTGAACATAGTCTCAGGCCAGTGGAGCATGGGGGTAGCAATAAACTGCAGCGTTTTATCATCCAGGCTTACACTTTCCCTATCCTTCACCACGACTATCCGATTTTCTGATACCCTGTAGAACGTCTGAGCCATTCCTGCCCCTTTGTCTGAAGTCACAAGCCTTGCTCTACTGTTTATTTTCATCAAGTACGGTATGGCACCCGCATGATCCGGCTCGGCATGGCTCATCACGATGTAATCGATCTCCGAAGGATCGACAACCCTCTGAATTTTTCCTCGAGCTCCTCTTCAAACCCTGGGTTCACAGTGTCTACCAAAGCCTTTTTCCGTACCAACCACGAGATAGGCATTATAGGTTGTCCCCTTGGGAAGCGTGATTAGGGCGTCAAAGCTCCTTCGATCCCAGTCCTTAACCCAAACCCAATAGGTATCCTGTAAAACTTCGACGGTATTCTGCCAGCCCATCGCTCAACCCCGTATCCGTGCAATAACACTCTTTACTTTCAAACCCACCACCTAAACTGAAACGAATCCCCAAAGAAGAGCTAATGTTGGTGTTCGGCTTCGCCTCTGCCATGATTTCCCTTATCCGTCACAAAAACATACAGGTGGTGAGAAAAGAGAATGAAATCGAGCATTGCCTGTATATATTCTCTTGCGGCATCCACGCCGCTTTCATCGTAACTCTTCTTTTCCATAGCGCGTCGAAACTTTTCCTGCAGGACCTCTCTGACGGTATGTAAGAGGAATGCAACAACTTTCCCTGTATCTCCTTTTTCTATGGCCTCATGCGCCTTGGGAACTACGGGTCCCCAATCGAGACCAGCAGGCTTTAGCCCAGTATATGGTGCTCCCTCTCCCTCCCTGTGTAAACGAACGGCAGTCTCGAAGAACCAGTAGTCTGCAAGTTCTTGTGCTTCATCGCTCAATTTCCTTACCTGGAGGGTTTTCTCAAAGGCTTTCCTTAATTCGCCTTCAACTCTTTTCGGCACCCAGGGAAGTATCAGGTTGACGTTTCCTGTTTCTAAGGACTTCTTTGCAGCCAAGACCACAGGGCCATCCATCGTGTCACAATGCGGGAGCATATGCTCACCTCCTTCACATCCCTTTTATTCAGATTGCCGTATACCTCCATCAATGACCAGGTCTATTCCCGTCACAAAGGATGACTCATCCGAAGCCAAGAATAAAGCTCCAAGAGCTATTTCCTCTGGTTCGGCTGGCCTGCCTAAGGCGGTAGATTCCAACACACTCTTGAGGTTCTTCTCGTCTTTCAAGAAATTCTCAGTCATCGGGTTTTTACTACTCCCGGACAAATAGAGTTAACCCTAATGTTGTACTTTGCAAGCTCCATAGCAGCTACCTTTGTCAGTAGCCTCGAAGCCCCTTTGAAACACTGTAGGCCGCCAAGGCAGAATCAAAAGCTACTGTACCAGCTACGGAGGAAATGTTGACCATTGAATCCTTCCCAGCCTTCTTCATGGTAGGCAGAACGTATTTCATCCCCAAGAACTGGCTCTTCGCATTCACACTTACCACCTTATCCCATTCCTCTTCGGGGAGCTTCTTCCCCCGATTAAGGTGGAGTTTGTAATTCTCTACCCGAGGTGGGATTTATCCTGGCCATAGTTATTACTCTTTAAGTAGGGGATATAGGAAAATTTCCTCTTCTCAAGAACCTGACCTCCTATGCTGGCTGAGAAACAATCCTTCTGCTACACGGTATAATTCCATCTCCGACTGAGGAAACGAAAAGACCACCAGAAGGCAGTAGGGCAGCATCTGGCCGGGGCTACCTGGTGAGCGCTGAAGACTGAGAACCTATCAAGAACTGGGGATGCATAACACCGAGGGAGTGATTGGAGCGTAGGAACAAGAGACGCACAAGCTAAGGTTCGGGTTCATTGAGCTGAGCTCAGTCTCATTGATTGTGATACGCCCTCGAAAAACCTATCCTGAGAAAGGGCGAAGAGACGTGTCTCCAAAACAACATGGTAACCTTCCCTCTTTCTCTGCCCTCTTTCGAGGAAGGCTACCATGCTTTGACCAGAGAGGTGGCGTGGGTGGGGGTGGCGGTACGGGCGACTGTGGAGGGGTTGCCTCTGGCGATGGGGTTGTTGTCACCACTGGAGTATTCGCCTCCGGTGGTGAAGTAAGAGTCCCTATTGGGATCGATGCCAATCCCGGTGTAGGTATTGCCTTCCGGGGCAGGAACCTCTCCTGGAGCTGAGGTTGGTGAGAAAACAGGAGCCCCCGTCTCTTCACCACACCCAAAGGCGAAAAGGATGAGGGACACAAAAGCCCCTAAAAGGATGACCGAGCTTCCCCTCAAAGTTTTTCCTCCTCCCTCGGTACAAATCGATTGTAGGGAAGTAACAGAAGGGGGTCAAGTGCTTGAGATTCTCTGGCAACGCCAACTCTGGCATTGCAGGGCCCTGGTCAGGGCTTGTGGGAACAGGTTTTTCAATTTCTATTCATGACTGAAGCTCTCAAGGACAAGTCTCGGCACTTGGTACTGAGGGAGGTAGAAGAGGTCGTGCTCGGCGTGGAACCAGAGAATGCTCTTTTGAGACCGAATGCATTCATAAAGGTCAAGAGTGCATTCAAGGGGAACAATACTGTCCTGGGTGGCGTTGAAAAAGTAAAGAGGAATACTCTTAAGGTCCTTCGCAAGGTTCAAAGGGTCGAGATCCTGGAAGATTCTCACTGCTTCCGGAATGGGAAGGCCTTTCTTAGCAAGATCAAAGCGTATCTCCACTATTGAATCAAGCATGCTCTCTCGAAAGAGTGTCTCTATATTCCCTCCTCCCACCACAAAGGCGGCACTTCGAAATCTCCCGTAAAGGGCACAGACCGCACAACCCAGGAGTGCCCCCAGGCTCACTCCAAGCAAGAACATCCTCTCTTCTTGAACTTCCCCGAAGTGTTCCAGAAAATCAAGAGCCACAAGACAGTCCTCAACGGTTCTTTGGGTTGCCCTTCGATCGTCTTCAAGATCTGGAGAGAGAATATCTCTCCCTTCTCTTTTGCGTTCTCCATGGTATTCCATGTCAATGGCCAGTGCTAAAAAACCACGTCTCGCTATTTCCGAAGCGGAGAAAACGATACTCTCTTTGCTTCCCCGGTAATGGTGGAGAAAGAAAAGAGCCGGATAGGGCGGTGGGATGTGACGAGGCCTAAGAAGGAGGGCAGGGACACGCTCATCGAGGAAAAAGCGAAAAAGGGTGTAATCTCTTTTCTGCCGAAAGATTATCCAATCTTCCCCCACGGAAACGACCTCCCTGCTCGTTCAAAAGAGATTCTTGTGTGGTACAATCGGAACGTGCTGAGGAAAAAAGCCTTTTTCGCTGATCTCGCACTTCTTGGAGTCAACACCATATGGGGAGCAACCTTCGTTACTATGAAAAACCTCCTCAACGAGGTCCATCCCCTCTCCATCCTCTTTTGGAGGTTCCTCATCGCCTTTCTGGTTCTCTGGAGTTTTTCTCGTTTTAAGGGATGGGAGAAAAAGACCTTCAGAGAGGGGGTTATTCTCGGCTGTGCCCTCTTTGGAGGCTACCTCTTTCAAACTCTGGGTCTTGTGTATGTGACCCCGGCTCGGTCTGCCTTCCTCACCGGACTCAGCACAATCATAATCCCCTTCTTTGCTTTTCTCATTCTGCAGACAAAAATCGACCGCTTGCTTCCCCTGAGTATTGCTACGGCTCTGGGAGGTCTTGCGCTCCTGAGCCTCAACGGAGGGAAAGGAGGGGGTGTATTTCTCTGGGGAGATACGCTCACCGTTCTTGGGGCCACGGCCTACGCCCTGCAGATTGTTCTTGTGGAGAAATTCGCTCACCAGAATGCCGCCCTCTCGCTCGTCACGGTTGAGATGGGAACAGTAACCGCTCTGAGTCTCTTCTTCAGTCTTCCGTTTGCCCTTGAGATTCCTCGAGAGCCGAGGATATGGGGGAGCTTATTTTTCCTCGGATTCTTTGCCACCGCTCTGTCCTTTACGGTGCAGAAAATCGCCCAGCGTTATACCTCTTCTGTCCACGTAGGCATAATATTTATTTCCGAGCCAGTATTCGCAGCCCTTTTCTCCTACTTCCTCTGGCAGGAAAGACTAACCCCCCAAAGTATCTTGGGTTGCGGCCTGATTCTCCTCGGGATTCTTATTGCTCAGCTCAGTCAGTCTTGAGATTCGGTCTCCTCAACCTTAAGCTCGAACTCCAACCCCTCAAGGCAGAGAAGGTCTATGATTTTCTGAAGCAAGTTCTGTTCTTCAGCACGGCTCAAAGAATTTCCCTTCCTCTTGAACTGGCTGAGAATAATCTTCATGCTTTCTTTCCTCCCCGATTGAGCTTCTTCAAGGCGTCCTCCATCTGGTCCATGGCCTTGGCCAGGTTTTCCAAGGAATTGGCAAAGGAGATCCGAATGTATCCCTCTCCATAGTCTCCAAAGGCTGTGCCAGGGACCGTGGCAACTCCCGCTTCTTCAAGAAGATACTGCATCATCTCCTGAGACGAGAGACCAAAAGAGGAGATGTTCGGAAAGATGTAAAAGGCTCCCTTCGGTCTGACGAAACTCAAACCATCTATGGATTTCATGCGTTCCACAAGGAAGTCCCTTCGACAGCGAAACTCAGCCACCATCTTCTGGACGGCATCATGGGCGTTCAAAAGCGCCTCCACTCCAGCCATCTGGGTGAAAGTACAGGTACAGGAATTGGAATTCGTCACAAGAAGAGCCAAGAGAGGGGCAAGGTCCTTGGGGAGTACTGCATAGCCTAAACGCCATCCAGTCATGGCAAAGGTTTTGGAGAAAGCGTCAAGGAGCACGGTACGTTCCTTCATTCCAGGGAACTGAAGGATACTCACATGAGGCTCATCGTATATGATTTCACAGTAAACCTCATCGGTAAAGATGAGAAGGTCCTCCTCCTCCGCCAGGCGGGCAATTTCTGCCATGTCTTCATAGGGTAGCACGGATCCTGTAGGATTCTGTGGAGAGTTCAGTACGATCATTTTAGTCCGGGGAGTCACGAGCCGACGGAGCTCATCAATGTCTACCCGGAACTCGTTCTCTTCTCTGAGGTGAAGAGGTATAGCCTTAGCACCCACAAAGTCTACGACGGAACGATAGGTAGGATACCCGGGATCGGGATAGATGACTTCGTCTCCTTCCTCAAGAAGGAGAAGGAAGCTCAAAAAGACGACGGGCTTGGCTCCAGGAGTGATGATGACTTCTTCCGGAGAAACGTCGATCCCTCTGGTTCTCTTCATGTAGACACAGACTGCTTCCCGTAACTCGTCTATTCCTGCCGATGGAACGTAGTAGGTGTGCCCCTCACGGATGGCCTGAATGGCACGCTCTTTGACGTTCTCAGGAGTGTCAAAATCCGGCTCTCCGATTTCAAGGTGAATAACGTCCTTTCCCTGTTTTTCGAGTCTCTTGGCCAGGGCCAGAATCTCGAAACCACCCTCACCGCGGAGTCGCCACACCCGGTCCGCGACGCAGGCCTTCAGATTCGCCACTTTCTTAATGCGCTCTGTGACCCCCATCAGACTCACCTACCTTATTTGGCAATACTTTACTGGGATGCAGGTTTTTTTGCAATACCCGGCAAAGATTTTTCTCTATCTTCGGCTTACGAAGAGGGCCACGGTTTCCAAATACGGAGTCTGGGGGAAGAGGTCAAAGAAGGCCATTTGGACAAGCTCGTATCCTCTTTCCCGAAAAAGAGCCACGTCTCGAGCAAAGGTACCGATATTACAGGAAACATAGACTACTCGCTTAGGAGAGAGGGAAGCTACCCGCTGTACAACCTTTTTATCAAGACCCGCCCGGGGAGGGTCCACGACCACGACATCCACCTGAAAACGGGAAGAAGAGAGAAGCTTCTCCACCCTTCCAGGGACACAGGTGAAATTTTTGATACCATTCAGACGGGCATTCTCCTCGGCATCTGCTACAGCTCTCGGGTTCTCCTCCACTCCCACCACCTTACCCACCGCATCAGCTAAAAAGAGCCCAATACCTCCTCCACCACAGTAAAGATCGAGGACGATATCGGCGGGACCAGAAAGAACGTATTCCTTTGTCTTCCGATACAGTGCCTCACAGAGGAAGGTATTCACCTGGAAGAAGCTTGACAGAGAAATCCGGTAGAGGATATTTCCCACCCTCTCAAAAAAGTGAGGCTCCCCCCAGAGAACGCGCTCTTCCTCGAAAACAAGGGCACTTGCCGGGGAATCGTTGATGATGTGCACCACACCACAGAGTTCGGGAAGTATTCCCCTGAGCGTCCCCACCAGTGCGTCTCTTTCCGGAAGGTCAAAACTCCTTGTGGAAAGGCCGATTAAAAGCTTTTGGGTTGTGGGAGCATAGCGCACGAGGAGGTTTCGCAGAATGCCCTCTTTCCGGATGGGGTCATACCCAGGAATGCCATGACGCTTTCCATAGTCCCGGAAAAAGGCAAAGAGCTTTTCGGTCAAGTCTTTTCTCAAAAGAGAACACTCCCTGAGATTCACCACATCCCAGTAGCGATTGACCGGACGAAGACCGAGGAGCAATTCTTTATCTTTCTGTCCAAAGGTAAACTCCATTTTGTTGCGGTACTCAAAAATCCAGGGCGAGGGAAGGAAGTCTTCAAAAACCACATTCCCCAGAGGAACCCCTCCAATTCGCTCAAGGACCGAAAGGGCGTGTTTTTTCTTTAAGCGTATCTGTTCCTCATACTGCATGAACTGGAGCTGGCATCCTCCACAATCCTCAAAAAAATGAGGGCAGGGAGGTACAGAACGAAAGGGAGAGCTCTCCAGGACTTCCACCAGTCTACCCAGGGCGAAGTTCCGTTTCACCTTCTCTATTTCTACCCGGCATGTCTCTCCCTCAAGAACCTGAGGCACGAAAACCACAAACCCATCCTTCTTGACAACGCCATGGCACTCCGGGAGGGCAAAATCCACCACCTTTCCTTCCACAACCTCACCTTGCTGAAAAACATTCTCCTTTGCCACTTGTCTTCACCCTCCCTTAATCGGAACCCTTTTGTCTCCGCACCATCTCGTAGAGAGCGATGCCTGCCGCAACCGACACATTCAGTGAATTGATCGTACCACCACCGGGAATGCATACGAGGTAATCACAGAGGGAACGGACGATTTTCCGAATACCTTCATTTTCTCCACCCAACACAATGCCTAAGGGAAACGGACCAGGGTCAATCTCCCAGAGGGATTTCTCCCCCTCTTCCTCCATCCCCACAATGACAAAGCCTTCCTCTCTGAAGGCTCTCACAACCTCAGTAAAATTGTTCACCTGGATGACAGTCACACTTTCCAGACCCCCACAGGAGGCCTTCACCGCCCTGGCATCAACGGGGGCCGAGCGAGCTTTACTCACCACTACCCCGTCGATTCCAAAAAAAGCCGCCGTTCGAATGATGGCTCCGAGATTCCGAGGATCCTCCACCCGGTCCACAAAAAGAACGAGAGCACCCTTTTTCTGTTTCGTCCTCTGCAAAAGGTCCTTCCAAGAGGACTTCTCCTCTTCCCTGAAAACAAGCACGACGCCCTGGTGAACGGCTTCTTGGCCCACAAGACTTTCAAGGGTTTCCCTCCTCACCCGCTCTATGGGGATACCGAGGGATTGGGCAAGGGATTCAATTTTTTGGATGAGTTCTCCTTGCGCCCCTCTCCCCATCAGGAGACGCTCAAAGACCCGTTTGCGAGCTTTGAGAGCCTCCCAAACCGGGTGTCGACCGTAGAGGTATCCCATCACTCTTCTCTTCCCTCCTGCCGGTAGAAGCGGGCCCCCAGAGGGGTATCTTCAACGATGTACCCTAGGGATTTTATTTCCTCCCTGAGGGCATCAGCCCTCACCCAATCTTTCCTTCGGCGAGCCTTTTCCCGTTCCTCCACCAAAGTCCACACCCTCACATCCTCTGCAGTCACTTCCTGCCAGGGAACAACTCCAAGGACATTCTCCACCAATCCCAGGAAGGACTCCATGGCCGAAAGTACTTCTTTGCTCCATCCTCCCCGGGCAGGGAGGAGGTACTGGTTGGCAAAGCGCATGAACTCTCCAAAGACACCCAGAGCCTGAGGTGTGTTGAAATCGTCGGACAAAGCGGAGAGGAAAAGGGACCGAAGGCGAAACACCTCAGACAGTGCTTCATCGTCACCCCCCTTTTGGCGCTTTGGGTCTTCCTTCAATTTCTGCTTTATGAAGGTCAAATTCCTCAGGAAATTCTTGATCCTTTCCAGGAATTGGGAGGAAGAACGAAGAAGCGTTGCATCAATGTTGATAGGGCTCCGGTAGTGAGAGGAAAAAAGGGCAAGGCGCAGAGTCTTGGGATCGTATTCTTTCGTCAACTCCCGCACGGTAATGACGTTTCCCAGAGATTTTGACATCTTTTCGGCATTGATGTTCACATAGCCGTTGTGGAGAAAGTATCGCACGAAAGGCTTCCCCGTGGCGGCTTCGCTCTGAGCGATTTCGTTCTCGTGGTGGGGAAAAACGAGGTCGATTCCCCCAGCATGAATGTCGATGGTCTCCCCCAGATACTTCATGGCCATGGCCGAACACTCGATGTGCCATCCCGGCCTTCCCTTGCCCCATGGACTTTCCCAAAAAGGTTCTCCGGGCTTTGCCCCTTTCCAGAGAACGAAATCAGCAGGATTACGCTTGCGATACCGAACTTCTACCCTTGCTCCTTCCTGAAGCTCTTCAAGATTTTTCCGGGAAAGTTTTCCGTACTCCGGAAAACGGGAAACGTCAAAGAGAACGTCCCTCTCAAGAGTATAGGTGAACCCCTTTTTTTCGAGCTTCTTGATGAGATCGATGATTTCGGAAATATGTTCCGTAGCCCGAGGATGAAAGGTGGCCTGCCATACACCCAGGCTTCTGGCATCGTGCCAGTACTCTTCAATGTACTTTTCGGCAACCTCTTGAGGACTTCTCCCAACCTCCTGGGCTTTCTTGATGATTTTGTCGTCGACATCGGTGAAATTCTGCACAAAGATCACTTCATACCCTACTTCTTCTAAAAACCGGCGAAGGGCGTCAAAGAGCACAAACACCCGGGCATTTCCGATATGGATGAAGTCGTACACCGTTGGACCACAGACGTAAAAGCGAACCTTTTTGTCCTCATAAGGGGAAAAAACGTCTTTCTCAAGGGTGAGGGTATTGAAAAGACGAATTTCCATCTCCATTCCTCGCTCTCTTGAGGGTTTTTTCAATCTTCCTGAGTACCTTTTCTCTCCCCAGAGCGCCAAGCAAACGATACACCTCTTGGCCTTCTTCCTTCCCGAGAATAACAAGGCGGATGGTACGATAGAAAATCCGGGGAGGTATGTTACTCTCCTTCTGGAGACGGCGCAAGACCTCTTTGAGTTTCTCCTCTTTCCACAGGTCCTCAGGAATTGCTTGAAGTAAGGAATAAATGCGGGAGAGAGTCGCACCATCTCCTTCCCCAGGGAGACTTCCCTCTTCCTCCAGGCATTGAGAGATCCCGAAGACAATGTCTTTCAGGGTGGTGGCCTCTTCCTGAAAGAGCAAAAGGAGCCGTAAGAGATGTTCTTCCCCTATAGCCCTCCTCCACTGCTCCCAGGATGAACCGACGAAAGACTCCAAAGCTTTTTGTAACTCCTCGGGAGGAAGTTTCCGCAGATGCACGCTGTTCATCCAGGACAATCTTGAAGGGTCAAAGACCGCTCCACTTTTTCCTATCCTTTCAAGGTTGAAACGGGCCAAAATTTCCTCTCGAGGAAGAACTTCCTCTCCTTCCGGAAAAGAATGTCCCAAGGTAAAAAGATAGTTGAAGATGGCATCCCGAAGAAACCCTTCTTCTCTAAGAGCACGAATACTCGCATCCCCCCGTCTTTTACTGAGTTTCTCTCGCTCCTTGGAAAGGATGACGGGGACATGGGCAAAGGAGGGAGGATGGAAACCCAAGGCCTCGTAGAGGAGAACCTGGTACGGAGTGTTAGAGAGATGCTCCTCTCCCCGGAGAACATGGGTGATATCCATAAGAGCATCGTCCACCACACAGGCAAAATTGTAGGTAGGGATACCATCGGCCCTCAGGATAATGAAGTCGGTGAGAGCATCGCAGGGAAAGCTGACCTCCCCTCTGATAAGGTCAGAAACAACGATCACTCTCTCCAAGGGGATGAAGAAACGCCAGGAAGGTTTACGACCTTCCCCCTCGAGAGCTTCTCGCTCCTTGGGAGAAAGCTTGAGGCAACGGCGGGAATAACGAGGCGGGCGACCCAGAGAAATCGCTCTTTTTCTCTCCTCCTCGAGTTCCTCCGAGGTGCAAAAGCAGGGGTAAACATAGCCGCGCTCCCTGAGGATTTCAAAAAACCGGAGATAGAGTGTCTTTCTCTCCGACTGGCGATACGGGCTGAAGGGACCACCTTTATCCGGGCCTTCATCCCAGTCTACGCCGAGCCAGGATAGGTCCTCATATATTGCCTCTTCGAACTCGGGGCGGGACCGGGAGGGATCGGTGTCCTCGATACGGAGAATGAAAGTTCCCCCTTCTTTTCGGGCAAAGGCCCAGCTGAAGAGGGCAGTTCTTGCCCCTCCAATATGCAAGAAGCCCGTTGGACTTGGAGCAAAACGAGTTCTCACTTTCCTCTCCACCGTATGACCTCGATTTTGACCTCCTCCACTCCCCTCTCCTCTATCCCCAGTACTTTTGCCGCTGCGCGAGAGAGATCCACTATCCGACCCTTTTTGCGGGGGCCGCGATCATTCACCTTCACGACAACCTGTTTCCCATTTCTCAAGTTGGTAACAAGGAGAATACTCCCGAAAGGTAGGGTACGGTGAGCAGCGGTAAAAGCATAGGAATTGTATGTCTCGCCGGCAGAAGTTTTTTGCCCTTCAAACCTGGAACTGCACCAAGAGGCAAGCCCCTGCAGTTCCTTTTCCACCCTGTAGGTACCCGAGCGAATCCCAAAGAAAATCAGCTGTATTTCGTTCAACCAGAGAAGGGCGAGGTCTAAAGTATTTGAAGAATTTGAAGTGGCATCTTCCCGGGAGACGGTGAAGAGCTTTTTATCTCCACAGAGAGCTGAAACTTTTCCACCCCTCTCCCTCGCCAGGTAGAAGGTGGGAGGACTCTTAAAGGAAGAGGAAAACACGGTTTGTAAACGCTTGAGGATAGTCTTTGCTCTCTCTTCGCAGGAAGCATGACTGCCCCGGTGGCGCACACGGAGAAGTACTCGTCCATCAACCATTATGGAGAATGTACCCTCTGCTTCCACAAGCGAAAGCTGTGGTTGTGCCTGAGCACTCTGAAGGACCAAAAACACTCCTGCAGCACAGAGGAGAAATCCTACTCCTCTTTTCGCCTGAGAAGACTGACGGCAAAACAGCAAGCACCTTCCCTCCTTCCGATGCTCCCCAGGCCTTCGTTTGTGGTCACCTTAATCCCTATTCTTTCTTCGTCCACTTCCATCGCCTGCGACAACCTCTTTTTCATGAGACCCACAAAGGGAGCAATTTTCGGCTCTTCTATGATGAGCATGGTATCCACGTTGACGATTTCCCATCCCTCTTTTCGAACTTTTCCCACCACTTCTTGAAGAAGTCCAATACTTGCTGCCCCACGGTAACGCTGGTCCTCAGGGGGAAAAAGGGAGCCAATATCCCCCAGGCCACAGGCCCCGAGGATGCTGTCCATGAGTGCGTGACATACCACATCTCCGTCAGAGTGTCCCAAAAGCCCTCGCTTACAGGGAACAGCAACTCCCCCGAGAATCAAAGCCTGTCCCTCTACGAGGGGATGGACATCATACCCAAGACCTACCCGATACGGGACCACCGTATTCGCCACCGCAACATTTCCTCCGCCAAGAGAAAATCCTGAGGAGTGGTGATTTTGAGGTTCTCTTCCGACCCCAAAATAAGATGTACCTGCACTCCCAGGTGCTCCACAAGGGAGGCATCATCTGTCCCCTGAAAACCATCCTCTAAAGCCTGTTCAAAGGCTCTGGAGATGAGTTCTATGCGAAAAGCCTGGGGGGTTTGTGCCCTCCAGACCTTTCGGCGATCCAAGGTCTCTTCGATGGTCTTCCCGTCCAAAGAGAGTTTCAGGGTGTCGACAGAAGGAATGGCACAACAAACCGCTTCATAACGAGCCACAGCCTCTGTACACCTTTTCAATATCTCTTCACTCACCAGAGGGCGAACCCCATCGTGAATGAGCACAAAGTCTTGAGGGCGATTCCTCAAAGTCTTCAATCCCTCATACACTGAGGCTTGTCGGGTAGCTCCTCCAAAGACATATCTCTTGAATTTCCGGTACTCATGCTTTCTCAAAATCTCTCTCTCAAAGAGTTCCATATGAGAAGGGTGAATAGCGACCACGATTCCCTCAATGTCTGGAAAACGCTCAAAAGCATCAAGGGTATGGGCAAGAACGGGTTTCCCCAAAAGAGGAAGGTACTGCTTGGGCAAGGAGGTATTCATCCGTTCTCCTACGCCAGCTGCGACCACTAAGGCAAAAAAGGAATGCCCCAAACCTTTCACCCTTTCGTCTTCAGACGGGCAAAGATCATCCTCCCGGCAGGGGTCTGCAGCACACTTGTCACCACGGTGTCTACCGTGGAGTTGATGTACTTCTTGCCCTCCTCGACCACCACCATGGTCCCGTCATCGAGATACCCCACTCCTTGCTCTGCTTCCTTGCCCTCCCGGATGATCTGTACTTTGAGCTCTTCACCGGGGAGAACGTAGGGCTTGAGAGCATTAGAGAGCTCATTGATATTCAGAACCTCAACTCCCTCAAGCTCGGCAATCTTGTTCAAATTAAAGTCGTTCGTTATGACCCGTGCCCCCATGACCTTGGCCAACTTGATAAGCTTGGCATCGACATCCCGGATCTCTGGAAAGTCCCGATCGATGATGCGAATGTTGACCTTCTTCTCCTTTCTCATTCTATTCAGTATGTCCAGACCACGTCGACCCCGATTACGCCTTAAGGGGTCCTGAGAGTCAGCTACCTGCTGCAGTTCTCGGAGCACGAAACGGGGGATGAGAAGGTCTCCCTCGATGAAACCGGTCTTGCAAATATCGGCGATTCTCCCGTCAACGATGGCGCTGGTGTCGAGGATCTTTCCTACTGCTCCTTGTCCTCTCAGGAAACGCACCCGAGGAAGGCCGGTGAAAAGAGAGACGATGTCGTCCTTGCGGAGTAGAAAGACCGCAAGACCTAGTGCACCACATATAATAGTCACGAGAAGTGGGAGAGCTGCATTTTTAAAGGGCAAGAACGAAATAGGATAGGTGAGAAGCACCCCGATAACAAGTCCCACGATGAGACCAAAAAGACCTACGAGGATATCGATGGCCGAAGTACGAGAAAGAAGGCCGCTTGCTCCCAAAAAGACCCTTCTCAAGGTTTTCCAAAAGCGCATGCTCAAAAAAGTCACCCCTCCGGATATTCCTAAAGCAAAGAGAAGATTCCACCAAGATGAAGGCCAAGGAGAGCAAAGAGAAGAAACAATAAAGACAAAAGCAAAGAGAGAAAAAAAGACAATCCAAAACCTTTTCTCCATACCCACCACCTCCGGCCTGCTGTGTCCAGAATTTCTCCATAGAAAACACAACGACCTCCTATAAACGCCTTTCTTCCATTATATCAAAATTCAGGAAAGGAAACCCTCGCGTCGGAAAAGCTCGAAAATGTTGGGATAGAAAACGTATTCTATCCCTTCTCTTCGAGGGGAGACCTTCTGTCCCGCTGCGAGTACGGCCCGTTTTATCCCCACCCGCAGGGATTCTTGCAAACGATGCTCAAGAAGGGGCACAGAACGAATTTCTCCCCCCAAGCCTACTTCGCCACAGAACACTGTGTCCTTGCGTACCTCCTTGCCAAGGCGGGAAGAAACAAGGCTCACACAAAGGGCAAGATCAAGGGCCGTTTCGACAGCGCGTATTCCCCCAGCGATGCTCACGTAAACATCCTGATGAGAGAAGCGAACCCTCGTGGTTTTCTCGATAACGGCAAGAAGAAGGTGCAGTCGGTTGAGGTCTACCCCAAGGCTTACCCGGCGGGGGAAGTCAAAGTAACTCAGATGCACAAGGGATTGGATCTCTACCACCATCGCCCTTTTGCCTTCTGCAAGAACCGTCCGAGCCACCCCCACCCGGAGTTCGTTCCCCTCCTCAAGAAAGTATCGGGAAGGATCGGAAACCTCGACAAAACCTTCCTCCTGGAGTTCAAGAAGCCCGACTTCTTGCGTGGACCCGAACCGATTCTTCATGCTACGAAGCACACGCAGAGGACGATTGGGGTCTCCCTCAAGGTAGAGGACAACGTCGACAAGGTGCTCTAAGGTCTTCGGCCCGGCTACAACTCCCTCCTTGGTGACGTGTCCCACAAGGATCAGAGCAATGTTTTTTCTCTTGGCCATCTCCATGAAACGAATGCTCAAGTCCCTAAGAAGGGCAATGCTTCCCGGAAGGAGGTCACTCTGTGTTCTTCCCAAATTCTGAATGGAATCGATGATGACAAGCCGTGGGGACAGGGAGGCAACGACCGAATCCACATCCTCAAAGGCTGAGGTAGAAAGGAGAAAAAGGTGAGGGGTTTTCCGGACTCCCAGGCGCCGTATACGGAGGTACACCTGAGGGAGGGACTCTTCGCTTGAAACATAGAGAACCTTGTCTTCCCGAAGGGCAATGTTTTCGGCAATCTCCAAGAGCAGCGTAGATTTCCCAATGCCGGGGTCACCAGAGAGAAGAATTAAGGAACCCTCTACCACTCCCCCACCGAGAACCCGGTCTACCTCTCCGATGCCGGTGAAAAGGCGGCCCTGTTCCCCAAGGTCTTTCTCTGAAAGGTCAGACAGAGCAACAGGTTTCACTACTCTCTCGACAGGAGAAGAAACCCTCGGCCTCTCCTTTTCCTCAAAAAAAGTATTCCACCCCCCACACTGGGGACAGCGCCCCATCCAGTTAGGGGTGGAATACCCACACTCTCGACACACGTACCTCATGCTTTACGTTTGCAGGGAGAGCTCGAAAGGAGCAAACTTCGTGAAGGATATCTTTCCATCCTCAAGAGTCACAACGATCCGATCCCCTTCTTTGAAGACCCCCTGGAGTATAAGGTCAGAGAGAGGGTCTTCAACGAGTCTCTGAATGGCCCGGCGAAGTGGACGGGCTCCAAAGTTCGGGTCATACCCCTCCTTGGCAATAAAAGAACGGGCTTCAGGGGTGAGCTCGATTTCCATACTGCGATCTTTGAGACGGGTCTTTGTCTCCCTCATGAGGAGCTCGACAATCTGTTCAATTTCCTTCTGTTTTAGAGGACGGAAGACGATAATTTCATCCACCCGGTTCAAGAACTCTGGGGTGAATACCCTTTTGACCTCTTCCATGACTCGTTGCTTGATCTCTTGGTACGACAAACCTTCTTCTTTCTTTTCCCCAAATCCGATGCCACTCTGAGAAGCGATCATTCGGGCCCCAAGATTTGAGGTCATGATGACGATAGTGTTCTTGAAGTCTATGATTCGCCCCTGAGCATCGGTGAGACGTCCTTCCTCCATTATCTGGAGGAGGATATTGAAGATCTCGGGATTGGCTTTCTCAATCTCATCAAAGAGCACCACAGAATAGGGTCGCCGACGGACTTTCTCGGTGAGCTGTCCTCCCTCTTCATAACCTACATATCCCGGAGGAGAACCGATGAGCCGGGAAACAGTGAATTTCTCCATGTACTCCGACATATCAAGGGTAATAAGAGCGTCTTCTTTGCCAAAGAGAAACTCTGCCAAAGCCTTGGCCAACTCGGTTTTACCGACTCCCGAAGGACCAAGGAATATAAAGGAACCGATGGGACGACGAGGGTCTTTGAGACCAGCCCGCGATCGGCGAATGGCCCGGCACACTGCCTTTACCGCTTCTTCCTGTCCTACGATGCGCTTGTGAATCTCCTCCTCCATACGTACGAGCTTCTCACGTTCCTCCATGGCAAGACGGGAAACTGGAATCCCAGTCCAGCTTGAGACCACCGCTGCAATGTCTTCCTCGGTAACCAGAGGTCTACAGGCATCCACTTCCTGAAGCCAGGCCTCTCGGCTCTCTCGGTACTTTCGCTTCAGGCGTTCTTCTTCGTCCCGATACCGCGCTGCTTCTTCAAAATCCTGGTTCCGCACCGCTTTCTCCTTTTGACGGCGGACTTCCTCGATCCGGGACTCTATTTCCCTGAGCTCTGGAGGAAGAACGGTAGCCCGTAACCGCACCCGGCTTGCCGCCTCATCCATGACGTCGATGGCCTTGTCCGGGAGGTACCGGTCGGAGATATACCGCTGGGAAAGCTTTGCCGCTGCTTCCAAAGCTTCATCGGTGATACGTACTTTGTGGTGTTCTTCGTAGCGTTCCCTAATACCCCTGAGAATTGCAATGGTGACTTCCACCGAGGGCTCATCAACATATATCGGCTGGAAACGACGCTCCAAGGCTGAGTCTTTCTCTATGTACTTTCGATACTCGGTGATAGTCGTGGCACCTATGGCCTGAAGCTCTCCTCGAGCAAGGGCGGGTTTCAAGATGTTGGCTGCATCGATGGCACCTTCTGCCGCTCCTGCCCCCACAAGGGTGTGCACCTCGTCGATGAAAAGGATGACCTCCTTAGTCTGGACGATTTCGGAAATAATTTTTTTGAGACGCTTCTCAAACTCTCCACGGTACTTTGTTCCGGCAACAACCGCTGCAAGGTCAAGGCTCACTACTCTCTTGCCCTTGAGAACTTCCGGTACTTCTCCCTTCACGATTTTTTGAGCCAGACCTTCGACAATGGCCGTTTTTCCAACCCCCGGTTCTCCGATGAGCACCGGGTTGTTCTTTGTGCGACGACTGAGAATCTGGACGACCCGCTCGATTTCTTTCTCCCTCCCGATCACCGGGTCGAGTTTTTTCTCCATGGCAAGCTGCGTGAGATCCCTGCTGAATTCATCGAGCACAGGGGTTCGGCTTTCCCGATGTGAAGGAGGAGCGTCGGGAAAACTCTCCTGAGATGAACCCTCGTTGAGGAGTTCATAGAGCCTGCTTCGCACCGCCTCAAGGTCGAGTCCAAGGCGGCGGAGAATCTGTGCACCCACTCCCTCTCCTTCCCTGAGGATTCCAAGGAGGATGTGTTCAGTGCCCACGTAATTGTGGCCCATGCGTCTTGTCTCATCGAGGGCGAGTTCCAGTACTCTCTTTGCCCGAGGGGTAAAGGCTACTTCCCGCGAGCCCTGATACTCTGTTTTGTCCACTATATTTTCGAGTTCACTTCGTACAAGCTCTAAGGTGACGTCAAAGCTGTCGAGAATCTTCGCTGCCAGTCCTTCCCTTTCCCGCAAAAGACCGAGGAGGAGGTGTTCTGTGCCGATGTGGTTGTGCTTTAAGCGAACTGCCTCGTCCTGGGCCAGGATGATGACCTTGCGTGCCCGCTCGGTATACCGTTCAAACATCGTCTCGTATCCTCCCTAAAGATACTCCTAAAAACTCCAGTATATCCTCACACACCCCTCGCAGAGGACTCGCTTTCAAGCTTTCCTGCACCCATCCCCCAATATTCACTGGATTACAACCCCGCCTCTCATCAAATATTCCCTCTTCCTGCCCGAAACGCAAGAGGGAGAGGAAGTCGAGTACCCTCTTACCTTTTCTATCGCCTTCTTTTTCCAAATCTTTACCGGTTTCTTGCAATTTTTCAAGGAGAGTCCGACGATGAAGAGACGAAGTCCGGAGAACATCTCTGATGCTCTTTTCCCATTTGGTAACCTTTCTCTCAATCCAGAGCATAGATTCGAAGATTTCTCTTTCGGTAATTCCCAGAGTGTACCGGTTGGTAACCTCAAACACATGGGCAATCGGCTCTCTGCTGCCTCCATAGCCCGAGACTACAAACTCCCGACGCTCCCGAAACCACTGAAGTACATGATCTTCCCCATAGACGATGGATAGAGCCGGAAGATGAAGCCAAAGATACACCCTAAGCCCTGTTCCTGCCCAATAAAAGGAGGCAGTAAGATAACCCCACTGTGAGTCGAAGGCATAGTCAAGAGACCTTTCAAGCCACCGATCAAGCCGTCGCAATGTTTCAAAGTCCGACCACCGAAGCAGAGACATCCGCTCGGCAAAAAGACGTAGATGGTCCTCACCGTTCACAAGAATTCCCAGTCTTTGCCCTCTCCTCTCTCGAACGAAGAGAAATGCCCCATTTCTTTCCTCTTGAAGAGTAAACTTCCAGCCCTTGCCCTTCTTCAGAAGAACCTCGGAGACTCTCCTCTGTACTTCCTCACCCCAAAGGGGACGGAAAAAGGGGGAAGAGGGAAAGGGGATGCCTTCCAAGTTCCGGGCGAGGACAACCCTCGCCTTTTCTCTCACTATCCCTAAAAAGGGAAAGCTCTTTCTCCAAGGCATACACACCTTCATAAGAGGGATTGCAACCTCTCGATGAGCTTCTTCAAGCGTCCCGCCTTTTCATAATTCTCTTCGGCCACACATCGCTCAAAGTCCTGCAGAGCCCGAGAGAGACTCTCTTGAATCTTCTTTTTCTGAAGAAAACGCCACGGAGCACTACCACGATGGACACAACCTGCCTGCCCGTTCTTTGCCCATTTCTCGATTTCTCGAGAAAAGGCACTGTAGCAGTAAGGACATCCCAACTGCCCGTTTTCCAGAAAAGAACTCAAAGGAAGAAGACAGAACGGGCAACGTTTCGCCTTGCGGTAGCTTAAACTACGTTCACTCCGAATATGGCCTCTCTTGAGTTCTTGTTCGAAGAGACGGACTACTGAAACATGGGTCGCGCATCTGCGGCAAAGGAAAAGCTTATTTTGGGCTTCGGCCTCTCCTTGGGCCAGGTATACCACGATAACAGCCTCGCGATGGCCGCAAAAATCGCACCTCATTTACTGCCCCCAACTCAAAATCTGCAAAAGCATTTCTTTCAGAATCCTGGAGCGAAGCTGGTTTCGTTCTATTCCAAGAGGGATGCTGAGATCGTCAATCTTTTCCAGGGCTTTGATCATGGCTGCTTTCATGAGAAGTCCTTCTCGATGAGTGATAAAGTTTTCCCGTTCCAGCCAGCTGACGAGGGCCTCTACATCGCTCTCTCTGAGCTGCCGCTCGTATTCCTCCAGGTAGGCCACAATGGGTTCAATCCGGTCGATAGGAATCCTCTTGATCCGGACATACCCACTGCCTCCTCTTCGACTCTCTACGATAAATCCCCGGAAGACGCTGAAACGGGTAGCAAGAACATAGTTGATTTGAGAAGGTGCGCAATCGAATTCATTGGCCAGTTTCCCCCGCTGAATGATGACTACTTGATCAGGGGAGCTCTCGATGAGCCGCATGATGTACCGCTCTATGGTGTCACAGAGGGAGTACATCTCTCTCCCTCCTTTCGCCCCTTCTTTGACTATCACTGACATTTATCATTATATCCATCATATTCTCTTTGTCAATCCACCGTCGGACGAAGAAGGGGGAAGAGAATGACTTCCCGGATAGAAGGAGAGTTAGTAAGGAGCATAACCAAGCGATCGATGCCGATGCCCAGCCCCCCAGTTGGAGGCATTCCGTACTCGAGTGCTTCAATGTAGTCTTCATCGATAGAGTGGGCCTCAAGATCCCCCGTGGCTCTCTTTCGTGCCTGTGCTTCGAAACGTCGCTGCTGTTCGAAAGGATCGTTGAGCTCACTGTAGGCATTGCCTATTTCTTCCTTGCCAACGAAAAGCTCAAAGCGCTCTGCCAGCCGAGGGTCATCCTTTTTGGCCTTGGCCAAAGGTGAAATCTCGACCGGATAGTCGAGTACAAAGGTGGGATGGATAAGGTCCGGTTGTACAAAACGCTCAAGGAGCTCGTTCACGAATTTTCCCCGATCCCAGTCCTTCCCCAGATCCATCCCGGCCTCCCCCATCTTCTTCCGTATGGCTTCAAGCGAGTCTTCAAGAATGTCAATGCCTGTTTTCTCCCGGATGGTGTCTTTAAGAGAGAGGCGACTCCAAGGAGGAGTAAAATCAATGGTCATGGACTGGTATGTGACGGTATATGTACCAAAGAGACGAAAAACCACTGAAGAGAGGAGTTCCTCGCAAAGGTGCATCATGCTCTCGTAGTTTCCATAGGCCTCGTAGAGTTCGAGCATGGTAAACTCGGGATTGTGGCGTATGGAAATTCCCTCGTTCCGGAAATTCCGGTTAATCTCGTAAACTTTCTCAAATCCACCCACGACGAGACGCTTCAAGAAAAGCTCAGGAGCGATGCGAAGATAAAGTTCCATTCCCAGGGCATTGTGAAAAGTTTTAAAGGGACGGGCCAGGGCTCCACCGGGAATAACCTGCATCATCGGAGTTTCCACTTCCATGAAACCTCGCTCATCGAGGAAAGCTCGAATCTCCCGGATAAGACGGGAACGAAGAATAAAGATATCTCGTACTTCGGGATTCATGATGAGGTCAAGGTATCGCTTCCGGTAGCGTACCTCCACGTCTTTTAAGCCATGCCATTTCTCTGGAAGAGGGCGAAGACACTTTCCTAAGAACGCAAAATCCTCCACTAAAACGGTTAACTCTCCGGCATGGGTCCGGAAGACTTCTCCTTCTACTCCCAAGAGATCCCCAACGTCTACGATCCTTAAAATGGGGAACCGATTCTCACCAAGGATATCCTTTTTAGCGTATATCTGAATCTTTCCCGTTTGATCCTGAAGGTCCGCAAAGAGAGCCTTCCCATGTCTTCGGATGGCCATTATTCTCCCTGCCGTTCGTACCCGAGCTCTACTTGAGGAAAGCACTTCTTCTTGGGTACGAATTTCGGCCACCGAATGGGTCTTCATAAAGCGACTGTTATATGGTTCCACACCGAGATCCTGAAGTTCCTTGAGCTTTCTGAACTTTTCATTCGTTTCTATTTCGGCGATTTCTCCCTCCATGCGTCTCTCTATTCCTCCCTCTTGCACACGTCAACGATGCGGTAACGCACGATTCCTGCCGGGACCTTAACCTCCACCATTTCTCCCTTGGTACGCCCGATAAGCGCCTGGGCTAAGGGTGACTCGAAAGAGATCTTACACGCTGAGGGATCGGCCTCTACGGAATCTACAATGCGGTATTCCACGACTTTCCCCTGGTTGATGTTCTCAAGAACCACCCTTGCTCCCAGCCGGACACGTTCGGTGTCTTCCGCATACTCCTCGTCACCCACAATCTCTGCTCGACGAAGTTTTTCTTCAAGAGTAAGGATACGCCCCTCGATAAAGGCCTGCTCATTTTTTGCCGCCTCGTACTCCGCGTTTTCGCTGAGGTCGCCAAAAGAGAGGGCATGATTGATTCGGTCGGCAATTTCTTTTCGCTTGACGGTCTTGAGGTACCTCAGCTCTTCCTCGAGCTTTTGATACCCCTCACGAGTTAACCGAATCTTCCCATCTTCCTTCTTTTTCTCCATCACCGCCGCCTCCATTGTTCGAAAACCGTTCACTTTTTCCCAATAAGGATATAGAAAGCTTCCAGAACTGTCAAGCTCGGAAGGACTCGTCTATAAAAAGACCTCCAGGTAAACTGAGTTGCACTACGACAAGGGGAAGTCAAAATTGACAGGTGCAGGGACACAGTCAACCCCTTTTCCCGGCGCATTCCTACTCTCAAGGAAAGACGTGACTCTGGAGGGAACGACAGTTGATCTATTTGTTCTTTGATGTAATCCTGGGATTTGAGCCTCAAGGGATGCCGCCAAAGGAGGCAAGCTTTGTGCCAGTGAAGGCTTTGATGAAGAGCATAAGACCTCTTCCGGGTAAGGGGAGATTCGACACTCCCACCTCTGCTTGCTACTGTGCCCCTTATTGGACCTACTTTGGCCCAGATTTTTACCTCTGCTAATCTTTGCACTCAGGGTACTCTAAGCTCAGCTTGGATATTTGCAAGACAAGCCCAGAAAGTGAAGAAATTTTTTGTAAAAAAACAGGGTCTCGTTCACAATACTGGCAGTGCAGTATCCCAAGAATTGATGTTGTGAAAGCACGCGCCTCAAAAAAGAGGGTATCCTCCTGGTAAGGAAATGCACTGATGGAGTACATCGCTGTTCTACAGGTACAACTGTTGAGATACTACCTCTCTTTCCCCCTCCTTGGAGACGATTGCATCTCCAGGAAGAGGGAATGCCAGGCATCCCCCAAGAGAGCAGAACGAAAAGTGTTGCAATAAAGAGAGGGTCAGGGAGATTTTGAGACTGGTCTTTTTAGCCTTCCTCAAGAGATTTGTCGTAGAAAAGGTCGATATTAAAGTAGAAATCTCGAGTTTCTCCAGTTTCCGGGTTTTTTGCTCTGATCAGGTCAAATCTCTTCCCATCGTTCTCAACCAAGGTCTGAGATTCTCCCTCAAACCCCAAAACACTCAGGACGTTGTATTCCTCTTCAATATCAATGACAATCATGGCCGTTTCAGGGCTTTTGCCGTCTCCGGACTCAATGACCGAGCGGAGCAAATTGACAAAGACAGTCTCATGGAATTTTTGCCCTTGGGTATCGCCCTGTTTTTCATATATCCTTGAAAAAATAAAATGAGTTATACTCCGCAAGTAGTTGATCTCCAGGATTGAATTTCCTATTCGTATAGCTTCCTCGTATTTTCCTTCTTGATAGGCCTTCCACATCTCGTTTTCCTTATCTTGGAGCTCTATCATTGTTTCGTAAGGATTATAAGATGGGAGTTTGGTTGATAGCATGCGTAATTCGGTGAAATCAATGCCGACATCACCACTTTTTAAGCGATTGAGGAGACCTATATACTCACTTGAGGCGTCTTGAGCATTTCCATAACTGATGAGAAGGAAAGAGAAAACCGTAAGAGAGACAAAGAGCCGCAAGACTTTTGAGTATTGAAACATGCTGATCCCTCCTTGAAAAATTAAAGTAACGCCTGAATCTACCCAAAGGGGCAAAGATGGGATAAATTCCATGTTGCCACTTTTTAAGTCTTCTTCAAAGGCTTTGTGCTAAGTGTGGAAGGGAATCAATAGGGGAGAAATAGGAAATATTTCTACACGCAACCCCCGGCAATCCCTCTACCCACCTGCAAGAATCACCCTCAATGGATACACCGTGTGACCAAGGCACAATGTCGGAAAACTTTCCATCCTCTTGACCCAAGGCATGCGCGAAATTGTTTAGGTTCTCTTGACTAACCCTCCCTCGGTTTGGTGCTGGTTACCCTTCTCAACCAGCCACACGAACATACCGACAACCTTCTCTACCTCTGCTCCACGATCCTGATGCGGAAGAAGCTCTTCTTCCCGACCCGCAGTACATCACCATCCTGCAGGAAGACGTCAGCATCTACTCCTGACACGCGTTCCCCGTTGAGGTACACCCCTCCCTGCTCAATGCATCGACGGGCCTCGCTCTTCGACTGGAAGACCCCTGTCCTTTCAAGGAGCTTCATGATCCAAAGCTTTCCTTCCGTAAGCTCTTTCCTGGCGATACAGAGCTCCTGGGCACTCTCGGGAGAGAGCCCCTGCGAGAAGGCCCGTTCAAAGTCCTCCAGGGCTCCTCTGGCCTTTTCTTCTCCATGATACATTTTTACGAGTTCAAAGGCCAGCTCTTCCTTCCAGAGCTTGGGGTGCAACTCACCCCTCTCAAAAGCCTCCTTCTTTCTCCGAATCTCCTCGAGAGAAACACTGGTGAGAAGCACAAAGTACTTCTCAATGAGGGAATCAGGAATGGACATAACTTTTCCGAACATGGCGAAGGGGGGCTCATCGATGCCGATATAGTTGTTCAAACTCTTACTCATCTTCTCCGCCCCATCGGTTCCCTCAAGGAGCGGCATGGTGATAATCACTTGGGGTTCCTGGCCAAATTCTCGTTGGAGGTCCCGTCCCACAAGAAGGTTGAAGAGCTGATCACTCCCTCCAAGCTCGACATCAGCCCGAAGGGCCAGAGAATCGTATCCTTGAAGCAGAGGGTAGAGAAATTCGTGAAGACCTATCGGCTTACCTTCCTGAAGGCGTCTGGCAAAGTCCTCTCGCTCGAGTATCCTGGCTACCGTAAAACGGGCAGCAATCTCTATGACTTCCTCAAGAGTTAGGCGACTTAACCAGGAACTGTTGAATTCTATTCTCGTTCTCTCGGGGTCGAGAATCTTAAACACCTGCTTGGCATAGGTAGCGGCGTTGGTTCGCACTTCTTCTTCGGTGAGCTGTCGGCGGGTCTCCTTTTTACCCGTAGGATCGCCGATTCTTCCCGTAAAATCACCGATGAGAAAGACTACCTCATGCCCCAGGTCCTGAAACTGCCGCAGCTTTCGTAGCGTCACGGTATGGCCAAGATGGATATCCGGAGCACTGGGGTCAAAGCCCTCTTTGACAGTGAGTTTCTGTCCTGTCTTATAAAAGCGCAAGAGCTTCTTACGCAGGTCTTCGACCTCGATGACGTTTTCCGTTCCACGACTGATAACAGCTAAGTCTCGTTCCACCTGCCCTTCAAGGGTCATCTCTTTCCTTCACTCCTTTCGAAATCCTCGTCGTCCCAAGGCCACAAGCAGTGGATATCCCAGCCCATAGCAGGCTATAGCTTCCCCACAGAGAATATACAGTGCCACAGAATGATAGGGAAGGTGAAGGAGATATGCAAGATATGCTGCCACGCCAAAACCGTTCACAAGTACCGGTGGAAGAGGGGCCAAGAAGGGACGGGAGATTCTTGAAGTCCAGTACGCAGCGAAAAAAGTACAGAGTGTACCTAAGGAAAAATCGAAAACCCCAAACCCCCCAAGGACGTTGGCCACAAAACATCCAATGGTCAGACCCCACACTGCCTCGGGAAAGAGATAAGGTAATACGGCTAAGGCCTCTGCCACCCGCACCTGAATGGGCCCATAGGCAAAAGAGGAAAGGGGGGGAAGAGTAACAAGCAGGGCATACAAAGCGGCGATGAGCGCTGCTCGAACCACGCGAACCATTTTGTTTTTAGCATTTTTGTGGTACCATATCATGTCAAATATTATACCAGCAAGGTTTACGATGAAGAGAAAAAAGGAGAAGGAAAAGAAACTATCTTTCTTTGTGGCTTTTCTTTTGGGTATCACCTTTGGGGGGATTCTCTTTGGGGGTATACTCTTTTCCCTTGCAAAGGACCTGAAGAGCGTTTCTCCTCAAATCGAAGACTTTGCCCCTTCCCTCACCACGAGAATTTACGACATCAACGGAAAGCTCATCGGGGAATTCTTCACGGAAAGGCGGGAATACGCCCAGCTTGAAGAGATACCCCCTCTCCTCATCCAAGCCTTTATAGCCAGCGAGGACCAGAATTTCTACAGACACCCTGGGGTCGACCCCTTTGGCATCTTACGTGCCCTTTGGCAAAACCTCCTCAGCTTGAGAGTGGTTGAGGGAGGGAGCACCATCACCCAGCAGCTCTCACGTAGTCGTTTCCTCGACAACCGCAGAAGTTTTGAGAGAAAGCTTAAGGAAATACTCCTAGCCTTTATCATAGAACACAGGTACACCAAAAAAGAAATCCTTGAGGCCTACCTCAACCAGATCTACCTTGGACATGGAGTATACGGAGTGAAGGCGGCATCAAAACTTTATTTCGGAAAGGACCTTGGGGAACTCAACCTTGCCGAAATGGCAATGCTTGTAGGTGTTGCCCGCTCCCCCTCCTATTTTTCTCCCTATGTGGACCTCAACGCTGCTCAAAAGCAAAAGCGGAGAGTTTTGCGACGTATGTTAGATTGCGGATTCATCACTGAGAAAGACCTTGAAGAAGCCTTCTCTATTCCCATAGTCCTCTCCGGTATGGAAAGAAGTCCATCTATCTGCCCGTACTTTCTCGACTACATCATCAGAGAACTCCGGGGAACCTTTGAGGACAGACAGATCTTCAGCGGAGGACTCAAGGTGTACACCACCCTTGATTCCGATCTCCAGAAAACAGCCAACGAAATTCTCAAAGAAAGTGATTATCAGGGCGCCATCCTCTGTATGGACCCCAAAAACGGTTACATAAAAGTCATGGTCGGAGGAAGGGATTACGTCGAAAGCAAGTTTAACCGGGCCACCCAGGCCTACCGTCAACCTGGCTCGACCTTCAAACCCTTCATTTATGCCGCCGCCATGGACAGTGGTTTCACCCCAAGCACTGTCCTTGTGGATGAACCCCTTGAATTTCCAAACAGCTGGAAACCTCAGAACTATGAAAAATTCTTTAGGGGGCCTCTTACCTTGCGAGAGGCTTTAGAAAAATCGGTCAACATTATCGGCATCAAGCTCCTTCAGGAAGTAGGCATCGATAAAGTCACCCAGTACGCCAAGAGGATGGGAGTAAAAAGCAGCTTGAGACGGGACCTTTCCCTCGCCTTAGGTACTTCCGAACTTACCCTCATGGAACTTGTCAACGCCTATTGTGCTTTTGCCAATGAAGGACTTGTACCGGAGCCTATGGCTATCCTCAGGGTGGAAGACACCGAAGGTCAAGTACTCTACGAGAGAAAGCCTGCAGTCCGAAGAGCACTCTCCCAGGAAACGGCCTACATCATGGCCCGCCTCCTTCAGGGGGTCATCGAGCGAGGAACAGGGAGGAGAGCGGCCATCGGGAGACCAGTCGGTGGAAAAACGGGCACGACTGAAGACTTCATCGATGCATGGTTTGTGGGTTTTACCCCCGACCTTGTGTGCGGGATTTTCCTAGGGAATGATGATCGAAAACCCTTAGGGCCCCAAAAAACTGGAGGTATTATTGCCGCTCCTCTCTTTGCCAAAATCATGAAGGCAGCCCACGAAGGGATTCCGCCTCACGATTTTGTTCGACCAGAAGGGATAGTGGAAGCTGAGGTATGCGCCAAAACCGGGCTCTTGCCTTCTTCATCCTGCAAAACCATCTTCCTACCTTTCAAAAGAGGAACGATACCCCAAAACGTCTGTACGTCCTGTCCCTAATTCAAGACCTCAGGGTTACCACCGTAACCCCTACTCCTCCTTCTTCGGGACGGCCGAGCCGAAAGTCCTGAACATAGGGATGGTTACGTAGAAACTCGTGGGTGACTTTGCGGAGTTTTCCCTCCCCTTTTCCGTGAATGACGTACACAGTGGTGAATCCGGCAAGAATTACTCGATCAAGGTATTTCTCAAGAACTTCGAGGGCTTCCTCCGCCCTCAGAGCACGAATGGAAATTTCGTTCGTCGTCCGCTTTTCCGGAGCGTACGTCACAACGGGTGTTGAAAGAGGAGGGGAAAGAACCTCTCTCTTCTCCTTTCTTAGCCTCTCGGGAGCTACCCGTACTCTCCGTTCACCCACCTCGACGAGAACTTCTTTTCGTTTCGCATCAACCTCAAGAACTATACCACTCCCCAAGGGTTCAACAAAAACCGCATCTCCTACCCTAAAACTCTCTACCTCCTTTTTGGGCTCCTCTCCGAGAGACCTTATGCCTTGCTCCTCCCTTGCTATGACGGCTTGGAGAGCTCGATACTTTTCCTCGTCGAGCTCTCGGACCTTCCGGAGTTCTCCTACGAGACGGGCGATTTCTTCTTTCTTCTCTTTGAGGTAAGCTTCCATCTCTTTTCGGAAGGTCTTGAGAACATACCGCCTCTCTTCCTCCAGAGACTTCCTAAGAGCTTCAAGTTCCTTCCTTTCCCTTTCCACCCCGGCGAGTTTTTCCTCAAACTGGAGAACGAGTCTCTCGAACCTCTCTCTCTCCCGGGAGAGAGAGAGCAAAAGCTCGTTCAACTCCACCTCTTCGCTCCTCAGAAAACCGAAAGCTGCACGGACTACTTCCTGAGGAATGCCCACCTTCTCTGCTATTTTGATTCCAAAACTCGCCCCTACTTCTCCCACAACAAGGTGATACGTGGGCTGAAAGGTTTCGGCATCAAAGGACAGGGAAGCAGCCATTGTGCCCTCTCTCTGCAGAGCATAATTTCTTAGGGCCGAGAGATGGGTGGTGGCGATACAGGTAGTCCCTCTCTCCTTCAGGTATTCCAAGACAGCCATACCTAAGGCTGCCCCCTCCTGGGGGTCTGTTCCTGCTCCCAGCTCGTCGATGAGGAAGAGGCTCTCTTGTGTCGTTTCTTTCAGAGCTTCCGAAAGGGAAATCATGCGAGAGGTAAAAGTACTGAGATTGCTCTCTATATCCTGATGGTCCCCGATGTCCACGAAAAGGTAATCGTAAAGAGGAATAGAGGAACTCTTTTTGAGAGGCACCGGTATACCACAGAACGTTATCACTACAAGGAGGGCAATCGTCTTGATGAGAACCGTCTTCCCTCCTCCATTGGGACCGCTGACGATGACGGTATTTTTATCCCGAGGGACTTCAAGGTCAAAGGGAACTGCCCTTCCCCCCAAGAGAGGATGTCTTCCTTCATAAATGGAGAGTTTTTCTCCTCCAACCTGTGGGACTTCTCCTCTCCACTTCTCTCCCAATTTGACCTTCGCCCGCAAAAGATCGACTTCCACGAGACATTCGAAGGTCTCAAGGAGCTCCTGGGTGTGGGGTCGCACGAATTCGGTGAAGGAAGCAAGAATCCTCTCAATTTCCTCCTTTTCAAGACTCTCCAGGATTTCAAGCTCATTCCAGAGTTGGGCAATGGACCACGGTTCGATGAAGACCGTCGAACCACTTGCGGAGTAATCTACTACAAAACCCTTCACCGTTTCTCGAAATTGAACCTTCACCGGAACCACGTATCTTCCCTTCCTCACGGTAAAGAGGGGCTCTTGAAGATACCTTATGAAGCGAGGATCTTGAAGCATACGATGAAGAGTTTCCTCAATTTTCCCTTGCAATCCCTCCTTGCTTCTCCGAATCTGCCAAAGTTTTTCACTGGCGGTATCGAGGATCTGTCCGTCTCGGGAGAAAATTTCTTCAGCACGTCTCAAAAGCGGTCCAAAATCCCGGATTCTCTGGAAATACCGGGAAGATATCAGGGGATACTTTTGTTCGACTTTTCGCTCTCGCAAAAAGTGATGCATCTCCTGAAGAAGGAGAAGTAACCGGTGGATTTTTATCGCCTCTTCAAGTGAGAGACAGGTTCCCACCACATGGAGTACTTGAAACACAGGGCGAAGGTCCGGAAACGCCCCAAGAGGAATATCCCCATCGAATTTGATCAAATCCTGGGTTTCTTTTACTTCCTCGAGGTGAGAAGGAAGGATGTCCGGGGACAGAGGAAGAAGATTCCGGGCCCTCTCTTGCGTAGCCGGACAAAGACAGAGAGAAGCCAGCTCTTCAAGGATTCTATGGTACTCAAAATTCGAGAGTGTTTTCCATGACACTTTCACGGCCCAGAGAAACTCCTTTTTCAAGCCAGGGCTTTAAGAAGGAAGCCTGGGGAACCTGGGTGGCAAGCCGTTCAACATACATGATGGCCGGAAGCGTGCAGTTTCTATAGAAGGAAGAGCGGGCAATTGTTTCTTCGAGAAATCCAAGGTAAGAAACATTGGCCACAAAGACGGTCACCACAATGATCCAAAGCATTCCCTTCACTAAGCCCATAAAAAACCCCAAGAGAGCATCAACCCAGAGGATGTCAAGACGCTCAAAAATTCGACGAAAGCGCAGGCCGATCCAGGAGAAGAACATCACAATTGGGAGGAAAAGCACAAGAAATCCTATGATACCAAGCCAGGGGCTTTCCCAGCCAAAGCGGGAACAAAGAAACTCCTCTACTTGAGGATAGTATCGCAACCCCAGGATAAAACCGCAGACCAGTCCAACAAATACGAGGAATTCTTTACTGAATCCTCGGAGAGAGCTCCGCACGGCATTGAAGACAAGAATGACAAAACAAAGGAGCGTATACCAATTAATCATGGGGGAGAACCAATTCTTCTCGTAACATCACTCTCCCTGTTTCTTTCAGCCTGCCCTTTATTGCCTGCACCCACTCTTCAACTTCTTTCTCGTCAAGCGTGCGGGCAGGGTCGCGAAAAACTAACCGAAAAGCAAAACCTTTCTTTGAAGGAGGAAGAGGACTTCCTGAAAATACGTCGAAGAGGCAGAAACGCTCAAGAGACATACTTCTCTGCTTAACCTCTTCAAGGACCAGGGAAGCCACCTCGTCCCAGGAAGTCGAAAGGTCTACCACCACAGAGATGTCCCTTGTCACACTAGGGAAAGAGGTTAATGATAATTCGAAGCCAAGCGGTACCCGAACTTCCTCGGCAAGAAGATCAAGGTCAATCTCAAGACAGTACAGTTCTTCACCGATATCGAGTTTCTGCAGCACTTTCTGGGCTACCTTTCCTCCCCATCCAAGCGGTCGTGTCCTTAGAGAAGGAGAATACACCAGGAAGGAGGCACCCTCCTCGAGGAAGGAAGGAGTGTCTCCCCGCACGATGCGGAATTCAAGACCACAGAGTTCCCCGATTCCCTCAAGAATCCCCTTGAGGGTGAAGAAATCCACCCGGTTTTCCTGCCAAAGCGTTGGCTCAAAAGAGCCTAAAAGCACAATGCCTACTCTTCTCCCTTCAAAAAAAGGAGCACCGTTCCCTCCCCAAAGGAAAACCCGTCCAATCTCAAAGAAACCGAAGCCTCTCCTCTCCTTTCGAATGTTAGTGTGGGCTACTTCAAGGAGAGAGACACAAAGGGAGGGACGCAGAACAGCCTGCTCCTTGGAGAGAGGGTTCTCGATAGGAACACACCCTTCCACACCAATACCCAGTGCTTCGAGCATCTCTCCTTCTGCAAAGGAGAGCGTCACAGCTTCGTGAAGGCCACGGTGCACGAGATGCTCCCGGATTCTTCGCTCAAGCTTCTCACTCTCCAGAACATTGCCGGGGTCAAAGACAAAGGAAGGGAGAGAAGCAATAATCTTATCGTACCCATAGACTCGACCGACCTCTTCTACAATGTCGATAGCACTCCCCACATCATGGCGCCAACTCGGGACGCGAACCCGAAGTACCTCTTCTTCTTCCCGCACCTCAAAACCAAGGTCCTTGAGGATGCGAACACTGACCTCTTGAGGAATGTCACAGGAAAGCCGCTGCGATATGAAGGAAGGATAAAGGGTCACTTCCCGTTCCCTCACGGGTGGCCGGCCACTCACAAGCCAATCTCCTACTACTTCCGCCTGTCCCTCTTTCTCAAGGAGGGTCAGGGCTCTGGAAGCGGAGAAGAGCACTCTTAAGGGGTCCACACCCCGCTCAAAGCGGGACGAAGCTTCAGTCCTTACTCCCAAAGCTTTTGCAGTTCTTCGGATAGAGACGCGGTCGAAAACGGCTGCCTCAAGAAAAACCTCTCTCGTTCTTGGTGTGACTTCGGTCTCTGCTCCTCCCATGACACCGGCCACGGCAATCGGAGAGGAAACATCGGCGATGAGAAGCATACCAGGGCGCAAAATTCGTTCTTCCCTGTCGAGGGTGATGATTCTCTCCCCCTCCCGAGCTTCTCGGACAAGAACGGTTCGATCCTTGATACAGGAAGCATCGAAAGCATGGAGGGGTTGCCCCAACTCAAGCATAACCAGGTTTGTGACATCCACCACATTGTTGATGGGGCGCATTCCCATGAGAAGGAGTTCTTTCATAATCCAGAAAGAGGAAGGTTTTACGGTAACCGAAGATATGTACTTTCCGGTGTAGTAAGGACAAAGGTGTAAGGCCTCATTCTCAAGGCGAAAACGGTGATCACCGTTTTTTTCGGCGTATCCTACCTCAGGTACGGCAAGAGGAATGCTACAGTGGGCCGACAGCTCCCGTGCCAGCCCGAGAACAGAGAGGCAATCCCCGCGATTGGCAGTTATTTCCACATCCATGACAACGTCATCACCCACCAGGGCTTCGTACACTTCATCTCCTTCCTCGAAGGAAGGGGGAAGGGCGATGAGGAAATCATGGTAAACTTCCTTTCCCCTTTCTCCTTGCACCGGGAAAAATAACGGAACTCCGTTTTGAATGCTGAGGAGAACTTTACTTCCTACTTCGGGAACCCCCCAGGATGTGACAGCCACCCGGAAAAGTCGCTCCCGTACCTTGACCGCGCAAAGAACAAAGGCCCCTTCCTTTCGAGCCTCTTCAAGCGTTCCAACCCAAAGCGGCAAGAGAAAGAGGTCTCGTGCCGAGAAACTCTCTTCAACCACAAATCCCTGATTCCGGAGAATCTCGATGACCTCCTCCGGAGAGAGGGAAAGCTCGGGAAGAAACCTTCTGAGAATCGTATAAGAGACGCGCATGACTCTACCTCAGACTCTTGAACCGTTCAAGGAAGTAGACGTCGTTCTCAAAGAAAAGGCGTATGTCCGGTATACCGAATCGCAACATGGTGATTCTCTCAACGCCCATACCGAAGGCAAAACCCTGCACCTTTTCAGGGTCATAGCCAGCATTGCAGAATACCTGGGGGTGGACAAGACCTGCCCCCATAATTTCGAGCCACCCCTTACGCCCGCAGGAGGGACACCCTTCACCTTGACACACCCCGCAGGAGATATCCACCTCGGCACTCGGCTCGGTAAAAGGGAAATAGCTTGGGCGAAACCGTACCTTCCTATCCTCCCCAAAGAGACGACGGACAAAAACCTCTATGGTTCCTTTGAGGTCTCCCATAGTTATTCCTGGGGCTACCACAAGACCCTCAACCTGGTGGAACATGGGACTGTGGGTGGCATCGAAGGCATCCCTTCGGTAACACTTTCCCGGAACGATCACCTTAAAGGGAGGCTTGAGCTTTTCCATAACCCGTATTTGGGCAGGGGAAGTATGGGTTCGCAAAAGATATCCCCTCCCAAGGTAAAAGGAGTCCTGAGCATCTCGGGCGGGGTGGTCGGGGGGGATGTTCAGAGCTTCGAAATTATAAAATTCGGTTTCAATTTCGGGACCCTCTTCGACCCGAAAACCAAGGGAACGAAAGATGGCGATTATTTCGTCCATCACAAAGCGTATGGGATGGAAGGAACCCAGGGGATGCTTTCTTCCAGGAAGGCTTATATCGATCTCTTCTCCGTGTTTTCCTTCTGAGAGTACTTCTTCTTTTTCCCTCAGGAGGTGTTCTATGGCAGCTTTGACTTCGTTGATCCGCCGGCCAAAAATCCTTCGTTCCTCCAGAGGGAGGGTCTTCAAACGCTCCAGAAAAAGATGCAGGCCGCTCTTTTTGCCTATATACTTTCCCTTTATCCGGTTGAGATCATCCCGAGTACAGACCGTAGCAAGCTCCCTTTCGAAATCGTAAAAATACCTTTCTATTTCATCAATCATCCCGTCACACCCCTTGTAACTTCAGAGGGTGTAAAAAGGCATAAAATCACTGCTTAGCCTTGGCAATTTCGACAAGCTTCTGGAAGGCCTCGGGGTCCTCGACGGATAGCTGAGCCAAGCTCTTCCGATTGAGGAGAATTCCCGCTTTTTTCAGGGCATCCATAAAACGACTGTATGTGAGGCCCTCGTTTCGTACCGCGGCATTGATACGCAAAATCCACAAGCGACGGAAGTCTCTCTTACGATTCCTCCTATCCCTGTACTCATAAGCCAGAGATCGAGTAACCTGCTCCTTTGCTCTGCGGTAAGCTCTCGAGCGGGCACCTCGATATCCTTCAGCCGCTTTCATAATCTTTTTCTTTCTCTTCCGCGAAGCAACACTGGTCTTGACTCTTGCCACTCTCTTTCACCATCCTTCAATCATAAGGAAGTAAACTCTTAACTCTTTTAGCCTCTACGGGGGTTACGATAACGGTCTTACGGAGTCTCCGTTTTCTCTTCCGTTCTTTGTGGGCAAGGAGATGACTTTTTCCCGCCTGAGACCGCTTGATTTTCCCATGAGCCGTGATTCTGAAACGCTTTGCTGCTCCTCTATGGGTTTTCATCTTCGGCATAGCCTTCTCATCCTCCCTACTTTCTCGGCGCCAAGGTGATGGTGAGAGTAGAGCCCTCATCCCTTATATCTTGCTCTACCCGTCCCACTTCCTTCACATCTTCTATAACCCTCTGAAGCAGTTCTCGACCTCGATCACGAAAAGCTCCTTCTCTCCCTCGAAACCTCACGATTACCTTGACTCTATTGCCATCCTGGAGAAATCGAAGAGCACTCCTCAGTTTCACCTGATAGTCGTGCTCATCAATTTTGGGGCGCATATTCAACTCTTTAAGC
Source organism: uncultured Atribacterota bacterium (assembly GCA_964426875.1). GTDB lineage: Bacteria > Atribacterota > Atribacteria > Atribacterales > Caldatribacteriaceae > Caldatribacterium. The sequence goes on from CAYRSB010000005.1 coordinate 36,877, forward strand.
TCCGAGGATTTCTGCCTCTTTCGGGAAAGCTTCGCCTTCTTCTCCTTCTCGTATCGGAACTTTCCGTAATCCATAATTTTGCACACTGGAGGATTAGCGTTTGGCCCCACCTCTACAAGGTCCAGTCCTGCCTCTTCAGCCATTTGTAAAGCTTTTTTGAGAGGCACAATACCAACTTGATTTCCCTCCGGGGAAATGAGACGAACCTCTCGCGCCCCTATTTGATGATTCACACGATACCTTAATTCGATACGAATCGCCTCCCCACTAACCCGTTATAGACGGTAGAAAAAAATATCATATTCCTATAGGTTCGTCAACTCACTCAAGAAGAGTGAGACTTCCAGGAAAGTGGCAGGCCACGAAATGGCCTTCCTCAATCTCTACAAAGGGCGGCTCAACCTCCCCACATACCTCTTGGGCCACCGGACAGCGGGTGTGAAACCGACATCCCGAAGGAGGGTGGATGGGGCTTGGAACATCTCCCTTGAGGATTATGCGTTTTCTGCGGTAGTCCGGGTCGGGTACAGGAATTGCTGAAATCAAGGCGACAGAGTAAGGATGAAGAGGGCGGTCGAAAAAGAGTTTCTTGGGTGCCAGCTCTACCGCTTTTCCCAAATACATCACGAGGATGCGGTGGCAAATCTGTCGGACCACGGCAAGATCGTGGGATATAAAAAGGTATGTCAGGGAGTATTCCCTTTTGAGTTCCTGCAAGAGATTGAGAATCTGGGACCTTACGGAAACGTCCAGGGAAGAGAGAGCTTCGTCGGCAATGATGAGACGAGGGCGAAGGGCGATGGCCCGGGCAATGTTGATCCTCTGCCTCTGTCCTCCCGAGAACTCATGGGGGAAACGGCGAGCGTATTCCCGGGAGAGGCCAACCTGTTCCAGGAGTCGGGCAACCTCTCTGCTCATTTCCGAAGGAGGCACAATGTGATGAATGCGCATACCCTCTTCAATGAGTGCTTGAATGCTCATGCGCGGATTCAAGGAACTAAAAGGGTCTTGAAAAATCATCTGCATATCCTTGCGCAGTTTTCGGAGATTCCCCGGCGGAAGAGCAGAAACGTCCTTACCATCAAAGATGATTCTACCCCCCGTGGGCTCAAGAAGTCTCAAAATCGTCATGCCCAGAGTGCTCTTACCACACCCGGACTCACCGACTATTCCCAGGGTTTCCCCTGAAAGCACCTCAAAACTCACCCCATCCACTGCCCGGACCCAACCGATGACCCTTTTGAAGACCCCGGCACGGAGGGGGAAATACTTTTTCAGGTTCTCAACCTTCAAAATTACCCCATCACCCTTCACGGCGCACCTTGCTCAACGCCTTTGAGTGCACGGCGTCAAAATGATGGCAGTACACAACGTGTTCATCTCCCACCGTGACCCCAGGCGGCTCGGTGAGACAGGTTTCGTCCTCCAAAAAGCAACGTCCTCTGAAGCGACACCCCTGGGGGAAATTGAGGGGATCGGGGACAAACCCAGGGATGGTTGCCAGTTCCCCTTCCTCAATGTCAAGGCGGGGGATAGAGCGCAAAAGCCCAAGGGTATAGGGGTGTAGGTATCGTTTGAATATATCCTGCTTCTTTCCCTTCTCTACTACCTTACCGGCGTACATTACGACAACAATGTCTGCCATATCGGCAACAATGCCAAGGTCGTGAGTGATGAGGAGAATGGACATGCCGATTTGGCTCTTGAGTTCCTGAAGGAGGGCAAGAATCTGGGCTTGAATGGTCACGTCAAGGGATGTAGTAGGCTCATCGGCTATGAGAAGTTTGGGGCGACAGGCTAAAGCCATGGCGATCATGGCCCTCTGCTTCATGCCGCCTGAGAGTTCGTGGGGGTACTCGCTCAATCTCTTTTCCGGCTCGGGAATACCTACAAGTCGCAGCATCTCCCGGGCAATGGTTCTTGCCTCATCCTTAGAAACCTCCTGGTGCAGGAGAATAGCCTCTATGATCTGCTCGCCGACGGTGTACACGGGGTTCAAGGCTGCAGAGGGCTCTTGGAAAATCATGGCGATGTCCTTTCCCCGAATTTTTTGCATTTCCTTTTCCGATAGCGAGAGGAGATTCTTTCCCTCAAGGAGCACCTCCCCCCCTGCAATCCTCCCGTTGACCTCTACAAGGCGCAAAATTGCTAAAGAGGTCACACTTTTCCCACAACCCGATTCTCCCACCAAAGCCACAGTCTTCCCTCTGGGAACGGTGAAACTCACACCATCAACCGCCTTGAGTTCCAACCCTCCCTCTCCCCGAAAATAGACTTTTAAATCTCGAACTTCAAGAAGAGTGGTGTCTTTCATCGCCATCTCAGGCGGGGATCGAAAGCGTCCCGCAGTGCATCACCAAGGAGATTCCACGCCAACACAAAAAGAACCATGGCCGATCCCGGAAAAGTAATCATATACCAGTATTTAAACGTTGCTCCGTATCCACCAAGCATCCAGTTGCGAGCATAATTGAGAAGAGCCCCCCAGTCGGCGTACCCCTGTGGAGCTCCCAACCCTAAAAAGCTCAAAGCTGCAGCAGTAATGACAAGCGATCCCATACGCATAGAAGCCTGAATGAGGACCGGGAAAATGGCATTGGGAAGAATATGTCGAAGAATGACAATGAAGTTACTCACCCCCAGAGATTTTGCCGCCAGGACAAACTGCTCTTCTTTGACCTGGAGAATGTTGCCCCGAATGAGCCGAGCCGGATACATCCAGCTGAAGACAATAGAAGCAATTATGACTTTATCAAGACCAGTTCCAAGAATCGTGGTGAGAACCATGGCTGCTACAAGGAAGGGAATGGCCATGAAGATGTCCGTTACCCGCATGAGAACCTCATCGAGAAGTTTACCAAAGTACCCTGCCAGGGACCCCACGCAAAGCCCGATGGCAGTCGAGACCACAGTTATGATGATACCGATGCGAAATGCCGTCCTTGTTCCCCAAACCACTCCATAAAAAATGTCACGTTTTCCCGCGACTCCAAAAGGGTGTTCCTTTGAAGGAGGAAGAGGATCTGCACTCCAGGTGACTATAGGCATGAGATAGGGATCACGGCCAGGCCTGGGGGGAGCAAGGAGTGGGGCAAGAAGTGCCACCAGGATAAAAATGCCGAGGAGCACAATCCCTAAAAGCCCGGAGGCATTGGAGAGAAGCTTTTTGAGTGCCCTTTTCGTTTCTCTCTGCATCACTCAAGTCTCACCCGTGGATCGATGAATGCATAGGAAAGATCAACGCAGAGATTTCCTATGATGAGGATGAGTCCGAAAAAGAGTGTTCCACCCATGATGGAAGCATAATCAAGCTGTTGCGCCGCAAGGGCGATGAAACTTCCAAGGCCTGTACGGTTGAAAATAGTTTCCACAATGACCGTTCCTGCCAAAAGCCCAATAATCGTCTGACCGCTTACTGTGGCCACGGGAATGAGGGCATTCCTTTTGGCGTGTTTGTTGATGACGACGTGCTCATCAAGGCCTTTTGCCCGTGCAGTGCGAACGTACTCCTTTTGCAAAACCTCAAGCATGGAAGAGCGGGTAATACGCAAAAGAAAGGCAAAATCCACATACGTCAGAGTAAGAACAGGACCGGCAAGATGGCGTAGGGAGTCGAGAAAAACATCAAGCCTTCCATTCAGAAGAGCATCCAGAGTCAGCATGCCCGTGAAATTTCGAAAGGCTGAGGATTTCACCACCTCCTCTGCCCATATGCTCAAGTTCCCCGGAGGAAACCACCCCAGAGTACCGTAAAAGAGCATGAGGACAAAGAGACCGAAAACAAAGTCGGGAAAAGACCATCCCACCACGGCAAAGATTCGGAGGCCGTGATCGAGGGGACGATTGTGACGAAGAGCGGCAAGGACTCCGAGATTTATTCCCAGAAAGATTATGGGAATAGCGGCAAAAAGGGTGAGCTCAAGAGTGTAGGGAAAGCGCTTGAGAATGGCTGACATTACCGGTTCTTTCCCCACGTAGGACCATCCCAAATTCCCCTGGAAAATGTTTCTGAGCCACCGGCCGTACTGAATAATGAGGGGGTCGTCAAGCCCGTAAAGATGCACAAGCTTGTCCACATCTGCCCCCTTGAGACGCTCTGGACTGTTGATGAAAGTGGCCAGACGTTGATATGGACCGAGAAGACCAATCATGAGAAAGAGAATGACCGAAATGCCGAAAAGTGTTATCGGAAGGAAAAGAAGTCGTCGAAGTATGTAAAAGAGCATCCTTTCTTCACCTGTAGACCCGGGGGAGAACTCTCCCCCGGGTCTTTTTTCTTCTTCTATTCCTCTTTCCAGATCTCATCGTAATTCGCCAGACCAGGACGCATGGGGTTATAAGCCCAGCCCTTCACCCAATTTCTCATGACAAAGAGGTCTTCCGGTTGGTAAAGAGGCATGCCCAGAGCATATTCATAGGCAATCTTTTGAATGTCCTCGTAGATCTTTTGCCGTGCCGATGGGTCAGTCTCCTCGATAGCCTGTTCAATGAGAGTGTCGAGATGTTCTCGGGCAAAGGCCCGGAAATTCTCTCCCTGGGGCGAACCGTAGACACCGTTGCTGTGGTAGTAGGTGAAAATGAAGTTGTGTGGGTCAGGGTAGTCAGCGAGCCACCCGATTATGAAAGCCGGAAGCTGTCCCTGCCTGTAAGCGTCAAGATATGTCGGCCACTGCACCCCCTGTACTTCGATTTTGAACTTGGGGTTCAAGGACTCAATGTTCTCCTTGAGCATCTCACAGGCCGTTTGACGAGCTTCGTTGCCAGTATTGTAGAGGAGTGTGAGCTTGAATCCCTTTTCCCATGCCTCTCCGTTCCAAGCTTTCTGGAATTCCTCTTTGGCTTTCTCAAGGTCAAAGGGATACATAGAGAGATTTTCGTTGAACCCAAGCAGTTGTGAAGGAAGGGCGGAGGGAATGCGTCGCGCATGCCCCTGGAGGACCTTTTGAATAAAGGTGTCATAATCAAAGGCGTATGCAAAGGCCTTCCGTACATGAACATCGGTGAAGAAGTCGGGTGGAATGCCCTCACCATCAAGTTGGCCACTTCCCAGGTACTTGCTTTCTTTTGCTATCGTCCAGTTGAAGTGAAGGGAAGTCACAACAAGAGGAGATTTAAACTGTATCACCACGTTGGGCATTCCCTTCACCTGTTCAAGGTACTGCAAAGGAGTGTAAATCTGGTCTGCATCCCCTACTTCAAGCATGGACCTGCGGGTACCCCACTCGTCCACTCCCCAGATAATGACCTTGGCGAGCTTCGGTTTCTCTCCCCAGTAGTCCTCATTTCGCACCAGGGTGACTTTCTGCTGGGTCCTATCCCACTCAAGAAGCTTGAAGGGACCAGTACCAATGGCCTTTTCATAGAGCGGACTCTTCTCTTTCTTCCAATTGTGGTAGGCCCACCATCCATCGGCCTCTCCATTCCAAAGCCCCAAAGAAACACAGGTCTCTTTGTCCAGGATGGCACTCCAGCCCGCATTCTGGGCAAGGATACTCAAAAATGGAGCAAAGGGTCGGGTAAGATGGAAGACTACGTTGTCTCCTTCTACCTCAATGGCCGGGTCAATGTAGGCATTGTAGAAATCGATGAGCTTCTGACGGTATTCCTCACTCTTTAAGTTTCCTTCCTCGTCGACCATATCACCCCACTGTACACCTACCTTGTCAGCAACGAAGTCCTCAAGGGTCTCGTAACCAAAGAGTGCCTCGATGACCATCCACATCGGTCCAGCATAGGGGTCATTAATAATCCCTCGTTCGAAGCTATACTCCACGTCTTCTGGGGTGAGGTCATTCCCGTTGTGAAATTTGATGCCCTTACGGATGGGGAAAACATAGGTTTTACCCTCATCTTTGATGAGCCCATTGTCAGAAGTAGGGACTTTGATTGCCAAGCGGGGAACAAACTCTGATACACTCTCTCCGTCGTAAGCAATGAGGTTATCATAGACAAAGTTGATGACTTCACCACTGGCCGTGTCATAGGCGTAGTGAGGATCCAAGGTGTCGGGTTCACCAATGTTAAGGCAAATGTACGTATCCGGATTCTTCACCTCCGCAAAGCCTATCGAACAAAAACCCACTGACACCAAAAGACAGATCAAAAACCCAAAAAATCGCTTCACCAAGAACGCCTCCTTCATTTGAGACGCTTCAAGCGTGGATTGGGAATAATACCCGGTATTCTCCCCCTTTTGGCCACATTCTGCCCCGCTACTTCTTTGAGGTCCATGGTCATGTCAATGGGAGGATGACTGCTTATGTAACTTCCCACCCCAAAAATATCTGCCTTGTCCCGTAGGAGAGCTATCCTTTCCGGGTTTAAACCCCCCGACACCACAATCTTCACATGAGAGAAGCCGGCCTGACACAGCCTTTCCCGGACCTCCTCCACCAAGGCAGGGGTAACTCCTCCCCGCTCATCAGGAGTATCGAGCCGAACACCGGAAAGCCTCTCTCCCAGAACCCTGGCTACCCGAAGAGATTCCTCAGCTTCGTCTTTAAAAGTATCAACAAGAATGACTCGAGGAATATGTGGGGGTATGGCCTCCTCAAAGGCCTTCGCAGTGATCACGGTGTCTCCTACAATGAGAATTGCAGCATGAGGAATCGTCCCTCCCGGTTCCTTTCCAAAAAGCTTCGCTCCCAAAATGCACGCCGCTCCATCAACTCCACCCACGAGGGCCGAGCGCTCCAGAACCGGCGCTACCGCAGGATGTACATGGCGAGCCCCAAAGCAAATCACAGGTTTTTCTCCCGCTGCTTTCTTGCATTCCCGTGCTGCCGTGGCCCAACCGGAACTATGGGCGAGAATTCCAAGAAGCGGTGTTTCAAAAACCCCAAATTCTGAGTACGGCCCCCTTATACGCATGACCACCTCCTTTGCTTTGAATTCCTCCCCTTCCTCGAGGCCCCAAACTTCTACATTACTTCTGGAAAGAAGATTAAGTGCCTCGGAAACACCACAGAACACCCCAGGCCGGCGAGGAAAGATCTCGGCAGTAACTACCGTATCTTCGAGCTTAAGGTGATGGAGAACTTCCTGAGCAGTAACGAAGTATACGTCGGTGGTATATCCTTTGTGAATCTCCTCATGGGTAGCGGAGTAAAAAGGTCGCTCTTTTCCAATCTTCAACTCCTCAACCTCTTGGAGGGAGGAAACCCAGGGTTTCTCCGACACGTCTCTTCTCCCCCTTCTCTACCGGGCAAAAATCAGAGAGAAAAGAAGTGAAAGTACCATGAGAGCAACACCAAAAACCACCGTGAGCTTGCTCAGGAGGGGAAGACTTTTAAACTTTGTACTTCGATCCGCCCTGGTCATGCCCCCGAAGATTCCTCCTCCCATACCGGATTTCCGAGGCTGGAGGACAACAACAAGAATGAGCACAACAGACACCACAATCTGAACGATCATCCATCCTTCCATAGAATCATACTCCCTTGTTTTTGGTGAGGAAAGCTCTTTCCGTCTCTCCCACAATCTTCAAAAACTTTTGGGGATCAAGGCTTGCTCCACCCACGAGCGTTCCGTCGATGTTCTTCTGTACCACAAAATCAAAGGTGTTCTCCGGAGTGACGCTTCCTCCATAGAGAATACGAACCTTTTCTGCTTTTTCAGGGCCAAACCGATGGGCGAGCTCCTTCCGGATAAGGCAAATTACTTCTTCCGCATCTTGAGGGGTTGAAGCCTTCCCCGTTCCGATGGCCCAAACCGGTTCATAGGCAATAACAACGGAAGGTACCCAATCCCCCAAAACGTGGGCTATACCTTTTAAGAGCTGTTCCCTCACCACCTCTTCGGTTCCCCCCTCTTCTCGTTCCTTGAGCGTCTCTCCTACACAAAGTATCGGGGAAAGTCCCCACTCACAGAGGGTTTTGACCTTAAGGCCAACTTCTTCTGAGGTCTCCCGAAAGAGATGCCTTCTTTCTGAATGACCCACGATAACGTACTGGCAGCCTGCCTCTTTCAGCATACGAGCAGAAATCTCTCCGGTGAAGGCTCCCTGAGCTTCCCAGTGGACGTTCTGAGCCCCAAGCTTTACCGAAGAGAAGGAAAAACGCTCTTCCAGAGCCCAGAGGGCCGTAAAGGGAGGGCAAATAATGATTTCTACGCCACTGTACTCCCGCAATTTTGAAAGGAAAGCCTCGGCATAGGCCGAGGCTTCTTCCACTGTTTTGTGCATCTTCCAATTTCCTGCTGCGATGAGAGTACGATTCATATTAACCTCTGCCCTACTGCATCATGTACTTTGCCAGGTCCACAACTCGACAAGAGTATCCCCACTCATTATCGTACCAGGAGAGAACCTTCACCATGTTGCCGATAACCTTTGTGGAGAGAGCATCTATAATAGAAGAGTACGAGCTGTGGAGGAAATCCATGGAAACGAGCGGCTCCTCACAGTAGGCAAGAATACCCTTAAGCGCTCCTTCGGAAGCCTTCTTCAGGGCCTCGTTGACCTCTTCTTTTGTTGTTTCCTTTTCTACTACGGCTACGAAGTCCACGATGGAAACATCGGGGGTGGGAACACGGATGGCCATACCGTCAAGTTTGCCCTTGAGTTCGGGAATGACTTCTCCCATGGCCGCAGCTGCACCGGTAGTAGTGGGAATCATGGACATGGCTGCGGCTCGGGCTCTCCGCAAGTCCTTGTGGGGGAAATCAAGGATAACTTGGTCATTAGTGTAGGCGTGAACGGTGGTCATGAAACCTCTCTGAATCTTGAAGTTTTCATGAAGAACCTTTACCAAAGGTGCCAAGCAGTTTGTGGTGCAGGAGGCATTCGATACAATGTGGTGGTTGTTTTTGTCATACATCGCTTCGTTGACTCCCATGACAATGGTCACATCGGGATTCTTGGCCGGTGCGGTGATGAGGACCTTCCTTGCTCCCGCCTGAAAATGGAGTGATGCACCTTGCCGGTCAGTGAATCTACCCGTAGATTCGATGACGAGCTCTACCCCCAAATCCTTCCAGGGAAGCTGGGCAGGGTCTTTCTGAGCAAAGACCCTTATTGCTTTTCCGTCAACTACCAAGGTGTCATCCGTAGCCTCGATCTTGTTAGGCAGAGTCCCGTGAACAGAATCGTACTTGAGGAGATGCGCAAGAACCTTGGCACTGGTCAGGTCGTTGACCGCGACGACTTCTTCTACGTCTCCCACCTCGAGTATTCTTCGGAACACCAGTCGTCCGATCCTCCCAAATCCGTTGATGGCAACTTTCATCCCTTGTAACCTCCTTTACTCGCAAATTATTAGCAAGGCAGTTTATCATATCCTACTTTATGGAAGTTTGCAAGAAAAAAGGGCACCACGGTGGTGCCCCTTTTTCTTGCTTGCAAGGATTTCCTCACACAATGGCTCTTTCCGTGTTGATATCAAAAACGTGCATCTTGTTCGTGTCAACTACAAGCTTCATATCGTTCCCAACTTCGGTATGAGTCTGCATATCAAGCACGGCCACAATGGTGTGGGGACCGGAGGTGAGGTAAATGATTTGCTCTGAGCCGAGGGGCTCAATGACGTCCACCACTGCATCGATGACGTTGCCGTCATCCCGAAGCATTTCTTTCGATACCGCAAGGTCGTAAACATCCTGGGGACGGATACCGAAAGTAACATCCTTGTTCGCATAGGGCTCAAGGGCTGCCTTATACTCTTCCGGAACTTTGATCTTAAAGGACCCTCCATCGAGCACAAGCCGGTCGTTTTCTTTCTTGAGCGTGACGTCGAGAAAATTCATGGAGGGTGTGCCGATGAAACCAGCGACGAATTTGTTGGCGGGTTTATTGTAGAGCTCAAGGGGAGTTCCGACCTGCTGAACGATGCCATCCCGCATGACGACGATGCGGTCACCCAAGGTCATGGCTTCCACCTGGTCGTGAGTGACATAAATCATCGTGGTCTTAAGGCGGTCATGGAGTTTTGCCAGCTCCGCCCTCATCTGAACACGGAGTTTAGCATCGAGGTTTGAGAGAGGCTCGTCAAAGAGAAAGACCTTAGGGTGACGAACGATGGCCCGACCCACTGCCACGCGCTGTCTCTGCCCACCAGAAAGCTGCTTCGGCTTACGATGCAGGAGTTCCTGAATACCCAGAATCTCTGCTGCTTCTTTTACTCGACGGTCGATTTCATCCTTAGGGAATTTACGGAGTTTCAGACCAAAGGCCATGTTGTTGTAAACGTCCATGTGGGGATAAAGGGCGTAGTTTTGGAATACCATGGCTATGTCTCGATCTTTGGGAGGAACGTCATTTACCAATGCATCATCGATGTAAATCTCCCCTTCGTCAACCTCCTCAAGCCCGGCAATCATACGAAGTGTTGTGGTCTTCCCACATCCTGAGGGTCCGACGAGTACAACGAATTCCTGATCCATGATATCAAGGGTCACATTATTCACAGCTATGACGTCTCCAAAACGCTTTACCACATTCTTCAAGGTTACACTCGCCATTTATGTTCCCCCTTTATGACTGAATTGATAGAGAAACACGAAACTTCCAAAAAATATTTTAAAAGATTTTCACTCTTCTGTAAACCCTTTTTCGCTCTCAGGCTCTTTCTGAAGGAAACGCTCTGCCTCTTCCTCCAGAGCTTTGAGACGACGGTAAACTTCTCCCTTGGAGACGGGAGGTGAACAATACATTCCCAGCTCCCGTAAAGAAGCATAAGGGTGGCGGAGACGCAAAAGGGCGATTTCTCTAAGCTTCGGTGGAAGGACATCAGGAGGAATCCAGCGAATTTTTGCCCTCTGACGCAGTGAAGAAGCTATGGTTCGCTCAAGGTTTGAGGTGGCATAATTCACCCACCGGGTGAGATGGCCCATCGTTTCCTTTTCCAGGCGAATCTTTTCCAGTTCCAGACAGCTTTTGGCCATTCCTATGTATCCTAAAAAGAGGCTCATGGTGGTGACGTTCTTGGTGTAAAGATGCCACTCGCTCTTCACCGGACGGCAGCGAAAGGGCATATCCAAACCCTCAAGATACGATCGCACGAAGGTAGCCCACTCCTCAGAGGGAAAGTGCATTTCAAGCTGATAGCTTTTCCAGGGGTCGGCCACGTATCCCCGTAACTCAAAAATCCCCCGGATGAAGTCAGAGGCCACCTCCTCAGAAAGGCGGCCAAAAAGAGGGTGAAGGTCATAGAAACCCAGGTTTTTAATGGTTTCCTCACAAACGCCGATTTCCAGGTTGTAGAAAAGACCGACCCGAATGCCCTTCTCTTCCGAGAGGAAGAGTCGGTATGAAAGGTAGGGGAAAAATTCCTTTGTGAGGAGGAGACACTTTTTCAGAAACCCCAGGGAGGAGTGGGACAAAAAGAGGAAAAGACTCCCATTCCTTCGCCTTATGGCTCCGCTACGGAGAAGACCGATGCATTCCGCCTCCCTTCTCCTCGCCTCAAGGGGAAGGTACGTTGCCAGCTCGTCATGAAGGACGATTCGAAAATCCAAGGTTCTGTACCTCCCGGAGCTTTTCCTGAAGCCGTATAATGATTTCTTTTGGAATCCCAAGCTTTTTCCCTATCTCTTCAGGGTCTTCGTCACAAATACTGATGAGGTCTTCGAAGGCGGTGAGGATCCTCCGTTTTCTCTGGGGTCCGATCCCTGCCACTTCTTCCAGGATAGACCCGAAGGTTTTCTTGTTCCTCCGGAAACGGTGGAAGGAAACAGCAAAACGGTGAGCCTCGTTTCTCACCCGTTGCAAAAACTGGAGAGTCTCAGAGTGGGACGGAAAGGACAGCGGGGTTGCCCGGTGAGGAACGTAGATCTCCTCAAACTCTTTGGCCAGAGCAAGCACAGGGCAGGAGAGGCCCAGTTCCTGGAAGAGTTCAAGAACCGCGTTGAGTTGCCCCCTTCCCCCGTCAAGAAGGAGAACATCGGGCAAGGGAATCCCTTTCGATTGAAGGCTTCCAAAATAACGCCGAACCACTTCCTGCATCATGGTGCAGTCGTCAGGATGTCCTTCGCTTTTTACGAGAAACTTCCGATACCTCTTGGGATGGGGAAGACCATCAAGAAAAGAGACCACAACTCCCACGGCTTCTTGGCCTTGGAAAGTGGAAACATCCACCCCCTCCACAAGACGAGGGAAAGAAGAAAGTCCAAGAAGTTCCTGTAACCCTTTGAGCATCTCAAGAGAAGCTCGCTCCCTCTTTTTCTGTTTAAGGATCTCTGCCTCAAGACCCTTTTGGGCATTCTCTTGAGCAAAAAGCATGATGTCTTCCTCCTCAAGGGTAGAGGGAGAAGAAAGCCTAAAAGGGAAAAGAGCTTTCAGTTCCTGGAGCCGCTCTTCGTTTTCACCGGTCACACACACCCGTGACGGAAAATTGAAGGAGCGAAGGTATACCTGTTCCAAAAACTCTCCCAGAAGGGCTTCTCTTGTCCTCCCTTCATCCAAAGAAGCTATAAAGCTCTCACTCCCTACCAATCTTCCCCGGCGAACTCGAATCACCACAAAGACGGCAAGAATGTCATTATGAGCCACTTCCACGAAGTCGACATCCTCGGGGTAAGAAAGCACCAACCGATACCGGGCAGCGACTTTCCTCACCGCCTCGAGTTTCTCTCGATACAAGATGGCCCGCTCAAAATCCCAAGCATCGGAAGCTTTCCACATCTCTGCCTCTATCCACTGCATGACTTCTTCGTACTTTCCGTTCAGAAAGTCCATGGCCTTTCGCACGTTTTCCCGATATTCCCCGGGAGTAATCCAACCGATACAGGGGGCACCACAGAGCTTCAACTCGAAATCGATACAGGGTCTCCCGAGCGGGAAAGAACGTTCCGGAATCCTGCAACCCCGCAGAAGAAAAAGAGAACGAAGGAGTTTCAAGCCTTCTCGCGTCTTTTTGGAGTCAGTAAAGGGACCAAAATAGATTCCCTCGCCCCCGGTCTTCCGCCGGGCTATGCGGACAGCAGGGAATTCTCCTTCCTGCTCAAAAAGGATGTAAGGGTAACTCTTGTCGTCTCGTAGACGGAGATTATAAGGAGGCTTAAAGCTCTTGATGAGATCTTCTTCAAGGAGTAACGCTTCATGTTCATCCTCGGTAAGGAAATACTGTACGGTAGCCGTGACTTCAAGCATCCCCCCCTTCAGAGGGGAAGAAACTTTTTGGAAATGGGACTTCACCCGCTTGAGAATGTTCACCGCTTTCCCCACGTAGAGGACTTTCCCTTCTCCGTCCTTGAAGACATACACGCCACACTCTTGAGGTAAAAGATCAACGTCTTCTCTTTTCACTTCAAACGGAGCATAGTTCTTTTCTCCGCTCAGCTTCGAGCACCTCCCTCAGAAACTGGCCGGTGTATGAATGCGGAACCTGAGCTACCTCCTCGGGAGTGCCTTGAGCTACGATGTAGCCTCCCTTCTCCCCTCCCTCCGGCCCCAGGTCGATAAGATAATCGCAGGATTTGACGACGTCGAGGTTGTGTTCAATGATGAGTACTGTATTCCCCCGATCTCTCAGTTCCAGAAGGACTGAGAGGAGTTTCTCTACATCTGCAAAGTGCAATCCTGTTGTCGGCTCATCGAGGAGATACAAGGTCCTTCCTGTGGCCACCTTCCCCAGCTCTCTGGCCAGTTTTACTCTCTGTGCCTCACCCCCCGAGAGGGTGGTTGCCGGCTGGCCGAGCTTGATGTACCCAAGACCCACTCGCTCAAGCATCTCGAGCTTCCTCCGAATAGCAGGAATGTTTTCAAAAAAGCCCAGAGCTTCCTCAACACTCAAGTCCAAAACATCGGCGATATTCTTCCCTTTGTACTTAATGTCGAGTGTTTCTCTTCCGTATCGTTTCCCTTGGCACTGCTCACAGGTCACAAAAACATCAGGGAGAAAGTGCATCTCAATCTTTATTACTCCATTGCCCTGGCAGGCTTCACACCTTCCGCCTTTGAGATTAAAGCTAAAGCGCGCCGGTTTATAACCCCGGGCTTTGGATTCAGGAAGCTGGGCAAAGAGACTGCGAATATCAGTGAACACCCCGGTGTAGGTAGCAGGGTTTGAACGTGGAGTCCTACCAATGGAAGATTGGTCGATAACAATCACCTTGTCAACGTACTCTATACCTTCTATGGCGTCGTGATCACCGGCACTCTCTCTGGAACCGTGGAGAATGCGGGAAAGAGCTCGATAGAGGATGTCGTAGAGAAGAGTACTCTTTCCTGATCCTGAAACCCCGGTAATACCCACAAGAAGCCCCAGGGGTATTCTCACCGTAATATTCTTGAGGTTGTTTGCCCTTGCCCCGCGAACGACAAGCCACTCCTCCCGAGGAGATTTTCTCCTCGGGGGAATGGGGATACTTTTTCTGCCACTCAAATACATTCCGGTAAGGCTTTCGAGGGATTCCATGATCTCAAGAGGTGAACCCTGAGCAACCACCTTCCCGCCTTTCTCTCCCGCTCCAGGACCGACATCGATGACGAAGTCAGCATTTTTGATGGTTTCAGCATCATGTTCAACCACGATGACAGTGTTACCCAAGTCACGAAGTTTCTTGAGAATAGCGATGAGTTTCTGATTATCACGAGGATGTAAGCCCACCGTGGGTTCATCGAGGACATAAAGGACTCCCACAAGACCCGACCCAATCTGCGTGGCCAAACGTATTCGCTGTGATTCCCCTCCCGAAAGGGTCGAGGCAGAACGATTGAGGGTGAGGTAGTCAAGACCAACCTCTTGCAGAAACCCGAGACGTGATCGAATTTCTCGAAGAATGGGCTCGGCAATGACCGCCTCGTTTCCAGAAAAACAAAGTTCCTCAAAAAACCGCAAAAGTTCCCCAATGGTAAGACGGGAAAGGTCTCCGATGGAAAAACTCTGAATTTTTACCGAAAGGCTCTCCTTTCGTAGACGATCTCCGCCACATTCCGGGCAAACCCTGGTGGAAAGGAAGGGCGCTATTTCTTCCTGTTCCCACCAATCGGTAGCATTCTCAAGCTTTCGCTCAAGAAGAGGAATGATGCCTTCGAACATTCCATCACCATAAAGGATGTACATCCTTTCTTCTTCGGTGAGTTCCCGGAAAGGACGATGAGTGGGGATGCCCCGTGCCGCAAGGTACCTTCTGATCCTACCTCCCCAGTAGTTCTCAGGATCCAAGCCATCCCAGGGAACAATGGCTCCCTCATCGATACTCTTGGAGTAATCAGAAACTACAAGGTCCGGGTCCACGAAAGCCAGAAAGCCAAGGCCACTACAGTGGGAACAGGCTCCATAGGGATTGTTAAAAGAAAACATACGAGGGGTAATCTCCGGAAAGTTCACTCCACAGTCCACACACGCGAAACGCTCACTGAAGAGACGTTCTTTGATTTCTTCTCCTTCCCAAATACCTAACTTTAAGACACCTTTTCCATAACGAAGAGCAATTTCTACGGAATCGCTTACCCTCCGCTCAATTTCTTCCTCGACGACTATCCTATCCACAATGAGGTCGATGTCGTGCTTCTTATTCCGGTCAAGCTCGACATTCTCCCACTCTTCAAGATCGACAATCTCTCCGTTGATGCGTACCCGGGCAAAACCGTTCTTGAAAAGATCAGCCAGGAGCTTACGGTACTCACCTTTCCTTCCCCGCACAAGAGGAGCCATGATGAAAACCCGAGAGCCCAAGGGTAGGGAAAGAATTTCATCGGTAATCTGCTGAACCGTCTGGCGGGAAATGGGTTTTCCACACTGTGGACAGAAGACCCTGCCACACCGGGCAAAGAGAACACGCATGTAGTCGTAAATTTCGGTCACCGTACCCACCGTAGAGCGGGGATTGTGGGAAGAAACCTTCTGATTTATGGCAATTGCCGGGGAAAGACCTTCAATGGCATCGACATCCGGCTTTTCCATCCTCTCCAGAAACTGTCGAGCATAGGAGGAAAGGGATTCAAGATATCGCCTCTGTCCTTCAGCATAGATAGTGTCGAAAGCAAGGGAAGACTTGCCTGAACCACTGAGACCGGTAATGACCACGAAGCAATTTCTCGGAATCTCCACATCTATGTTTTTCAGGTTATGCTCTCGTGCTCCCCTGATCACGATCTTTCCGTCCCTCATGTCTCTTTCCTCCGCTTCACCGGGTTTTTCTCTGAAGAGGTCCGAAGTCTGAAGATTTCATCTCGCAAAAGAGCAGCTTTCTCAAATTCAAGACGCTTTGCTGCTTCGCGCATCTCTCTGGTTAAGCGCTCGATGATTCTCTCCACATTCTCTTCCTCCCTGGTTGCTCCCTCAACAAGAACACAGGCTTCTTCCGCCTCTCTCGAAAGACCCACTTCTTCCGGAATCAGAACACGCACTTCCTTGGTGATGGTTTGAGGTATTATCCCGTGTTCCCTGTTATACGCTTCTTGAATGGTTCGCCTGCGTCTTGTTTCGGAAACGGCTCTCTCCAGGGAGTGGGTGAGAATATCGGCATAGAGAATGGCTCGCCCTTCGGCGTTTCTGGCTGCCCTTCCAATGGTCTGGATAAGAGCCACCTCTGACCGGAGAAACCCTTCCTTGTCGGCGTCGAGAATAGCCACAAGAGACACCTCGGGGAGGTCAAGACCCTCTCGAAGGAGGTTCACTCCCACAAGCACATCGAACTCTCCTGCCCGGAGATCCCGAACGATACGGGCCCTCTCGAGGGTGCTGATTTCAGAATGAAGATACCTGACCCGTATGCCCAAGGTGTAGAGAAACTCGCAGAGGTCCTCGGCACTCTTTTTGGTGAGTGTTGTGACCAGAACCCTCTGGTTTCTCTGAACTACCTTCCGAATCTCTCCCACCAAATCCTCAACCTGGCCTTTGGCAGGACGAATTTCTACCTCAGGGTCCAAGAGTCCGGTTGGTCGAACGAGCTGTTCCACCACCTGAGTACTTTGCCCGAGTTCAAAATCGCTTGGAGTTGCAGAGACAAAGATACATTTCGAGATTTTTCGCTCAAACTCCTCAAAAGTGAGGGGACGGTTATCGAAACAGGAGGGAAGGCGAAAACCGAATTCCACAAGACTCTCTTTTCTGGAGCGATCCCCCTCATGCATGCCCCTGAGTTGCGGAACGGTCACGTGAGATTCATCGATGATGAGAAGGAAATCCTTGGGGAAATAATCCAAAAGAGTGTAGGGAGGTTCTCCCGGCTTTCGTCCGTCAAGGTAGCGGGAGTAGTTTTCTATGCCCGGACAATAACCGGTTTCCCGAAGGAGCTCAAGGTCATAGCGGGTACGTCGCTCTAAACGCTCTGCCTCCACAAGCCTTCCCCGGGAGAGGAAGTACTCCACCCGTCCCCTGAGTTCTTCCTCTATTCCTAAAAGAGCACACTCAAAGATGTCCTGATCAGCCAGATAGTGCCGAGCAGGATAAATAAAAACCTCTCCCAACCTTTCGATGACCCGTCCACTCACCGGATGTACCACTTTAATGCTCTCGACCACATCGCCGAAGAACTCAAAGCGAAGAGCCTCTTCACTATAGGCAGGGTATACCTCAAGAGTGTCTCCCTTCATACGGAAAACCCCAGGGGCGAACTCCACTTCGTTTCGCTCGTAGAGGAGGTCTACCAGACGACGCACAAAGTCCTTCCTTTTCCAGGTGTCTCCCACCCGTACGTGAAAGACTCGACGGACATATTCCTTCGGCGAACCGATACCGTAGATACAGGAGACTGAAGCCACGATGACGACGTCACTTCGCTCCATGAGAGCGCTCGTTGCCCGCAGACGGAGCCTATCTATGTACTCGTTGATGGAAGCATCTTTCTCGATATAGAGGTCGTACTCAGGGACATAGGCCTCGGGCTGATAGTAGTCGTAATAGCTCACAAAATACTCTACAGCATTATTGGGAAAGAAGGTCCGCATTTCACTGTAGAGTTGTGCAGCCAGGGTTTTGTTGTGAGAAATGATAAGGGTGGGACGATTGTAACAAGCGATGGCGTTGGCCATGGTGAAAGTCTTACCCGAACCGGTAACTCCGATGAGTGTTTGGTAACGGTACCCTCGTTTGAGACCCTCCACAAGCCGTTCAATGGCCTGAGGCTGGTCACCGCAGGGTTTATATGGTGAAACAAGCTGGAAATCTCTCTTGACCATCCTACCCTCCAATGAAATAAAAAACCCCTATGCTCCATATTCTATTTCCGGAAAGAGCCAATCTCTGACAGCTTGAGAGACTTCTCTTTTCAAGGATTCCAAGGAGTTATCGTTAGAGAGTACTTTTGAGGCTCTTCTTCGCAAGCAACCTAAAAATTTCTGGCTCTTCACGCGCAGGATAATTTCCCCCTCCTGAAGACCCTGTTTTCTCAGCCTTTCAAGGCGATGATCGAGGGGGGCATCCACAAAAAGGAGAAAGTCGAGCAAGGGACAAAATCCGGCTTCGAAAAGTACGGCTCCGTCAATCGCCACCGCTTTCCCCCCGGTACGATAGAGGCGCTTCACCGCTTCCCAGAAAAGCAGAGGATGGGCAAGGGAATTCAAAAGAAAGAGCATCCGCCAGCTGCGAAACACAACCGAGGCCAGCTTCCTCCGCTTAAGGCACCCTCTCTCGTCGAGAAAGGTTCGTCCGAAAAGGAGTATCACCCTTTTCCAAAGAGGGTTACCCTTTTGAGAGAGGTTTCGGGCTACGTCGTCAAGGGAGAGTACAGGGATACCTTGCTCTTCCAAAAAAGAAGCTACCGTACTCTTGCCTGAAGCAATCCCCCCGCCGATCCCAATAATCCGAATCCTTTCACTCGGTGTAGACCTCAACGTACCTCTTGATGGCCTGTTCCCAGGAGAAGTTGCTTTGCATCGCGTTCTCCACCATGGTACGCAAGAGTTCCTTCTCATGGAAGTACACCTGCAGGGCTCTCTTCACAGCCCGAATGAATTCCGCGGAAGAAAAGTCGATAAACTGGAACCCTGTACTCAGGCGAGGATTAAAAGGATAGTCAATCACCGTATCCTTGAGTCCCCCGATTCCCCGAACAATAGGTAAAGCGCCATAACGCATGGCTATCATTTGACTCAGGCCACAAGGTTCAAAGAGCGATGGAAGTACGAGGAAATCGGAGGCCGCGTAGGTAAAATGGGCAAGACTCTCGTCGAATCTATTTTCCACCCGGAGTCTCGGATACTCCCCAGAGAGATTTTGAAGGTTCCGCTCATAGAATTCATCCCCCGTTCCCAAAAAGAACCAGTAGACCGGGAGAGAAAAGAAGGCTTCCGGACGCTCGAAGAACAGGCGAATCCCCTTCTGCTCTACAAAGCGAGCCACAAAGGAAACGAGGGGTAGAGAGATATCGGCTCCTTCAAGACCAAAGATTTCCCTCAGAAAGAGTTGTTTGTTCTTCTCCTTGCCCTCAAGATTTTTGCTATCGTAGTGTTCCTTCAAGAGAGGGTCAGAAACAGGATTAAAGAGCTCGGTATCAATACCGTTGGTGATACCGACAATTTTCTTTCGATGAGAAAGGGCTCTCAAAAGCCCATCCAGTCCCTCCCCGAATTCCGGAGAACATATCTCTCGGGCATACGTTGGACTGACTGTTGTGATGACATGAGAGAAAAGAAGCCCGGCCTTCATGAGGTTCAAGTTGCCGTAGAATTCAAGGTATTCATGGGTGAAAAGGAAACTCGGAAGGTTCACCAGCCGGAAAAGGTCCCCTCGTCCGATACCTTGATAGGCCAAGTTGTGAATGGTAAAGACGATCTTCTGTGCCTTAGGCCGATATGGAGGCCAGTACCGCTCAAGGTATGCACACACCAAAGCACTCTGCCAATCGTGACAGTGAACGAGGAAGTCTTCCTCTTGCCAGCGAACGAGGTATTCGAAAACGGCTCGAGAGAAGAAAATAAATCGTTCAAGGTCGTCCGAGTATCCGTACATTCTCTCCCGCTCGAAGAATTGATCCTCTTTCAGAGCAAGGACTGTCTGTGCCTCGCCTTCTCTGTATTCGAGGAACTCCGCCTTGAGAGAGGTATCCCCAAAAGGAATTCCAAAACTCCTCTGCGGCACAAAGGGGAAGTCCCGAAGGACTGATGGATATCCGGGGAGAAAAAGTTTAACTCGAAACCCAAAGCGGGGTAAGTACTTCAAAAGCGCTCCCACAACATCTCCCAACCCCCCACTTTTGGCAAAGGGATAGGCTTCAGAAGCAACAAGCACGATTTCCATCTCCTCTTATCCCTCCCCCGAATCCAAAAAGAGCGTGTACTTCCCATTTTCTCTGTCCTCCTCAAGACGGGCCCTTCTCTGAAGAGATTCCCTCAGTACTTTCTTGAGAATTCTCAAGGAATCCTCTCCCGGGGGCTGTTCTACAAGAAGTCCTTCTCTCCCCATAGAAAAGAGTCGAACGTTTCCTTCTCCCACAAAACGTGCAACGAGATGAAAGAACTCCTCCTCAAACAAAGCTTCGTACTTCCTATAAAGCTCTTTTTCAGAAGTTCCTTCTTTCCCTATATATCGCCGTCCATAGAGAGTGGGGAAAGTGACAAACCCCTCCTCGACTACACACTCCCCCTTTTCTACACCTCTCAGGAATGCTTCCCGGAGACTTTCTCTGTCCACGGAGAAGGCGCAGGGGGAGAAAGTAAAAAGAGGCAAGCTCTCAAGAGCTCTTTTTTCAAAACGTAACTCCCCAAGAAGTACTTTCCCAAGGATGACAAGTTCAACATTTCGGTAGACCCAGGAGAGGGAAGCTTGATTCACAACCTGTTTGTATGCCTTGCCTGCGAAGGAGCGGAGTTCCTTCCAAGACAAGGACCCGAGGTGACCCTGAAGAAGGGAGAGCACAACACTCCAAGGAAAGATGCAAGGATAGGCCAGAAAAAGAAAAAGGGGGGCAACACACAACGAAGGAGTACTCCATATGTCCCAGAAAGATGAAGGCTCGATATCCCGAACAGAAAAGAGGAAGGCCTGTTCTCCTCCCGAAGAGAACTCTCTGAGTTTCGAAGGGTTGCTCTCGTCAAAGCTCAGGAGTCTGTTGCCCTGGAGAACCAAAAGAGGGATATCCTTGCGTTTTTGCCTGATTCGCTCCCAGAATTTGCGGAGTTCGAGTTCTTCGAGCTTCCTCTCAAGCTGAGGCCAGTCGACCCTGGCAAAATCCCAAGGTTCGACCGCGACGTCAAGCGGTATATCCTTTCTCACCGTCACCAAAACCTTGTTCGTCTCGATACGTTCTCGATGGCGAAGAATGCTCTCCCGAAGAGAGGGAGAGAGAACCTCAAGATGTGCAAAAATTCCCTCTAAATTTTCGAATTTTTGAAGGAGCTGAATAGCCTTTTTCTCTCCAACACCCTCTACCCCTTCAATGTCATCCGAAACATCACCGCTCAGAGCCAGAAGATCGACAACCTGTGAGGGGCTAATACCTAATTCTTCTTCTAAATCCTGGCTGTGAATCTTGCGGAGGCGGGTCACTCCCTGAATGGGCTTGAGGAGCACTGTATCCTTATCGAGGAGCTGCAAAAGGTCAAAGTCCGAGGATACCACCCACAGGGCGTACTGACCCCCGAGGCGCTCTTTCAAACTCCCAATGAGGTCATCCCCCTCAAATCCAGGTACTTCAAAAATTGGGAAGCCAAGATAGGAGAGGATTTCCTTAATGTCCTCGAGTTGTGGTCTGAGTATGTCAGGCATTGGCTTCCGAGAAACTTTGTAACGCTCTTCAAGGACGTGACGAAAGGTCTTTTGAGGGTGATCGAAGACAACAAGGATAGCAAAAGGTCTGTAGTCTTCGATGAGTCTCATGACCATGTTTAAGAAGCCTAAGGTAGCTCCCGTGGGTCGACCGCCGGAAGTGGTAAGACGGGGCATGGCATAGAAGGCCCGATAGGCAAGCGAGGTCCCATCGATAACGATGATGACTTCCTTTTTCTCCATGTTCCTTGACAAAGACCTCACAATACTATATAAAATTTTGCTGACAGGAGTGCCGAAGTGGCGGAACTGGCAGACGCACTAGACTCAAAATCTAGCGGGCCTTTGGCTCGTGCGGGTTCGACTCCCGCCTTCGGCACCACTATTCTTTTATAAAGAAGGCCGTTGGTTCCTCGATGCTTTCTCCACTGAGTACTTCTTTCTCCACTTCTCCTTCCCTGAGGGTGAATACTACTCCTTTGGCTCCCTGCCGGGATGCTTCCCCCACTTGGTAGATAAACACGCTCTCGAAGGCCCTCTCAAGGTAACCCTGCCATCCTTCCTTTTCCCTAAAACGAGATGCAGCCTCCTTGAGGAGTTGGTACACGAGCTTTGGGTCTCTTTCCCAGTCCTCCCGGCTTATGCTCTCCAAGGCCTTCTGGAAGGTCTTCTCCTCATAGGGCACCAGAAGGGAGCTCACCTTTTCTCCAGCCCACCGTAAGCAACGGGTTGCGAGATAAAGGGAAGAGAAGTCGCTTCGCTGAGAAAGGAGGAGCGCAAGAGGGATAAGGGAAGACCATGCTTCTTCCCGAGAGATGTTCACATTACTGGTGTCCCCCAGAAAGAGTCTCCTATACTTTTCGAGAACCTTTCCGTCCTGGACCAGGGACAGAGCATAAGCTCTCCACTTTTGAAAGGCATCTCGATGACGGGGAGCCATAATAAGCACCATTCGCCACTCCTTCACTGCCTCCTCAAGACGTCCCATCTTTTCCAAGGTCTTTCCCAACCAGTAGCGGGCATCCACAAATTGGGGGTCCATCTCGAGGGCTTTCTGGTATGAGTCCAGGGCTTTTGCATAATCCCCCTGAGAGAAATAAACGTATCCGTTGCGGTAGTAGTCCTCCTTGGTCTGGGCAAAAACGACAAGACCTCCCGAAAGCACATAAAGCACAACCAAAAGACTTATCCAGAGCTTCATGACCTTCCTCCTCAGAAAGCCTTAAGACTCCCTAAGCCCTCTCCCACAATGCTTTGAATGGCCTCCTTGGCCTCGTCGCTCCAGGAAATCCAGAAGGAACTATCGAGCTCGACCCACCACTCGCCACGCTCGTCCCGAACGCGGAGAATCACGGGGCAGTTTCCCGGGAAGCGCCGCAGACAATCCCGAAGGGCATAGAGAATTCGCAGAACATCTCTCTCTTGCGAGAGATCAATCGTTATTGCTCGAGCAAACTTCCTGTTCCAGTCAAAAGGATCGAAAAGTTCATCGACCACAATCTTATTCTCTCCGTTGTCAAGGATATCAAGCTTCCCCACCACTCCAAGTACTTTTCCCTCTGAAAGATGCTTTTTGAGTTCCTCAGAAAGGTTGGGAAAGAAAATCGCTTCAATACTTCCGGTCTCGTCCTCCAAAGTGACGAAGTACATATCCCCTCCAGTCTTAGTAATAATTTTTTTCACTCCACCTATCATGCCCACAACCTTCACCCGTACTTCCTTTTTCAAACTCTTCAGGCACTCCAAGGGGAAAAGAGGAATATGCTGTAGTTCCGATATGGCTTCCCTGAAGGGGTGGTCGCTCACGTAAAAGCCAAGCATTTCCTTCTCCATCTGAAGAAGTTCTTGCTGGGGGAGTTCTGCCACGTCCCTCAAGGGAGGTGTCC
Source organism: uncultured Atribacterota bacterium (assembly GCA_964426875.1). Taxonomy (GTDB): domain Bacteria; phylum Atribacterota; class Atribacteria; order Atribacterales; family Caldatribacteriaceae; genus Caldatribacterium. The sequence goes on from CAYRSB010000005.1 coordinate 60,350, forward strand.
CCTCAAAGATAACCTCTTCCCCGAAGAGAGAGTGTTGCTTCGTCTCCTTCCTCCGTTTTTTGGTCCCATAGGCAACAATGTCTTCGAGGAAGGCAAGAAGCTGTGCTCTGTTGGGATGAAGTCCTCCAAAGGCTCCGGCTTTAATGAGACTCTCTAAGACTCGACGATTGATGACTCTTGTGTCCACTCGCTCAACAAAATCAAAAATGTTTCGGAAACGTCCCTCCTTCCGACGAAGGAGGATTTCCTCCACCACACTCTCACCCACGTTCTTTATAGCGGCAAGACCAAAACGAATTCGTCGGTCCCCTACAACGGTAAAGTTGGCAAGGCTTTCGTTGATGTCTGGAGGAAGAACATCGATACCAAGACGCCGGCACTCGGCGATGAACTTTGCCACCTTGTCACTGTCGTTAGCCACACTGGTGAGACAGGCAGCAAGATACTCAGCAGGATAGTGTGCCTTGAGGTAGGCAGTCTGATAGGAGACAAGGGCATACGCAGCACTGTGCGATTTGTTGAAACCATAACCAGCGAAGTACTCGATGAGGTCGAAGAGTTCTTCGGCCCTCTCCCGACTATGTCCCTTTTTTATTGCCCCTTCGATGAATTTCTCTCTCTGCTCTCGCATAACTTCGGGTTTCTTCTTGCCCATAGCTCGTCGCAAAATATCGGCCTCACCTAAGGTAAAGCCAGCAAACTCACTGGCAATCTTCATTACCTGTTCCTGGTACACAATGACCCCATAGGTTTCCCTGAGAACTGGTTCAAGAGAGGGATGAGGGTAGGTCACCGGAATCCTTCCCTGCTTCCGGTCGATGAAGTCATCAATCATCCCGCTCCCCAGGGGTCCAGGACGGTAGAGAGCCAAAATGGCAATAAGGTCCTCAATTCTCTCCGGTTTGAGGCGTTTGAGGAGTTCCTTCATACCGCTGCTTTCAAGCTGGAACACTCCTACCGTCTCCCCTCGAGAGAGGAGTTCATAGGTTTTGGGATCGTCAAGGGGTAGGCGATCAAGGTTGATTTCTTTCCCTTGCGTGTTTTTGACAATTTGGAGGGCCCGCTCAATAACCGTGAGAGTCCTAAGACCCAAGAAGTCCATTTTCAACAGGCCGAGTTCCTGCAAGGCGTCCATGTCAAACTGGGTTACAATCTCCTTCTCGTTCATCTTCTGCAGGGGCACGTAATACGTGAGGGGTCGATCGGCGATAACCACTCCTGCAGCGTGTACTGAGGCATGGCGGCACATCCCCTCGATGCGTCGAGCAAGCTCAAGAAGAGTCTTGACCTCTTTATTATCCTCGGCGAGTTTTCTCAGTTGTCCATTTGTCTCCAGAGCCCTTTCAAGAGTTACTCCCGGACCACCAGGGATGAGTTTGGCAATTTTATCCACATCACTATAACTCCAGCCCAGCGCCCTCCCCACGTCTCGTACTGCCTGACGGGCCATCATTCTCCCAAAGGTGATGATCTGAGCCACGTTGGTTTCCCCATACCTTTTGGTGACGTATTCGATAACCTCATCCCTCCGCTCAAAACAAAAATCGATGTCTATATCAGGCATGCTCACCCGTTCCGGATTCAAGAACCGCTCAAAGAGCAAGCCGTACCGCAGAGGGTCGATGTTGGTGATGCCCAAAACATAGGAAACGAGGCTTCCTGCAGCCGAGCCCCTTCCCGGACCGACCATGATGCCCTTCTGGCGGGCAAAGCGCACGAAGTCCCAAACAATGAGGAAGTACGTAGCGTAGCCCATATCATGTATGACCTTCAATTCATACCGGAGCTGCTTTTGAACCTCTTCAGGAGGGGAGTCTCCATACCGTTCCCGCAAGCCCTCTTCACAAAGGTGCACAAGATACGAGAAGGCATCGAAACCCTCAGGCACTTCAAAGCGGGGGAGTATCACCCCACTGAGTTCGAGTTCTACGTTACATCGTTCGGCAACGAGTAAGGTATTGTGAATGGCCTCAGGAAGCTCGGCGAAATCTCTAGCCATCTCCTGGGGGGTTTTGAAATAAAACTCCTGGGTTGGAAAGCGGAGCCTCTTGGGATCGTCGAGGGATGTGGCCGTCTGAATGGCCAAAACCACATCGTGCATGTAGGCATCCTTCGCGTCGAGGTAGTGACAGTCATTGGTAGCCACAAGAGGGAGGCCGAATTTGCGCGCCATGGAGACCAAAGCCCTATTGACAATCTTCTGTTCCGGGATACCGTTTTCCTGTACTTCAAGGAAAAGGTTCTCGGGGCCAAAAATCTCTCGATATTCGAGAAGAGATCGCTCAGCCTCTTCCTGATTTCCGGAGAGGATAAGGCGAGGAATTTCTCCAGCAAGACAGGCCGAGAGAGCAACAAGACCCCGAGAGTACTCTCGAAGAAGCTCTTTGTCTACCCGGGGCTTGTAGTAAAAGCCTTCAAGAAAAGCCCGGCTCACCAGCTCCATGAGGTTCCGATATCCCTCTTCATTCTCTGCAAGGAGAACAAGATGATAGGCAGGTTCACTTCCTTTCACCACAACTTTTTCAAAACGGCTTCCGGGAGCCACGTAAACTTCACAGCCGATAATGGGTTTTATGCCTTTCTCCTTAGCCTTTTTGTAAAAATCCACCACCCCATACATGACTCCGTGGTCGGTTATGGCTACGGCGTTCATACCACAGGCGAGAGCGTGACCCAAAAGCTCGTCAATACGAATGACCCCATCAAGGAGACTGTATTCGGTGTGTACATGCAGATGAACAAAGCTCATATTACTCACCGCTGGCCAGTTCTCGAAGGAGAAGGTTCTTTACCGTTTCCGGATTCGCCTGTCCTTTCGTGAGCTTCATGACCTGCCCGATAAGGAAGTGAAGGGCTTTATCCTTCCCCTTGAGATAATCCGCGACGCTCTGCGGGTTCTCTTCTATAACCTCACGGATAGTTTTCTCGAGATCTCGTTCACTGGTCATAAAGGATATGCCCTTTTTGGCCATGATCTCCCTTGCACCCATACCCGTCTGGAACATTTCTTCAAGAATCCCCTTAGCCAGGGAAATACTTACTTCTTTACGTTCCACCATCTTAAGAAGTTCTACCAAGGCGCTCGGTGTGACCCTGCTTTCCTTTATATCGATATCGAGACTGTTGAGATTTTTCAAAACCTCGGTCAATATCCAGTTGCACACCACTCGAGGAGAGGAAAACTCTCGTACACAGGATTCAAAGAAATCAGCAAGATCTCTATCCTGTATGAGGATGTTGGCTTCCAATTCTGTCAACTCGTATTTCCGCATGAACCTCTCTCTCCTTTGAAGGGGTAACTCAGGAATCATAGCTCGTATTCCCTCAAGCATTTCCTGAGAAATCTGGAAGGGAAGAAGATCGGGGTCAGGAAAGTAACGGTAATCCTCGGCTTCTTCCTTGCCCCGAGAAGGAACGGTAACCTGTCGGGCCTCATCCCAATGGCGGGTTTCCTGAATAGGAGCCTTTCCTTCCCGTAAGAGCTGCATTTGTCGCTCCACTTCGTAGCTCAGCGCCCGAAAGACAGAGCGGAAAGAATTCATGTTCTTCACTTCTACCTTTGCTCCCCAAGCATCCGGGGAGGGAGAAACAGAGACATTGGCATCACAGCGCAGCGATCCCTCCTCCATGTTACCGTCACTCACCCCCAGGTAGCGGACGATATTCCTCAACATAACAAGGCACTCCCGAGCTTCCTCTGGAGAGTGAAGATCCGGTTCAGTCACAACTTCCACAAGGGGTATGCCAGCCCGGTTGAAGTCTACACCGGAGGCGTCTTTGGGGAGATCAGGGCCTTCATGTATCAGTTTTCCGGCATCCTCTTCTACATGAACCCTCCGAACGCGAACCCTTTTTTTCAGGCCTTGCAAGGTGAACTCAAGTGTACCCCGCACACCAATGGGAAAGTCGTATTGAGATATCTGGTAACCCTTAGGGAGATCGGGATAAAAGTAATTCTTTCTGTGAAAAACCACCTGAGGTAAGATTTCGCACTGAAGGGCCAAGGCGGTTTTTATCGCCAGCTCCAGAACTTTCCTGTTCAAAACTGGCAACGCCCCGGGAAGGCCCATGCACACAGGACATACCAAAGTGTTTGGCTTCTTCCCAATGTAATCTGTGCCACAGCGGCAAAACATCTTTGCCTCTGTCAAAAGCTGACAGTGCACCTCAAGCCCGATGGTTACATAGAAATTCTCCATAGCATCAGGGCTCCTTTCGCTCCCCTACTTCTGGGAAAGGAGGTTCAAGCGAGAGCATTTTTTCAATGAAAAGGGCAAGGGCAAAGAGAGCTCCCTCCTTAAAAGGACCAGCAATGATCTGCAATCCCACTGGGAGAGTATTCACATACCCACAGTTTATAGAAATAGAGGGTAGACCGGCCATGGCTGAAGGAATGGTGAAAACATCAGCTAAATACATCTCGTAAGGATTTTGTGTTCTCTCCCCCAAAAAGAAAGGAAAGACAGGTGACACAGGAGTGACAAGAAGGTGACACTCTTTCAAGGCTTCTTCAAAGTCCTGGCGAACGAGAGTACGCACCTTCATGCCCTTCAGATAATAGGCATCGTAGTATCCGGAGCTCAAAGAATACGTTCCAAGGATAATCCTCCGCTTCACTTCCGGCCCAAACCCGGAGGTCCGGGTTTTGAAGTACATGTCCTGAAGTCCCCCTTCTCCACCTTCCCTCAGTCCGTAGAGAACGCCGTCGTAACGGGCAAGGTTTGAACTTGCCTCGGAGGGCGCCACGATATAGTAAGCTTCAAGGGCATAATGAGTATGGGGAAGAGAGACTTCCACACACTTTAAACCTTCCTTCTCAAGGGCTTTCAAAACCTCCTCAATGGTTTTCACAATCAAGGGATCTACTCCCGAAGAAAAGTATTCCCGGGGAAGGCCGACGGTCATCCCTTTCACTTCCTCTTGGAGCACTTCCTGACGGGAAAAGGGAGGATAGGGAGCACAGGTGGAATCCTTCTCATCCTGGCCGCTTATGACCTCAAAGAGAGTTATGGTGTCCTCTACGGTTCTTGCCATTGGGCCGATTTGGTCCAAAGAAGAAGCAAAGCTTACCAGCCCGTACCTTGAGACCCTTCCATAGGTGGGCCGAAGACCTACAATCCCACAAAAAGCCGCAGGCTGACGTACCGACCCACCGGTGTCAGACCCAAGGGAAATCGGTGCCTCTAAGGCGGCAACCGCTACGGCAGAACCACCGCTTGAACCACCAGGAACTCGGCGTAGGTCAAAGGGATTGTGAGTAGGACCAAAAGCACTGTTCTCAGTTGAAGAACCCATGGCAAACTCGTCCATGTTCGTCTTGCCAAGAAGTATGGCTCCAGCTCTCTCCAGACGCTCTATGACCGTGGCATTATAGGGAGGAACGAATCCTTCAAGGATTCGAGACCCACAGGTAGTAGGCACCCCAAGGGTGCAGATGTTGTCTTTTATGGCTATAGGGATACCCCACAAAGGGGGATATTCTCTACCGTCGCTTTTCTGCGCCTCGAGCTCTTGGGCTTTCCTCAGAGCATTTCCCTCATTCACAAAAAGAAAAGCACGTAAAAGAGGGTCAACATCCCGAATTCTGGTAAGGAAAATTTCCGTAAGAAAAGAAGGAGTAATTTCCCCACGCTCAAAGAGCCTGTGATAATCCTTTATGGTATAGTTGCGAAACTCCAAAACATTCATGATGGTTTTTCCTCTTTTTCTTTGTCCACAATCTTAGGAACGATAAAGTACCGATTCTGGACTAAAGGAGCATGTTGCAAAACGAGATCGCTTTCCTCCCAGATAGATGGCTCATCAGGATTTATGGGGGGCTGGCTCCAAGAGATGTGGGAAGTGGGAGAAACGTGTTCAAGATCCAACTCGTTTAATTTTTCAAAATGGGCAACAATATCGCTTACATCCCTAAAGAAACGGGCAAACTCTTCCTCCGGGAAATACAGCTTGGCAAGATGAGCAATCCTCTGTATTTCCTCGAAAGAAATTTTCTGGGTCATCGGTCTCACTCCCCAACCATCCGGTAAAAATCTTCTTCCGAGAGAATCTGAATGTTTCTGCGACGGGCCTCGTCAAGTTTCCCTCCCGGGTTTTCCCCCACCACAAGGTAGTCCACCCGCTGAGACACAGCGTTGGCCACTTTACCACCCTTCTGTTGCACAAGCTCCTCGGCTTCTTTGCGGGAAAAACGTGAAAGGGTCCCGGTAAAAACGAAAGTTTTCCCAGAAAGAGGACCCCCAAAAGTCACAACTTCTTCCCGAATCTCTTCAGGAATCACTCCTAGAGAATGAAGTTCAGCGATCATGGCACGGTTTTGAGGATTGGCAAAAAATTGCCACACTGCCTCAGCCACTTTTGGTCCTATGCCCTCCACAGTCATGAAGTCTTCGAAGGAGGCTCTTGTTATCCTCTCCAGGGTTTGGAAGTGTTCTGCTAGAGTTCGGGCCACGACTTCTCCCACATAGCGGATACCCAAAGCATAGAGAAATCTGGAAAGGGGCCTCTTTTTGGATCTTTCTATGGCTTGCAAAAGATTCTCTGAAGACTTCTTCCCCATTCTCTCCAAGCGAAGAAGGGTTTCCCGAGTCAAACGATAGAGATCAGGGATGGTCTGCACGTAACCTTTGTCAACTAATTGCTCGATGAGCTTTTCTCCCAGCCCTTCTATATCCATGGCATCTCGAGAAGCCCAATGGCGTATGCGTTCCTTAACCTGGGCAGGACAGCTGGCATTGATACAGCGAACGGCAACTTCTCCTTCTTCGCGAACAACAGGAGAGCGACAGACGGGGCACAAAGTCGGCATTTCGAAAATCTTTTCACCTCCATTCCTTCGTTCCTTAAGGACCAGCACTACTTCGGGGATGACCTCTCCTGCCCTCCCCACAATCACCCAGTCTCCGACTCGGACATCTTTGCGGCGAACCTCATCCTCGTTGTGAAGAGTCGCCCTCTTAACCACAACCCCACCTACCTCAATCGGTTCGAGGATGGCAACCGGTGTGAGTACCCCCGTTCTCCCCACATTTACTCCGATATCTAAAACCCGCGTGACAGCTCTTGTAGGTTCGAACTTGTAAGCGATGGCCCAGCGAGGACTTTTACTTGTGGCCCCCAAAAGCTCTTGAAAGGTGATACTGTTGACTTTCACCACAAGCCCATCAATGTCGTAATCCAGGGTTTTTCTCTTTTCTTCCCACTCTCGGTGGATTTTAATCACTTCCTCAATATCTTTCGCTAAACGGGCATGAGGGTTAACCTTGAAACCAAGGTTTCCCAAGAACTCCAAAAGCTCCCAGTGTGTCTGGGGGTACCACGAACTCTCTACAAAAAAGGCCCCATACACGAAGATGTCGAGTTTCCTCTGGGCTGTAATCCTTGGATCGAGTTGGCGCAGAGACCCGGCTGCAGCATTTCTGGTATTGGCAAAGAGTGGTTCCCCTTTTTTGTTTCGCTCCTCATTGAGTTGCTCAAAGTCACTCTTGTGCATGAAGACCTCGCCCTGAACTTCAAAAACATCCGGGATACTTTCTCCCAAAAGACGCAGGGGAATGCTTTTGATCGTTCTCAAATTCAGGGTGACATCTTCGCCCGTTGTTCCGTCTCCCCGGGTTGCCCCTCGCACGAAAAGACCGCGTTCATATCGGAGATTTACTGCCAATCCGTCAATCTTCAACTCCACCACGTACTCTACGTCTTCATCCATCCTGAGGAACCTCTTCACCCTGCGGTCGAAATCCCTTATCTCTTCCTCGTCAAAGGCATTGTCCAGACTGAGCATGGGACGAGCATGGACAAAGGAAGCAAAACCTTCCTGTGGCTTTTCTCCCACCCTCTGGGTAGGTGAATCGGGCGTGACAAGGTCCGGAAAAAGGACTTCAAGCTCTCTGAGTTTTCTCATTAAGGCATCGTATTCTTCATCGCTTATTTCGGGGCTATTCAGTACGTAATAACGGTAGTCGTGGTATCGGATGATCTCCCGAAGACGTTCAATTTCCTCTCTTGCCCGCTCCTTGTCCATCTCCCTCCACCCTCCTACCAAATCTCCCTTCTTACTATTGTATCATTTCTTCGGGGACCGACGGAAAGGAGAACCACGGGAATCCCAAGAAAGTCCTCTATGGACTCCACAAAGTTTTGCGCTGATCGAGGAAGATCCTTGTAGGAACGTACCGAGGAGATACTCTCACTCCACCCCTCAAATTCTTTGTAGAGTGGACGGCACAGAGGCCAGAGAGAAGGATCCATGGGGAATTCTTCGAGAATTCTTCCTTCCACCTCATAGGCGTAGCACCATCGAATCTTGGAGAGACCCTGAAGCACATCGAGCTTTGTGAGGACCAGGGAGGTAATGTTATTCACCCGAACAGCATATTTCAGAACTACTCCATCAAGCCACCCACAACGGCGCGGACGTCCTGTCGTAGCACCGTACTCTCCACCACGTTCTCGAAGGTATACTCCGACATCATCCTTAAGCTCAGTAGGAAAGGGACCTTCTCCAACCCTGGATGTATAGGCCTTACACACTCCCATAACCTCTATGTCCGGGCAAGGTCCAAGACCTGCCCCAAGGAGGGCACCGCTGGCTACAGGATAGGAGGAGGTCACAAAAGGGTAGGTTCCGTGATCGAGGTCGAGCATCGTTCCTTGAGCACCTTCGATGATGATGCGCTTTCTTTCCTGCCAGGCGGTGTAAAGGAGGAAGGAAGTATCCCTGACATAAGGCTTGAGGTACTGTGCATACTGAAGGTACTCCTCAAGGATACCTTCATAGGAGAGAGGAGGATTAGAAAAAAGCTCCTTGAGGATTCTATTTTTATACTCTAAGATCGGCTTAAGCTTGGCAGCAAAAATGTCGGGATGGAAAAGGTCCACGACTCTTATTCCCCAGCGGGCCACTTTATCCTCGTATGCCGGCCCAATACCCCTCCCTGTTGTTCCGATTTTCTCTTTCCCCCGGAGACCTTCATAGAGGCGATCGAGCAAGCGATGATAGGGCATGACGATGTGAGCTTTCTCACTTACAAAAAGTCTTCCGGAGAAGGATACCCCTTCCTTTTCCAAAAAGCGGGTCTCTTCCACGAAGGAGGCCGGATCGATGACCATACCGTCTCCCAGGATACAGACTTTCTGGGGGAAGAGTACTCCGGAGGGAATGAGGTGAAAGACGTACTTCTTGTCTCCCACCATCACCGTATGGCCAGCGTTATTTCCGCCTTGAGCCCGTACCACTACGTCGGCAGAATGGCTGAGGTAATCGACAATTCTCCCCTTTCCTTCATCCCCCCAGTGGGTTCCCACCACAATACAAATGCTCACTCTACACCACCCTCATTCCCACTCGATGGTCGCAGGGGGCTTTGAGGTGATATCGTACACCACCCTCCCTATCCCTGCTACCTCGTTCACGATTCGCCGGGCCATGACATCGAGTGTATCGTAAGAAATCCTGGCCCAGTCGGCAGTCATTCCGTCCTCACTCATCACTGCTCGGATAACACCCACATATTTATACGTCCTCTCGTCACCCATGACCCCCACGCTGCGCACGGGTACCAGAACCCCAAAGGATTGCCAGAGCTTCCTATAAATCGGAGACTTGCGTAACTCCTGGTCTATGATGGCATCCATATCCCGGAGAACAGACAACCGTTCTTCTGTTACCTCACCAATTATCCGTACCGCCAGTCCCGGACCGGGAAAGGGTTGTCGCCAGATGATCTCTTCCGGAATTCCCAACTCTGCCGCCAATTTCCTCACTTCGTCTTTGAAGAGAAATCGCAACGGCTCAAGTACTTTAAGGTGCATGTGTTCTGGCAATCCTCCAACATTGTGATGAGTCTTGATTCTTGCCGAAGGACCCCAAACCGAAACACTCTCGATAACATCAGGATACGTCGTCCCTTGGAGAAGGTAAGAGACGTCACCGAATTTTTTAGCTTCCTCTTCAAAGATCTCCACAAAGACTCGACCGATGATTTTGCGCTTCTCCTCCGGGTCAAGGACTCCCTTGAGTGCCGAAAGGAAACGCTCTTTAGCGTCCACGTATATGACTCGTTCTTTCCCAAGGAGCGCCCGCATATTAGAGAGTACCTGCTCTACTTCTCCTTTGCGGAGAAGTCCGTTGTTCACAAAGATACAGCTCAGCTGATCCCCAATAGCCCGGTAGGTGAGTACAGCGGCGGTGACCGAATCCACACCCCCACTCAGTGCACATACCACCCGTCCCTTTTGTACTTCGTTACGGACATACTGAATCTCCTGTTTGACGATGGATTCGGGAGTCCACTCGGGGCGACATCCACAGATAGAAAAGACGAAATTTGCCAAAATCTCCTTCCCCAAAGGAGTGTGCGATACTTCAGGATGGAACTGAATTCCCCAAGTTTTACCACTTTTATCCCGAACGGCTGCATACTCACACCCTTCAGTTCTTGCCACACACGCAAATCCCTCAGGGAGCTCCTTCACACTGTCCCCATGACTCATCCAACAAACTATCTCACTCCCCAAACCCTCAAAAAGACCGCCTCTTTCGAGAATGAAAAGGAGGGCTCTTCCATATTCCCTGCTGTGAGAGCGAATGACTCTTCCCCCAAGGGTGCTGACGAGAAGCTGCATGCCGTAGCAAATACCAAGGACCGGTTTCCTACTTTCAAGAACTCCTTGAGGAAGACGGGGGGCTCGCTCATCCGTCACACTGTAAGGGCTTCCTGAAAGAATAATACCCCGAATGTCTTTCTCCTCAAGGGAGGGACACCCTCGCATGTGATAGGGCCATATCTCACAGTATACTTGAAGTTCTCTGATACGGCGGGCAATGAGCTGAGTGTACTGAGAGCCGAAATCGAGGATGACTATCTTATCCATACTCTATCGCCCCATTCCCACACCCTGTTCCCTCTGGAGCTGTTTCCCCTCCGTCCAGATGCTTGGAGCGACGGCGATTTCCACCTTTTGCATTTCCTTGATGGTTCGGACTCCCAAAATACCCATTGAAGCTTTGAGAGCTCCTACAAAGTTCATGGTTCCATCGGTGACCCTGCTCGGACCAAAGAGAATCTCCCGCAAGCTTCCCTTTATCCCCACTTTCACCAGCGTGCCCCGGGGAAGATTCGGGTCGGGAGTCGCCATTCCCCAGTGGTGTCCTCGGCCAGGAGCTTCCTGAGCACTGGCCAGGGGAGAACCAAGCATCACCGCGTCGGCGCCGCTGGCAATGGCCTTAGCAACGTCACCTCCAACGCGCATTCCCCCATCGGTGATGACGGCAACGTATCGACCAGTACTCTTGAAATACTCCTCACGAGCAGCAGCAACATCCACCGTAGCCGTAACTTGAGGTACACCGACTCCAAGAACGGCCCGGGTAGTACAGGCCGCACCGGGACCCACACCCACGAGAATGCCGCTTGCCCCTGCCTGCATGAGCTCAAGGGCTACTTCATACGTCGCACAATTTCCCACAACAACAGGGATGGGTGCTTCACGACAAAATTTTTCAAGGTCCAGTGCTTGGAGAGAAGAAGAGAGGTACCGAAGCGTGGTCACCGTCGACTGGATAACGAGAACATCAAGGCCGGCTTGAATGGCTCTTTTCCCTATGGTCTCTGCTCGAAGAGGGGTCACCGAGGCCGCAGCCAAAACACCCCAAGATTTGATCTCCTCTACGCACCTTTCGACAAGCTTCTCCTTAACCGGCTCCTGATACACCCGCTGGAGAAAAGGGGCAACTTGATCCTTGGGTTGAGAAATTATGTCTTCAATAACCGCATAGGGGTCCTCGTATCGGGTAAAAAGTCCTTCCAGATTGAGAACACCAAGGGACCCCAACTTTCCCAATTCTCTTGCCATGACCGGGTCAACAACTCCATCCATTGCAGCTCCTAGGATGGGGACTCCAAGGGTGAGGGGTCCTATTCGCATCGAAATATCGACGTCTTTCGGATCGACGGTAACACTGCTTGGAACAAGGGACACGTCATCAAAACCAAAGGTAACTCGCGCTCTTCTGCCTCTCCCCAGAGCAAACCAAAACTCCACGGCCACCACCTTCTTTTACATCTCTTCCCCTTCTCCCTCGGGGGTTTCAGCAATCACCACTTGCGTTGTCAGTATAAGAGAGACCATACTCAGTGCATTTTGCAAAGCAACCCTCGTGACCTTAGCAGGGTCCACGATTCCCGCCTCAAACATATCCACGAATTCTCCTCGCACAACGTCAAAGCCGACCCTTCGATTCTTCTCCTTCGTCTCCTTAGCAATGAGTGAGCCCTGGTAGCCGGCATTTTCGGCAATCCTTCTGGCTGGCTCCTCGAGAGCCCTTCGTACAATGTCCACCCCTGCCCTCTCTTCTTCAGGATATTCCTCCTTGAAGATCTCTTTGGCAATGTGCAGAAAGGTTGCCCCACCTCCTGGAACAATACCCTCTTCTACAGCGGCTTTTGTTGCCGAAAGAGCATCTTCTACACGATGCTTCTTCTCCTTCAGTTCGACCTCGGTCAGCGCTCCTACCCTGATTATGGCCACACCCTTTGTGAGCTTTGCCAGGCGTTCTTCGAGCTTCCCTCGCTCGTAGTCGGAGGCGACTTTTTCTATTTGCGCGCGAATCTGTCTTACCCGTTCCTCGATTTCTTTCTTTTCGCCCTGCCCCCCAATAACAAGGGTGGTATCCTTCGTTACCCGCACTTTCTCGGCCCTTCCAAGGAGCTCAAGGGGAACCTTCTCCAGTTTCATTCCCAATTCTTGAGAAACTACTTGTCCCCCGGTGAGCACCGCAATATCCCTCAAAATTTCCTTCCGTCGCTCTCCAAACCCAGGGGTTTTGACCACTACCACCTCGAGAATACCCCGCAATTTGTTCACCACAAGCGCAGCTAAGGCCTCCCTCTCTATCTCTTCAGCAAGGCAGAGAAGGGGTTTTCCCGCCTGAAGGACCTTCTGAAGAAGGGGCAAAAGCATAGAAACACTGTGGATCTTGTAGTCGGAGACGAGGATAAAAGGATTCTCAAGAACTGCTTCGTTCTTCTCCGGATCGGTCACAAAATAGGGGGACACGAAGCCTTGATCGAATTTCATCCCCTCGACCACCTCAAGAGTTGTCTCGGCCGATTTCGATTCCTCTACGGTAATGACTCCCTCTCTTCCCACCTTTTCCATGGCTTCAGCAACGATCTTCCCGATGGATGCATCATTCGCCGAAATGGAGGCCACTTGGGTAATGTGCTGCTTGGTCTCTACCGGAACACTCCACTCCCTGATTTTTTCTACCGCGTACTGGGTAGCCCTTTCCATGCCATTTCTTAGAAACACCGGGTTATGCAGGGAGAGAATGGCTCTCATTCCTTCTTCAACCATTTTTTGGGCGAGGACGATGGCCGTTGTGGTCCCATCCCCGGCAATATCGTTTGTTTTCGAAGCCACCTCCTGCAGAAGTCGTGCTCCCACATTCTCAAAAGCATCGCTCACCACGATGTCACGGGCAATGGTTACTCCATCGTTGGTCACTACAGGAATACCATACCTTTTCTCAAGAAGCACATTTCTCCCCTTGGGACCAAGCGTAAGCTTCACTGCATCAGCCAGACAGTCAATCCCCCTTTGCAGAGCCCGTCGGACTTCCTCTCCAAAAAGTAAAGTCTTCGTCATCTCTATTCCACCTTTCCTTCTTTCTCTCTCAAAAATACATGCAAGAATGATACCGCAGAACTGTTCCGAAATTCAACCTTAGGACCCTTGAGGCTCTCCCAAAGAAAGACGGGGAATTGGGTCAACATTAAGGGAACTCTGTTCTCCGTTGAGAAAGTGAAAAAGACCACAGGCTGCAACCATCGCCGCGTTATCCGTGCAGAGGGGAAGAGGAGGAAGAAATACTTCTACTCCCCGTCTCTTTCCTTCTTCCAGCACGACCTCCCGCAAGCGACGATTGGCCGCCACACCACCACCAAGAACAAGACGATGCCATCCCATAGCCTCCACAGCTTTGAAAGACTTCTTTACTAGGATCCTCACTACGCTCTCCTGAAAGGAGGCAGCAAGATCCCGAAGAAGATTTTCGTCTCTCTTCTCCTCTGGTGCCAATTGAGAAAATGACCTGATGACCGCCGTCTTCAGACCGCTAAAACTGAAGTCAAAGGTTTCTTCGTCCTCAAGACCTCCTCGAAAGAAAAATCTTTCTCTGTTGCCCTTTTCACTCAGGCGATCGATGATTGGGCCTCCAGGATATCCGAGGCCCAGGTGTCGGGCTATCTTATCGTAGGCTTCTCCGGCAGCATCATCTCTTGTCCTTCCCAAGAGAACATACCGTCCCCAGCACTGCACGGCAAAAAGCTCGGTATGCCCTCCTGATACCACCAGGGCCACAAAAGGGGGTGAAGGGGAAGGAGTCCCAAGACGCGTGGCAAAGAGATGACCTTCAAGGTGGTTGACTGCCAAAAAGGGTTTCCCCTTCGCTAAAGCAAGGGCCTTAGCAAAACACATACCCATGAGGAGAGCTCCAAGAAGCCCCGGTCCTTGGGTAACCGCGAAAAGACCGACATCATCAAGGGAAACGGAGGCCTTTTTCAGTGCCTCGTCGAGAACCAGAGGGAGAATTTCAAGATGCTTCCGAGAAGCTACCTCGGGCACGATGCCGCCGAATCTCTTGTGGATATCCGTTTGACTTGAAACCACACTGGAAAGAATGGCGAGGTCCTCTCTGACTATGGCCACGCAGCTGTCATCACAGCTTGTCTCAATCCCTAAGGCGAGAAGAGGACCGGCCGTCACTCTTTTCCCTCCCGGAAATCTTTGCGCATAATGAGGGCATCTTCTCCGTCCATATAGTACCTCGGTCGAAGGCCCATGACCTCAAAGCCAAATTTACGGTAAAGGCCCTGAGCCCTGGTGTTGTTGACCCTAACCTCAAGAAATACCTGTTCACACCCACAGGATTTGGCATACTCCAGAGCATAATGGAAGAGCTTCTTCCCAAAACCTTTCCCTCGATAACGAGGATGGATGGCAAAAGTGGTAATGTGTCCTTCCTCCCAGGTTACCCAGAGGCCGATGTAGCCGATCACCTTTCCCGAAAGGAGAGCCACAAAGTACGAGGCAACCCGATTTGAGAGCTCAGTGAGAAAGAGAGAGTACGACCACGGTTGTGGAAAGGATCTTCGCTCGATTGCCACCACATAGGGTAGATGGTGAGCCCGCATCTCGACGATCTGGAAATCACCATTTTCGAGAAGTACCTTATCTTTCAAAGACCTTGGATCCATAGAGGGGCACCATAGTGAAGATATTCTTTAAATCCCCCACCTCTTTTTTTTCTCTGCAGAGCCTTGCCAGTTCCAAGGCATCGGGAATGGCTATGGAGGGATCGACACAGGAAATACCCGCCTCCTCTAAACTCTCTGTCAGATCCTCCCAAGGAGTAGCCGCAAGGACATCTCCTCTCCCACGGTACTGAGAAGCAAATTCTTCCAAGGACCCAGCCTGGAGAGGAAAGTTCAAAGGAAAGTTCTTACCACATCCTTCGAATTCAGACCAGAAAATTTCTCCTTTCCGGTGCATGATTACTGGCACAATAACCCTTAGGGTACCAAGGGCTCTAAAAACTCGGCTGGCCACAATCTCAAGGGTTGAAAAACCAGCGAGGGGAACACTCAGGGCATAGGCGAGGCCTTTTGCAATGATGTTTCCCACCTTAACCCCGGTAAAAGACCCCGGACCAAGGCCCACGGCAATGAGCTCAAGCCTCTCTTCCAAGCCGAACTGTTCCCGTATTGCTTTGAGGTACTCCACCAAAAGGAGGGAATGGCTCGCTTGAGTGCGTTGAACCACGTGAAAAAGTACCTCTTCTCCCTCAACCAGAGCAATTCCAAGCCAGGGAGTGCTACTCTCCAAAGCCAGTATCATTGCTTCCTCCCCAGGAACACAACCCGAATCTCCCGCGAGGTTTCATTTCCAACATCTATGCAAACCCAAAAGAAAGGAGTGGGAAAAAGGGAGACAAATTTTTCTCCCCACTCGACAGCTACAATTCCCCCCCTTTCGAGGTACTCCTCAAAACCCAGGTCGACGACCTCTTCCCACCGGTTAAGGCGGTAGAAATCCATGTGGTAGAGCGGGGGTGAGCTGGGATACTCATGAATTAAGGAGAAGGTGGGGCTCCGAACGGTATCCGGAAGAATTCCAAGCCCCAGGGCCATGCCTTTCACAAAGACCGTTTTCCCAGCCCCGAGTTCTCCACTGACCAGGACGAGAGAGGGAGCAGAAATCCTGCGTACAAAATCTCGTCCGCATTCCTTTGTTTCTTCTTCGCTTTTGGTCTTTCGGGAGAGTATCTCTTTCATACCAGGAAACGGTGGCGAATCTTCCGAAAGCTACACAAAATCTCGTGGGGAATGGTTTGAGCGCGACAGGCCATCTCCTCCACCCGTATTTCTTCCTCGCCATCTCTTCCAATAAAAGTCACTACGTCTCCCCTCTCTACTCCTTCTACATCTGTGACGTCGACCATCACCTGGTCCATGGACACTGTTCCCACAACGGGTGCCCTCTTTCCCCTCACAAGGACCTCAAGATTATTTGAAAGGTTCCTGAAAAGGCCCTGTGCATACCCCAGAGCCACAACGGCTATCCTCGTTTTACGGCGGGTAGTAAAAGTCCCTCCATACCCCACCTGAAAACCCGAAGGGAGACTCTTTACGAGTTTCACCCGGGCCCTGATGCTTGTGGTCGGCCAAAGTCCCGGAGAACGTACAACATCCGGATCGTAGGTTGGGGATACTCCAAAAAGCGCTATACCGATTCTGTTGAGCTCAAGACGCATGTGGGGGAAAAGGAGAAAGGCAGCACTGTTCGTGCAATGGCGCTCAAGGGGTACATCGTAGAGTTTCCACTTCTTGAGAAAGGCACAAAACTTGCAAAATTGCCATTCCGTATAGTCTGGGTCTTTCTCGGCACTCGAAAAATGCGTCATAACTCCGCCAAGAACAAGAAATGGCTCTTTTTCAACATCTTCAAAAAAAGAGCTCTGTAGGGTCTGGGGGAGAAAGCCCATTCTCCCCATCCCCGTGTCTACCTTGAGGTGGAAGTAAACAACTTTCCCCTGTCTTTTCCCTTCCCTTTTCAGGGACTCAAGCTCCTCCTGATGGGAAACGACGGGCACAAACCCTTCCTCGACTATGGCCTCCGCCTCGTAGGGGAAAAACCCTCCCAAAATGTAGATTCCCCCTTCCACCCCGTACTCTCTCAGCTCCAAGGCCTCCTCTACCGAAGCAACTCCAAACCTTCTGAGGCCAAAAGAAGAAAGAAGAGCCGCAACCTGAGTACCATGCCCGTAAACTCCTGACTTCACCACCCCCATGATGTCTCCATGGGGGGAAGCCATTTTTTTTAAAAGGGCGAGGTTCCTGGCCAGGCTCTCCTTAGAAATTTCCATCCAGCAATGGGAATTTCCATTTTCCATCCTCTACCACCTTTCTTGCTGCGTCGATACACTCTGCAATCTCCCAAGCAAGGACAGACCTCTTTCCCTCCTCTTTAAGGAGATCCCCCGCCAATCCGTGAAGGAAGACTCCGCAAAGGGACCCCCAAAGGGGGGCAAGTCCCTGGGCAAGAAAACCACCGATAACCCCTGCCAAAACATCTCCACTCCCTGCAGTAGCGAGAAGAGCGTTTCCGGTCGGGTTCACAAACACCTTGCCCTCAGGGTCTGCCACTATTGTTCCCGGACCCTTGAGAACGGCGATACAATCAAAGAATCGAGCAGCTTCGCAGACAGCACGTATCTTGTACTCGTTGACCTCCTGAACCGACCAGCCCAAAAGGCGAGCCATCTCCCCGGCATGAGGAGTTATAACCCATCCTGAGAGCTTCTTCTCCCATTTTCCGCGATCCTCAGCGATGACGTTCAGGGCATCGGCATCCAGGACTCCTCGAAAGGGGGAAACCTCAAGAAAACCTTTGACGAACTCTCTCGTAGCACTATTGAACCCAAGCCCAGGACCGATAACCACACTCGAACACTTCCGGGCCGAAAGTCCCAAGAGTATATCCTCAAGATGCTCTGAAGAATAGCTCCAGTTCACTCCCTTGCCGGAGAGCTCAATGCTGACGATTTCCGGTATCCTGATCCTTACCACTCCCGAAAGCTCGAAAGGCAAAGGCCAGACTACCATTCCTGCACCACTTCGATAGGCACCAAGAGCCACAAGCATCCCTGCCCCGAGCATGGCTGAGGAACCACAAAGAACACCCACCACACCGGCAGAAATCTTATGAGCAAACCAGGGTCTTTGGGGTAGGAAACGACGAATTTCTGAAGAAAGGAGGTACCCATCAACAGGGCAATCTTCCATAGTTTCGTTGAGAGGGATTCCGATGGGGACAACCCTTAGTCTTCCCACGTAGTCCCTGGCCGGATATAACACAAGCCCTCTTTTCACCATTCCCAGAGTAACCGTGGTGTGCGCCCGCACCGCCTCACCCAAAATTCTTCCATCACTGGCATCAACTCCTGAAGGAACATCCAAGGCCATCACAAAGGCATCCTCTATAGCATTTATCTTTCGTATGATCTCACGGTGAAGACCGACCACTTCCTTAGAGAGCCCTGTTCCGAAGATCGCATCGACTACAAGAGCCCTCTCTGGAATAACAAAATCTTCTGGGGTGGTAACCACTTTGGAAGGTATGCCGAGTTTTATAAGGACCTCGTAGTTATACCGGGCATCACCTTTAAGGTATTCAGGGGAACCGAGGAGGTATACAAGGGGTACTTTTTCGGGACAACTCACGACAAGGTGCCGCGCAACGACCATGCCATCTCCACCGTTGTTTCCGCTTCCGCAGACGATACACACCTCTTTTAGGGAAGGATTCAGGCGCAAAATCTCGAGGACCTCAAGAGCCACCCCCCTCCCAGCATTCTCCATGAGAAGAAGCGTATTTATGCCATACCTTTCACAGGCTATCTGCTCTCTTCTGCGCATAGTTTCCGAGGTTACAAGCTCGACCACACTCTTTTTCCTCCTCTATACTACTCCCAGGGCAACTGCCACCACAATTTCCCGAGAATGAGAAAGGGAAAGAGTGATTTTGCGGAAGGCTTCGTTACCTTTTTCAAGGTGAACCTGTGGTTCCCCCGAGGGAGAATGGAGAATCCGGATATCCCTCCACCCAGGGGAAAGACCCTTTTGCAGAAGAAGTTTCTTCACCGCCTCTTTGCCGGCAAAAAGGGCTGCTACTCCCTCCTGCCATCTTCTCTGACCTTTGCCTCTATAGAAAACGACCTCCTCCTCGGTAAAGAGGCGAAGCACAAGCTTTTCTCCAAAAAGACGAAGTGCCTTGGCAACTCTCTCAATTTCCACCACGTCCACTCCTACAAGAACTTCGCTCACCATCACGATGAAGCGGCTTCCTTCTCTTTACGAGCCTTTTCGATGATTCCCTCTGCTATCTGAGATGGTACCTCCTCATAGTGTGAAAAACGCATGATGAAAGAACCTCGCCCTTGAGTCATAGAACGAAGGTCCACCGAGTAACGGAAAAGCTCTGCCAGCGGCACAAGGGCCTTGATTTTCTGGTACCCATCCTGAGGTTCCATGCCGAGGATCTTGCCCCGGCGGCTGTTCAAGTCACCTATCACGTCTCCCATATTTTCCTCAGGAACGACAACCTCGACACTCATGATCGGTTCAAGAAGAACGGGGTTTGCTTCGGTTGCACCCTTGCGAAAAGCCATGGATCCAGCGATCTTGAAAGCCATATCAGAGGAATCCACCGGGTGGTACGAACCATCGTATACGGTGATCCGCACATCAACAACCGGGTACCCGGCAAGGACCCCTTCCTGCATTGCTTCTTGTACCCCTTTCTCTACCGCAGGAATGTAGTTTTTGGGAATGACGCCACCCACAATTTTATCCACGAACTCAAAACCTTGTCCTCGAGGCAGGGGTTCAAGCTCAAGCCAGGCATGACCGTACTGACCCCTTCCCCCCGACTGACGCTTGTACTTTCCCTCAGCACGAGCGGTTTTCTTGATGGTCTCTTTGTAGGGTACTCGAGGCACGGAAAGCGCTACCTCCACTCCAAATTTCCGCTTCATTTTCTCTGCCAGCACATCAAGGTGAATGTCTCCGAAACCGTACACTATATCCTCTTTGGTATCCGGATCTCGCTGGACCTTGAGGGTGGGATCTTCCTCGAGCATCCGACCGAGAGCCTGGCTGATTTTCTCTTCGTCTCCCTTCCCCACCGGTCTTATGGCCGCCATGTAGTTGGGCTCAGGGTACTCAAGGGGCGGGAAAACGATGGGATGCTCTTTGTCAGAGAGCGTATCACCGGTGAAGACCTCGGAAACCTTCGCCAAGGCGGCGATGTCTCCCGCTCTCACTTCCTTTAAAAGCTCCTGCGATTTACCACGTACGAGGAGAAGTTGACCAATTTTTTCCTCTACATCTCGCGAGGCATTGTACACTTTGGCATCGGCGGAGAGTTTTCCCGAATAGACCCTAAGGAAAGCGATCTTTCCCACATAGGGATCGCTAATAACCTTGAAAACAAAGGCCGAAAAAGGAGCTTCTTCACTACAGGGGCGTTCTTCTTTTTCCTCCGTCTTGGGATTCTTTCCCTGTACTGGGGGTCGGTCGAGAGGACTGGGAGCAAATTCGACCAGGAAATCTGCGATTGCTGTCACTCCCTTATTCTCCAAACCCGAGCCACAGAGGACCGGAAAGAGTTTCCTCTCAAGCACGGCCTCCTTCAGGCCTTCCCGAAGACTGTCAAAAGGTATTTCTTGACCCTCAAGGTAGAGGTTGAGGAGCTCGTCATCCGTCTCGGCAATATTCTCAAGGAGTTCTTCTCTCCACCTCTGAGCTTCTTCCCTGAGTTCATCAGGTATTGGTCCTTCCTCTGTTTTCCCGTTCTCCCCGAAGTAGAAGGCTTTCATGGAGAGGAGGTTCACAAGCCCGCGAAAAGCACTCTCTTTCCCAATAGGAAGCATAACCGGAGTAGCCTTAGGAGCAAACTTTTTTCGGACACTTTCCAGTACGGCATAGAAGTTCGCCCCTTCCCGATCCATGCGGTTCACCATGAAAAATACCGGAAGACCTTCGCGCTTGAGACAATCCCAGGCTTTCTCTGCACCCACCTCTACCCCGGAGACCGCGCAAAGAAATACGACCCCACTGTCTACGGCACGAAGAGCCCCCAACACATTTCCCACGAAATCCATATATCCCGGTGTGTCCACAAGGTTCACTTTGTGCCCCTTCCACTCAAAAGGGAGTACGGAAAGGTCAATGGAAAGCCTCCGTCGGACCTCTTCAGGCTGCCAGTCTGATACTGTATTGCCCTCTTCTACTCTTCCCCTTCGTGTAGTGACTCCGGCATTGAAGAGCAAAGCTTCTGAAAAAGTGGTTTTTCCTGCTCCTGCATGGGAAAAGAATCCAATGTTTCGAATGTCTCCACCTCTAAAATCCTTCAAGAAAAACTCCTCCCTTCCGTACGGGTTTGCGCTCATACCCTTCGAGAATATATCACATCAGGCGTTCGCTTAGCAAAAAGAACCAAAGACTTAGAGCAAAGAGGAGAGCAAAAAGCTTTGTCCTCCAGTCATTCCAGAATGTCCTTTTTACCTCTCTCCAGAACTTTACTATGCTTTTCGGTACAAAATCTTTAACATTCTCTTCAACGTCCCTGCCTCTATATCCCATGCCATCCTCCCGTGAACGGCCAAAGAGATTCTCCCGGTTTCCTCCGAGACCACAACAGCCAAAGCATCCGTCTGTTCGGTAACACCGATACCAGCCCGATGGCGGGTTCCCACATTTCTCTTCATTTCCACCCTCTCCGCCAGAGGCAGAATGCATCCCGCTGCCACTATTTTGTTTTCCCTCACCACCACTGCTCCGTCGTGCAAAGGAGAATCAGGCAGGAAGACAGAGAAAAGGAGTTCAGGAGAGAAAAAGGCATCAACCAACACTCCTGTCTGAATAAAGTCCCTAAGACTGTTGCTCCTTTCAAGCACCACAAGAGCGCCGATTTTCTTTCGAGAAAGCGTTTGACAGACGAGGGCGAGATCCTCGATGAGTTTTGTTCGGCTCTCTTCGCTCGTACCCCCCTCCATCAGGGAATGGTGATAGAGACGATTCATGTAATTCCTTCGCAGTTCGGGTTGGAGTACGAGAAGGACGATCCCCACATAGGTGAAAACAAGGAGTCGCCAGAAAAGACGCAAATCTTCGAAGGCAAGGATATTAAAAAACCCTGCAGTTGCAAAGACTATCCCCAAAAACCGCACCGGGGTAACAAGCAGGGTACCCTTAACCCATAACAGCATACGATACGAAAAGTAGTACAACACCACGATTTCAACAAGATAGCGCCAGACGTTCGAGAGAGAAAGAATGGTAATTCCCTCCGAGCTTTTATCAGAGCAAGAGACCTAAAACTGCCTTCTGGGCATGGAGTCTGTTCTCAGCCTCATCGATGACTACCGAATGTTCCCCATCAATCACGTCATCGGTGATTTCCTGTCCTCGGTGTGCAGGCATACAGTGCATAACAATAGCAGTGGGAGAAGCAAGGGCAATAAGATCCGTGTTGACCTGGTAGGGTAAGAAAACAGACATTCGTTCTTCTATCTCGTGCTCTTTACCCATGCTGGCCCACACGTCGGTATACACAACTTCTGCGTCTTGTACTGCCCTTTGGGGGTTCGGTTCATAGGAAATCTTTGCTCCACTTTCTTTTGCCCTCTCCTGAGCCCAATTCCATATCGTCTCAAGAGGTCTGTAGCGCTCGGGGGTACACACCGTAAGAGACAGGCCAAGTCGTGCTGCAGCTACGATCCAAGAATGGCAAACATTATTTCCATCACCCACAAAAACAATCTTTACTCCAAGGGTACCCTTCTTCTCCTGGAGTGTCAGGAGGTCTCCCAAAACCTGACAAGGGTGATGTAAATCAGAAAGACCATTGATGACTGGAACCCCTGCATATCTTGCCATGTCAAGGACAACCTCATGGGCAAAAGTACGCACCACGATGCCGTCTACCATTCTGCCCAAGACAAGGGCCACGTCTTTCACTGCTTCTCGTTTGCCCAAACCTACTTCCTGGGGACCGAGGTAGAAACTCTCTCCTCCCAACTGGCGGACCGCCACTTCAAAGGAAACCCTGGTACGAAGAGAAGGTTTCTCAAAAAGAAGAGCCACGACCTTCCTCTCCAAGATTTTGGGACAGTCCCCCAAAAACCATCGCTTCTTAAGATCGGAGGCCACTTCCAGGAAAGAGAGAATCTCTTTTCCCGAGAAATCCGCCAAATCCAGAAAATGACGTCCTCGAAATACCCGAGTCATACCCTTTATACCTCTTTTACCTTTTTGTAGACTTTCTCTACATAAGGGGAAAGAAACGCCCTCAATACTGCTCCATACCCTGCCCGAAAGGTAACGACATCACCGACCTGGTACACTCTCTCACTCTCTTCCACGTCCAAGACAAGGTAGTTACTCGTTGCTCCTATTATTTTAGCATGGGCGTCTTCGGAATATAACTGATTCTCATCAATGTCTTGTTTTCCCAAAGCCACAAGTACTCTTCTTCGAGGACCGTTGCTGTCTGCCGAGCATTCCTTTCCAAAGGCATCGTAGCCTCTCCTTTTGTTTTTCAGAGGCTCCTTGGTACGTACTTCAACGACCTCGGCGTAGAGCGTAAAAGCTCCTTGTCTCAGCCAGGGAATGTCTCGTTTGCGACTTATATCACTCCCAAAAAGCAGGGCTTCCCCAAAGCGTACTTCGTCCACCTCCTGTACTTTCCTGTTCTCTTCCCAGAGGACGAGGAACGTGGTACCTCCAACCGAAACGATGATTTCCCCCTTCAACTCCCTCTGCAAAAACTCTTTGACTCTTCTTAAGTGATCGATGACCTCCCCATCGGGAAGAACACCGCTCAGGCAAGCCATGGTGGTGCCAATTCCCCTTACCGAAACATGGGTAAGGCGTCGGAGATGCTCCACAATGGGTGGAAGCTCTTCGAAGAGAAGTCCTTCTCTTCCATCTCCCCCCTCCATTGCCAGAAAAACCGGCTGAATCTTCCCTTTTCTCTGGGCTACGGTGTTCAATCTTTCCAAAATCTCGTAGTGGGACACAAAGGGAAGGACATTCTCCTCAACGAGTGCCTCCAACTCCTCAAGCATAGGAAGACGGATGAGGGAAAGCTCTGCCCTATGCCCAAGGAGACGGCGCAACTTCAAGAGATTCGCGAGGTTAGAATCGGCAAACCTTATAAATCCCAGTTTCCATAAAACTCCAATCAGTGATGGGTCAGCCAAGAACCCTTTGGTGACCACCACCGGATTGATATTCCAGAGACAACATTTTTCCCGGAGGGTGATGGCATTATCGCGGATAACTTCAAGGTCGATTTCAAGACAAGGATACATGAAAAACACTCCAAAAAAACAAAGCGCCCCAGGCCTGGGGCGCTTTGTCGTGAAAGACTATCGTTTGGAATACTGGAAGCGGGCACGTGCTGCCCTCTGGCCGTATTTCTTGCGCTCTTTCATCCTGGGGTCCCTGGTCAAAAGCCCGGCTTTCTTCAAGGTACTCCTCAATCCCTCATCGACAAGAAGTAAGGCTCGTGCAACACCGTGAGCCAAAGCTCCGGCCTGACCACTTAAGCCTCCTCCTGCAACTCGGGCCTCAACGTTGAAACGCGTCTCCGTTCCAGTCAATACAAGGGGCTTTCGTGCTAAAATCTGCCAGGCAGGCCTTGGAAAGTAATCTTCAAGGCTTCTTTCGTTCACCACTATTTTCCCACTTCCCAGGGTAAGCCACACTTTGGCCACCGCGGTTTTACGCCTACCCGTTGCATAGTACTTGACCGCCACACTCATTGCTCTTCACTCCCTATCGGTAAGGGGATCGGTTTTTGCGCAGCATGAGGATGAGAAGGACCGCAGTAAACTTTGAGCTTCCGGATAAGTCTCCGACCTAACCTGTGGTGAGGAATCATTCCCCACACAGCCCTTCGAATGACCTCTTCGGGTTTTCTTGAAAGAAGGAATCCCAAGGTTTCCTCTTTAAATCCTCCGGGATAACCACTGTGTCTCCGGTAGAGCTTTTGATCTAACTTCTTTCCCGTTACCCGCACTTTCTCGGCGTTGACAACGATGACGTAATCTCCCACGTCGAAGAAGGGCACGTAGACATTTTTGTGTTTACCCATAAGAACCATAGCAATACGAGAAGCCAAACGGCCTAACGTCTGACCTTCGGCGTCCACAACGTACCACTTTTTTTCGATGCCCTTTAAAGACGGAACGTATGTCTTCTCCTGCATTGTCCTCTCCTCCAAAGGAATGAAAGACAGATTGAATTGTAAAGAAGCCCAGAGAAATTGTCAAGAAAAAAAATCGTACACACCCTCAAGAAGAGGACTCCACCCGGGCAGAGACTTCGTGCATGAGCTCTTTCAACTGAAAGTAACTTCGGACATAACGATCGTAGTAGAAGAGATACATTTCGTGATTGTCTCTGTTTGGGTAAATCTGGCCTGAAATCTGAACCATTTTGAGGGTAGCCTCGGGAATGCTGTCGTAAAATCCAACCCCCACAGCCGCATAAATTGCGGTACCTAAGGTGCTTGCCTCCTCCACAGTAGTAAGGTAAATCGGAATATTTGCCACATCGGCGTGAATCTGAAGCCAGAGCTTGCTACGAGCCCCTGCGCCACTCACGTACATCTCTTCCACCTCGAATCCCGACTGAGCCAGGGTCTTTAGGATGTGATAAGTTCCATAGGCAGTTCCCTCATATATGGCTCTCAGAACATGAGCTTTGGTGTGACTCAGAGAAAGTCCCCAGAGAGCACCCCGGGCAAGGGGGTCCTGGTAGGGACTCCTATTCCCCTGAAAGTAATCAAGAAGAACAAGTCCATCAGATCCCGGAGACACCTGAGCCACTATACGATCCAAAAGCACAAAAAGGTCCTCTCCCAGCTCACCAGCCTCAGCGCATTCCTCCCGAGCAAAGTTGTCTACAAACCACTTGATCACCGAGCCGGTCGAACTCTGACCTCCTTCAAGAATCCACATATTCGGCAGTACCGCCCCATGATAAGGGCCCCAGATTCCGGGGCTAAAGATGGGGCGCTCTGAAAGTGCAAGATGGCACGTTGAGGGACCAATGACCATGGCCAGACGCTGGGGATGGACGACATCAAGCCCCACCATGGCGGCGTATGCATCTATTCCTCCCTGAACGACCGGAGTACCGGGAATGAGCCCCAGGTCATAAGCAGCACGCTTGCTCAGTTCCCCCACTTTTTCCCCTACGGGAATAAGCTCGCGGGGCCACTTTTGCAAGAGTTCCTCAAAGTGCAAGTCCCGAAGAAGGGATACCGGCCACCCTCCTTCCGGAGGGCAGTAATTCCACTTACAAATAGCATTGTTGAGCGAAGTGACCCAACGATCAGTAAGCTTAAAAACAATCCAGTTTTGGGCCTCCACAATATAATCGGCATTAGCAAAAACGTCTGGAAGGTTCTCTTTGAGCCACAAAGCCTTGGGGATCATCCACTCTGGGGACTCATGCCCCCCGGCATATTTCAGAATGGGATTCCCTGTGGCGTTGATCCGTTCTGCCTGATCGAAAGCGCGTACATCCATCCACATAATGGCCCTGTACTTGGGGTTACCAAAGCGGTCCACTGGAAGCACGGTACAGGAACTCGTGCTCACGCTTAAAGCCGCAATCTCTTCCGGATGCACCTCCCCCTCAAAAAGACACCGTCGCACAGCATCCTGAATGCCCTTCCACCAATCCATTGGGTCTTGCTCTGCCCATCCTGGTCGAGGATGGTACTCGGGATAGGAGTAAAAAGACAGGGCCACAATGTTTCCCCGAGCATCAAAAATGCCACTGCGAAGCCCCTGAGTACCTACATCGATACCCAAAAAGTACGGGGGTTTCGTGTTCGCCATTGAAGAAACCTCCTTGTCTTCCCTCCTTCAAGGAGTATGGTAGAATACTCTCTGCATGGAGACGACGCGTTTCTTAGCCGACTGCATGTTAGGCAAGCTTGTCCGATGGCTACGGATTCTGGGGTACGATGTTGCCTATTTTCGCTACCTTGAAGACAACAAACTTCTCGCCATAGCCTTGCTGGAAAAACGTGTTCTCCTTACCAAAGACAGGACTCTGGCAGCTTTGGGAAGAGAATGGGCCTACTACGTGAGAGGAGAAACCCTTCCGGAACAGCTGCTTGAATTGAAGAACACCTTTGGTCTTACCTTCTCTCTTCCACCTCGCTGCCCTCTCTGCAATGTGCCCCTCCAGGACGTTCCACCGGAAGAAGCGAAAAGAGATGTCCCTCTTTTCGTGTCCGTGAGTTTTCATTCTTTTCGGCGTTGCCCCTCGTGTGGAAAAGTTTTTTGGCCAGGAACCCACTGGAACAAAATCCAAAAAATCTGCCAGAGGTTCCTGACCGACTGAGACCCTACTTGTTCAAGAGAACCTCCACCCCAGGGAGCGGACGCCCTTCAACAAATTCCAAAGATGCTCCTCCACCGGTGGAAATATGGGTTATCTTGCTCTCTACTCCGGCCTTCTTTATGGCCGCCACCGTGTCTCCTCCGCCTACCACTACTATAGCTCCACTCTCGGCAACCTTCCTGGCAATCTCTGTGGTTCCCCGAGCGAAAACGTCAACCTCAAAAAGACCTAAGGGACCGTTCCAGAAAATGGTCTTCGCTCCCTGAATGTACTTGCCGAACTTCTCTATCGTTTTCGGACCAATGTCGTACCCACCCATGTCCCGAGGAATCTTGTCCCAGTCCACCACCCTGGTTTCAATGCCCTCTTCACCCTCAGGAGCAACAATAAAGTCCTCAGGGAGTTCAAGTCTGACTCCCTTTGCCTTTGCCGTCTCAAGAATCTTTCGTGCTTCTTCAATCATGCCTTCCTCAAGAAGTGATTTCCCAATCTCGTAACCCATTGCCTTAATGAAGGTATACGCCATACCCCCTCCGATGAGGAGGACGTCGACTTTCTCAAGGAGTTTTTGAAGAACCCCGATCTTGCTTGAAACCTTTGCCCCTCCCAGAATGGCCAGGAAAGGACGAACCGGGTTGTTGAGTTTCTCTCCCAAGGCTTCCAGTTCTTTCTCCATCAGGAAACCAGCATAGGCTGGTAAGAAACGAGCCACCCCAGCAGTGGAAGCATGAGCACGATGGGCAGCACCAAAAGCATCGTTGACATAAACATCGGCAAGCTCCGCCAGTGCTCGAGCAAAATTTTCGTCGTTTGCTTCCTCCTCAGGGTAAAATCGGACATTTTCCAGGAGCAATACTTCACCGCTCTTGAGCTGGGCGACTGCCTTTCTAACATTTTCCCCGACACATTCGTTCACCTTGTACACCCTCCGCCCCAGAAGCTCCTCCAATCTCCTGGCAATCGGATCCATTCGGAACTCGTCGCTCGGCTTCCCTTTTGGCCGACCAAGGTGCGACACGAGAATAACCCGAGCGCCCCTTTCAAGAAGGAACTTGATGGTTGGGAGACTTTCAACAATTCTCGTGTCATCGGTGATGTTCCGATTCTCATCGAGAGGAACATTAAAATCTACTCTGACGAGCACCCTCTTCCCCTGCAACTCACCCTCTGGAATGTCTCGAATCGTCTTTTTATTCATACTGTGCACACCCCCATTCACTTGTTTTCCAAAAAAGCCTGAAGCAACCGTACCCTACTCACTACACCTATGACTCGTCCTTCTTTCACAACTGGCACGAGATCAAAGGCGGTATTTTGCAAAACCTCGAGCGCATCTTCAATATCGTCTTCGGCAGCCAGGTACTCTACATCTTCGGTCATAAATTCGGAAACCTCACGTCCAGCAAACTCCCGCAGCTTTTCCCGAATGGCGCTGAGAAGGTTACCCGAAAGGGGAACTTCCTTGTAAGCTTCTTCAAGGAGCTGCTGAAAGAAAGCGTGAGCTGAAAAGTACCCTACAAGCCTCTGCTCCAAGTCCACCACCGGAACGCCGTTTACCTTCCTTCGTATCATGGACTGTATGACATCATGGAGAGTATCAAAGTCGCTTACTGTAGGTGCTTCGGGTAACATGATTTCCTCTACCAGCACTTTTATTCCCCCTCAAACCCTACCAGTGCATTTTGCGGTATGTCTGTACAGCAAAAATTCTACACCACAAGGCTCCTACCACAAAACCACTTACGTGGGCAAACCAGGCTACACCACTGTATCCGGGAAAGCCTAAGGAAACTATAGCATATATAGTCTGCAGAATGACCCAAAAACCTAAATAAATTGCCGCCGGAATCCTCATAAACTGAACAAAAAAGCCCCAAAACACTAAGGTAATTATACGAGCACCGGGGAAAAGGAGAAAGTACCCTCCCATGATTCCAGCGATTGCGCCACTGGCACCCACCGTTGGGATAAGAGAAGAGGAAAAGACCAAGGCATGGGAAAGCCCTGCCACGCAACCACACCCGAGGTAAAAGAGAAGAAAGTGCCCCTTTCCAAGGAAATCCTCTACGTTGTTTCCAAAAATCCAGAGATACCACATATTGGACAGGAGATGGAGGAAACTCCCGTGGAGAAAAATAGAAGTCAGGAGAGTCAAAGCCGGGGGGATAGGGGTGCCGTGGAGAAATTGAGCCTTACCCCACAAAAAGGCAGGCACAAGCCCTGCCTGAAAAAAGAAAGCTCCCTGCCCCTTACCGAGGCTTTGCTCATATATGAAGACCACGACATTTGCAACAATTAAAAGTACCGTAATGACAGGGAAACGACGAGTTGGCAACTCATCACGAATCGGAATCATGGCTTAAAAATATTCCACCCCGTCGACAAAGTCAAGCCTTCTTCATACCCCTTATCAGAATCTCCCCGAGGACCTGGTTACAGAGGAGAAAGCCTTCAGAAGAGAGATAGACCCGCCCGTTTTCCTCCTTTGCCAATCCTTCTTGAACCATGGTTCTGAGAAACTCTATAAGCTCTTCTTTCCCCAAGGCTTGGAGTTCTTGGAGAAGTACTCCCTTCGCCATTCGAAAAGAGAGTATCACACTCTCCAGAGTCTTGGCTTCTGGGGAAAGAGTCTCTTCAAAAACTACCGGCAACGTGCCTCTTTGAATCATACGAGTGTAGCTTGAGAGAGAGTCAGCATTCTTCTGTCTTTTCCCAAAAAGATGCGTCCAAGCAGAGGGGCCAAGTCCTACGTACTCTTTGTTGCTCCAATACAAGAGGTTATGTCGACACTCAAAACCCGGTAGGGCAAAATTGGAAATTTCATAGTGAAGATAGCCCTCACGATGCAACCTCTCTTCCGCAAAACGGAAAAGATAACACTGCTCATCCGAAGAAGGAAGGAGGCGCCTATGGCGGTAGAAAAAGGAGAAAAGGGGGACCTTAAAGCCTATGGTCAAGTTATAAAGGGAAAGGTGGGGTGGGGAGTAGGAAATGGCCTTTTCCAGATCTTCTCGCCAAACATCAAAGTTCTGGAGGGGAAGACCGTAAATAAGATCGATATTCCAATTGCTCCACCCACTCTTGCACACAGTATAGAGAGCTCTGTGAAGGGCATCCGGGGCACTGTTGCGGCCAAGGAAGAGGAGATAACGAGGATTAAAAGATTGTATGCCGATACTGAGGCGAGAAATGCCAACCTCTCTCCATTCTTCAAGTCTCTCCCAAGAGATCTCCTGGGGGTTAACCTCAAGTGTTACTTCGAGAGAAGGTGGAAGAACAAAGAGGGCCTGTAATTCTTTGAAAAATTCGGAAAAGAAAAATGACTTGCAGAGAGAGGGAGTCCCTCCCCCGAAGTACACACTCTGCACCGTCCAACCCGAAAGGCTATCCTTCTGTGCCCGTATTCCGAGTTCTGAAAGCAGGAGCCTTAGATAGGCTTTTTCCTCTTCTTTAAGGGGGTAAGAAACAAAATCGCAGTAGCGACATTTCTGGAGGCAGAAAGGAACGTGAACGTAGATTCCAAGGGTTTTCATAATCCGGTTTTGAGAACGGCAAGAAAGGCCTCCTGGGGTATACGAACCCTTCCTATGGCCTTCATCCTCCTTTTCCCCTCTTTCTGTCGTTCCAGAAGCTTTCGCTTGCGCGTCACATCCCCACCGTAACACTTTTGCAAAACATCTTTCCTGAGGGCAGGAATGTCCTCTCGGGCAATAACCTTTCCACCGATAGTTGCCTGAACGGAGACTACAAAGAGCTGACGAGGAATGATTTCTTTGAGCCTGCTCACAAGTTCTCGGGCCCGATAGTAAGCATTCTCCTTGCAAGAGACGAAAGAGAGACCATCCACCCGCTCTCGGTTAACCAAAATATCCACTCTCACAAGGTCTGCGGGATGGTAACCCACGAGCTCGTAGTCAAAACTGGCATAGCCACGGCTTTTCGCCTTGAGATTGCCATAGAAATCAAGAAGGGTTTCCGCCATAGGCAGTTCATATGTGAGCAGCACCGTCTTCTCATCAAGAAAGAGCATATCCTTGAAAATTCCCCTTCGGGACTGACAGAGTTCCATGATGCCCCCAAGGTACTGGGATGGGACAACTATTTTTGCCAAAATGTAAGGCTCTTCAGCTTCCTCCACTTCACCAAGGGGAGGAAAATCCTTAGGAGACCGAATTTCAAGCACCTCTCCCTTTTTGGTCAAAACCCGGTATACGACATGGGGGGCCGTAGCAATGACCTCGATGTTAAACTCCCTTTCGATCCGCTCTTGAACAATTTCCATGTGGAGGAGGCCAAGAAATCCACAACGAAAACCAAAACCGAGTGCTTCCGAGACATCCGTCTCAAAGACAAGGGAAGCGTCGTTCAATTGAAGCTTCTCAAGAGCCTCCTTAAGGTTCTGGTAACTTTCGTACTCCACCGGATAGAAACTGCAGAAGACCAGGGGTTTCACCTTTTTATAACCAGGGATGGGGAGAATAGCCGGGCGGCTTGACAGGGTTATAGTGTCCCCAACTCTACTGTCCTGGACATTCTTGATGTTGCAGGCAATGTATCCCACTTCTCCAGGGCCAAGGTATTCCACTTCTTGCATTTCCGGAGCAAAGGCACCAACACCTACCACCTCAAAGGTTTTCCCAGTGGAAAACATGAGAACTTCCATCCCTCTGCGTATCTCCCCGTCAAAAACCCGCACAAAAGGTAAGACACCGCGGTAAGAATCATAAACGGAATCGAAAATCAAGGCCCTCAAAGGCTCGTCGCTCTTCCCCACAGGAGGAGGAATAAACTCGATAATCCTCTCCAAGAGCTCCTCAACACCAACACCGTGTTTCGCGCTGATCAAGGTGAAGGGAGGGTGTTGTTTTCCCAATATGGACTCAAGTTCTTCCATCGCCCTTTGGGGATCGGCCGAAGGGAGGTCGATTTTATTGATTACTGGGAGAACAACAAGACCCTGTTCCAAGGCAAGGCGGGCATGGGCCAGTGTCTGGGCTTCGACCCCTTGAGAAGCATCCACAAGAAGCAACGCCCCTTCACAGGCAGCAAGGCTGCGTGAAACCTCATAACTAAAGTCGGCATGTCCCGGGGTATCGATGAGGTGAAAGAGGTACTCCTTTCGATGTTTCTTGGAGAAATAGCGCAACCTCACCGCTTTTGCCTTGATGGTAATACCCCGTTCTCTCTCCAGGTCCATTCGATCCAGGAACTGTTCCCGCATCTTTTCTCTTGGGACGGCATGACAAGCTTCAAGGATACGATCTGCCAGGGTGGACTTACCGTGGTCTATATGGGCTATAATGCTGAAATTCCTGATATGTCCCTTTTCCAAGCTCAAACCTCCAAATCTGATCTCTGCCCTTCTCTTCCCCTAAGGATTGCAGTGAATACCCTCCTTTCGTCCATCTTTAAAAGGAAAGAGAAGGCAATGTACAAAGCCCAGATGCCAAGAGAAAGGAGCAGAAACAATTCCTTAGGATATTCTCCTGCCCTTCCTCCCAAAATTTTACAGAAGCCCGCAAAGACTGCAAGTTGTGCGCCCACTTTCCACACCCAGTCTCTGGGAAAACCGATCCAAAGAACTCCTACTTTTCTCCTTAGGGAAGAGAGCAGCACCATAAACTGAAAAAGGGCTGACACCGAAGTAGCCAATGCCACCCCTCTGAAATCAAGGAACCTTACAAGCCAGACATCAAGCACGACATTGAGCAAAACGGCGAAGACGCTTATCTTGACAGGGGTCTTTGTGTCCCGCAGAGAGTAGAAAGCCCGAGTGAGAAGGTGATTCAGGGAAAAGAAAAGAAGACCAGGAGCATAGAACAAGAGGGCCAGGGAGGTCATCTTCGCTGCCAAAGCGTCGAATACCCCCCTTCGATACACAACGTTCACAACAGGCAGAGAAAAAAACATGAGGAAAATCGTAGCCGGGAGCATAAAAAAGAGGATCCACCGAATTCCCTGCCAGAGAATTCCCTTCCACTCCTCCATGTCCTCTGACCACGCATTCCGGGAAAGAGGAGGAAGAATGGCTATGGAAAGGGCGACCCCAAAAGTGCCTAAGGGAAACTCCATAAGGCGGTCGGAAAAGTAGAGGGCCGATACCGCTCCCTCTCGACACACAG
The DNA here is from genome assembly GCA_964426875.1 of uncultured Atribacterota bacterium. Taxonomy (GTDB): domain Bacteria; phylum Atribacterota; class Atribacteria; order Atribacterales; family Caldatribacteriaceae; genus Caldatribacterium. The sequence goes on from CAYRSB010000005.1 coordinate 93,963, forward strand.
AAGCCACCACTCGATCCACCAAAGTGTTGAGCTGTGAAACAGCGAGAGAAAAAGTCACAGGAAGCATCAGTTTGACAACCTGTCGGAACCCCTCGTCCTCCCAGAAACGCACTTCGATTTTCGGTAAAAGACCTTTTTGCCGGAGAGGAGGAATCTGGAAGAGAAACTGCCCTATTCCCCCCAGAATAACTCCCCAAGCGAGAGCGTAGGGTCCAAGAACTTGCCGAAGGAAGAATATACTTACAATGGTTCCGAGGTTGAAAAAAAACGGGGCAACAGCAGACCAACTAAATATGTTCAGGGTGTTCAAAAAGCCCATAAGGAGGGCTGACCAGGAAACGAGAAGGAGAAAGGGGAACATAATCTGGGTAAAGCGAGTAGTGATGAAGAGCTTCAAAGGTTCCCCTCGGAAACCAAAGGCCACAAGTTGAACAATCCAAGGAGAAAGTGCTATACCCAGAAGGCACACTGCTCCAACGATGAGTGTGAAGCCACTGAAGGCTGCTGAAACAAATCTTTCAGATTGGTCCTTTGAAGTTTGGGATTTATCAACGACATAGCGGGAAAAAACCGGCACCACAGAAGTACTTAAAGCTCCCTCGGCAAAAAGCCTCCGCAGAAGGTTAGGAATAGTGTAGGCAATGAGAAAGGCATCGGTTGTCCAAGTAGCCCCAAAGAAGGAGGATATGAGGATTTCTCTCACAAGACCCGAAATCCTTGAGAGAAGCGTTCCTAATCCCACGGCCAGCGCATTTCTAAAAAGCGTTGTATCTTTCATGGCCCTTCCCATAAAGATAGAAAAAAGCCCGGAAGGATTTCTTCCGGGCTTTGTCGTCATGGTACACCCTTTCTCC
>CAYRSB010000006.1:0-74799 GCA_964426875.1 uncultured Atribacterota bacterium
CATTCACATGCGGTTTGGTCCTTTCAAATTTCTGCTTAGCCATAGGTATCCTCCTCTATCTTGCTTTTTCAATCATTTCCTTCATGATATTCGCCGGTACTTCCTGGTAGTGGGAGAACTGCATGGTGTAATTCGCCCTCCCCTGGGTTAGAGAACGAAGTACCGTCGCGTAACCGAAAAGCTCTGCCAGAGGAACTTTAGCGTTGACAATCTGTGTTTCTCCCTTGACTTCGATACTCTCTATTTTCCCCCGGCGAGCATTGAGATCGCCAATCACCTCACCCAGATACTCCTTTGGTACGATGACCTGAACCTTCATAATGGGTTCAAGGAGTATGGGGTTGGCCCTCTCCACCGCACTCTTTAGGGCGATGGAACCAGCTATCTTAAAGGCTATATCCGAAGAATCGACGGGATGGTATGACCCATCCACCAGCTTCACCCTTACGTGGATAACCGGAAATCCAGCAAGAACCCCGTTGTCAAGGGCTTCCCGCACCCCAGCCTCAACCGCAGGTATGTATTCTCGAGGAATGACACCACCGGTGATATGATCTTCAAAGACAAAGGTCTCCTCACAGGGCTCTACCTCAAGCACTACATGACCGTATTGGCCCCTTCCACCCGTCTGGCGGATGAACTTCCCCTCCGCCTTAGCGTGTCCTTTGATCGTTTCCTTATAAGCGACCTGTGGTCTCCCAACACTGGCTTCTACTTTAAACTCTCGTAGAAGACGATCCACAATGATCTCAAGATGAAGCTCACCCATTCCAGAAATAATGGTTTGAGCCGTCTCTTCGTCGCTTCTCACGCGGAAAGTAGGGTCTTCCTCGGCCAGTTTTGCCAAAGCGAGACTCAGTTTGTCCTGGTCGGCCCTGGTTCTCGGCTCTATGGCTACCGAGATCACCGGTTCAGGAAAGGAAGGAGATTCAAGCACGATGGGATATTGCTCATCACAAAGCGTATCCCCCGTTGTAGCACGACGAAGCCCCACGATGCCACAGAGATCTCCTGCCTTTACTTCATCAACATCTTCTCTATGGCTGGCATGAATAATAAGCAAGCGACTGACTCTTTCTTTTTCTCTCTTTGTGGCGTTGTACACATAGGTACCACTCTTGAGGGTCCCGGAATATATCCGTACGAAGGAAATTTTACCAACATGGGAATCCATGACGATCTTAAAAACCAAACCGGCAAAGGGTTCTTTGGCAAGGGGTACCCGTACCTCTTCTTCCCTTGTTTCTGGATGGAAACCCCGAACAGGAGGCAAATCAAGGGGTGACGGCAGATAAAAGACCACAGCGTCAAGTAAGGGCTGAATAGCTTTATTTTTCAGAGCCGATCCCCCAAGAACCGGAACAAACTTTCCTGCAATCGTTCCTCTCCGGATGGCTTCCCGGATAAGGGGAGAAGGAATTTCTTCCCCTTCAAGGTATCGAACAAGGATCTCTTCGTCTATCTCGGCTAAGGCCTCGATGAGGCGTTCCCTTGCTCTCCCTACCTCTTTAAGGAGAGAGGGGGGAACATCTTCAACTCGATACGTAACTCCTGTCTCGTCGACATCGTAAAAGTAGGTCTTCATGTCTATGATATCCACGACACCAACAAAATCTGTCTCTTTGCCAATGGGAATTTGAACGGGGTGGGCGTTGGCGTTGAGTTTTTCACGGATGGCCTTCACAACGGCATAGAAGTCGGCACCAACGCGATCGAGCTTATTGACAAAGGCGATACGTGGTACCTTGTACTTGTCCGCCTGGTGCCAAACTGTTTCAGACTGAGGCTCCACACCCCCGACTCCACAGAACACGGCAACGGCTCCATCAAGTACTCGGAGGCTCCGTTCTACCTCCACGGTAAAGTCCACGTGCCCTGGCGTATCGATGATGTTAATGCGACAATCCCTCCAGAAACAAGTCGTTACTGCCGAGCTTATTGTTATGCCCCGCTCCTGCTCCTGGGGCAAAAAGTCCATGGTAGCCGTACCCTCGTGGACCTCCCCCATGCGGTGAATTCTCCCGGTATAATAGAGAATTCTCTCCGTGACCGTGGTTTTTCCAGCATCAATATGGGCCATGATACCAATGTTACGCACTTGGGAAATGGCATAATTCCCAAAATTCTGGTGGTTTTCCCGAACCCTGTTCATTGCCTTACTCACACTCTTCCTTAAACCTCCCTTAGAACCACCGATAATGGGCAAAGGCCTTGTTTGCCTCCGCCATGCGATGGGTATCTTCGCGCTTCTTTACCGCACCACCTGTACCGTTTGCAGCATCCATGATTTCTTGGGCGAGTTTCTCCGCCATGTTTCGTCCTTGGCGCTCCCCTGCGTAATACACAAGCCACCGTAGGCCAAGACTTTTGCTCCTGTCGGGTCGTACCTCAACGGGAACTTGATAGTTTGCACCTCCCACCCGTCGAGGACGGACCTCAACAAGAGGCATGACATTGTTGAGAGCCTGATAGAAAACTTCCAAAGGATCTCGCCTTGCTTTCTCTTTAACGATGTCAAAAGCAGTGTACACAATCTTTTCTGCAATACTCTTTTTCCCATCCTTCATGACCTTGTTAATAAGCCTTGCCACATCCACGTTGTTGTACAGGGGATCAGGCAGTATTTCCCTTTTTGGAACAGGACCCTTTCTCGGCATCGCTCCACGCTCCTTACGACTTCGGCCTCTTTGCGCCGTATTTTGAGCGTCCTTGTCTTCTATTCTCTACACCAGCAGCATCCAGCGTTCCCCGAATAACATGGTACCGGACGCCCGGAAGGTCTTTTACACGACCTCCTCGAATGAGAACGATGGAGTGCTCTTGGAGATTGTGACCAATACCCGGAATGTACGCCGTGACCTCCATACCGTTAGTCAGGCGGACACGGGCAACCTTCCGTAAGGCAGAGTTAGGCTTCTTTGGAGTAATAGTCCAAACCCTGGTACAAACTCCTCGTTTTTGGGGTGACCCCTTAAGGGCAGGAGCACCACTTCGACTCTTCGGTTTTTTCCTTCCCTCACGGACAAGTTGATTGATCGTCGGCATAACCATCCTCCTCTAAGGAAAACTTTTCACCCTACGATGGCTGCACATGAGGAACGAACCTCAATACCACAAATTCTTCCCAACTCCCTTGCGCTCTCTACATACTCAAGAGGTATACCCCTCCCCTGGGCAAGGGCAACAATGACCCCTCGCACATTCTCATCGACATCCAAGGCCACGAAGACCTTCTTTGCCCTTCCCTGCTCAATGGCCCTTTGGGTTTCTTTCATTCCCACGACTCTTTTCGCCTGTCTCAGTTCCTCAATACCCATACCGAAAAAGCAACAGAGGAATTGTAGCAGCAAGGAGTGTTCATGTCAATTCCTCGTCTGCATCCTCTTCAAGGTCTTCTCCAAGGTCAAAATCTTCTTCAAGGGCTTCTTCCTCAAGCTCTTCTTCCCCCTCAAGGGGTGGGAAACCCTCCTGTTCCTCGATTCCCATGAGTTCCCGAATATCGAGCCCCTCTTCACCAAAGCCTGCCTCTTCTTTGACCATTGCTTCTTCCCTCTCCGTAGAGAGCCGGATTTTACGGTACTTCTCGTAACCCGTTCCGGCAGGGATGAGTTTTCCAATAATGACGTTCTCTTTGAGCCCAATGAGTTCGTCGACTTTACCCTTGATAGCCGCATCGGCAAGAACATGGGTTGTCTGCTGGAAAGAGGCCGCCGAGAGGAAACTATCGACTGCCAGAGATGCCTTGGTAATGCCCAAAACGACCGGCCGTCCGGTAGCCACCTGTTTGAGACCAGGGAGATATACGACTTCCTCAACGAGAGCCCTAACTTCTTTTTCTCCTTCCAAATCTCGAAGAAGGAGGAAACCTACATTGTCTTCGGCAATCTTCACCACGTCTTCTCGGTCGATGACTTCTCCCGCCCTCACCAGGACATCTCCATTCACTCCGATGGTCACGTCCTGGGCCGCTACCTTGCCAACTACCTCTTTTTCCAGAAGTTCTATGAGCCGCCCCTCAATAGAGAAGAAACGACCATCAGTGAGCGGGATTTCTTTGATGCCCTCGACAACCAGTCGCCGCGCTACGCCTCTGCTTATGACTTGCCCAGCCTGAATGATGACTTCACCGGTCTGAGGACTGACGACGTCTTTGGCCACCTCTTTGCCAAGTATCTCCTCCCGAAGTACTCGAACAAGACTTTCCTTAACCGGGAAAACCCTGACGTTCTTCCAGATCACAATCTGTTCCACATCGTTTTCTTCAAGGAAGAGGATTTGTTCCTGCTCGAGACGGGCATTGGCCGGAAGGAGAACTTTTCCAGTCTTGGGGTCAATGACATCTTCCGCAAGAATTGCCCCTCGCAATTTCTCCCAAGTTGCCTGTTCCCGGACTCTCAGGCGCAGTGGACCAATCTCAGCGATTTTCTCGAGGGCGGATTCTTTAAGCGTTTCCCCCATCTTTATGACAACTCTGGAAGAGGCGTCCTTGACTTCCTCAACACATATACGGCCGAGGAGATTACTCTCCAGGTTCTTCTGGCCCCTTAAAACCCGCAGAAAAGCCCCATCTTTTCGGACGAGGAAGGGTAGACACTCGTTGGAGAGGATCACGTTTAGGTCCTCACTGCTCAGTTTCCTTCCCTTTGAAAAGAGGACATTACCAGAAACGTCAAGAATGCTCTCCTCAAGGGTGCATCCCTCAAGAAGTTCCTGAGCTTTCTCTCTAAGAATAGCATTTTCTTCAAGAATACGGGCGTTTTCCTTCTCAAAATCCTCAAGGAAGACCATCTCCCCGGAGAGAAGGTGTGTATCGCCTGCATTCTCTACCATGATCTTGTTAAGGCGGGCAACCTGGCGAATGATGACTTCGATATGCTTATCGTTGATACTGACACCCTGAGAAATGTACACCGACTGGATTTCTTCAAGGAGATACTTTTGCACCGCTTTGATGCCCTTAATTCGTAATATATCTTTGGGATTGATAGGTCCTAAGGTTAAGCGGTCCCCAGCTTTGACTCTGTCACCCTCGGTGACGGCGATTTTCACATCGTGGGGAACAAAGTAAGTGCGAATTTCCTGACTCTCTTCGTCTTCGCTGGGACGGACGTAAATCTTACGACGGTTTCCGATAACTTCAATCCTCTCTATTACACCATCCACATCGGAGAGAATGGCAGCTTTTTTAGGCTTCCTCACCTCAAAGAGCTGTTCCACCCTGGGAAGACCCTGGGTAATATCCTCCCCGGCAATTCTTATTCCTCCAGTGTGGAATGTTCGCATGGTAAGTTGCGTTCCGGGCTCTCCAATAGACTGAGCAGCTACAATACCCACTGCTTCACCCACATCCACAAGACGTCCAGTGGCAAGGTTCCTTCCATAACACTTGGCACAGACTCCATACTTTGTGCGACAAGTCAAAACCGAACGTACCCAAGCCCTACGGATGTTCTTCTCCCTGAATTTCCCAATTGCTTCTTCGTTGATTTCTTCTCCGGATTTTACAAGGATTTCACCCGTTGCTTCGTCCACTATGTCTCGGAGAGCGATTCTTCCCAAAGCTCTCTCCTCAAAAGATTCAATGATGTTGTCATTCTCGTCCTTGAGGTCCTCCAGAAGAACACCATCGTCTGTTCCGCAGTCTTCCTCCCGAACGATGACGTCCTGAGCCACATCCACAAGCCTCCGGGTGAGGTATCCGGACTTTGCCGTTCGCAAGGCAGTGTCGGCCAATCCTTTCCGGGCTCCGTGAGTGGAGATAAAGTACTCAAGAACACTCAGGCCCTCCCGGAAGTTTGCCTTGATGGGATACTCGATGATTCTTCCAGAAGGATCCGCCATGAGCCCCCGCATGCCGCAGAGCTGGCTCACCTGACGGACGCTTCCCCGAGCACCGGATTTGGCCATCATGTTCACCGGGTTGAAGTCGGGAAGAATCTCAAGAATAGCATCGGCAATCTTATTCGCCGCATCGGTCCAAACATCGACCACCCTCTGCTCTCGTTCCTCGGCAGTGATGAGACCCTCGTTATAGTGCTTATTGATTTCCTCCACTCGTTTGGTGGCCTCTTCGATGATTGCTCCTTTTTCCTGAGGAATCTCAAGGTCCAAAACACTTATTGTCACTCCAGACTTTGTGGCATAATGGAATCCTGTTTCTTTGATGCGGTCGAGCATCTCCACGGTGGTCTTGTTGCCAAATTTCCGATAACAGAGGTCCACAATCTCAGAGAGCCTTTTCTTGGTGACCGGCTCATTGTAATAGGGCATGCCCTCGGGAAGAAGACCGTTGAAGATGACCCTTCCTACTGTGGTTTCGCGAACCTCGGGATGCTTCTCGGTGATCTCCCGAATATATACCGGCTCGTGAAGGTCGACGGCACCGAAATCGTAGGCCAAGAGGACCTCATCGATACTACAGAAGCTCTTTCTCTTCTTTTTCTGAGCCCCAGGAAGGGTGAGGTAATAACAGCCAAGCACCATGTCCTGGGTAGGAACAGCAATGGGTTTGCCGTGAGCCGGAGAAAGAATGTTATGTGAAGAGAGCATGAGGATTTGTGATTCGGCCTGAGCCTCGGCCGATAGAGGCACATGGACAGCCATTTGGTCTCCGTCAAAGTCAGCATTGAAGGCCGGGCACACCAGAGGGTGGAGTTGAATGGCATTACCCTCGACGAGTACAGGCTGGAAAGCCTGAATGCTCAAGCGGTGCAGGGTAGGAGCACGGTTCAAAAGAACCGGGTGTTCGGCAATGACTTCCTCAAGCACGCCCCATACCTCTTCCCTAGCCTTCTCTACCATCTTCTTGGCACTCTTTATGTTGTGGGCAAGTCCCCTGTCGACGAGCTTCTTCATCACGAAGGGCTTAAAGAGTTCTAAGGCCATCTTCTTCGGTAACCCGCACTGGTCGAAGCGAAGCCTTGGCCCGGAAACGATGACCGAACGCCCGGAATAGTCCACCCGCTTCCCCAGAAGGTTCTGACGGAACCGCCCCTTTTTGCCCCGGAGCATATCACTAAGAGACTTCAGGGGGCGATTTCCCGGACCAAGGACCGGCCTACCCCGACGACCGTTATCAAAGAGAGCATCCACCGCCTCCTGAAGCATGCGTTTCTCGTTCTTCACGATAATCTCTGGCGCTCCAAGCTGGAGCAGTCGCTTGAGGCGGTTGTTGCGGTTGATGACCCTTCGGTAGAGATCATTGAGGTCAGAAGTGGCGAAACGCCCTCCATCAAGCTGCACCATGGGGCGAAGGTCGGGAGGAAGAACAGGGACGGTTTCAAGAATCATCCACTCCGGACGATTACCTGACTTGCAGAAAGCCTCAACCACCTGAAGTCTCTTGATAAGCTTCTTTGCCTTTTGCCCGGTGGCCTCCTTGAGTTCTTTGCGGAGGTCTCGAGCCAACTGGTACACATCGATACCCTTGAGAATCTCTCGGACCGCCTCCGCTCCGACCCCGGCCTTGAACTCTCGATCATAGCGAGAGAGGAGCTTGGCCTCGGTTTCAAGAATCATCTGGGCAGTTTTCAGGCCTGTCTGTCCAGGGTTGATGACAATGTAACAGGGTTCTTCAACCGTCTCAGAGAGAATCGTTTCCTCAAAGAGGTTACCGAAGGTCTCCCGAAGCTGGCTGACTTCCGACTCGGAAAGCTCGTCATCCCGCTGATAGGGAAAGACCCGAATGTCCAAAACTTCAAAGGTGTTATCGTCCACTTGCTCCACGGCAAAGCTCTCTTTGTACTTTGAGCGATAGCGGGCATAGTCCTTGAGCGTCAGGCGGTCGCCAATGGAGAAGGGCAAAGTGTGCACTTCGACAATTCGATGAGCGAGTTCCGCCCGAAAAGCGGGATCGTATCTACTGTAAATCTTGTGCTCCGTCTCTCGGACTGTAGTTCCTACCTCAAGGTTTGTGGAACCAGGGTCAATGACCTTGTAGCAATCTTCTCGCTTTCGTCCAGAAGCAAAATACAGGACTTTCTCAAGGTTTTTGGGAAGGATGCCAAGGAGCAGGGCCATCTTACTTGGAATACTCTTGAAGTACCAGATGTGTGACACAGGCGCAGCAAGCTCAATGTGCCCCAGGCGTTCTCGTCGTACTGAAGCTCGGGTGACTTCAACACCACACCGATCGCAGACCACGCCCTTGTCCCGTACCCTCTTGTACTTCCCACAGTAGCACTCCCAATCCTTCGTAGGACCAAAAATTTTCTCGCAGAATAGCCCATCTTTCTCGGGCTTCAAAGTACGATAGTTTATGGTCTCGGGCTTTTTCACTTCTCCATGAGACCATTCCCTGACTTCGTCAGGAGAGGCCAACCTGATTTGGATTGCCCCAACATCATTGACGTCTACCAAGGATTCTTCCCCCTTCTTTCACTTTTTCTCTCTTCCCTGGAGATTTACCCCAAGATTGGGGACCTCTTCCTCGGCACTCTCCATTTCCTCCAGAGAAACCTCTCTACCCTTCGAATCGAAAACCTTCACACTCAAACAAAGGCTCTGAAGCTCCTTAACGAGCACTTTGAAGGATTCCGGTAATGACGGTTGCAAGACGTTTTTCCCTTTAACAATAGCCTCATAGGCTTTGACTCTTCCTGCGATGTCGTCGGATTTAATGGTGAGCATCTCTTGAAGAGTGTATGCTGCGCCATAACCTTCGAGAGCCCATACCTCCATTTCCCCAAAACGTTGACCACCAAACTGAGCCTTTCCACCGAGAGGCTGCTGAGTAACAAGAGAATAGGGTCCGGTGGAACGAGCGTGAATCTTCGTCTCCACGAGGTGGGCAAGTTTCATCATGTAGATGTAGCCCACCGTAACCTCGTTATCAAAGGGTTCCCCGGTCCTGCCGTCGTAAAGCACCGTCTTCCCCTGAGGGAAAAGGTTGAGGTCCGGCGAGACCCGCTGGTCGAAAAACTCGCTGAATGGAACGTCTCCTTGAGGAGCGCGAGCATTCTGCATGGCCGTCAAGATCTCCCCTTCTCTTGCCCCATCAAAGGGAGGACTAGCCATAAACTTGCGTTCCCTATTGGCCACCCAGCCAAGATGTGTTTCAAGAATCTGTCCAATATTCATTCGAGAGGGAACCCCAAGAGGGTTCAAAACGATATCAACCGGTGTTCCATCGGGGAGATAGGGCATATCCTCCTCACGAATGATTCGGGCAATGACTCCTTTATTTCCGTGTCGTCCAGCCATCTTATCTCCCACGGTAATCTTGCGTTTCTGGGCTACATACACCTTAACGAGCTTGTTGACTCCCGGAGCGAGCTCGTCACCGTTCTCTCGGGAGAAAACCTTCACATCGATAACCTTTCCGTACTCTCCATGGGGAACCCGGAGAGAGGTGTCACGTACTTCTCGTGCCTTTTCCCCAAAAATTGCCCGGAGCAATTTTTCCTCCGGGGTGAGTTCAGTCTCTCCCTTGGGGGTGACTTTACCCACCAAAATGTCACCCGGCTTTACATCTGCCCCAATGCGAATAATTCCCTCTTCATCGAGATTGCGCAACGCCTCCTCGCTCAGATTGGGGATATCCCGGGTGATTTCTTCCGGGCCGAGCTTCGTGTCCCTTGCTTCAACCTCGTACTCCTCGATGTGGACGGAAGTAAAGATGTCTTCCTTCACCAGACGTTCGCTGATCACAATGGCGTCTTCAAAATTCTCCCCTTCCCAGGGGATAAAAGCCACAAGGACATTACGCCCTAAGGAAACCTCACCGAGGCAGGTACACGGACCATCGGCGATTATCTGGTTTTCCTCAACGTAATCGCCTTTCCGGACGATAGGCTTATGGTTGATGCAGGTGCTCTGGTTAGAACGCTGAAACTTGTCAAGGTGGTATACATCTTTTGTGCCGTCTTCTGTCTCAATTTCGATGTGCAGAGAGTCGGCCCTCAAAACTTTTCCAGCTCTCCTCGCTGTGATGGTTGCTCCCGAGTCCTGAGCGACCTTGTACTCTATTCCCGTTCCAATGTAAGGCGGGTGAGGAACAAGAAGGGGTACTGCCTGTCTTTGCATGTTCGTCCCCATGAGAGCACGGTTGGCATCGTTGTGCTCCAAAAATGGAATGAGGGAAGCCGAGGCACTGATAATCTGCTGCGGTGAAACATCCATGAAGTCGACCCGGTCCTTGGGAACCTCTACGATTTTCCCCCGGAAACGTACCACCACAGTATCAGAGACAATGGAACCATCCTCGTTAAGCTTCACATCCGAAGGAGCAATATGGTAGCGATCCTCTTCATCGGCGGTGAGGTACACAACTTCGCTGGTGACTTTTCCGTCAATAACTCTTCGGTACGGAGTCTCAATGAACCCGTATTCATTGACTCTCGCGTAAATACACAGGGAAGTGATGAGGCCAATGTTTGGACCCTCGGGTGTCTCAATGGGGCACATGCGACCATAGTGGGTGTAGTGTACGTCGCGCACTTCGAATCCTGCCCGCTCTCGACTCAGACCTCCCGGTCCAAGAGCACTCAGCCTCCGCTTGTGGGTAAGCTCAGAAAGAGGGTTAACTTGGTCCATGAACTGTGAAAGAGGGCTACTGCCTAAAAATTCCCGTAAGGCAGCAATGACCGGCCGAACATTGATGAGACTCTGTGGTGTAGGGGATTCGGTATCAGGCTGAATAGTCATTCTCTCCCGAATGACTTTTTCCACCCTGAGAAGACCGGTACGGAATTGATTCTGCAGAAGTTCCCCCACAAGACGGGCTCTGCGGTTTCCTAAGTGGTCGATGTCATCACTGTAGCCGATGCCATCAATGAGGTTCAAAAGATAACGAATTCCTCCCACGACGTCCTCGGGAGCAAGGGTTCTTCCCTTCTTCACCCTGACTCTCCTTATGCCCAGCTCTCGAAGATCCCTGATCATATCGAGGGTGAGGATCGTACCTCTGGCAATAAGAACTCTCCCCGTTTCGGCATCAAGAACATCTCTACTCAGTTCCCGACCCTCAAGATCGTCGGAGAGGACTTCAAAGGTGTCACCAGTCTCAATAGAGACTTTCACCGGAAGTCCTTCACTATTGAGAACGGTGACATACTCTATGGGATACTCTTCATTCAACGCCTCTATTTCCTGGGCTATTTTGCGATTTATACGATTTCCCACCCTCAGGATCACTCGATATCTCGTCGGGTCGGGATTCTCTCCAAGTGCCTCTAAGTTCCTCAGACATCTTTTCTCCTCAAGATCGATGACGAGGTCTTCTGCCACAACGGGTTCCTCAACGCGCACAACCCGCTCTTCGAACTTGAGCTTGTTGTTGACTTTATAGCGACCAACCTCTCCGAGGTCGTAGTGTCGGGGATTGAAAAAGAGATATTTGATGAAATCCCGGGTATTTTCTTCCGTGGGCGGTTCACTTGGCCGCAGGCGACGGAAAATCTCTACCACAGCCTCTTTGGTAGTTGTTGAGGGGTCTCTCTCCAGAGTCTTTTTAATGTAACTGTGATAGTCAAAGAGGGCAAGAATTTCCTCGTTAGAACTATATCCTAAGGCACGCACTAAAGTGCAGGCATTGATTTTCCTTCGCTTGTCCACCCTTACAAAGATGATATCTCCAGGATCTATACCAAACTCGAGCCAGGCTCCCCGGCTGGGGATGATCTTAAAACCATACTCCACCCTCCCTGTAGGAGCAACCTCCCGGGAGAAGAAAATTCCCGGGGAACGAACGAGCTGGGTCACCACTACCCGCTCAGCTCCATTGACCACAAAGGTCCCCTTGTCCGTCATAAGGGGCAGATCCCCCATGTACACATCCTGTTCTTTGATCTCGTTGGTGTGTTGATCGATGAGGCGAACCCTAACATACAAAGGAGCAGCATAGGTCCTACCCTTTTCTCTGGCTTCTCTTACCGTGAGGGAAGGCTCTTCAAGACGATAACCTAAAAACTCCAAAATGAACTTCCCAGTAAAGTCCTGTATGGGGAAAATTTCAAGAAAGACCTCCTGTAACCCTTGCCGTCTTCTCCTCCCGGGAGGAACATCCTTTTGGAGAAACCATTCAAAGGACTTCTTTTGAATTTCCAGGAAGTTTGGTAACTCAGCACAGGGGGGAATTTTGGCAAAACTTTGCCTTTTGATATAACCAGCGCCCACTTACCACACCACCTTCGGGGGATTTCAAATAAAATAAAAAATTACACGCCCTGTTCTCCGACAAAATCGACAATCAATCATTATAAAAGATTTTGATGAAAGTGTCAATAGCATCACGAGAATTTTTCAGAAGAGGGGGAAGAAAAGCGCAGCATACCCAACAACCTGAGCCCTATCGCCGGTAATTTCTCCACTGTGAGTATAGGTGAGGAGTTCCCCTTTTTGGGTACTCCTCTTTGTGTGGTACTCCAAAAGAGAAGCTATAGCTCCAGGACCACAAATACTGATGTTCTCTTCCTGAATGACGTTGTAGAATCCATTAACGTCGAGAGAGAGAATATACTCGATGGCCTTCATGTCCTTGGAGCGGGCGGCTCCTTCAGGCTCATAATGCGAGAAGTCACTGCTGGCAACAAGGACAATGCGCTTTTTCTGTGAGAGTTCGAAAAGGGCTTCCCCCAGAGCCAGAGCAGTTCTTCTGTCCTGGGAAATAAGAAGAATGGGAAGAATATGAAACTCATAGGGAAGGAAATATTGCAAAAGTGGAATCTGAACCTCGATAGAATGCTCGGCCAAATGGGCCAGATCATCTACGGCAAAAAGTGGAGAGTGAGCCACAAGAAATTCCACCGCTTCCAAATCCACGGGAACGAGACCTAAAGGAGTGCGCCAATATTCTGCTCCGCTTAAGGCCACTCTTCTCCCCACACCCCTGTGGTTCGGTCCAAGAACAACGACAGTCTCAAAGGGCGGGAAAAGACTTAAAAGATAATGGGACCAACAAGCCACTGCTCCCGAGTACATATACCCGGCGTGAGGGCTTATAACTCCACTCGTGTCCTTCACGTCTTCTCGTCTTTCCAGCCGCCTCAAGGGTCCATAAGACGAAGAGGCCAAGCGTCCAACGAACGTCCGCAGTTCTTCCTCATCCTTGGGATAGAAATGCCCTGCCACCGCCTCCTTTCTCACCACCTCCGCCACCTCCTTTCTCTTTCCGTCCGCAATCGCAAATATACGAAGAGTAAACCGAGGAAAAGGAGGAAAAGAATCGCCACCCCAAGATAGTTGCCTCCTACAATAACCATAGAAATCCAAAGGTAAGAGAGAAGCGAAGCAAAACGGCCGTACTGGAAAGAGCGGAAAAATAGTTCTTGTGCCGCCTCAAGAGACCCTTGCTCCAAAAGTTGTTGGCCCTGCCTGGCATAGAGGCCACTCAGAATCTTCTTCCATTCCCCTCTCTGTACTTCATCGGAAAGGAAGAGTTCTTCGGCCTGCATCACCATGGCCGGTAAGTCCTCTCTTTGTCGGTAGAACTCGAAGAGGAGTCGGCCAATCTCCGGTCTCTTGCGTAACTCTGGTGAAAGGCGCCCAAGGACCTGAAGGAATTCCTCTCCTTTCCCTTCTCGAAGAAGAGTCTTCAGATATTCCTCCGGATTGGTAAGGTATCCAAGGTCGACCCTCAAGATACGATTATTCCCTGCGTCGGCCACCCAAAGTTTTCCGTTCCCATCCACACAAAGACCTTCAGGGAAGGAAAGAACACCCTCCAAAATAACTTCCTCAAGTTTTCCCTCAAGGTTGTACACCACAATCCGGTGGTTACGATAGTCGGAAAGAAAGGCGAAATCTTCAAAGAAAGCGACATAGCGGGGCTGGTTCAATCCCTCTCCAAAACGGAAAAGATATTTTCCTCGTCTGTCGAAGACCTTAACACAATGGTGAAGAGTATCAATCACCCAGATATTTCCACGAGGATCAACAGCCACACCTCGGGGATTGTAGAACTCGTTATCTCCAATTCCTTCCCGACCAAAAGAGAAAGTTTCTTCCTTTCCTTCTCCAAAAACCACAACCCGTGAGCGCCCGGTATCCGCAACGTACACGCTCCCATCCTGGGCTACCCAGACACCTCGTGGTTCAGAAAAGGGAATTTTTTGGGGCTTGAGGTCTCCTACCACCTTGAGGCTGTCAAGGTTGAGGACTAATACACGATTACCTTTCTGTTCCGCCACATAGAGTCTGCCTCTACTTCCGTCAAGGGCCACCCCCGCAGGGCTCTTAAGGTTCTTTATCTCCTGCAAGAGATTGCCCTCTTTCCCCAAGACAAGAATCCTGTTGTTCCCCCAATCGCTAACAAAGACTCTTCCCTTCACATCGTCAACGGCAATACCCACTGGATAATCGAAGAAAGGGGTCTCTCCACCCACGTTCTCAATCGTCACATCAATCTTCTGTTGAAGACCAAAGGCCAAAAAAGAAAAGAAACACAGAGACATCCCTCCCAAAACTACAAAGACAAGAGTTCTAAGAGACAAGGAAGGCAACCTCCATTCTTTTACGTATCTCTTCTTCCAAAATCTCCATAGGAAGATTCTCGGGAAGAAGGGGGGGAGAAAAAACCACCCGGATGGGAAAGGGCCGAGGAAATCTCCGATATTTTGAGAAACTTTCATAGGTACCACGAATACTCGCCACTACCACAGGCACACGGGCCTTGAGCAAAAGCTTCAAGGCTCCCCTTCGAAAGGTACTCAGCGAACCATCATTTCGTGTTCCTTCTGGAAAAAAGCAAACCACCCTCCCCTTTTTAACCAGCTCGAAGATAGTTCGCACCGCCTCCTTATCTACCTCGCCCCTCCGCAGAGGAAAAGCACCAAGCTGGTGCAGGAAAAAGGAAGCCAGAGGATTCCGGAAAAGTTCTTCTTTCGCCACGAAGTACACTCGACGGGGAGAAGCACACCCTACGACAACCGGATCGAGATTGCTCGAGTGATTGGCTACAATGAAACAAGGACCATGAGGAGGAACGTTCTTCTTCCCCTCCACACGAAAAGCGCAGAAAACTTTGAGAAGGAAAAGGGCAAGGTACTTACAGATGTAATAAATCATGCCTCAATAGTCCCCACCAGGTTTCCCACGCCAGCAGTTCTTATTGTACCATGGAGAAAAGCAAAAACATAGAAGTCCCCCCCTCAGCACCGTAATCAACTACGAAAAGATTCTACAACAACCCGAGTCCTTCGTCCTCAGACAATCGCGAATACTCCTTAAGTGCGTTCTCGTTTTGTTGTAAGCAAAGAGCAGAAACCTTCAAAGCCGAATAAAAATGGTCGGGGCGAGCCGATTTGAACGGCCGACACCACGGTCCCGAACCGTGTGCGCTAACCAGGCTGCGCTACGCCCCGACGCACTGTTATTGTACTACATTATCCAAAAAAGAAAAAGGCCCCGGAGAACTCCGGGGCCCGATTAGGAGCCCTTTAGGCCACTTCGATTTCCACTTTTCGAGCTTTGGGCTTGCTGGGTTCAACCTTAGGCAGAGTAATAGTAAGCACTCCATCCTTGTACTGCGCTTTGACTTCGTCCTGTTTTACCTTAGCCGGCAGAGCTATGGCGCGTTCAAAGGTACCGCAGTACCGCTCCCGACGGCAATATCCGACATCCCTTTCCTCCCACTCGTCTTTCACTTCGCCCTTTACATTCAGTGAATCCTCGGTAACATGCACCTCAAGATTTTTGGGATCGACTCCTGGGAGTTCAGCTTTGACAATCACTTCGTTTTCGGTTTCAGCGACATCCACCGCCGGGAAGGTACTAAACCACGACGGCTGGCTGAAGAATGGAGTTTCCATTAATTCATCGAAAATCTCGTCAAGATCGCTGCGCAAATCGAAGAGGTCCCATAGCCGTCTTATGGGGCTCACTTTCCGCTCCTCTCTCCGAGCAGGAACGCTCCTTCTCACCATGGACCATCCCTCCTTTCACCATCTTTCTGTCTCTGGCTCCCATTATAATCAGGGAAGGTCAAATTGTCAAGGGGTTGATCAAGAAAAGTCAAAAAATTTTTCTACTCTGTGAAATGGTACTCTAAGACTTGTTGCACCTCAAGATCCGGGATACCCAATGCGACCTCCACCACGTCGAGTAAGGCCTCAAGAGGGACAAGACCGATAATTTCCGCCCCAGCAACTTCTGCACCGTATCGGCGGGCTTCAAGGCTTACCAACTCCATCACCTGGGGAATGGAATTTCGGCGAAAGTCGAGAAGATTCATGGAAACCTGCACCATACCCCTTGTTCTGAGACTCACACCGATAGCCTTTACCCACTTCAATCCTTCTCGAAGCTGCGCGGCAATCTTTTGAGCAACCTCGACTCTCTCCGTCTTGAGGTTAACATTGAAAGCCACAAGTGGTCCCCGAGCCCCCACCGCCGTGGCCCCCAAGGTGGGGTGGGCCTCCCTTGGTCCTATATCAGGATGGCGCTCAGGGATGGAAGTAATCTCCTCTCGAAGTTTCTCGTACCCCCCGCGACGAATCCAAGAAAGGTCTTTGTTTTCCTCTCTTTTTGCTGCTTCTCCATAAAAATACACCGGAACTCGGAAACGAGAGGCAATACCCTCTCCTACTCTCCAGGCCAGGGTTTTGCAATCTTCCATGGTGACACCTCTCCAAGGAGTGAAGGGGACAACGTCAACGATCCCAATCCGGGGGTGTTCTCCCCTGTGGAGACGAATGTCAAGAAGGTCTCTGGCAACTTCAAAAAGGCGAAACACTGCTTCTTCAAGGCCCTTACGATCCCCCAGGAGAGTGACAACCGAGCGATTATGGTCGGGGTCAGAGGAGTAGTCGGCCACTTTAATACCCTCAATCCGGGAGATTCGCTGCACCATCTCTTCGACCACCGGCAGAGAAGAAGTACTTACGTTGATGGCACTCTGGATAATTTCCCTCACGGCTTTACCTCCACCTTAAGGGTCTTCTCCATTTCCCGGAGAGCCCACCTGTGAGCCTCCAGGTCAAAAGAGGTCACAGCATCGCGAAAAACCGTAACCCGGTAGTTGAGCATCCTGGCCCAGGCACAGGTGTAGAGAACACAAATATTCGTGCATACTCCCACAACCTCAAGGTCAAAAATTCCCCTTTCCCGCAGCATAAGGTCAAGAGGGGTACCGCAGAAAGCACTGAATTTCGTCTTAGGAATGACGATATCCCCCTCTTGAGGAACGAGGTCTTGAAAGACCTCAGCACCCCAGCTACCCACAACACAATGGGGTGGGAAAAGCGCAAACTCCGCATCATCTGCCTGGTGAGCATCACAAACATACACTACAAGAGTGTCCTCCTCTCGTCGTTCCCCAAGAAGTTCCTTGATGGAGGCTATGACCCCCTCTGCCTGCTCCCCCACAAAGAGTGCCCCCTGAGGATGGACGAAATCGTTTAACATGTCGATGACCAAGAAGGCTTTCCTCATGCGTCTGCTCCCCTTTACTTGTTTTGCAGTATTTGCTACATTGTAGCAAAAGGAGGAAAAAATGAGGAAACTCTTTGTCCTCTACGGTGTATTGGTCATCCTGGCATACCTTGTGCCTTTTACCGTTCTCTCCAGGATTGAGCGCTTCATTGGGAGCTTCCTCTTCTGGAACGCTTTTGCCCTCCTGTGCATTTTTATACTCCTTCTCGTGATGAGGTCCTGGAATGAGTGAAAAGTACCTCTGGCTTGCTATAGCCCTATATGCAGGATGGGGCAGCGCATTTGCCCTGGCTGCAAAAAGAGGAATCCGCCTCAGTCTCATCGAGTACTTTCTGGCGGGACGCAAGCTCCACTGGATCATTGCCACACTTTCCTATGGTGCAACCACCTACAGCGCCTTCATGATGCTCGGACTCGTTGGTCTTACCTATAGAGGTGGGGTGGGTGCCTTGGGTTTTGAGTTCGTCTACCTCTCCGGACTTTTTTGGGCGGTCCTCGTGGGACCAAAGTTCTGGAAGGCAGGAAAACACTATGAATGTGTGAGTCCAGGAGAAATCTTGAGCCTCCGCTACCGAAGCCGTCTTGTGGGTGCAGTGTACACCGTCCTCGCTCTGGGATTTCTCATCCCCTACACCTCGGTGCAGCTTACCGGAATCGCCTATCTCCTCGAGGTTCTCTCAGAAGGCAAGATAAGCTACCTTGGAGGGCTGACTCTTGCCGTATTCTTCATCATCCTCTGGACAGCCATCGCCGGATTGCGGTCCGTGGCAGCAACAGATAGCCTCCAGGCGGGTGTCATGCTGGCGAGCTCCCTGACGCTTGTGCTCTTTCTCGTCGCAAAGTTCTTCGGAGGTTTTGCTCAATTCTTCCAGCAGGTAGAGACCTCCTATCCCCAGTGGCTGAGTGTCCCGGGGAACGGATTCTTCACCTTTCGAATGTTTCTGAACCTCTCTCTTCCATGGTTCTTCTTCAGTATCTCCAATCCCCAGGTCCTTCAGAGGCTCCTCGTTCCTGCTTCCTTAGGGGAAATGCGAAAGACCATCACCGGTTTCCTGGGATTCGGTTTTGTCTATACTCTGGTGACCGTTACCCTGGGGTTCATCGCTCTTTGCCTCATTCCGAGACTTGCGAATCCTGACCTTGCCACGCCGACAATACTTTCGCGCTTTTCTGTTCCTCCTTGGATCGTCCTCTTTGTTGTTTTGGGTATTATCTCTGCTGCCGTCTCCACGGCCGATTCCATCATCCTCACCCTGTCGTCGATGTTTCTTTCTGATCTCTATCCTAAGAAGGGAGAAGAAAGAAAGAGGTTGTTCCTCGCACAGTTCATATTCATTCCCATTCTTTGTGTTGCCGTCTTTCTCTTCGCCTTAGGAAGGTTCAATCTCATCGCCCTTCTCTCGGTGACCTCTTCCCTTGGCCTTCTCAGCGTGGTTCCCACCATTCTAGGAACGTTCTTTGCTCGATGGGGGAATGAAAAGGGAGCTCTCGCGAGCATGTTTTTGGGGGCCTTGCTCGTACTTCTTCAACTCGTAGGATGGAATCCCTTCAGGGGATGGACGGCACCCTCGGTGCTTGCCATCACTTTCGGGGTCTACACGCTTTTAGGAGTTCTTGCGCCCTCAAAGGAAAACGAAGAATTCTTTGCCACTCTCAATGCTCCTCGATAAGGGGCACAAAAATGCATCCTCCGTGGTTCTCAAGAGTGAGTTTGTCCTTCTTTTTCTTACCTCTTACAAGACTCTGACCCCAGGTACTCTCGAGGGGCAAAACGATGATACCATCGTCTTTGAGTTCTTCTGTCCACACTTCATAAATTTTCTTTGCACAGGCACTCACAATGATTTTGTCGTAGGGAGCAAACTCCGGAAGACCCTTGCTACCGTCTCCCTCAAAGAGTACTACATTGGTGTATCCTAAAAGAGAGAGACGCTCTCTGGCCCCCGCAAGGAGCTCCGGAATTCGTTCCACGCTATAGACCTCACCCACCAGCTCGGCCAAAAGAGCGGTCTCATAGCCGGAACCTGTACCGATCTCAAGGACTCGATCGAAGGGCTGGGGGTCCAAAAGCTCAAGCATAAGGGCAACGATGTAAGGCTGGGATATGGTCTGACCACTCCCTATGGGGAGCGGAGAATCCTGGTAGGCAAGTTCTTCATACGCCTTAGGAACGAAGAGGTGACGGGGAATCTTCAAAAAGGCATCAAGAACGCGCTGATTTTTTATCCCCCGGGCTACAAGCTGTTCCTCCACCATTGCCCGGTGGTGTTTTTCTATTCTCCTCTCAGGCATTAGTACCCCACCCGAAAATCGTGATAGAGACCGCTGAAGGGAAGCCACTCTTCCGTCCAAGAGGCTACATATGCCGAAACAGGGCCTACTTTGACCTCTTCAAAGAAGCGACGCACTTCTCCCTCCCTTCCCTCAGCCACGACTTCTACCTCTCCTGTAGGGAGGTTGCGGACCATCCCCGCAACGTCATATTCCTGCGCTTTCCGAAGTACAAAATACCGGTAACCCACTCCCTGAACTCTTCCCCTGAGCACCAGTCGACCTTGAACCCACCGTTCCACTATCCTCACCTTTTGAGTATCTCCATAAGCCTTCTCCGTAAGAGGTAATCGGTAAGGTTTGGCCGTAGGGGAGTCACAGACACCCTGTTATGCCAGACTGCTTGAAAATCGGAATTCTCCAGAAAGACAGGGTCTTTCTGAACCTCCTCAAAGACGAACGCCCGTTCACCGTCTTTGTGAGTAATCTCCCGTACTCCGGTCACATAGAACCGATCCCCAAGTTCTGTAATACTCAAACCCTGGAGGTCTTCTTTACTTTGCACATCCGGTACATTCACGTTGAGAACAAGGTTTCGCTCGCCTTGAAGGATTTCCCTAAAAGTCTTCCACACTTCCAAAGCCACCCCAGCCGCAAGGATATAATTCCCAAACTTGCCAAGAACGAGAGAAACAGCAAGGGAGGGAATCCCCGACATTGCCGCTTCAAGGCCTGCCGCTACCGTACCCGAGTAGAAGACATCAAAACCAAGATTGGGGCCTCGGTTGATACCGGAAATAACAAAATCGATGTCTCGAAAAAGGTTCAACCCTAAAATGACTGTATCGGCAGGAGTTCCATCAACTGCATATCCCTGTACTCCCTCAATCTCCACCTCCCTTACCTGCAAGGGGTGACGGGCAGTGATGCTGTGGCTTGAGCAACTCCGCTCATCTTTCGGTGCCACAAGAACAACTTTAGCCTCCCGTCGAAATACTCGTACCAGGGCTCTTATCCCTGGGCTTTCAAAACCATCGTCGTTGGTAATGAGAACCTTATCCATGGCCCTTAGAACTCCCTGTTCTCCTCATAATCTCTCGTGCCACCACCACACCGGAAGCGGAAGCCTGCACAAGACCCCGGGTGATACCCGCTCCGTCTCCAATAAGGAAGAGATTGTCAATATCACTCTCCAGATTCTTCCGAAGCTGCACCTTAGAAGAGTAAAACTTGACTTCTACTCCATAAAGGAGAGTATGGGGAGAACTGATGCCAGGGATGAAACGGTCCAGAGCAGAAATCATCTCCAAAATATCCTGGAGGAAACGATAGGGAAGAACGAAACTCAAATCGCCCGGACTTGCTCCATCGAGCGTTGGTTGTATCACCGATTTAGCAATCCTCTCAGGAGTGGAACGCCTGCCAAGCTGCAAATCCCTTAATCTCTGAATGATGACTCCCCCACTCAGCATGTTGGCCAGCTGGGCAACATATCTTCCAAAGGCAATGGGTTCATGGAAGGGCTCGGTAAAATTCGTGCTTACAAGAATGGCAAAATTGGTATTAGGAGTGCGTTTCCCCTCGTAACTGTGGCCATTGACAGTGACAATGCCATCGTTGTACTCCGTCACCACTTCCCCATGGGGACACATACAGAATGTTCTCACCCGATCGTCAAAGGTGTGAGAGTAGTACACGAGTTTGAGCTCATACATGACGTTGGTGAATTCCTCCATGATCGAGGCAGGGACCTCTACCCGTACCCCAAGGTCCACGGGATTGTTCCTGAGGGGCAACCCCAAGCGCAGACACTCTTTGCGAAGCCAATCGGCACCAACTCTCCCTGGGGCTACCACTACAAAAGAGCTCACCAGTTCCTCTCCGGTTTCAAGACGGACTCCTACAACCCCTCCATCCCGTACCATGATCTCTTCGACTGCACTCATCGTTCGTATCTCTATCCGTTCCTTGAGGTAATCAAAAATGCTTCGCAAGATATCCCGGCAGCGTTCCGTCCCCAGATGGCGAACTTGAGAGGGAACAAGAATCAACTCGGCCTTCTCGGCCCTTTTGCGAAGTTCTTCTACCCGCTCCCCGTCGGCACCGTAAATGCGAGTAGCCCCTCCAAAACGAAAGTATACCTGATCCACGTATTCGACAACAGAAGTAAATTCTCTCTCTTCAAGATAGGCATTGAGTTGTCCACCAACTTCCCGGGAAAGGGTCAATTTTCCATCACTAAAAGCTCCGGCTCCACCCCATCCACAAAGGAGTGAGCAGGGGGTACATTTCTGGCAAATACGGCTGTTTTCCCGTGCCGGACAGAAACGCTTCTCAATGTTCCTTCCCCGGTCAAGTACAAGAACTCGAAGATTACTTCTCTCGGCCAGCTCAAGGGCAGCAAAAATACCCGCTGGTCCCGCACCTACAACGATCACGTCATACCTTTTCATCACTGCCACCCTGATGCTTCTTGATCTCCTCTAAAATGCGCAGAGCCACCTCCAGGGCATTCTTCCCCTCCTCAAGCCCCACAAGCGGCTTCTCACCGTTACGTACACAGCGGACAAAGTGCTCAAGCTCAAGTCGCAGCGGCTCTCCCTTTTGCATCATAGGTTTTTCAATGAGAAGCTGAGGAAGGGGCGAGGAAGCTTTCCGATAGACTGCCAACTCTTGCTCAAGGTAATCAATGGATATGAAGGAATCCACCTGGGTGATCTCCATGCGACGAATCTTCTTCCGGGTAACCCTGCTTGCTGTGAGGCTTGCAATACAACCGTTCTGAAAAACGAGTTGCGCATTAGCAATATCCTCCTGGCGAGAGAGGACAGAACATCCAAAGGCCGTCACTTTCACCACGCTGCTCCTCACAATGCTCATGACGATATCGATGTCATGAATCATGAGGTCCAAAACCACACCAACATCGGTGTTCCGGTTCACATAGGGACCCATGCGGCAACAGTCAATGAATATGGGATTGTCTACAATTTTTGCCAGTTCCACGACGGCAGAATTAAAGCGTTCGATGTGTCCGACCTGAAGGATAACATTTTTTTGTGCTGCCATCTCCATGAGCTCTTTCGCTTCCTCGAGAGTTGTTGTTACTGGCTTTTCGATAAGAATATTCACGCCTTCTTCAATGAAATGGCCGGCGATGGTCCGATGGAGCACGGTGGGCACGGCAATGCTCACCGCATCGACTCTTCCGAAGAGATCCCGATAGTCAAAGAAAGGGGTGGTGGAATATCGACGGGCCACTTCCTTTGCCCGTTCTCGATTGATGTCCACGACACCGACGAGCTCTACTCCAGGAAGTTCAGAATAGACACGGGCGTGGTGTTGACCAAGATATCCTACTCCAACAACTCCCACCCTTACCGCTTTCAAAACCCATCACCTGCGCACCGGCACTCTCTGGAAGAATTCCCGCACCAGTCCCACAACCTTTTCCAAATCTTCCTGCCTGAGCTTTGGATGCACCGGTATTGATAATACCGCACGGGACAAGCTCTCCGCAACCGGAAAGGAATCATACCCATACTCCCTAAGGAAGGCCTGGCGGTTCAAGGGGAGAGGGTAATACACTTCACACCCCACTCCAGAGTCTCTGAGAAAACCCAAAAGTTCATCCCTTCTTTCACGTACCTTGAGGGTGTACTGGTGAAAGACCGGAACTGCTTGAGAAGGAACAAAGGGGGGTTCAACGTCCTCCATTTCTGAAAACACCCGAGAATACCAAGAGGCGTGGACCCGCCTCCTAGCGTTGTTATCTTCCAGCTTCAAGAGCTGTACCCTACCTATAGCAGCAGCAATGTCCGTCATACGAAAATTGTACCCCAGAATATCGTGATAGTACCTCTTTTTACTCCCATGGTTGATGAGCATTCGGCAGCGCTCGGCGATTTCAGGATTATCCGTTGTTACCATGCCGCCCTCTCCGGTCGTCATGTTCTTGGTGGGATAAAAACTGAAGACCCCAGCATCCCCAAATCCTCCCACCTTCTTTCCCCAGTACATTGCCCCATGGGCCTGGGCACAGTCTTCCACCAAGAATACACCAAACGTCTTTGCCACATCGAGGATCTCATCCATAGCACAGGGAACACCGTAGAGGTGGACAACAACAATGCCCTTTGCGCGAGGTTCCCTTCGAATGGCCTCCCAGAGTTTCTGGGGATCAAGATTACAGGTTTTCCAGTCGACATCGCAAAAAACCGGGACCCCCCCACAGTGGAGGATGGCGCTGGCCGTGGCCACAAAAGTGAAAGGCGTGGTAATAACCCTATCCCCTGGTCCCACCCCCAGGGCCTTAAGGGCTACAAAGAGAGCCGCAGTGCCACTGTTCGTAGCCACGGCTTCTTTTGTGCCTATGTACTGGGCAAATTCCTTCTCAAAACATTCGACCTCTTTCCCCTGGGCAAGTTGTCCTGATTCGAGGACTTTCAAAACCGCCCTCTTTTCTTCCTCCCCTATATCCGGTGTGCTTAATGGTATTTTCATAGAAATCCCATCCTTTCACTCCTTCCAGTGCTCGAGATACGCAACGTATGCCTGGAAACGTTCCAGAACTTCCGATACACTATCTCCGCCAAACTTTTCGGCATATGCACAGGCCACAACCCAAGAAAGCATGGCTTCACCCACCACAAGGGCACGAGACACAGCACACACATCGGACCTCTCGTAACGAGCCACAGCATCTCCTTTTGAAATCACATCCACCGAATGGAGGCCTTGCCGGAGAGTAGGGATGGGTTTCATGGCACACCGAACCCATATGGCTTCCCCCGTGGAAATACCACCCTCAATACCCCCGCTCCGGTTGGTTTTCCGATAAAAGGGGAAGGGAGAACGAGAGGCATCATACCAGATTTCATCGTGGACCTCACTTCCTAAAAGCTCGGCCGAACGAAATCCTTCTCCAACCTCCACACCCTTCACTCCCGGAATACTCATAAGATAGAAAGCCAGAAGAGCATCCAAACGCCTGCAGTGTGCACTGTAACTCCCCAATCCCGGAACCACCCCCAGAGCCACAGCGATGAAAGTTCCTCCCAAGGTGTTTCCCTGTTCCACAGCTTTGAGGATTTGCCTCTCCATCTCTTCCGTCTTCTCCGGAGCAGAAAGAGGAGATAGATAAGCTCTCTGCAGGATTTCTTCCCACTGCCCACACTCCCAGGAAACCCGAACCCCTCCAATGCTTTCCACAAACCCACCCACTTCAACACCAAAAAGGCGAAGGTATGTCTTGGCCATTGCACCGGCTATGCATCTTCCCACCGTCTCCCGCGCACTTGCCTGCTCAATCACGTCTCGAATGTCATCAAAGCGGTATTTGACTACCCCTCCCAAGTCGGCGTGCCCTGGACGGGGAATGGTGACCGGTTCATAATCCGCGGGTCTCCGTCCCTCGGGATCCATCACCTTCTTCCACTTCTCGTACTCACTGTTCCTCACCAAGAAGGCCACAGGACCACCCAGGGTTTTCCTCCACCGTAGCCCTCCCAAAACTTCCACTTCATCCTCTTCGACACTCATCCGGGGACTGACCCCCACACCTTTTCTTCTCCGAGCAAGTTCCTTTTTTATAAACTCGAGATCGATCTCCAGCCCTGCAGGGAAACCGCTCACCAAGACCGAAATGCCCTTGCCATGAGATTCTCCCGCCGTGTGGAACTCAAGAACCACTGTCCAGCTCCTTCCTGAACAAGACCATGTGTTCAAGAAATTTTCGAATACCCTCCTCGTCCTGTTTCTCAAGGAGAATAAGGAATCGCTCGAGGTTCCTCCTGAACTCCAGGACAATCTCAGGCAACCTGCGATTCGTCAGAAAAACATCGACCCAAATCGAGGGAGAGGAACCAGCCACACGAGTCATATCCCTAAAGGAAGGACCTCCAAAAGATGCCGCGTCTTTTCGACAGGCCAGAGCAGTCTCCAGGAAAACGTTGGCAAGCACGTGAGGAAGATGGCTCACAACGGCACAAACCTCATCATGCTCCGCAGGGGTCAAAAAAAAACTCTCCCCCCGATTGTCGTTCCCAGTTCCTGAACGAGTTCCTTCGTCTCTTGAGGAAGGTCCTTTGGAACGACGAGAACTGGCATACCCCGAAAAAGCCCTGACTGCGCCCACTCTATACCTCCCTCCCTCGCCCCTCCCATGGGATGAAACCCAAGGTATTCAAAGTCAAGCTTTTCAGGGCGAATCTCCTTAAAAATCCATTCTTTCGAACTCCCCACGTCAAAGACTTTCGTACCTTCCCGAAGGAAAGGGCAAGCCAAAGAAAAGACCTTAGGGATTTCCCGGACCGGTGTGGCTATAAAGAGAAGGTCGGCTTCCCTGGCCACCTCCTCAACGCTCCGGGCGAGGTCGTCCACCGCGCCCTTTTCCTTGGCCAGGAGGGCTGTCTTTCTTTCCCGATCGTACCCGATGATACACTTCTTTTTTGGCCACAAGGAAAAATCAAGGCCGAGTGATCCCCCTATGAGTCCAAGCCCCACAATGCCGATGGTAAAGCCCAAGCTACATTCCCCTCCCCACGACTACAGCAAGCCTTCGAAGTTCCTCCATGAGAGACGCGAACTGGTCCGGATTGAGTGACTGGGGACCATCAGAGAGTGCTTCGATAGGATTGGGGTGAACTTCCACAATGAGTCCATCGGCTCCGCAAGCGAGTGCAGCTAAACTCATGGGGGTGACAAGATCGCTTCTTCCGGTACCATGACTGGGATCCACAACGATGGGGAGATGACTCTTTTTCTTCACCAGGGGAATACAGCTCAAGTCCAGAGTATTTCTTGTGGAGGGCTCAAAGGTTCGAATGCCCCGCTCACACAGAACCACCTGGTAATTCCCCTGGGCAAGGATGTACTCTGCAGACATTAAGAGCTCGTCAACAGTGTTCATCATCCCCCGTTTCAGAAGCACCGGCTTGCGCAGCCGACCTACCGCCTCAAGAAGCCTAAAGTTCTGCATATTCCGTGCCCCAACTTGAATCATATCGGCATATTCAGCCACCAGGGGCAACTCTTCAATGCCCAGGGCCTCGGTGACGAAAGGAAGACCAGTTTCCTCTCGGGCCTTGGCCAAAAGACGCAATCCTTCTTCTCCCAAGCCCTGAAAACTGTAAGGAGATGTCCGGGGTTTAAAGGCGCCACCTCGGAGAATCTTCGCTCCCGCCTCCTTGACCCGGTAAGCCGTTTCAAGAATCTGCGACTCGGACTCGATAGCACAGGGTCCTGCCATGATTACAAATCTTCTCGGACCTATTTCCACATCCCCCACCCGTACAACGGTATCGGTCTCTCGAAATTCTCGACTCGTGAGTTTATAAGGCGTGAGGATGGGAATAACCCTTTCCACAAAGGGGAGAACGCCAATTTTCTCTTCAAGGTTCACCCCCCGCTCGTCTCCGATGGCACCAATGATGGTTCGTTCCACTCCTTGAGAGATGTGAACCCCAAAGCCAAGGCGCTTGAGTCGCCGCACAACTTCATCAATTTCCTGCTGCGTCGCACCGCTCTTCAAGACAATGATCATCGCCTATCCCCCCAAACCATGAATCCGATAAAGCTCCCCACAGGCAGCACGGATATCGTGCCCTCTTGACTTCCTTAGGGTAACGGTTATACCCTCCTTACGCAAGAGCGTGGCAAAAATTTCAAGGCGCTTTGCCGAAGAGGGAAGAAAGGGAGTCCCGGGAACTCTATTCCCCGGTATCAGATTCACATGGACCAAAAGGCCCCCAAGAAGCCCGGCCAGGGCCAGAGCATGTTCCTTCTCGTCGTTAACCTCCTGCCACAGGGTATACTCTATCGTTACTCTCCGGCGAGTCAAACGCAGGTACTCCCTCAGAGCCCCAAGAAGTGCCTTCAATGGGTATGCCTTATTGATAGGAACAAGAAAGTTCCGCAGCTCATCAGAGGGAGCATGGAGGGAAAGGGCCAGATTGACCTCTGGCCAATCTCGAGCAAGCCGCACCATTCCCTTCGGTATACCCACCGTAGAGATGGTAATACGCCGAGAGCCAATTCCAAAACCGTCGGGGCTATTGAAAACTTGAAGAGCTTTGGTGAGCTCTTCATAGTTGAGAAGAGGCTCCCCCATGCCCATGAAAACAAGATGGGTAATTCTCCCCCCCTTCTGCTCCACAACCCAAAGCTCCTCCACGATTTCTTCGGCAGAAAGGGACCGCCGAAATCCCGCCCTGCCCGTGGCACAGAAAGGGCAACGTACCGGACAGCCTACCTGGGTGGAAAGACAGGCAGTACACCAGCTTCTCTGGGGGATGGTCACCACCTCTACCGAGTCCCCTCCTGAAAAACCGAGTAAAAACTTTTTTGTTCCATCCTGAGAATTCCAAATTTTGAGGATCTTAGAGGAACCCAGGGAGAAAGACAGAGAGAGTTTTTCTCGAAGAGGCAAAGGAATATCGCTCATCTCAAGGAAGGAAGCCACCTTTTTTCCATAGACCCAGTGCAGAATTTGCCTTGCCCTATAGGGTGACTCCCCCTCGCCCAAAAACCAGGGAACAAGGTCTGATGGAAGCATGCCGAGAATGTTTCTCTTCATGCCACTCTTCCTCAAGCGCAGGGTAAAGAGAGCCCTTCTTGTGCACTTGTAATTTTACAACACTCCCCTATAGTTTTAAAATATGAGTGGGAAGTGAGGCCAATGAACGAAGAGCAAAAAAAGGAATTTCAAAAGATGCTTCTTGAACTTCGAGAGAAAGCCATGAGGGCACTGGCCAAAAAGGCCCAGGACGTTCGAGAGCATGACCCTCACCGGGAATCGCTCGATGAAGCAGACATGGGAAATGCTACCTTAACCATGGAACTCGAACTCTCCTCCTGGCAGAGTCTTTCTGAAACCCTGGAGATGATCGACAAGGCCCTGCGGAGAATCGAAGCGGATACCTACGATACCTGTGAGATATGCCGAAGGAAGATACCCCTTGAGCGACTGCGAGCTATACCCTATACTTCATACTGCGTAGACTGTCAGGCTAAACAGGAAGCCCAAAAAAGATAAAAGGCGAGTGGATTTTTCCTCTTCCACTCGCCTTTATGCAAAGCCGGTGAGTCAAGTGTGCACCATTCCCTCCAGCATCCCCAACCGTTCCTCGAGCACCAAAGGAACGGTAGAGTAAGGATCCTTGGGATACTCCACACCCCGATCGAACACCTGGCGCCGGAAGTCAACGAGCTGAAAGTACTCTACGAGCCCCTGTACTGCCTCATCCACATCAAAAGGCTTGCAAGAGAAAATGTCCACACTCACGTACCGTTTGGCAGGGAAGGTGTGAATGCTTATATGGCTTTCAGCGATGATGACAATGCCGGATATGCCACTTTCCTGGGGTGTAGCCCCGTGGTAGCGAAACACATAAGGTGGGGTGACTTTGGTCATATGCATTCTCTCGGGAAATTCATCCAAAAATTCCCGAATGCGGTCCACATCGCCGATGATTGCCGGATCAGAGCTGTAGCCATCAAGAACAAGATGCATCCCCACTTCTAAAGTTACTTTCTCCATGGCACATCCCTCCCTCCAAACTCTCAAGGGTTAAGAAGCAAAATACCTATCCCTGGAATCACCCAGGGATAGATACCCGGCAAAAACAATGGCCACGGCACATTGCCGCACCGTGACCATTGTTCTATTCACTTCCCAAGGACAGAAGGAACACCTTTTTCAACTCACTATTCATCGGTGCTCCCCCTTTCTTACGACGGGGGGCACTTCCCGTCAGGGAAGGAGCAATCCCCTGACTAGGACCAAGGAGAACACACACCGGCGTTTCTCAACGCCTTTTAGAAGCTCCCATTCCACCCCCTTAAGTTTTCGCAGGTTATTATATATCTTTCCCCTGAGATGTCAATGATGTAAGGGAGTAAATTCTCTAAAAATCACACCCCAGAAAAAGAGCTGAATCCCCCATCTACTGGGACAACCACACCGGTTATAAAACTTGAGGCTGGGGAGAGGAGCCACAAAACGGTACTCAAAAGATCCCGAGGTTCCCCAAATCTCCCACAGGGAGTATGGGCAAGGATTGCCTGTCCCCTGGGAGTCAAAGAACCATCCTCGTTGTAAAGGAGATAGTAGTTCTGCTTGGTAACGAAAAACCCTGGAGCTAAAGCATTCACTCGTACCTTGGGAGTGTATTCCCGGGCAATGTACACTGCCAACCACTGGGTGAAATTGCTCACTGCAGCCTTGGCTGCCGAATACCCTACCACCCGGGTAAGAGGACGAATGGCAGCCATAGAGGAGAAGTTGATAATACTTCCTCCTTCCGGGTTTTCGATCATCAAGTAGCTTTCCAAGTTGACGGCCATGGTTACACTCCACTCTTCAGGGCTCTGCTCCAAAAACGGTCTTTGGAAGATAACACCCGCACAATTTATTAAAAAATCAATACCCCCAAGAAGCTCGACTGTCTTTCCAACAAGCAGGACATTATTTTCCCGTTGAGCTAAATCCAGGCACAAAGAGAACACCTTTACCCCACGTCTTTTAACCTCTTTAGTGACCTTGTCAACCTCAGACTGAATGTTCGAGCATAGCATGAGATGACATCCTTCAGAAGCCAAAGCATTTGCAATCGCCCTACCTATTCCTCTACCAGCTCCCGTAACAATCGCAACTTTATTTTTGAGTGTTTCCATTATCTTCCATGACTTTGTTAAACTTCCCTTCAAAAACATTATAACATTGCGATGTTTAAAAGTCAAGGGGGCGCAAATTGCCTCATCTAAAATCTTGATGAACTCCTACCGTTGCCTCACCCAGAAATCTCGACGTAAATTATCCTACCTCTAAGTGTTTAACATAGTATCCCATCTATTACTGTTATCGCGTGCCTCAAAAAGAGGATATCCTTTCTCGTAGAGAAAAGGAAACACGCTTTCATAACATTAGTTGTTGAGAGACCACCAAAGAGAGAATAGATACTGAACTCATTGGAAACTCCGTGAAGGCCTCAAGATGGGCATACGTAATCGATCTCAAGCAGTTTCCACAACAAAAAGAGAGAGTAAGGAAAAGGAACCGGGCACAGATAAGGAAAGGAACCATAGAGCATCTTGCAGGTACTCCAATGGAATGGATGAGAGCAGCGTTTTCCCACCGCCCTTCCACCTTTTTGCCTTACCCTAAACTAACGCATCTCTGGAAGATACTCTCGCTGTACATGGAGCATTACTTCCACCATCTCTTTGGCACGTTTCACATCGTCAACGGCAGGCTCAAGGAGTAATGCCTGCAAAAGGAGCTTTTTTGATCTCTCCCGGTAAGCCTCTACCAAAAGCTCTTGGATGGCGATTTGGAGTTGACACATGGCCGCAATGGCTGAAGGAAGGGCACCGACCGCAACCGGATGGATTCCCTCCCCATCAACAATTACCGGTACTTCTACGATCGCCTCTTCAGGTAAATTAGTAATGGCTCGATTTTCATTTACTACATTGGCAGCGATTTCTCTTCGAGAGACGTTATGCTCAATATCACAGATAATGGGAATGCCAAGTTCCCCTGAGGGACTGAGAAAATCTTGGGTAAGGGGTGCTTCTTTTGCCACTATTGCCTCTACCTTACGTCCCTCTTCGACACACCACAACTCGTAACTGGGCATACCTGGTCGTCCTTCTATAGCATACTCTAACTCTTCTACAGTAGCGTTAAGTGGGCGGGTAATCCCCCCAATTCCCCACTGAAAGAGCAGCGGACCAGTTAGAGAATAAGCAAAGTGGACGTACTCCTCAGGGTGACCTAAGGCAGGATAAGGGAGAAAACCATAAAGTTCGTACATCACCTGCACGAAGGGATTAAGACGAAAAAGAGCATCATGGATACGGCGTTGAAATTCAGGCATAAGGTCATTACCCTGTAGGTCTTCTATTCTCAACACCCAGTGAAAATGGTTGATTCCCCCGATAGTCACAATAAGGCTTTCCTTTGGTCTTCCAAGAATATCGCTCACCACTTCCCAGGTGGTCATGGGTCCGTGGCACAATCCCACAGCTCGCAAACGGGTGAGTTTGTGGATTGCCAAGCATACACGACTCTCCGGATTAGTATAGTTTAAAATCCATGCTTCAGGACACAGCCTCTCGATGTCCTGGCAAATCGGCATCATAAGGTGGATACTTCGTAGCGTATGGAAGGCTGCACCAGGCCCTCCATTTTCTCCAAAAACCTGCTTAAAGCCAAAGGCAAGAGGGATATAGAAATCCTTTTCCCACAAAGCAAATCGCTTTTGTGCCACTGAGATAATAACATAATCTGCCCCGGGCAATGCCTCTTTACGGTCAGTGGTGGCTGCAATGGTAAGGTTTGAAGCCCCCGTCTTTTCTTTGACAAGCAAGGCAAACTGGTACATTCTTTTCAAAGCTCCTTCATCAACATCTACAAGGCGCAGACAAATAGGAAAATCGCGCAATCGTTCTTCTCGAGCAAGATCGACAATTACACTACGACCGAAAGAGGCGCTTCCAGCACCGATGACGACAATAACCAGCTCCTTCATTGTTTTCCTCCCCTCTTACTTTAGTGCTCCCTGAGTAACGCCCAGAACCACCCGAGGTTGCAGAAGGAGGTATACCATAATCGGAGGGAGAGCAGTTAGCGTAGCACCAGTCATAATGAGGGGAATGTTGGCCACATATTGTCCCTGAAAGAGGGCTAGTCCTAAAGGAAGGGGCATCTTAAGAGGGTCGTGGATAAGCACCAAGGGGGTGATATAGGTATTCCAGGTCCACACTGCTGTGAGGGCACCAGAAGTCACGATGGCCGGTATTGCCAGAGGGGTGTAAATCTTCCACAGGATTTGCCAAAAAGTGGCTCCGTCGACCATAGCAGAGTCAAGGAGTTCTCGAGGTAACCCCATAAAGAAAGAGCGAATTACCAGGGTGGAAAAACAGGCACTCATGGCTAGAGAGGGTAAAATAACGCTCAAGAGATTGTTCACCAAACCGAGACCATGCATCAGTTGAAAAATGGGAATCATGATGAATACCTCGGGAATCATCACTCCAAAAGATACCACCCCTAGAAGGAAAAAGCGTTTCAAGGGAAAATTCATAACACTCAAGGCAAAAGCTGACATGAGAGCAAAGACCAACGATCCTCCCACCACCGGTACGGTGATGAGAACCGAGTTGAGGTAATATCGATCGAAGTGATATTGGAAGAGCACTTTTCGGAAATTATCAGTGCTGAAACGCTGTGGCAAGGCCAAAGAACCGCGACGGATAATATCGGTATGCTCTCGAAAAGTACCCATAAACATCAACACAAAAGGAAGAATCACAAGAAAAGCAATGAATATCACGAGCACATACCGCGTAGCTAAAATGATCCCCCTTACTTTCAAGGTTATTCTCCAACCCTCCTTTCTCCTAAAAAGAGACTTACTGCCGCTACTGCAAACATGAGAACGGTCAAAACCACCACCACTGCCGAAGCGTACCCCACCTTACCCTCCACAAAGGCCAACTGATAAGCATAAAGTGCAATGGGCCTTGTTCCGTAAGCCCCTCCCGTGGTAGAGCTCACAATGGCAAAGGCAAAACTCCCCAGACATTGCACGGTAGTCATTACCAGGACTACCGCTATTTCGAAACGTAAATCAGGTAGGGTGACGTAAAAAAACTGTTGAAAAGAATTTGCCCCGTCAAGGACCGCCGCTTCATAAAGAGCTTGGTCGATTTTCTGAATTCCCGCCACAAAGATGATGATGCAAAACCCAAGCCATGCCCAAGTGCCGATGAATCCCACCGCCGTTACTGCCGTTTCGGGAGTTCCCAACCAGGGTCGACTCATCCCCTCCAGACCGATGATTTTGAGTACCTGATGTAGCACCCCAAAAAGGGGTGCATAGATCCAACGAAATATGGTTCCCAGAGCAATAGCTGCTACCACCTGGGGGATAAAATAAGCGCTTTGGAAAAAACGAGTGCCAGCCAGTTGACCACGAGCGATTACCGAGGCGATTACCAAACCTAAAAAGAGTGGCAAAGCGGTAACGAAGATAAAGTAAATAAAGTTGGCCCCAAAGGCACTCCAAAAACGTTCGTCATAGAAGAGAGTGACGAAATTCCTCAATCCCACGAAAACTTTTGGACCGAAGCCGTCCCACTGAAGAGAGCTGTAGAAAAAATTGGCCAAAAAGGGATAGATAACAAAAACAACCGTCGATACTACTGTGGGAACAAGGAAAAGATAGGACAAGAAAACCCCTTGTCGTCTGAAGTATGCTCTACGTGACATGTCACACCCAAGGGGACGGAGGTTCTCACCTCCGCCCTTTTAAGACCGTTACTCCCCACCCCGGCTAATCACAAATTCACGGTAATCTTTTTCAACTTTCTCCACAAACTCTTCCGGTGTTAAGCGAAGAAGCAAAAGGTCCCTTCCCGCCTCTCCCAGGGTATCCCACATGGTAGGCGTAGCCCAGTCAAGGAAATGCCCTACGCGGTTAACCCGGTTGACCTCATTCCATGCCACCAAAAGGTCGTGGTAGAGGGTATTTTCGGGAATCCCCTCTAAGGGTGCAGGAACTCGTGCAGGGAGGACACCTAGTTCAAGTTGTAACTGCACGGTTCGACCTGAAGCGACTAGGAAATTCAAGTACTCAGCAGCAATATCAGGATGAGGAGAGTGAGCACTGATACCGACTGGTGTGGCCATACCGCCAATCTGGGGTGGAAGTTCTCCACCTTTCTCAAAGGATGGGAAGGGCAGGAATCCAGCAGCAAAATCAGCCTGAGCAATGTTTGAAGAGTACCAGCTTCCCTGCAGGAAAAAGGCCACTTCACCGGCTAGGAAAACCTGCAGCGCGTCGTCGCCACCTAAAGCAGAAAAACCCTCCGTCAAGTAACCTTTTCTTGCCCATTCCTGCAACCTTCGCGCTGCCTCAACATTACCCGATTCTTTCCAGGTCCGA
Source organism: uncultured Atribacterota bacterium (assembly GCA_964426875.1). Classification (GTDB taxonomy): domain Bacteria; phylum Atribacterota; class Atribacteria; order Atribacterales; family Caldatribacteriaceae; genus Caldatribacterium. The sequence continues at coordinate 34,590 of CAYRSB010000006.1, forward strand.
TCTGGCTTGGTGCGAATGACTATATCGTCCAAATACTCCTGTGCAGCATCGGCTCCCATCTGCTGCGCTAAGGCTGCATGTTGTAAGGCACCATAGAGGTGGAAGAATTGCCAATCGTCGAGAATCCCCACAACCAGAGGGGTGTACCCTGCTCCTTTCACCTTATCCATGATTTCCTCTAACTCGGCAACACTCTCAAAGAGGGGAAGACCTAACTGGGTCAAAAGATCTTTATTGTAGTATACCCCCACCAACTCTGCATCTAAACCTACCGCCCATATACTTCCCTCACCGAACTGCTTACCGTCGAGGGTATATTTGGCACGATTCCACAAGCTTGGTGAAAACAACTTCTCCGTCCATCCATATTTTTCGGCATAAGGGTCAAGGTTTACAATGTGCTGAGCACGTACCATAGGACCCATCATGTGTTCTCCGTTATTCACTAAAACGACATCTGGACCCACCCCTGCTGCCAACGCGGCCATGACCGCCGCCTTCATATCCTCAAGTGGCCGAGCTGCCCGCTTCACCTGCCAGTCAGGGTATTTCTTAAGGAACTGTTCAATTGCTGCCTCCACCACTGGTTGGCGATTGGGCTCGGTATAGGTATCCCAAATTTCTAAAACTTTAACTTCTTGGGCAAAAGCGGAATGAAACAGAAGACTAACTAAGAAAACCCACACTAGAAGGAAACACACACACTTTTTCATCCTTTTTACCCCCCTTCTTTGAACAATGCTTACTCTTACTACATATCATATTATACTATTATCCTTCTACACACAATCATACCCCAGATTAAGTTTTCGCAGGTTATTATATATCTTTCCCCTGAGATGTCAATGATGTAAGGGAGTAAATTCTCTAAAAATCACACCCCAGAAAAAGAGCTGAATCCCCCATCTACTGGGACAACCACACCGGTTATAAAACTTGAGGCTGGGGAGAGGAGCCACAAAACGGTACTCAAAAGATCCCGAGGTTCCCCAAATCTCCCACAGGGAGTATGGGCAAGGATTGCCTGTCCCCTGGGAGTCAAAGAACCATCCTCGTTGTAAAGGAGATAGTAGTTCTGCTTGGTAACGAAAAACCCTGGAGCTAAAGCATTCACTCGTACCTTGGGAGTGTATTCCCGGGCAATGTACACTGCCAACCACTGGGTGAAATTGCTCACTGCAGCCTTGGCTGCCGAATACCCTACCACCCGGGTAAGAGGACGAATGGCAGCCATAGAGGAGAAGTTGATAATACTTCCTCCTTCCGGGTTTTCGATCATCAAACGAGCAAAAACCTGTGAGGGAATGATAGCTCCTCCAAAGAGGTTCAAGTTCACCACCTTCTGCAGGGCTTCAATCGGGAGATCGAAAAAGGAGGTTTCCGGAGAGGTGGTGGCCTCTTTCACATTCCCTCCCGCAGCGTTAAAAAGGGCGTCTACTTTTCCAAACTCTCTTACCACCGAATGGGCAACTTCAACAACCTCCTCTTTGTTCAGAACATCCATATGGTAGGTGCGGACCTTTACCCCTTCTTTTTGGAATACACCGCCTACTTCTTCTAAAGGGGCAATGTCAGAGAGCACAACCACTGATCCCATTTTCCCAAGCTGAAAAGCCAGGCTTGAGGCCAGGACTCCCGCACCTCCAGTAAAAAACAAGACCTTGTCCTTGACCGAGAACATCTCCTCAAGTAACAACAAGAGAGTAACCTCCTTTCGGAAATCCTCGTTCACTAAGGGAAAAGCAGGACCAGGTGCCTTTCAATGTTTTCCCGAACTTTTTGATAGTGCTTTTCCTCGTAGAGAAAGAGAAAATCCCTCAACTCCCTGCCAAGCACGTCCAGAACCTTGCCATAGGCAATGTGGAGTGCTTGTTTTACTTTTTCGTTTTCGAAGACGGTGGGCAAAAGGGTATCGGGAAGATCCCCCAAATCGGAAGGCAAGTCGTCCCTCGTAAAAGACAGAGAATAGGCCCTGGCATTCTCTTCAAACGAATCAAAAGCCACCGCATATATCTCCCGAAAGAGCTCAGGGTTTTCCTCTGCAACTACGACAAGTGCCTGGAGCCAGCTTGTACCCGAGGTCTTCACATGAAAGAGACCTCCTGTTTCCTCAGCAAGAACAGGATATATACTGAATTTGTCACTTCCAGAGTGCAGGCTCAGGCGGTATCCGCCGATGTTTCGCTGTACAGCAACATGAGAGCGCAGGGCCGAAGTAAACTCTTCTATACTACCCTTGTAGTCCACGCCCTTCTCGAAAACTCCAGGAAAGCGAGGAGCAAGGCTTTGAAAATCAATACCCCTCTCATGGAGTTCTTGGGCCACAAAGAAATGGGCTTCAGGGGCAGTCACCACCGGACCCTCATCAAGAGAGATCTCGAGGTCAAAATCGCTGAGACTGTCTTTCAGAAAATACCAGAGACGCTCCACCTCATCAACGGCGGGAAGATAAGCGCAAAGAATGAGGAACAGTTTTTCCTCGGAGAACTCCAAGGTGACGTCCTTTCCCAGACAGACTTTTCTCCCCGCATACCTTTTGAAAACCTCCTTTTCCCGAGGTGCGATATTGAGAAAACGTGCCTGCAGATCTTCCAAATCCGAAACGAGGAGAGAGAAGTCCACCTTTTCGCTGAGATCCAAGGTATACATCGTGAATCCACAATCTCGAGCCTCACGAAGAAAAAGTTCATCTTTAATGTGGTCGGCATCGGCACCAAAAGGACCTCGATATCCACTCTCAAGAATTCCCCAGACCGCTTCCAGAAGGACATCCTGAAAGGTCCGATGCGTCCGCTCCAGTTCCCGAGGCGATTGCTGGGCAAGCACAGGGAAAACGGGAGATTTCTGGAGCGCCGCAACGTGCGCTGCAGAAACCATTCCCAGACGATCCCCACAGCCAAAGGAGGGACGACGATCGAAGCAGGAAGGACGCAAATAAGGAAGGTACGATGCCAGAATAGAGTAATTCTCCCAGCTCAAGGCGTGAAGGAAAAAGGAGCGACCACCGGAGGAATCAAGCCGGGAAAAAAGGGGGTTCTCAAGCAAGGGTTCTTTTCTAGTCAACCAAACGCCTAAATAAAACCCTCCCTTGCCCTTTACAGGTAAAACAACAGCGGATATATCGCGAACCTCACACTCCTTCGGGTACACCCGAAAATCGTCTGGCGCCAAAAAGTATGAGCGTAGTAGCATACTTGTTCTTTCAAACAAGGCCATGACCTCCACGATGTTGGAAAGTTTATCGGCATTCGTTACACTCCAAAAATCACAGAGCAGGGACTTTTATCGGTCTGCCCTCTCTGGCCGATCTGTCCGCCGCTTGAGCAATGAGGACAGCCTTAAGACCGTCTAAACCGTCTACCGGAGGATTCGAATTTTTCTCTATAGCGTGGACAAAGGCCTGTATCTCCTCAACAAAAGCATTTTTGTATCTTTCTACGAAAAACCACAAGAACTTCTCACTGAGACCACCCTCTGCAGTCAAAAGGAGGGATGTATTGGGCCGATCATTCTCTACAAGAACACACCCCTTAGAACCATGGGCCTCTGTTCTTTGATCATACCCATAGACAGCCTTCCGGCAGTTGTCAATGACACCGAGAGCCCCGTTTTTGAATCTCAAGGTAACAACCGCGGTATCAAAATCGCCAAGTGCAGCTATTTCCGGGTCCACAAGAGTTGAGGCATGAGCAAAAACTTCATCTACGTCACTCCCGGAAAGGTATCTTGCCATATCAAAGTCATGAATGGTCATGTCAAAAAAGAGTCCCCCAGAAGTCTTCACGTATTCTATCGAAGGCGGTTGCGGATCCCGCGAAGTAATCCGAACAAGGTAGAGTTCTCCTATTTTTCCTTCCTCCACAGCTTTGTGGACTTTCTTATGGTTGTGGTCGAAGCGACGTACAAAACCGACCTGCAACTTTACTCTATTGTCATCTACAACCCGCAATGCCTCCTCAATTCTCGCCACGTCACTCCCAATCGGTTTCTCACAGAATATATGTTTCCCACATCTTGCTGCCTCGATGATATACTCCTCATGAGTGGTAGAGGGAGAACAAATCAAAACAGCATTAATATTGGGATCGTTAAAGATATCCTGTGCCTTGTCTGACACCTTACAAACACCAAGCTCAAGGGCCCACTTTCGTATTTCCTCATTCATAAAAGCATCAGCCACAGAAAGGAGTTTTGCTTTAGGAATTTCGCGGACGACATTCTCGGCATGCAGTCTCCCTATTCTTCCAGCACCGATGAGTCCTAATTTTACCATTGTTTACCCTCCTCTACATGGTTGGAGATAGATAGTATTAGCTCCGTCAAAAGAACAGAGCCCTCAGTCAGGTGTTACCGGAAAATCCCCCTCCCCGTTCTGGGGAAGTCCCATCATGGTTCCGGTGGCAATACACTCAGCTATCTCTTCGGGTGTTCTTTCCCCTGCGGCAAATTCCCCAATCTTTACCCCGCTGTCCAAAAGGACAATTCTATCCGCTACCATGCAGGCATGGTAAACGTTATGCGTAATGAAAATCACCGATGTCCCTTTATTCTTGACCTCCTTGATGTAGTTGATCACCCATCTTTGCTCACGAACAGAGAGATTCCGCAAGGGCTCATCCAAGATGAGAACCTTAGCTCCAAAATAAATAGCTCTTCCAATAGCAACGGCCTGACGCTGCCCCCCTGAGAGATTAGAAACCGGTTCTTCAACAGAATGAACATTGATCCCGATATCTCGAAGCGCCTGCCAGCTGTCACGGTTCATCTTCTCCAAGTCAAGCAGGGCAAGTGGCCCCGTTCTACAAACGGGCTCTTTTCCTAAGAAGAAATTACGAGCAATGCTCATTTGTTCTACCAAAGACAATTCCTGGTGAACGGTCTCAATCCCCATAGCCCGTGCATCTGCGGGAGAGGCAAATTCTACCCGCTTTCCCTGCACGTAAATGGTTCCCTTGTCCGGACGAAGCACGCCGGCCAGTATTTTAACCAGAGTGGATTTCCCCGCCCCGTTATCTCCCAAAAGGGCCACTACCTTGTTCTCCCCGACTTCAAAGTCCACCCCTTTCAGTGCCCTCACCATGCCGAAACTCTTATGAATGTTTTCCATCCTCACCAGGGGTTCCCGAATGTCCAATAGCTTCGCCTCCCTCACCGTCTCACAACCACACCCCGCAACTTCAAATTCATGATAGTAGCTATGGTTAGGATCACTCCCACAAAAGCACTATACCAATAAGAAGGTGCCCCAGCCATGACTAAGCCTGTCCTCACCATACCCATGATAGCCGCTCCCAAGGCTGCCCCTATGATCGAGCCGTATCCACCAGTCATCAGGGTTCCTCCTATTACTGCTGCCGCAATAGCTTCCAATTCCATCCCTTGTCCGAACGATGGGTTAGCCAAACTGAATCGACTGATAGCCACCATGCCAGAAAAACCGGCCAGTGCAGAACAAATCATAAACGAAGCAGTTTTTATCCAATCCACACGGACTCCCATGGCCAGAGCTGCTTCCTTTTTACCCCCGGTAGCAAAAACCCTGTTCCCAAACACAGTCCGCTTTAAGATAAGGTCAAAAAGAATTGCCAGGGAGATAAACCAGAAGTGAGACGGCCGGAAACGATATGCAAACATCCTGGTTAGAAGAACAGGAACGATGGCATCGCCAGAATACGAGACTGAATTTCCACCCGTGATTCCCAGAAGAATTCCTCGCAAAAACATCATTGTTCCCAAGGTGGCAATAAAGGAAGGAATTCCTCCTCGCAAAGTTATCTGGGCATTAGCAAAACCAACCAGGCAGGAAACGCCAAGGGTAATCAAGAAGGCTACCACGGAGCCCAGGGGAAAGACGAAACGATTTCCTAAAGTAACAAAAAGGAAGCCAGCAAAAGCATAGGTTCCACTGACCGAAAGATCTATCTCCCCACACACCATCAGGAACGAAACCCCAATGGTCATAATACCCAGTTCTGCGATTATGGTAAGAACCGAGGTGAGATTTTGCAGAGAAAAAAAATGGGAAGAGGCTAACGAAAAAGAAACAAGAAGGGCTGAGAAGGCAACTAATACCCCAAATTCTGGTTTTCTGCGCAATCGTACCCCTACCAGTAGAGGTACGGAAGAAGAAGTCTCCCTCACCACTGGCACCCAAATCACCCCGACTCTTTCTCAACTTTGAGGGTCTGCAGTGAGTGCATCGACCCGGTGAGGGGTCTCTCACCGGGTCGATGCACTCTGTCTTCTCACCTGTACCCTTTCTTCACCAGCTCGAGCAAACCAGGAATATCCTCAGCAGTAATTACGGCTGGACCAGTAGAGATCGGGGCAGGAGGGGGAGTTAGGCCAAACTTGGCATGCAAGTAAGCAAGTTCCACTCCCAAGTAACCCTGCATGTACTGCTGCTGATCCAAGGTGAACATTATCCGGCCGTCCCGAATGTAGTCCAATACCTTCTCCGAAAGGTCTATCTGGGCGATTTTCACGCTCTTGCCAACTTCGATTCCCTCATCCAAAAGACGGGCTACAACAGCTTCAGTAATGGAAGTGTTTCCGCTAAAAATCACTTCAGTATCTGGATGAGTCTGGATATAAGCAAGAACAATCTCACCCGCTCGCACGGGATCGGCCGTGACGTCGAGCTGCTCTGCAGGAACTCCTGCTCCTTGCATGGTATCTATGAAACCCTTCCCCCGCAATTCGATGTGCTTTGCCCCGGGATGGTGGTTTGCATACACTGCACGCTTGGGAGTAAATCTCTTCAGAGTCTCTCTTGCCGCCACCACTCCGACGTAGTAAGAATCCTCCCCCACATAAGTCAGTACTGGAATTCGTTTCTCTACCGGCTCTCGCAAATCCGGAGCGTTGATTGCAACCACCGGTAATCCGTCAGCAATTGCTTTTCGGAGTACTTCGTCCATCGCATCGGGCTCAGTCAAGGTGCACACCAATACATTTGGCTTGACAGCAATGGCTGCCTCGATGTCAGCCATGAACTGGGTAAAGTTGTAAACATCTGGACCGGTATAGGTTACTTCCAAATCAGGATGATTGGCAGCCGCGTCCTTTACACCGCGTTCAACAACCTTCCAGAAAGGATCAGAAATACCTCCGTGCACTACTACCCATACCTTGATGTTCTCCTGCGCCAGAGCACCCTGAAAACTTCCAGCCAATAGGAAAAGCACAGTCCCTATCGTCAGAATTAAAAGGAACTTCTTCATCTTACCCACTCGCTATCCCTCCTCAAGGATTTTTTCAACCTTCATCCACACCCAAACAGTCCCTGCTCCCTTTACGACACCCACACCGTCTCAAGAGAGATGAATCACCCCCCTTCAACTGGCCGTCTTTAGAAAACTTTAACTCCATTTCCTACATTTTTAAAGCCTGGCTTCGCCACCAATCATAAACCCTTCAAAGCTCATAATTTATGGAATACCCCTATAGCCGGCAACTCATATACTGATTTCCAGCCAGGGCTTAGTGGCTCCTTGAGAAATGGCTCCATCTCCTCCTTCGTCCGCAGAGTGACCTTTTCAACTGGTGGTACCGTACCGGGTGGAAAGGCCTCTAGGATCTGATCGATAAGCAACGTAAGATATCTGAGGATTGCCGCAACAGGCCTTTTGGCCTTTCTCGGATCCCCAAGGCTTGGCCTTCCCACTACTCCTATAGGTGTGGCCGCGCGTTCAATGGCCATGTGACCCTCGCCCTCAGACCAGCGATGAGGCCTCCGCAAGGGATCTACCGCTTTGTCAAAGTGACCATCGGGCAAGAAACTCTCTCCCTCTGCATCCTGAACCACACTCATATCGACCATTTCGGGAAAGAGAAGTAACGCCACGGACGTTTCCGCCTCGTCAGCGTGAACAAAGTGGGTTTCCATACTGTCGGGTCTACCGGTGGGATAAAAGAACTCTCGCACCGCCCGATGCCAGTCGATAACCATGAATATCCCCGGGAGCTGGAACCTCTTCATGAACTCCTGGATGGCCGACTCAAGCATCCAGAGCTGTCCATGGTTATTCACCACGATGATTTTGCGAAAACCATCGTTCCAGAGACCGAGCATCGTGTAGATAAGAGTCTCCTCCACCACCTCTTTGGGCATCACGATGGTACCCGGCATTCCTAAGTGATGATACGGATGCCCGCCGTAGTTCAGGGGTGGGAAAGTTAAGTTTACCTCTCGGTCTTGCTTGGCGGTGTATCGACGAACTCCCTCAAGAATCTGCGTTACCATAAAGGTATCAAGACCGCTGTTGGCATGAGGACCATGGTTTTCGGTACACCCCACGGGCACAAGGACAATATCGTTTTTCTTCCTTTTTTCTATGACTTTGAATCGGGGGGTGTTCTGAATGTACGTTCCGGGCTTACCCAGCTCAGAAGGGGAAGGAATCTCGTATTCCCTAAGGATGGCGTCGATCTCCTCTTCGGTAGCATCCCAGAGTTCTTTCTTCAATCTGCCGACCGTGTTATCCTCAAAAACAATCGCCGGGTGTTCCGTAGTAAGCCACTTCTCTTTCATGCCGGTACCTCCTTCCTTTTTGTGTTCAGCGATTTACCGCCGTGATCTTTACCAAATCCTTGTCGGTCTGCAACCGTATCAGGTATCCAGGAATCTCATCAAGGGAGACTGTTTTTGAGATGATTTTGGTCATATCCATTCCCGAAGCCATAAGGGAAATAACTCGGGGGAAGTTTCCATGTCCTGAATGACCCTGGGAACCGACGATCTGCGCTCTTTTGACCTGAAAAACTTCCGCAGTCAGGGGAATCTTGACATCTGCTCTGGCCACGATGACCACCGTAGAATTGATGCCCCTCGCCCTCCATATGATTTCCTCTATGTCCTTCCAAATGAGGTGAGGAATGCCGGTAGCCTCAAGGTACAGTTTTGCTCCCATGCCCTGAGTGCAGTCAAGAACTGCCTCCGCTATGTTCTCCTTGAGAGGGTTCACAGTCACATCGGCTCCAATGGTTTCGGCCATCTTCCGTCGTACTTCCGAGGGTTCAGAGAGAATAACTCTGACTCCTCCTGCTTTTTTGAGAATGGCACAGGCAGCCAATCCTATAGGACCACCACCAAAAATCACTACGTTGTCTCCTGGTCGGATTCCTCCACCTCGCTCGATGACCGCGTTGTACGCCACAGAAGTTGGCTCGACCAAGCTTCCCGCCAAAAAGGTCTTCTCTCCAGGGTAAATTCCCTCCAATTCCCAGAGGCTCCAAAGGTACTTAGCATCCACCACGATGTACTCGGCAAAAGCACCGTTCACGTCAAAACCAAGCTCATGAAGATTTTCGCAATGATTCGGGAAGCCATCGGCACAGTGGCGACAGTATCCGCACCAGAGCATCTCTTCAGAAGTCACCGGCTCGCCGGACTCAAAAGGTTTGTTGTTCCTCCGATTGATAGCTTCCTTGCCGGTTTCCACAACCTCTCCCGAAAATTCGTGGCCCAAAACGACAGGGAACCCAGTCAAGCCGGGATAGAGAATGTAACCATTTTCATCACTCTGAGCCATGTGAACGTCGCTGCCGCATATTCCACAGGCTCTGACCTTTATGAGGACCTCAGTGGGTCTTTGGATCTTCGGCTCAGGAATCTGTTCCACTTTAACTTCAGGATATCTCCACGTTTTACTTCCCAACCAGCTAACCTTTCCCTCCACATCCTTTGGACCCAGCTTGAAATCTGGACGAGAATCCCATTTAGCATGCAATCTTACTGCTTTCATAGTCACGCTCCTCCACGATTTTTTGAAACCGGTTTTACTATAGACCAAAGGAAATCAAGGTGTCAAGAGATAAATTTGCCTTTATATTGGGATTACTGTGGAAAAGCAAAAAGGACAACCATACCTTGTCTTGTTTGTCCAAAGCAACTATAATACTGAAAGCAGTTTCAAAAACGGTGAGAAGGAAAAAGATGAAACAGTTGAGAATAAAAAAAGACAGAATCACCATCAACGACATTGCCTGGGAGGCAGGCGTATCCAAAGCCACCGTTTCGCGGGTACTCAACAATCCAAGAAAAGTAGCCGAAGAGACAAGAAAAAAGGTCTTAGAAGTGATCCAGCGAAGAAACTATCGCCCCAACCCTCTGGCCCGTGCCCTGACCGTCAGAAGAACCGGGATTATCGGTGTCATTGTCTCTGACATATCAAACCCCTTTTACGCTGTCATGGTAAGAAGTATCGAAGAAGTTTGCCGGGCCCATGCATACCACATATTCCTTTGCAACACCGACGGGCGGGAGGAGGAAGAAGAATTCTACATCGATTCCCTTATCGAAAAGAGGGTTGACGGAATCATTTTAGGCTCCGTGCACCTTGAAAGCACGAGTTTTAAAAAGCTCAAAGAAGTGGAAATACCCTTCATCTTCGTGTCCCGCCTGCCCCAGGATCGGGAAGAGTACGATTACGTGATGATTGACAACGTACTGGGTGGCTACATGGCCACAAGATACCTTCTCTCCCTCGGTCATACCAGAATCGCCTATCTCGGTGGTCGCTGGAATACTTCCTCAAATCTGGATCGTTTCGAAGGGTACAAGAAGGCACTCTGGGAAGCAGGGATAGAAATTCAAGAAGAGTACATCCGTTGCGGAGAATTCAGTATGGAAGGAGGACATCGAGAGGGGTTGGGGATTATCGAGTCCACTGAGAAGCGTCCGACCGCCGTCTTCTGTGCTAACGATGCCATGGCTATCGGGCTTCTCGAGGCCTGCCGGGAGAGGAAGGTGAAAGTACCTGAAGAACTGTCTGTCATCGGGTTTGATGATATTCCTCTCAGCGCCCTGGGATGCATACAACTGACCACCATCTCCCAATCCATCGCCGACCTGGGTGCCCTGAGCGGAAAAATGATTGTCGATAAAATCGCTGATGCAGAAAAGAGAAACGCAAAACAACAAGTAGTATTCCCCCCCAAACTTGTGGTGAGGAGAACCTGTGCCAGGATTAGCGGAAAAGGAGGAGGAAATTCGTGAAGATAAGCTTCGCCGTTTCCTTGCAAAGAACGCGCTTTGAGGCAGTGAGCTTCGATGAGAACCTCTTCCCTACTGCCGCTATCCTTCAAAAACTTGGCTATGAAGGGATTGAACTGGCCATAAGGGACCCGGATGTGGTAGAGAAAGAAAAAATACACGAGGTCCTCAAAAAAACGGGACTCGTTGTCCCTGCCATCGGAACCGGCCAGGCCTTCATCGAGGAGAAACTCAGTCTGAGTAGCCTCAACCCTCGAATCAGAAAAAGAGCGATAGAGCGATTGAAAAAACACGTAACTCTATCTTCGTCCTTTGGGAGCTTTGTCATCATAGGCCTGATAAGGGGTCGCCTTCCTCAGGAAGAGAGGAAAAAAGAGAAAGCCATAGAGCTCCTCAAAGATAGCCTCAGAGAGTGTGGTGAATTTGCCCAGAGCAAAAATGTCAAGCTTGTGATAGAACCACTCAACAGGTACGAACTTAACTTTCTGAATACTCTCGAAGAAACCGCCGCATTCATTTCCTCCCTCGGTATGCCCAACATCGGTATCCTGGCTGACAGTTTCCACATGAACATCGAAGAAAGGGACCTTCGAAAGAGCTTACTGGACGTCAAAAGCCTACTCTGGCACTTCCATGTAGCTGACAGTAACCGCTGGGCTCCAGGATTCGGACATTTTGATTTCGGCGTGATACTTGAGACACTTCAAGAAATCGGATACCAGGGGTTTGTCTCGGCCGAAATCTTCCAGAAACCCGACTTCCACAAAGCAGCAGAGCAAACCATAACACACCTGAGAAAGTGGCTCCCAGGAAGGTAATGCCTCAGCCGGTTATCTCCCCAAAAACTAAACCCCACGTTTTAATCTCGAAGGGTTTTAATTCGTCCTCAAGAAAAGAGGAAGAAGAAAGGAGACAAATTCGTTCTTCTTCCTCAAGTAAAGAGAGCTCTTTCAAAACCAGCAAAGGAAGATTAAAGAGGATTTTAAACCTTTGAGGAAGGGGCGTGGGGTTGTACAAACGAAGAACAACCTCGTCTCTTCCCTCCCTCTGCTTGAAGGCACTCATGACAAGATACGGGTTGTCGCACTCTAAAAGAGACCACCCTGAGGCAAGGTTGCCTCTCCCCTCGGATATTTGAAAAATCATGGGTGGCCGGTTGAAAAGGCGAGCTTCTCTGAGGATCGGAAACTCCGGGAATCGCTTGCCACTCACTACAATACCCAACTTAAAAGAGTGTTCCCCTAAACACTGGGACCCTTCAGTAGGTATAGGCCAACCGGCGTCTCCCTCGCGGGTAAGCAAGTCGTTTCTCGACAACCACCCTACCGAACGCAAAAGAGTTATCGCCAGAGTTTTTCCTCCTTCCTCAGTCCTCATAACTGCATACTCTCGCAAGCCCTGGTTCAGAACTGCAAGCATTCTCGCATCGTCTTGTAGAAGGACAAAATCATTCTGGGGACAATCTTTTACCTCAAGGTTTCTCCTAATAACCGCGAAATGCCCGTCAACAAAACAATCACAATCCCTCATCGGGGTTTCAAAAAGGAGTCGTACACGGTGATCACGCGCGTTGTTGCAAAGATTTACCCCAAGCTCGATCCACCTCACACCTTCAACCAAACGCAACTCTATCTCTACAGGCAAAGGGACTTCTTCCCTGCTCCTTCCCTTACGATCAGACCTTAGGGAAGCGGGTATCTTCATGTCATATTTGAGCAAAACGCTTTGGACAAAGCGATCTTTTCTTCCCCAGGAAACGAGGGGATTATCACTATATCGAACGTCATTCTCAAGACATGGGGAATAGTTGTACTCGTCCCCAGCATCGGCCGAGTCTTCAACAACAAGCCTGAGGGGCAAAAGAGTGTTGGTTGCTTTTTCTCTAATCTCGATTTTCCCCCTGTCTGAAACACGGACATCATAAAATTCATTAGTGAGAAGGAATCTTTCCTCACCCTTTGCAAGGTTCTTTTTGCCTTCTTCAGTGGGTATGACTTGATAAGTCTTGAAACCACAGGGAGGAAGACTCGCGACAAAACCTACGCGGTATCGCTGACTCCGAAGCACCACAGGTAAAGTTGAAGGAGTGGTCTTTATCAAGGTAACCCACTCTTTGCTCAGGATTTCAGGAACAATCTCCTCATCTTTATCCTTAAAGACCAGAGAGGCATGGAAACCCTTCTCGGGTACCTCGTGTTCTTGTACCTTGCCAGCCTCAAAATCAACTTCTCGCTCCTTGAAAGAGTTAAGGTGAAGATCGTACTCGAGGTATGCAGTAACCGGCCACGGATGAGGGTTGAAGACAACCACGTTATCGCCACTATCAGCCCGAAGGATACCGCTTATCGCCTCCTCAGCTTCATGGTAAAGTTTCCCAAGGACATCTTCCATTTTCCGATATCGAACCATCATCTCCTCGTGGACCGAATCAATACTGCATCCACAAATGGAATCATGTGGGGAGTTATGAAGTAAAAGCCTCCAGAGAAAATCTATGGTCTTCTTGGGATAGCAAGACCCCCACAAAAAGAGTGTCGTCCAAAGGGGTTCTACACAACCTTCAAGAATATGAGACAAAGAAGAGTGTTTCTTCTTAAGATAGACCCTCGTTGAAAGAGTCCCTTCAAGAAGATAAGCGTTGTCATCCGCTCTCCATTCCCCACGGTATACCGGTAAATCGTCCTGCAGCTCACTTTCAATACACGCCAAAAGATACGGTAAGTTGGAATGAAGAAAATGATACTCAGGCATAGCCTCTTGTAAGACCCTAAGCTTTACAGTCAAATCAGGATCGGGTTCCACATGGTCGCTACCATTCATAAGGAGGACACAAGAAGTAGTGGCAAAGGGCAGAAGCTGTTCAAGGATTCTTTTAATTCTTGCAAGAAGCGCATCCTTGTCCGAGGGAAGGTTTGCCGCAGTTCCATATCCAAACGGCATGTACAGAGTAAGGACACGAGAACCATCAGGTGCCTCCCACCAAAACTCGCTTGTTTTGACACCTGCCGGTACGCCTCTCCAAATAACCGCGTAGTTTATCCCGGATTTCCTAAGAATCTGAGGCATCTGGGCGATGTGGCCGAAAGAATCGGGAAGATAACCTACCGCCATTTTTTTGCCAAATCTTTGGGCAACCCGCTGGCCGAACAAGAGGTTGCGAATATGGGTCTCGCCACTCACCAGAAACTCATCGGGAAGTATGTACCAAGGGCCTATCAGGATGTGACCACTGGAAACAAATGCTTTGAGCTCTTCTTCCCTTTCAGGATGGATTTCCAAATAGTCCTCAAGAATGACTGTTTGTCCATCAAGCATAAAAGTTTGATAGAGATGGTCCCGATGCAAGATTTCTAAAAGATTGTCTATGAGTCGTACAAGGCGAAAACGGAAAGAATCAAAAGATTCATACCACTCCCTATCCCAGTGAGTATGGCTAACAAAATGAAGGCACCGCCTCATTGCTTTCTCCTCCTTAAAATTGAACCCCACCTCTGTCGGCGATTGTCTTCAACAGGTCAATATCCAGGGGGTACCATCCATACCTTTCAGCAAACTCAACCATGGCCAAAACATTTTCTGTCGGCACGCCGTGGTGAATGCTGTGATCGGAAGCCAAGACATAACGTCCTTTTAGCCCTGCAATTAAAGCGCACTCTGCCGCCTCAGCCATGACATCCTCAGGGTTTCCCAAGACAAGCGTGGTTTTATTATTCACATTTCCTATGAGGCACAACTCCGGATACACCTCCCTCAAAAGACCTATATTCATGCCTGCCTCGCGCTCCGCTGGATGGTACCCACTGATACCCATCCTCACGATATCACCCAAGATTACGTCAATCTTTCCATCACTGTGGAATACAATCGGAACCCCCAAGGGTAAAAGGGCCCTAACCTGTTCTGCCAGGAAAGGAATAACAAAGTCCCTCAATTGCTCTGGAGACATAAAGAGACCGCTTTTAAAACCCAGGTCATCAGAAATGAGCAACACGTCCGCCCCCGCCTCAACCACCTCCTTACCTGCCTCGACAAAGAAATTGGTACACTTTTCCAGGACTTCTCTAACCAGCGGCGGATCGTCATAAAGAAGAACAAGCATGTTCTCGAGGCCTAAAATGAGCCATGCTGCAGTAAAGGGACCCGAAATGCCCCCAAAGACAGCTATTTCACCCCCTGCCTTCCGAACTGCCTCCCGAATTTCCTTAGTTCTATGTGGAAGGTGAGGGTCGGGAAAAAGGTAACTCTTCCAATCCTCCCGATTCTTTACTGGGAATGCAACAGGCGGATCAATAGGCCAGGAGGCTCTGCAATCCACCTGATAGGTGGTACCCCACTCATCCCTGTAAGTGTTTTCTCCAAGATATTCTCTCCTATATCCCCCAAAAGGAATAAAAACAGCATCAAGACGAAGGGCAAAGGCAAGGTCGACTACATCCTCAAAGTTATACAAATCGGGTTTCCTACCCAGAATATCTTGGAAAAGTTTCTGGCTGAAGAGGAAATCGAAAACAGGAATGCGTTCAGGAACAATACCGTGTAAAGCTTTAAGAATTCTCTCACGTGGATTTTCCAAACCGGGCTTCCCCCCTGTTCCAGATCTCCACCATCTCTGCTACCCTTCTCACCCTCTCAATCTCTCCAAGAGGTGGAAGTTCATCGGAAATCCCCAAGATTATTCTCGGATGAAAGAGCCTAAGAACTCTTTCCGTGTAGAATTCCAATTCCTCAATACTGTAATCGGAGAGGAAAAGGAGCGCAGGAATGCCATCCAGAATGACCTTGTCTCCAATTGCCTCTTTAAGCTCTTCCAGGCTCACATCCCCTTGGGGAAACGGAGTTACTCCTTCTATACCGTCAAATGGCAAATCGGGGATATATCGAAGAAGAGGTCGCAACCGACCATCAATATGGATGTGACAGTACTTTCCAGCATTGTGAAGCTCTTCCGCTCTTTGCCTGTAGTAGGGGAGAAGGTACTTTTCAAACACCGGAGGCGGATTAAAGTGAGCATCGACGTTTTCTCCAAAGTTCAAAATCTTCACTGGACACGCGGCAAGCACTGCAAAAAGGGCATCCTCACTTTCTTCGGCTCTCTTGAGGTACTCTTGTAATCTCTGGGGATAATCATGCAGCAAGATAAAGGTACTTTCAACTCCCGCATACTCAAGGAGCAACTTCTGGAAGGGTGATCTACCCCAGTAAAACTGAACCTCTCCAAGATCCCCAATTGCGACTTTTGCCTCCTCATAAAGCGCCTCGTTAAAGCGATAACGGGTATGGACCAAGACATACTCCATCACTGCTAAGTCCTCCGCTTTCTTAATGGGATACTCCACATAGTGCCAGGAACATCCCCACTCTCCTAATCTTTTCCGACCGTGAAGAGCCCCCTTAGGGGAGTGGATAACGACGTCCACGAAGCCATTTTCTTGTCTTTCCTCTATGCGTACCCCACTATCGTACTCGCAGAGGACATAATCCTGAAAAGAAGCGGTTCCTCCACCAAAGTAATACCGAATCGAAGCACCCAAACAACAATAAAGTTGAGTAAGAGAGAGGTTGCGGTACTCCTCGGGAACGAGATCCAGTACACTGTTGACCTTATACCAGTGCTCAAGACGTGGCTGCCAAACAATGATAGAGTTTTTCCCCTCAAAGGTCCTTAGAACCTCTTTTCTCCACACGGTGAATTTTCTCCCTATTTCAGCATTTGGCCAAACAAGCCGGCAATGAACCACCTTTGAAAGAAAAGGAAAAGGATAACCGGAGGAGCCAACGCTACCACACCGGCAGCAGTCAGGCCACCCCAGTACGTACCCCAGGTTCCTATGAAAGCGAGAATACCCTGGGGAAGAACTCGTAGGGCCGGCTTTGTGATAAGAGCCGAAGCATAAAGGTAATTATTCCAGGTTGTGATGAAGACAAAAATAGTAACAGCCACTAACCCTGGAATCATAAGGGGCATCGTGATCCGAGCAATAACTTGCAGGCGAGAACAACCATCAACGAGTGCCGCCTCTTCTATTTCCACTGGGACTTCCAGAAGAAAATTACGCAGCATCCAAATAGCAAGGGGCAAGTTAAAAACCGAGTTCACAACAACCAACCCTAAGTGTCTGTTGTAAAGCCCAAGTCGATTCAGGTAGGATACGAGAGGAACTAAAACTGCAATGAGAGGTAAAAGAGGAAAAACGAGAAACAAAAAGCTCAGTTCCTTTCCGGGGAAAGTAAAGCGAGCCAATGCATAGCCTCCCAAAATGGCCAAGGGCAAGGTTATGATTATGGTCCCTATGGTTACAACCACGCTGTTCCTCGTGTAATTAAGGAACTCTGGGCGAGAAAATATATAGTGATAATGTTCCACAGTTATCCGGCTGGGCAGAAAGGAAACCTCATAGCGAGGAGTCAAAGAAACTTTCAGCCCCCAGAGGAGTGGAAAAAGAACAAAAGCGGCTATAAGGATCAATCCTACCCACTTCGCAATTACTCTCGGTTTAACCCTCATGTTTCTTCTCTTGCCATTAATCTAAGATAGACCAGCATGAAGATGAGACTAATTCCAAGCAAAATCATCCCAATAGCAGCACCGAGGTTAAGATTGAAGTTTACAAAGGCGTCCTTGAAAAGTCTTACTGCCAAAACTTCCGTTGAGTAACCCGGTCCACCTCGAGTCAAAGCGTAAACCGTCTCTGCATCTTGCAAGGTCCACATGGTGATGATGAGCATGGACAGAGCAAGATGAATCTTAGTCAGTGGAAAGGTAATCTTTGAAAAGAGTTGCCAAGAGGAAGCACCATCCACGCGGGCCGCTTCGTACAGCTCAAGGGGTATAGCAGTTATTCCAGCTGCAAGGAACAACATAATAAAAGAAAAAGAACGCCAAAAACTGTGTCCGACAATGGTCCACATAGCAAGGGTGGGATTGGCCAAAATTACCGGGCGATTCCCAAGAATCCTTGCAAGCAAAAATGTCATCGGACCGCTCGATGCATCCGTTAAAGAAAGGAAAATGACAGAGCTAACCACCGGGGCAGTGATAAAGGGGAGTAAAAACAGAGCTCTGAACACAGAAATTCCCCTGAGCTCGGGGCTGGTTATAAGAATAGCTGCAGAGTAGGCCAGGGGAACAGACAGAGAGAGATTACCCAAAACATAAAGTAAAGAAAGCCTCATGTTGTTCAGAAAGCGAGCTTCTCGAAAGAGAAGAGTAAAATTCCCTACGCCCACAAACCTTGCTTCTCCACCCAGCGTAGACTGCTGCAGACTTAAAAGCAAACCGGACACGATGGGAAAAACTAAGAAGATCAAAGTAAGAACAAAACTCGGAAAGAGAAAAGTATACGGGACCTGATACCTCTTGAGAAAGTACCAGATCCCATATACCTTTTGTGCCCGATAATCCGTAGTACCTATCCCTTCTATTTCTCCCACCCTGGCTTAGGCCTCACTCACCGGCAAACTTTGCGTTGTACTCATCTTCAAACTTTTTGAGCGTCTCAGGAATAGGAGCCTTCATGGCAAAGATTTCTTGGAGGCAAGCAGCAACCGTATCTGCCAAGTCCCCGTAGTGAGCGGTAGGAGGCATGGGACGGCCGTTTCTTGCTGCTTCTAACCACTTTTGATAGAAGGGTGTTTTGTATTCTGGTCTATCCCAGAGGCTCAACAGTGCCGGGAGACCTGCATCAGGATACTCGATTAAAAGCTCCGGTCGAAGCATTGTCTCGATGAATTTCCAGGATTCTTCAGGATGTTCGCTAAGTGCATGAATAGATATGTTCCAGGCATTAGTAAATTGAGCTCGATACTTCGTAGGAGTAGGGTAAACATCGGCTATCGTAGCTTGACCTTCGGGAGTGGGAGGAAATATGCCCTTTACCCAGCCTTTCTCTTCAAGTGGTCCAATCCAGTAGCTTCCATAACCTTCAGCCTGTGCAAGCCTTTCGTTTAGGAAAGACATCATAATCACGTCGTCATACGTACCGCTTATGGACCACTCAGGCGTAACTTTGTGGGTGTATATCAGGTCAAAGAGAAATTGGGCAGCCGCAACACCAGCCTCGGAAGCAAAAATGGCCTTCTTCGTCTCTTTGTCCCAAAGTTCTCCATCGAAGTGCCAGATATAGGGAGCAAAATAAAGCTCAATCGTGGCTCTTGAGGGACCAAAATACATCCCCAGACCGTAAACGTCAACAGTTCCATCCCCATCGACGTCCTGGGTAAGCTTTTTGGAATATGCGACTAGCTCGTCGAGGTTACTCGGTGTCTTGTCAGGGTCCAAACCCACCTTCTCATACATGTCCCTGCGATACACTATGGTTCGAGTATGAATGCCCAAAGGAAGACCCCACGGAAACGCCGATCTCCAAACGGGGCTCCAGGCAATATCATCAAGGCGTTCCTTTGGCCACTGGGCGACATAATTGCTTATGTCGAGCAAATCCCTGGCTACTTCGTGGAACCCGTAATACTGCGGAGAAGAGTATATAACGTCGTGGGAGATACCTGCGCGATAGTCTCGAAGAGATTTTAAGTCCAATTCATCCCATTTGATCCATTCAAATTCAACCTTAATTCCCGGGTTTTCCCCTTCAAAAATGGATTTCACCTTTTCCAACCACTGCATATTCATCACATGTGCTGGGCCTGCAGCTGGATCATAAAAGTGGGCAACTCTGATGGTGACCTGAGCGCTTCCCCATGCAGGAATCAAAAACAGAATCCCAAGGACCATCACCACTAACAGCTTCCTAAACATACAACCTCCTCCCCTATGCAGAAGTAATTACTATCAATATACATTATAGATTAGATGAGCAACCCTCGTCAACAAAGCTGGTAGTATTCCAGGAATGGTGTCTTTAAAGCAACACAGTAGCCTTTCTGAAAAGGGGCAAAGAAAGGAGGAAGGTTCCCATGCGAAGAGAAAACTACAAGGAAATTTTCACCCTCCATGGTCCCTCTCCTGGACTTGCCGGTTCTCCGGGTTAGGGAAGGAACATTTCGTCCCCTTATTCTCCCCAAAAGAAGAGCTTTCTTAGAGCTCTCTTGCCACCTAACTCTTGAGCCTTTGGGGTGAGTACCTAAGTTATCCCCCGGTTTTTAGAGGGAATCTACGGAGCCTCTTACTCTCCTCAGAGCATCTTCCTCTTTGCTGCAGTCGTTGAGGAAGAGGTGTACACCCAAATCCTGCAGGAAACCCGGGAAAATTTAGGAGTTCTAAAGTTCAAACACACATAAATAAGCGAATTTTATCTTTGGCTCACTCTCCTGACATCGAGAGGATGAGCTTCACTGGCAAAAATCCTGATGCAAAAAACGAAGAATTGCGTCCCGAAATGCCTCGAAAGAGGCAAAACCCTGAGTGACCATTTCATAAACAACCTGATCGTCAAGATGGCCATACGCATGTACCAGGATATTGCGAAAGGCTTTCATTCTTCGCAAAATCTGTCGCAAATCCGGCTGGATAATGTGAGCTTTTTCAAGTTTTTCAAATAGATCTTCTTCAGCCGGCAAACCCAACCGCAAATCTCGTACCAGAAGATAACAGGTATCGATGACCGCCTCAATGGAAATTTGTAACAGGCATTCGCAGGCTCGTTTTTTCTCGATTTTCTGGAATTCTTCAAAACTCCGGGGCAAAATTTCACGGAGCTCCGCAAGATACTCTTCGAGTTCTGTTAATTTTCCAAGAACCCTTTCACGATCCACGGGTAATCCCTTCAAGATAATCGTAATACATATGTTTAAAGTCTTCAAAGGCCCTGACTGTACAGTAGGCCAGTTCATAGAGGGCATCATCATCACGAGTATAGAGAACCTTTCCTTCCTTGAGCACTTTTCTTCGGATATAGAGGGGCAAGAGTTGAAACACCTGGATATCGAGCTGGGGAAACTCGGCGAGGTAATCCAGGCGTTTGTGCATCATTTCTGTGCGACTCACACTCTGCTCAAAAAAAACAAGGCATACATCGATATCAGACAGCGGCCCTCTTTCTTTCCGGGCATAACTTCCAAAGAGGATGACCGCCAGGACGTGAGGATCCTCTTTAACTCTCTTCATAAATTTCCTCAACGCCACTGCGGCCTGCCCGGAAAGACCCTTTTCAAAAGTCACCAAAGTCCACTCCTTTCCTATAAAACCCATTGTATCACATGGAGTGAAAACCTCATTGGTGAACGAGATGCGTGCTATCCCAATCTCGACGCCGGAGACAGAAACCAGAGGACCGTACTCAAAGGGTCTTCTGAACTCCAAAGCGTCTACAGGGGTATGGGCAAGTACTGCTTCCTCCTGAGGCGTCGGTGTGCCATCTTGTTGATAAAGAGGGCATAGTTCCGTTTGGTGACAAAAAATCCTGACGCCAGTGCATTTACCCTACACTTTTGGGGTGAACTCGCAGGCGTATACACCGTTAGCCATCAGGTGAAATTGCTCACCGCGGCCTTTGGCTCTTGATATCCCACCACCTGGTAATTGGTTGCAGTGCAACCATATACCGAGCCACCACCTGCCCCTGTAACTACTTCCTCTACATTTTCTTTTTGCAGAATGTTCAGAAAGCATTTTCTTCCATAGAATCCCTTAGAGGAAAAAGCTCAAAACCAATGGCTCCCTTATATTTTAATCTCTCTAATACCCGCATAACGTTGGAATAGTTTATTTCCCCAGTACCTGGCTCGTGTCGCCCAGGAACGTCTGCAACATGAATGTGCCCAATCCAACCAATGTATCTGGTCATGGTATCAATAAGGTTTCCTTCCATAATCTGCATGTGATAGACGTCGTACAGAATTTTTACATGCGATGACCCCACAGCCTCGACCACCTTGGCAGTCTCTTCGGTGTGACACAAAAAATACCCTGGATGATCCACACGGGTGTTGAGGGCTTCCAGAACAAGCACTATGTCCTCCTTCTCAGTTAAAGGAGCAAGCATCTTGAGCGTTTTGACCATATTCCCCGTCTTTTCCTCCACGCTGAGTTCATCATACCGTTTCAAAACCACACCATTTTCTCCCAGAGCGTTGGAATGTAATACCAGGGTACGACAACCAAGGGTTTTCGCCACAATCATCGATCCTTTTGTAAATGCAATATACTGTTCCTTTTCGGCATCATCAACTAAAGAAAATGCCTGATCCCCCGAGAAGGCCACCACCTGTAACCCATTGGCAACACATAATTCTTGAATCTTTCGAATATCCTTATCCTGCCAGGTCCAGAACTCAACACATTCAAATCCTGCCTCTTTCACCAATCGAAATCGTTCTTCAAAAGGAAATTCTGCGAAAATGGTTTCAATACATATCGCTTTTTGCAATGGTACCCCTCCCTCTCCTCAATCCATTCGTAACCGCCATCGCCTGATTCTCCTATACTTCGGGAACCTCAACTGGTCTTCCCTCTCTGGCAGATTTATCTGCCGCCTGAGCAATGAGAACCGACTTGAGGCCATCAAGCCCGGTCACAGGAGGTTCTGTGTTGTTCTTGATGCTCTCAACAAAAGCACAAAGTTCAGCCACAAAGGCCTCTTTGTAGCGCTCAGTGAAAAACCAGAGGAATTTCTCTCCGTAGGTTCCCGAAGCTGTGCAAACCATTGCCGTATTGGGACGGTCGTTCTCCACCATGACACACCCTTTTGAGCCATGCACTTCAGTTCTCTGATCATACCCATAAGGTGCCTGACAGCAGTTATCGATGACCCCCAGCATCCCATTCTTGAATTTCATGGTGGTGATGGTGGTATCGAAATCCCCAAATCTTTGATCGACGGGTCAATACACACGGTGGCATACGCAAAGACCTCATCCACGTCGCTTTCAGCCAAATACCGGGCCATGTCGAAATCATGGATGGCCATGTCAAAAAAGATTCCACCAGAGTTTTTGAGGTATTCCATAGACGGTGGTTGGGGATTCCGCACTCCCACCCCTTACTATCATGAGTCCCATATGGGGATGGATGGTCCATCGTAACCATCCATCCCCTATTTTACCCTACTTTTTCCAGAGCTATCCGATCACCAGGTTTTTTTCTCCACCGAGATTCCTTTCGTCTCGGCAAGGACTTTGGGGTCATACCGGGAGAGGTGCCCATTTTTCGAGAGCCTCTTCAATACAAAAGGTAAGAATGGGATGGAGTCTTCCAGCGCATATGGATCCCTCAGGTGCAAAGCATTGTCTCAAGATCTTGAGGTGCTCAAAGGGGTACTTTCTCTTCCTCCCCCTCCTTTTGGAGTTTGGTTTTTCTTTGAGATCTACCCCTTTCCCCTTGGGTATCTCTCTGTACCAACGCCGGCACCGGCAAGCCCAGAGGGTAGTATATTTTTCATGGGCATTTTCCACTATCCAATGCGCAAGGTTGCAAAATGGAATAGGTCCATGGTACAATTGGCACCGTCGCATTTTGAAATTCGAGGGGTGGAACAATGCCGAATACAAAATCAGCTTTAAAGAATTTACGGAAGAGTGAGGAAAGGAGACTTCGGAACAAGGCGGTAAAATCCACTACAAAGACCTACATCAAGAAATTCCTGAAGTTTCTTGCAGAAGGCAAAGTGGAAGAGGCAAAGAGCTTCCTGAGCGAGGTCTACAGAAGAATCGATATGGCGGCCTCCAAAGGTGTCTTCCACAAAAACAAGGCAGCTCGCCTGAAATCACGGCTTGCCCAAAGGTTCAATCGGGTGACTTCTGGGGTTCCACAATCTCTGTGATGAGAGAAAGCAAGAAAGCCTGGGAATCGACACTCTGAGTCTTGAGCAGCCTATCTGCCATTCGCAGGGCCTGAAAGACTCGAGGAATGTCAGATAGGCTAAAGTACGTTTGCATCCTCTGAACCTTTTGTATTTCAAAAGAGCTGACCTCTCTTCCCTGCCAGAGGTCTTTTCGTTTTTCCCCCACGACGTAGAGCTGCAAAAGCAGGCGGAAACGCCGGGCAAGGTGGCTGAGGAAAAGGGTGGGAGGAAACTTCTTCTCCTCGAGAAGACGGTAGCCGTACTGCAGGGCTAAGGAAGTATTCCTCTCCCCCACCGCGTCAAGAAAGCGAAAGAGGAGCGTTCTCTCACTTTTCTCAAAGAATACCTCCACGTCCTCCTTCCTTATCCTCTCTCCACGCCTGAACCGTCTCAGGAAGGTCTCGATGTCCGTTTCCTGGAGTTCGTACTCCTCAAGAAGGCGAAAAAGACGCACCCTGGCTCTATCCTCAAGGGAAAGACCCAGGCTCTCGAGTCTTCTTTTCAGGAATTGTTCAAAGACTCCCTCTTCTTTGAGAACAATCCAGGGAAACCTCCGCCAGTCGCTTCGCGTCAGCTCTTCCTCGGGCAGGAAAAAGAAGAAGGCCGAAGGGTAGGATGGCGATTCCCGAGCAATTGCCAGGGCCAGATTCTCATCGATACCCTCGAGAAAAACGACCTCTCTCTCTGGGAAGAGAGCGGGTAAGAGGAGTTCTCTCTTTTTCTCCTCCCACTCCTCTCGATTGCGAACCCGGGAAAATCGGGAGGTAGAGACCTTCTCGAGAATCTGAGGAATGCACCACTCCTCGAAGTGGGCCCGATTAACCCGGCGTTCAAGAACCAGGAAAGAGTCCTTTTCCTTCTCTCTCAGCCACTCCTCAAAGCTTTTTCTTCCCAATTTTCCTTATCCTCCCTCGTCCCATAAAAGAATGGTACTCTATCGCTCCATCCTCCCGGGTGATAAAGTACGGTATACCGAGTTCCTCAAGAACCTCTATCGTGCGACTATCGGGGTGTCCGTAAGGATTCTCCCCCACCGATATGATAGCCCAACGGCAACAAGAGAGGGAAAGAAGTCTGCGCAGAGATTTACTGTAACTCCCGTGGTGGGGGAGCACAACGACATCAGCCTCAAGGAACCGAAAATTGTGAGGGGCAAGATACAAAAAAATATCCTCCACATCTCCCAGGATGAGCACCCGGCCCCAGGGAGTGTGCAGGCGATACACGGCAGCCGGTCCCTGGACATCCCGGACGGAAAGAACTTCAAGGAAGACATTATCGAAAAGGCGTAGATGTTCAAAGGAAGAAAAATGCTCGGGGAGGAAAAGGGAGGCCTCGGGAAAGGCCACACGTATGTGCCCTACTCCTCCTGCATGGTCCTTATGCCCATGGGTGAGAAAAATTCCCAAGAGATTGGAAACTCTCTTGGAGCGGAGAGAGGGCACAAGGATACTTGAAGCCACGTTGCCATACCCCCGGATGATGCCCCCCGTGTCGATGAGAATTCCGGAATTCCCATCAAAAAGGCCACAAGCAAGACCTTGGCCGACGTCGAAAACAACAAAGCTCTCCTCAGGAAACCACAAAGCTCCAAAGAGCACACCCCAGAGGAGGGAGAATGCTGCCAGAATGAGGAAAATCTTTTTTCTGGTGGAAAACCCCAAAAACACAAGAACGACCACACTCCATGCCACCATGCCCCACAGGATGTTCCGCCCCACGGAGAAATCGAAAACCACATGCGGTACAAACTTCCCAAGGAGTTCCGAGAACCCAAGAAGAAGGGAAAGAAGCCTTTGGAGGCAAAAGACGAGAACCAGGCGGCCGAGGGCAAAAACTCCCAAAAGGGGGCTCAGAAGAGCAAGAAAGAGAACCCCTTCTACCAGGGGAGGCAAAAGAAAGTTACCCAAAAAGACTAAAGAGGAGAGAGTCAGCCTGTTCCCCACCAGGAAGGGGAAGCTTACAAGGAGGACTCCACCGGTGACAAGAAAGACACTCCCAAAGTACCGGAGGATTAGGACCGACCACCCCTGGCTTCCTCTTTGTAGATGTAGAAAGCGTTCAAGGAACCAAGAGGAAACAATGACCCCGACGGTGGAAGCAAAAGAGAGCTGGACTCCGGGAGCAAAAACAATCTCCGGTTGCAGGAGAAACATGAGGAAAAAGGTACTCAGAAGGATCCCCATGGTGGTGACGACCCGTCCCATCCTCCGACTGAGAAAGAAAAGGCTCATCATGATCCATGCCCGGAAGGCAGAGGGTACAAAACTACAGAAGGCAAGGTAGAGAAAGGTAAAGGGGGGTGTCACCCAGGGCATAACCCGCCGGGGCAAAAAGCGGCGCAGGGCCAACCAGAGCGTACCCCCCAGGAGGGCCATGTGGAACCCGGAGACGCAGAAGAGATGGTACACCCCCATTTCCTGGAAGACTCTGGCCCTTTCCGGGAAGTTCCCTTCCTTGAGGCCTAAAAACACGGCACTGAAAAGAGGAGCATACATCTCCCCCAGTTCCACGGCAAAACGCTCAAGAAAGGCCCTCCTTTTCTCCCAGACCCACCGCAGAAAAAGAAACCAGAGATTCCGAGAAGAAAGGGGCGCTATCTCTTTAACCTCGAGGTACCCGAAAACCCTCTTCCGAAAGTAGTGAACTCGCAGGTCTCGCCCTCCAGGATTGGCACAGGAAGCAAAACTCCTGAAAGTCCCAGAAACTCTCACCCTTCGGTACACGAGTGGCCGAAGCAAAGGAGCACTCCCACGCAGAGAGAGAGTGGGAGAATACAACCAAAAGCCACCCAGACGGGAGAGGTACATTCTGCCATCCTGTTCCATCAGGTAACCCTCAAGAGTAATACGCTCGCCTTCCCTCTCCCGGAAAAACTCCCAGGGCAGGACAAAGCCCAGGGCAAAAAACAAGGCCCCGAAAACACCCCAGCAAGCGAGGAAAAAGAGAAAGAAGACTCGGGAATGGAAAAAGAGAATCTGGGACACAATGAGAGCCACAAAAAGGAGAAAAAGCAGGAAAAAAGAGGGTAAAAAACACTCTCCCAAAAGGAAGCCAAAAATCGTACTCAAAACTACCCAGAAAAGGGGGTATCGCCAGAAAGAAAAAAGGGGAGGGACATCCTCCCTCCCCCAGGCCTTCCTATACGACGAGGTGTTCAAACCGCTTTCGGAAAGCCTCCACATCCATGTTGGCAGCTTTCGCCATGGCAGCAACCAGCTCCGGATTCTCGAAGTCCTCTTTTTCCAGGCGAACCATGTAGGAGCGGGCCACCTGATAGGCATAGGAATTCACGTCCACGGTGCGAACTCGAGTACGGCCGGTCTTGGGGTCCATGATTTCGTCGAAGGGGATAGGATTGAGTTTGCCATCGAGGATGCTGATCATGGCTCCCTTTTCCTTCATCTCCTGACTGTAATCACCACTCAGAAGGTAGTGCACCGCTCCGTACCCGAGGTCCCAGGTGTACTCGATGTCAAAGGGAATCGGAGGAGCACAGCGCAATTCATACCCCACATCCTTGGTGATAATGGTAATCTTCTTGCCCCGCTCTGCAAATCTCCGGGTGATCTCATTTTTCAGAAGCTCCCCAAGGGGAACCTCGGCAAGATGCACATGCCCGTGCGGGTCGCGAGGAAGGGCTTTGCCAAGGATTTGCTCTATCTCCTCCACATCGCCGAATTTCAGGGCAATTCCCTCCGCAACAACCGCAATACCGTCATCCCTGCCCAGGGCTTTCCGCTTGATCATGGCTGCTTCGATGACGTCACAGACATCTTCCACCCGGATTTTCTGATCGCCGAATTCCTCGGGAATAATAGTCAGGGCCGCTCCCGCTGCCTTCCCTGTTCCCAGGGCCAGATGCCCGGCATAACGACCCATAATGACCACGAAATACCAGCGTCCAGTAGTTTTAGAGTCCTCCATGAGGTTTCTCAGGATGCCCGTGGCCACTTCGCGAGCCGTCTGGAAGCCGAAGGTAGGCATACCGCCAGGGAGAGGAAGGTCGTTGTCGATGGTCTTAGGCACATGGGCCACATAAAGAGTACCCTGCATCGCCCGGGCCACGATGCTCGCGCTGAAGGCAGTATCATCTCCACCGATGGTGACGAGGTATCCCACGTTGAGTTTCTCCATCACGTTCTTGACACTCTGCACTTTGGCCTCATCTATGGTTCCACCCTTGACCAGGCTGTCTCGAGCGGTACGAAGAATCGACCCACCCTCAAGGTGAATCTGAGCAACACAGGAAGCCTCAAGGGGGACAGCATGTACCGAGGGGTCGAAAGAGGAGCTCGAGATCCACCGAAATCCGTCGTAAATACCGACGACCTCAAGTCCTCTCCGGATGGCTGCAAGAGTTACCGAGCCGATGACGCCATTGATGCCAGGTGCAGGACCTCCTCCCACGAGAATGGCCAGACGCTTCTGGTTCATCCCACATCCTCCCTTTTCCTCACAAAATACCTCAGAGAAAGATAACAGAAAAACCCAGAGTGGTCAACGTCCCGCACAAGAAGAAAAACAAGGTGGTTTACCGCTGCTCCTCGCCGAGGGACACAAAAACGGTTGACCTTCCCGGAGAGCTGTTGTATAATCCTTCCGGGTTGCGCGGTTAACTCAGCGGAAGAGTGCCATCCTCACACGGTGGAAGTCGCTGGTTCGAATCCAGCACCGCGCACCATTTCTATTTCAGGGACTTTCTCGCTTCTCCTTTTCCAGTCGCTCAATTTCGGCATCGATGAAAGCCCGCACCGCCTTAAGCATTTCCACCCGTGCCCGGGAAAGGTGCTGTCGTGCCTCCTCGCTCAAAAAGGGGCTGAGAACCTTGCTGAGCGGACCAAAGAGGAACTCCTCCAGAATGTCCTTCATGGTCTCTCTTCCTCTCTCCACTCTTCATCCCCCCTTCACATGCCGGGCAATGAGACCCTGAGCTTCTTTCTCGCCTCGCACCGCCTCAAAATCCACCACAAAGGCTCCCACCTTCTCCATCTGGGCCATAAGTCTCTTCAGGGCCTTATCCGTTCCAAAAAGGGAAGGACACACGTAGGCCACGGAGCGTTTTCCTTCCATACCCAGAGCACTGCTTAAGAAATTGGCTACCTCTCTGGAAATCTGCCCACCGAAGGTGCTCGCCACCTGGGAACCCACGAGAACAAGATCAAAGGGACGGAAGTTCACCGGAGAGGTGGTGTTCTCGACCTCGATGGATTTCACCGAGCACCCTGCCTTCTCGCAGAGCTCCATCATGTACTTCGTGACCGCCACAAGCCTTCTATCCTTCGCCGTATACACGAAGGCAACCCGCAAGGATTACTTCACCTCACTTTGGTGTTATCATAGCACACCCTTCGGGAATAGACCACCGTCACCCAAAAAGCCTCCTCATGCACTTCAAGAAGAGAGAGTCCGCACAGGATCGCTCGCTCAGAAAGAGGAGGAAAATCCTTACTTTCAATTCCCGAGAGGATGAGATATCCTCCCTCTTCAAGCAAGCCGACAAGGTCTTCAAGGTGCGTAAGGTGGAAGTACGCGCTCACGTTGGCCACGATGCAGTCAAAGCGCTCCCGGATTGCACCGATGTGGCCAAGGAGAAGGTGCACCTCCCCAAGGGGAACGCCGTTCAAGGAGGCGTTACGCCGAAATTCCTCAATGGCTAAGGGATCGTAGTCTACAGCCCACAGAGGATGAGCCTTCATCTTCCAGGCCAAGAAGGTGAGGATGCCCGAACCAGTCCCAACGTCAAGGAAGGCCATACCCTCTTTGAGGTATTTCCGAATCATGCGCAGGCACCACAGAGTCGTGGGATGGTGCCCTGTCCCGAAGGCAAAAGCCGGGTAGATGACAAGATCGAAGGGGGCACGTGTCCTCCTCTCCCAGGGAGGCCGAATGCTCACGTCCTCCGTAACCCACAGGATACCAAAACCCTTTCGCCACTCCTCTTCCCAGTCTCCCTCTCCCTCTTCCTCCTGGGCCCACTCCCTGACAAGCCCCGGGGGAGGCGGAGGGAAAGGACGCAAGGCATAGGCCACAACGGTCTCTTCATCAACCTCCCACAGGCCCCGAATATCTTCTCCAGAAACCCAAAGAAGAAACGCCTCCCGGTCCTTTGGACGAGCGGTGAGCTTAAACCACTTCCCGGGCATGGTTTCCCTCCCTTTCAGCAACAACAAGAAGCCCGGAGGCCACCCGAGACCCCACACCCAGAACTTCAATCTGGGCATCGTACCACCGGGAGAGCTCGAGGAATTCCCGGTAGAACCACGAATTCCGCACGATGGCCCGCAGGGTTTTTGTCGGAAGAAGACGGGAGAGGCTCCCGGTAGCCACAAGACGTCGGGGCTTTAGGCCACACTCCTCCACAACCTCGAGAAGCTCAGAGGGCAAAAAGGCATGGAGGGGAGGAAAAAGAAAACGGGCAAAGAAGGGAACTTTCCCCTCCAGGGCCTGCCAGAGAGAGGGGTGATCCCAGTTTCCGGTCTCGAGAAACTTTTGGGAAAGGTTGAAGCTCTTTCTCCAGCGGGCCTCAAGCTCCAGAGCTACGGGGAGCTGCCCAATCCTGTTCACCACCGACACTATCAGGGTCCTGTCCGTTACCCGAGAAAGTTCCCGGAGGGCTTTTTTCTCCTCCGGATAGGCGTACGACACCGGAGCATCAAGGGAGAGCACCAGATCAAAAGCTCTGTCCTCAAACACAGAGAGGTCCTCTACCTTACCCACACAGAAAGTGATGCGGTCGGCGAGTTTCTCTTTTTCCGCCCTTTTCCGGGCTTCTTCAACCATCCGGGGAGAGACATCAAGGTGCACGACAAAACAGCCCCGCCTGGCAAGCTCCAGAGAATACCTGCCATACCCTCCCCCGGCATCGAGCACCCTTCTCCCCGGCTCCACAAAGGGCGCAATCTCCATCCACACAAGATCAGTATGGATTCTCTTGGCCACATCCCGGTCTCTCTTCTTCTCCTTCCCTACGTGAGCATCCCAGAAAAGGCGATGGAGGGTGTTCCGTTCCATCAATCCACCGTTTTCTCCTCTATCTCGTGCTTCACGCGCTCAAGGAGGGCTTCCAAAGCCATGCTCCCCAGGTTCCCCACCCGACGCCGCCGCACACTCACCGTACCACTCTCGACCTCTTTGTCCCCCACCACGAGGATGTAAGGTATCTTCCCAAGCTCTGCCTTGCGAATTTTGGCTCCCAGGGTGGCATTCTCTTTATCACACTCCACTCGCAGATCCTCCTCACCGAGGATATCGGCAACCCTTCGGGCATAAGGAATGTGCCTTTCGGCCACCGGCAAAACTGCTACTTGCACTGGTGCAAGCCACACTGGGAAAGCCCCGGCGAAGTGCTCGATGAGAATGCCGAAGAAGCGTTCGATGCTTCCAAGAATCGTCCGGTGGAGCATCACCGGCCGATGCCGCCCTCCATCCTCTCCGATGTACTCAAGATCAAACTTCTCGGGCATGGCGAAATCAAGTTGGATGGTCCCACATTGCCACCGCCGGCCCAGGCAATCCCGAAGATGGAAGTCGATCTTCGGCCCGTAGAAAGCTCCCTCCCCCTCGTTGACTGTATAGGAAATCCCCACCTCCTCCAGGGCTTCCCGGAGGGCACGGGTGGCCATCTCCCACATTTCCAAAGACCCGATGAACTTCTCAGGCCGGGTACTGAGCTCCACCTCGTAGTCAAAGCCAAAAAGGCGATAAAAGTACAGGGCAAGGTCGATAACCTCGATGATTTCCTGCTTTACCTGACGGGACTCCATGTAGATGTGGGCATCGTCCTGGGTGAAGGAACGAACCCTCATGAGTCCGTGGAGTACTCCCGAAAGCTCATGACGGTGCACCAGGCCAAGCTCGGCCATCCGCAGGGGCAGCTCCCGGTAGCTCCGCAGGCGACTCTGAAAAACAAGTATCCCCCCGGGGCAGTTCATGGGCTTTATGGCGAATTCCCGCTCGTCGATGGTCGTGAAGTACATGTTCTCCCGGTAATGTTCCCAGTGGCCCGAGCGCTCCCAGAGGCCTCGTTCAAGGATTATGGGGGTGCGGATTTCCTGGTACCCCCTCTTTATGTGCTCCTTTCGCCAGAGCTCAAGGAGCGTGTTGATGACCACCATCCCCCTGGGGTGGAAGAAGGGGAATCCCGGTCCTTCCTCGTGGAGACTGAAGAGATCAAGCTCTCGGCCGAGCTTACGGTGGTCCCGACGCCTGGCCTCCTCAAGTCGCGCAAGATAAGCCTTGAGCTTCTCCTCACTATCGAAAGAAATCCCGTAAATCCGCTGGAGCATGGGGTTGTCCTCTTTTCCCCGCCAGTAGGCTCCGGAAACGCTCAAAAGCTTGAAGGCCTCAATGTACGAGGTGGAAGGCACGTGAGGACCCCGGCAGAGGTCGACGAACTCTCCCTGCTCGTAGATACTCACCACGTCGTCTTCGATTTCGTCGAGAATCTCAAGCTTATACGTCTCTCCCCTTTGGGCGAATATTTTTCTCGCCTTGTCCTTCGTTACTTCCCGGCGGCGAAAGGGGATGTCCTCACGAATGATCTTTTGCATCTCCTCCTCTATGAAGGGCAAATCTTCCTCGCTGAGGGCCCGAGGAAGGTCGAAGTCGTAGTAGAAACCCTCCTCTATTGCTGGGCCAACGCCGAGTTTTGCCCCGGGGAAGAGGCGCTTGACGGCCTGGGCCATGATGTGGGATGTACTGTGCCAGTAGACTTCCCTTCCCTGCCGGTCCTCGAAGGACAGATAACGGACAATCTTTTCTCCCACCGAGCCGTTCAAGTCCACGAGCTTCCCGCTCTCGGTAACTGCTGCCAGGGCGTTGTGCGGTCTTCTCGTCATTGCCTTTCCTCCTCAATAAAAGAAAAAGCGCCAGCCCCCAGGGTGGCGCTTTTTTCGTATTCCTGGTGGGCGACACTGGACTCGAACCAGTGGCCTCTTCCGCGTCAAGGAAGCGTTCTTCCTCTGAACTAGCCGCCCACACTCGTCCTCTGGAGGCGGCACCCGGACTCGAACCGGGGATAAAGGATTTGCAATCCTCTGCCTTAGCCGCTTGGCCATGCCGCCACAGTATGGAGCGGAAGACGGGATTTGAACCCGCGGCCTCCACCTTGGCAAGGTGATGCTCTACCCCTGAGCTACTTCCGCTCGTCCCATGGTGCCGAGACCCAGAGTCGAACTGGGGACGCAAGGATTTTCAGTCCTTCGCTCTACCTCCTGAGCTATCTCGGCACCCTCTGGCGGGGTCGACGGGATTTGAACCCGCGGTCTTCAACGTGACAGGCTGACGTGTTAGGCCAGGCTACACCACGACCCCGCCCTCTACCATCAATTTTACCCGCTTCCTTTTCTTTTGGCAAGTCCCTTCCCTTTGAATTGAGGAGAATACTTAGTATGCAGGAGTTCCCGGGCTCTCTCAAGCTCCTCTTTTTGCCATCTACCCTCGTAGACTTCTCCCAGCCACTCCCCAAAACGCACCTTGAGGCACTCCAGAAAATATTCCTTTTCCACATCCTCTTTGATCTCTTTAAGTCCCCAAAAACCCCGGGAGAGTTCTTCGTAAACTCCCTCCCTGTCCCAAAAGCACAAAGAGAATTCCCGGCGGTCGAGGGAAAAGGGGAAAGACGCCTCAAAGAGGTTACCCCTTTTGGTCTGCGCCTGGGCTATACCCCCCACCTTTTTCCCCCCCACGCTGAGCTCGTGGGGCAGAACAAGTGAAAAACAGGCTGGAGAGTCACAGCGCACCTCAGAGCGTACCGGTCCATCTGCCAGAATCCCCACATCTCCAAGGGCTCTCCGCACCACCTCCCGAACCCGTTCATAGAGCAGGCGGTGGTGGTAGCCCTCGTCCTCTTTGGGGAGAAAGAGGCTGAACGTCACCTCATCCCCGTGGAGGATGGCTCTCCCCCCGGTGGGCCGACGCACAAAAGGTATACCCCTCTCCCCAAGGTAAAAAAGGTCAAGAGAGTCTAACCTCTGGTACCGCCCCAGAGAGAGGGTTTTCTCCTCCCAGGAAAAAAAGCGAAGGGTCGGCTCCCGGCACCTCTCAAGGAGTGCCTCGTCCCTGGCCATGTTCTCATAGCCCGAGAGGGGCGGATCGCAGAGTACCCGAAGGAATCGTTTCCCCATCACTTGATAACGAGCCTCGAGTAGGAGGAGGCATCCAGAAGTTCTCTCCACTCCCCCTCGTCGGTAAAGCGGATGCGGCAGATCCACCCCTTACCGTAGGGGTCCTGATTCAAGAGTTCCGGCTCACTTTTGAGGACTTCATTGACCGCCACGATTTCCCCTGAGAGAGGAGCATAGAGGTTGGAGACAGTCTTTACAGACTCCACGTCCCCGATGCGCTCACCCTTTTTGACCGAAGCCCCCACGGCGGGCAGCTCCACAAAGACCACGTCTCCCAGCTCGCTCTGGGCAAAGTCGGTGATGCCACAGAGGGCCACTTCGCCTTCCCTGAGCACCCAGAAGTGCTCCGAGGTGTAGAAGAGATGTTCAGGAATGTTCATTCACGTTCCTCCTCTCTCCATAAAGTGCAGCGGAGTGCCAAAAACTGCTTCTGCCGCCTCCATCACTGCCTCAGAAAGGGTAGGATGGGGGTGAATGGCCCAGGCAATCTCCGAAGGAGTGCCCTCAAGGCCCATAGCCACGATGCCCTCCCCGATGAGGTTCGAGGCGGAAGGACCGATAATGTGAACCCCCAAAATCTCCCCACTTTTGGCCTCGCTTATAATCTTCACAAAGCCTTCTACCTCCCCCTCGATGAGGGCTTTGCCATTGGCCCGGAAGGGGAACTTCCCGCACCGCACCGTGTATCCTCTCTCTTTTGCCTCCTCCTCAGTGAGGCCCACGGAGGCAATTTCTGGAAAACTGAAGATGCAGTTTGGCACCACCCGGTAGTCCATGGTGGCCCTTTCTCCACAGATGTTTCGCACCGCCACCTCGGCCTCCTTGTAGGCCACGTGGGCCAGAAGGTACTTCCCGTTCACATCTCCGGCAGCGTAAATCCAGGGAACAGAGGTGGCCATCCTCTCGTCTGTTACCACCGCTCCTTTCTCCACCCACACTCCTGCTCTCTCAAGCCCCAGCCCCTCAAGAGCCGGAACCCTTCCCACCGCCACCAGGACGTAATCGCCCTCAGCAAAAAACTTCTGACCTCCCCTTTCGTACGTCACGCGGAGCTTACCGCTTTCCCGGGTGATTCCCTCCACCCGGGCGTCGGTGTACACCTTCATGCCCCTTCGCTCCACAAGGCGGGTGAGGAGGTCCGTCACCTCCCGGTCCACCGGGGGAAGAATTTTGGGCATCATCTCGATGACTTCCACCCGTACCCCCAGCCCCTGGAAGATGCAGGCCATTTCCATGCCGATGACACCTCCACCCACCACTACCATGCTCTGGGGGAGCTTGGGAAGCTCCAGGGCCTTTTCGCTGTCGATGACTCCCTCAAGGTCGTTCCCCGGAACAGGGAGCCTCGCCGAGGAGGACCCGGGGGCAAGAAGGACATATCGGGGCCGGAATTCCTCTACCACCTTTCCCTCCTGCAGGACTTGAACCACGCGGTCCCCGGCAAAAGTGGCAAAACCCCGAACGACCTCAACCCCAACCTTCTGCAGGAGAAAGCGCACCCCTCCGGTGAGCTGGCGCACAACCTTTGCCTTGCGCTCCAAGACCTTCTTCCAGTCTATCCCCCGGTATTCCCTCAAAACCCCAAACTCCTGGGATTCCTCAAGAATCCGGGCCACCTCCACCACCTTGAAGAAAGCCTTGGTGGGGATGCAGCCCCGGTTGAGGCACGTCCCTCCGATGTCTCTGGCCTCCACAAGAACGGTCTTGAGCCCCCTTTGGGCACCCCGCAGGGCTCCGGCGTACCCGGCCGGTCCACCACCGATGACAAGAA
The DNA here is from genome assembly GCA_964426875.1 of uncultured Atribacterota bacterium. Lineage (GTDB taxonomy): Bacteria > Atribacterota > Atribacteria > Atribacterales > Caldatribacteriaceae > Caldatribacterium. The sequence goes on from CAYRSB010000006.1 coordinate 70,221, forward strand.
GCTCAGTCTCGCGCACGGCTCACCTCCACTGGGAGAAGCTATCAGGGTCCCGGAAAAAGCGATCGATAGCCCGGGCAGACCTCTTCCCTGCCCCCATGGCTGAAATGACCGTAGCCGCCCCGGTGACGATATCTCCCCCAGCAAATACTCCCCTGAGGCTTGTGGCTCCGGTTTCTGGGTCGGCCACGATGTACCCGCGCCTGTTCAGGCTCAGACCCTTTATGGTCTCAAGAAGGAGGGGGTTTGGTCCCTGGCCGATGGCTACCACCACGGTGTCGGCAGGGATGACGAACTCCGAGCCCGGCACCGGGATGGGACGCCTTCTCCCCGATTCATCCGGCTCTCCCAACTCCATCTGGATACACTCAAGGCCCGTCACCCAGCCGTTCTCGTTGCCCACGAAGCGCACCGGCGTGGTGAGGATGATACAATTCACGCCCTCTTCCTCAGCGCGCTCGATTTCCTCGATTCGAGCTGGCATCTCCTTTTTGGTGCGGCGGTACACGAGGCATACCTCTTCTGCCCCCAGGCGAAGGGCTGTCCGGGCCGCGTCCATGGCCACGTTCCCTCCTCCAATCACCGCCACCCTCCTCCCCACCTTGATGGGGGTATCGTAACGGGGGAAAAGGTAGGCCTTCATGAGATTGGAACGGGTGAGAAACTCGTTGGCCGAGTAGATGCCGTTTAAGTTCTCCCCCGGAACGTTGAGGAAGTGGGGGAGTCCTGCTCCCGTGCCGATGAAGAAGGCCTCGTACCCCACATCCTGAAGGTCCTCTATGGTGAAGGTCTTACCCACCACCATGCTCACCTGGATTTCCACCCCCAGGGACTTGACGTACTCCACCTCCTGGCGGACGATGGCCTTGGGAAGGCGGAACTCCGGGATACCGTAAACGAGGACTCCTCCGGGAGCATGGAGGGCCTCAAAAATCGTCACCCGGTACCCCATTTTGGCCAGCTCCCCAGCACAGGTGAGCCCGGCCGGACCCGAGCCGATGACAGCAACTTTCCTGGGAATTGGCCGGGGAGAAGGAGGGGTTTTCACACCTTTCTCCCTCTCGTAATCTGCCAGGAACCGCTCCAGGTAACCGATGGCGATGGGCTGGCCCTTCCTCCCTAAGATGCACTCTTTCTCACACTGGTCCTCTTGAGGACAGACCCTCCCGCAGATGGCGGGAAGGCTGTTTTTCTCCTTGATTTTGGCAATAGCCTCGTCAAAACGTCCCTGAGCCAGAAGAGCGATAAAGCCGGGGATGTCGATCTCCACTGGGCATCCCGCAACGCAGGAGGGCTTTTTACACTGTAGACACCTTCTGGCCTCCGCCACTGCCACGTCCTCTGAGAGCCCCAGAGGTACCTCAAAGAAATCCCGGATGCGCTCCTCCCTCGGGCGCTGGGGCATTTTCGGTCGACCGAAGAGGCGATCAGAAGACATGGGGCACTTCCTCCTTTGCTTTTTCCACGAGCCAGAGGTCCAGAGCTCTCCTCTCCTCTTCAAGATATGTCCTCTGGCGGGCCAGAAGCTCATCAAAGTCTACCTTCCATCCGTCAAAGACCGGGCCGTCCACACAAGTGAAGCGGCACTTCCCGTCCACCGTCACCCGGCAGCACCCGCACATCCCCGTCCCATCCACCATGATGGGGTTGAGACTGACGAGGGTGGGAACGCTGTATCGCCTGGTGAGGAGGCTCACCATTTTCATCATCATCACCGGACCCACAGCCACTACAAGATCTGCCTTCTCCTGAAGCAGAACTCGCTCCAGGACATGGGTGACAAAGCCCTTCTCCCCGTAAGTCCCGTCATCCGTGGTGACGTAAAGGACATCGCTCACTGTGCGCATCCTGTCCTCCCAGAAGAGGAGGTCTCTTGTCCGGGCACCGATGATGGACGTCACCCGGTTCCCGCACGCCTTGAGGGCCTTGGCCTTGGGGTAAGTGGGAGCAATGCCTACTCCTCCTCCCACGCACACTACATGCCCGAAGTACCTCTCTTCGATTTCCCGTCCTAAGGGACCGATGAAATCGAGAATCTCGTCACCCTCGTTAAGTTCCCCAAGCATCATCGTGGTCTTCCCCACTTCCTGGAAGATGATGGTGACCGTGTCCAGGAGAGGGTCGAAATCAGCAATGGTGAGGGGAATGCGCTCTCCCTCTTCGTTCACCCGTAGAATGACGAACTGCCCCGGCCTGGCCTTGCGAGCCACCCAGGGGGCCTCAACCACCATGAGTTTGATTTGAGGAGTGAGTACTTCCTTTTTCAGAATTTTTGCCACTTTCATCCTCCTCCGCGTGTTTTGGAGTTGCCAAAAGAGGAAAACGATAGCTCTCCTCCCAGAAATGCCACTCGTACATCACTGCCCGCTCAAAGATTGAGTGAGCCAGCTCCTTCTGCCAAGGTGTCGCCGAGCGCGCCGCCTCCTCCAGAAAAAAGAGGAAGTCCGCCACTAGCCTCCCGTAGGCTTCACCTGCGTAGCTCTCCAAAAAGGCCCGGTAGGGCGGAAAGGTCCTCTCTGAAAGCCTGCCTTTATAGTAAAGCCCTATGTCCCGGTAGCTCACAAAGCAGGGGGCAAGGGAAACCAGAATCTCAAAAGGCGAAAAGGTATACGCCGTGCGCAAAAGGAAATCCCCATACCTCAGTGCCACCTGCCCGGGGGGATATACCGAAAAGCCCTTTTCCCTTTCAAGCATCTCATGCATGGCCATTTCCCCCTGCACGGTCTCGGAAAGAAGCCTTACGGCAAAACGGCGCAGAGCCTTTTCCTGGGCCTTTGCCACCAGGATGCCTACAGCAGCCAAAAGGTCTTCAAGGTAGTAGTCGTCCTGACTGAGATAAAAAAAGAACTTCTCCCGGGCAAGAGTCGAAGAGGCAAGTTCCTGCAAAAAGGGGTGCTCCAAGATTCTCTCCCACCTATCCCGAACTCCTCTGTAAAGCTCTTTGAAGAATTTCTGCTCCACCGGCTGTTCCTCCTTCGCCGTATTATACCGCAAAAAGAAAAAAGTACACGAAATTTCGCAAAGCTCGGGTACCACGACTCGAAGAACGATTCACTGGCACCCCGGACCGGAAACGTCTAACCAGGCTCTGAGATTATTCAGGTAAAGGGCTTAAGTTTTTGCCCTTTCTGCCGATGTATAAGAGTGGAAGGGAATGAAAGGGCAAACTCTCTGAAAGGAGAGGGCGCAAAGCCACGGACCTAAGGTGTCAAAAGCACTACGGTGGCCGGGCTGCCAAATCCCTTTTTGCTTTTCAGGCCTTTCTTCTCCTTCCAAATCACCCAAAAGGGGGAGAGGTCCATGAGAACACCAAGGGTTTTTGGGTATCTCTGCCTTATACTGATACTCTTTGTTCTTTTCTCCGGCTGTGACCCTGGGAATGTCCCCTCTCCCACCGTCTCCCAAGATGAGGAACTGGCCATAATCCGCTTAAGCACCACCGGCTCTGTCAGCGGGACGGTGAAGAGTTCCACCACCGGTCTTCCCATCTCCGGGGCAAAGGTAGAAGTAGTAGGAACCACGCTGAGTGCTACCACCGATAGCTCGGGGAGGTACTCTCTGGGAGGTGTCCCCACCGGGCAAAATACCCTTTCCGTATCGGCAAGCGGGTATGTATCTCAAACCAAGAGCATCAATGTTCGGGCAGGGAGAACAACCACTGCCAACTTCAGCCTGAAGCCGGAGGCATCTTCCAGCACTTCGCCCACTCCCACTCCTACTCCGACTCCAACTCCTACCCCGACACCCACACCAGCACCTACTCCAACTCCCACACCAACACCTACACCGACAGACCTCATCAGCCTCCTCACCACCTACGGCTACGGCAAGAGTACGGTGGTCCGCTGGGCTGACGGAATAGTGGAGGTGTACAACACCACCACCGACTCAGGCATTGACCTTGCCCAGGTCCTCAACGATTGGAACGGAATCATCGGAGGGAAAACCGTCTTTCGGGCAAGCGACAATCCCCAAAGCCCGGTCCAGATTGTCTACGACACGAGCATCGCCAATTCTGGAGCCTGGGGGTATGCAGTGGTCTACTGGTCAAACTACACCATCTATAAAGCTAAAGTCGGGATTCTCCCTGCCGGTTACTGGTACGGGTACTACTTAAAGCCCGAGTACCGCCTCTACCTCCATGAAATGGGGCATGTGGTGGGCTTCTCCGGACACACAAGCGAAGGGGGAGTAATGGATTCCACCCCCAAAAACAGTACCATCACCGAAACTCCCCGGGCAGTCGTGAGCGGGCTCTACAGCTTCCCACCGGGGTATACCCTGGTGAAGGGTGTGCCAGTACCACCAGAAGGCATGGCGGTGGTCTATTTCTGGAAGGAGTAAGGCTGGAAGAGGTTCCCTCTCCCTCGGTACCCCTTCATGGACCCGGAATTTTTCCTGAGGGGATGTTCCAAAAAAAGGAGCTCGAGTTCCTCGAGCTCCTTTTTTGAGACAAAGTACGTGGATACTGTTTGGTCTTACTCTACTGAGCACCCAGAGACAGGGCAGGGTTCATAGGGGATGAGCCTTCGGCGGTTGTTGTTCAAGTCGTCGAAAAGGTTCTTGTAGAACTCGGCCTGTG
>CAYRSB010000006.1:74899-85849 GCA_964426875.1 uncultured Atribacterota bacterium
CAATCGAGATCCACTTACCGCCAACGACAATACCAAGACCGTCGTAGTTGGCACCCTTGCACTCCATATTGAGTAGTGTGGCGGCCATCTGAACAGAGAGCATGTAGGACATGTTAGTGGCGCAAGTTTCCAAAAGAGGAGGGCATATGTACCCTCCCTGTCCTTGCTCCTCCAGCTAGACCCACTGCGAGAAACCCTGCCCCAGTTTCCAGCTCCACCGGTATGCCAGAGAGAAGTTCCTCACCCGGTGGGATGAAGATGAAAAGAGGAATATACCCCATCCTCTCCTTGGAGCTCGCTTTTTACCCTCAAGAGGGGAGGTATTCTCTCCACCACGCTGGTTTTGACTCTGGTGGGGAAAACTCCGGTGTAGCTCAGCATCCCTGCCTAAAAAGCTCCTACATAATTAAATTCCTCTTTCCCCAATATATATGGTCATATTGAGTAAATACTACGACATGTTGTATAGGAAATATTTCCTATTTACCCCATTCCCAGGATAATGTATAGTAATCTGTGCTGAAATAAATTCAACCGGAAAGGAAAGTGAAAAAGATGAAGAGAAATACTGTTCTGTGGTTTGTGGTTGCTGCGGTGACAGTTGGAATTTTCCTGGTGCTCCTGGGAGGATGCACACCACAGGAATCCCGGGTTCCAAGCATGAAGCAGGGCCAGGCGGGGACGACGCTCAAAGCCTCAAAAAGCGCCGAAGGGTTCTGGGAAAAAACAATCACCTACGATTGGACAATTAAGAAGGAAGCCACGCTCAATGACGACGGAACCATTACCTACACACTGACTGCCACAAGAAAAAAGGTATCAGAAACTAATCAATATGGAGTTCGGGGTACAATCACGGTAACGAATGGTGGCGAAAAAACAACCGAGAACCTGAAGCTTGTGGACCAGGTGGAGTATAAGACTGGAGCAGGGCAATTCCAGCCGCTTTCTGGCGCAAGCCAGACTATTCAACCTGGAGAGCTTGGTCCTGGTGAAACTGGAACATACAGATATGAAATCATCTTCACCCCCGTTCCAGGAGCTTTATACCGGAACTCAGTTAAAGTGACCATCACCAACCACTCAGGAAACCTGGGCGAGGAGTTCGGGCCGGAACCAAAAACAGACTTCTCCCTTCCAGGTGCACCAACCATCACCTATGTTGACCAGACTGCTAACGTGAGGGATGAATTGCAATGTCCGGATGGTTTCACCTGTACAATCGGCGATCCTGATTATCCAGATTGGGAGAACATCGGTGCAGGTAACATTGATGATGAATATACCTGGACTGTTACCTACACCCTGACCCCCAACCAGGGGAGCACAGTATGCGACACCGTGACTTTCCAAAACACTGTCACCCTTACCGAGAATGATACCAAACAGACCCGCACAGCCGATTCTAACATACAATGGAACTGCGCCCAGATTTCCTGCTGGAAAGACGAAACTGCCTGGGCAGCAGGAACCCGTTATGTCAGACGCGGCAACTGGGCCACCTATACCCCTTACGGTGGAGAGAAGAAAACAGTAACCCTCTACGCTGGACAGACCATGGAAGTCGGCACAGTGAAATTCTCTGCCCCAAATAATGGGAATGTAACCATCACCATCACCCTTAATGAGGGCTGGAGGCTTGATCCGGATGAAAAGGAACCAGTGAAAGTCCAGGGATACAACTCCACTCCCCCACCAGTAAACCCAAGCCCCGGTCTTTTCACAACCTACAAGGGTTCCGCGCTCAGCTTCACCGTTCCACAGTTTTCTTTCTACGGAGTCCACGTGGACGTAGAACGCGAAGTACCGTGTGAGCTCTGAAACAGAGTAACTCCGCAATCACAACAGGGGATGGGTTTTACCCCATCCCTTTCTTTTTACCTCACTCTCCTGAGCCGCAAAGCTTGCTGGTGCAGAGGTTCCCCGCACCCTTATAAGCTGGACGAGATTGTCACGGTTTTGGGCATGTGTACCCTACAATGTTTTTCAAGGAGGGAATGCGATTCTCTTTAAAGTTTCTCATACCCCAATTTCTCCCTCCCAAGACTTTGCTCCAGGAAGAGTTTCCTCCCGGCCTTAACTCAAGCTTTCCCTGCCTTTCTCCCCCTTTTCTCTCCCCATGCGGATCCAGGAGATCGAGTGCCCATGAAAGGGCTTTTCGGTAAGACAAAGCCCCCAAGAACCGGTGCTCTCTTTTGGGGAGCCATCCTGGGGATTATCGGAACGATTAGGTGCAGAGTGCCGTCGAGACTGGAGCGCATCAACGCCAAAGACGACGATGGTACCACCCCTCTCATGTATGCCGCATGGAGCAACCAAAAACCCCGAGGCTCTGACGGTTCTCCTTGAGGCAGAAACAGAGGTGAATGCCAGAGAGAAACACGGCCCGACTCCCCGCACACACGCCACGATGTTCAACAAAAACCCGAGATTCTCAAAATTATCCTTGAAGCCGGGGGCTGACGCTACACCTGTTTGTGCCAACAAGAAAACCAAAAACCATGAGCCTTCGGGAGGTCGAAGCTCAGGAAAAATCAAGAACCTGCCATGACGGCCCGGGAATTTGTTCGGCAAAAGCTCGGCTCCGGGAAACCTTACTACCACCCTCATCGCCCCTCAAAAGGGTGGGTTTGCCTCACCACAGCCCCCTCCTCAAGAAGCACAGCATCGAGGTCCTCGTTGACATTCGCTCACGGCCTTATTCGCGGTATGTACTCCGTTTCAGTTGGGAATCCCTCTAAAAGACCTTTCCACAGTCCGGCCTGCGTTACCTCTACATGGGAGAGCATCTCGGAGGAAAACCCGGAATGCTACAACTCTGGGAGGAAGGTGGACTATGCCCCCATTGCAGCATCAATCACGTTCCGGAAGAGGAAGTGCCCCAGGAACCTCTATTCTGAAAAAAAATTTTTATCTCAAAAATGGGTTTCCCCACTGCCCTGACCGTCAAAGAGCCGAAACATTGCCTTTTTCTCCCCTTCGATTCACCGCCAAAAAATTTTTCCCACCCCCTTGACACTCTCAGAAGGATATGTTACCTTAAAGTTGCCACGGGTTCCGAGGAGTTGGAGACCGGAGGCTCAGAAAAAGAACTTCTTCCCGCAAGAGAAGGGGTTCGAAATCCTCCTTGTGAGGATGGCAGTCTGGGTCTGAAACCCTGAGGATTCGTCCCCAGGGAGATGGAGGTCAAAGATCCGTTGGAACCCGTGGTTTTTTGTTGGACCCTTCTTTTCTGCCTGAGAGTCCTCTCAAAGTCAGGAAGTCCTAAAATCCAAAGGCAACGACACTGAGATTTGAAAATCTCTATCAAGGTACCGCGATCCCTTCCCCCGGGAGAGACTCGGAGAACATCAGTGACTCTCTCCCAGCGGGTCAAAAGATGTGCCCAAAATTTACCCAAGAAGTCAGCTCACAGTACTCCTACCAATCTATCTGATAGCCAAACTCTTGGTCTTCAGCTGAAGGACGCCGCAATGCTCTCTTTTAAAGGAGAACGCATTAATTGGGTCACCACTTCTTTACCTTATTCCACCACCATCAATTGTGTGGCCAATAGTGCCACACCCCACAGGAATGGGGTACAACCTTGCGGAAATTCGGGAAGGGTTTACAGGACGAGGTAAGAGGAAGAAAAACTTCCTCCTCCAAGGGAGGCATGGAAAAGAACATGCGGGAAATGCACCGGTTTTGAAACCTGGAACGTATGCGGTCATCGTGCCTGGAAATACCACCCATATGGGGAAAGAAGTCCCAACTGTGACCTTTTTCATCGATTGTGATTCTACGAAAAGCGCAGGCTCTCTTACAGTTCTATCCCGGTTCGTAGTACTTCTTCAATAAAAGGATTCCCCTCCTTTTGCAATGCCTCGAATTCCTCCCGGGTATAGACCAGAGGTTCCACCGGAAGGTCGGTGAGATCGAGAATCATCCCGATGCGTTCAAAAAGCCGTCCCTTGAAATCGCCAACGATGAGAAGGTCGATGTCACTTCCTTCATGGATTTCGCCCCGGGCGAAAGAACCATAGAGGTAAATTCTCTCAATGGGAAGAAGGGTTTTCAACTTTTCCACAAATTCTCCTAAGGCTTGAGCAAGTGCTTCACGATTTCGAGGATCGATGCGGCGGAGCGTAGGCACTTTTCAGCATCCTCCTTTTCATAGAATTCCGCCGGGACAAGTTCCCCACCCAGGCCATTGGGGTAGCGGGTAGGGATATAGAACATGTCCAGGGTCTTTGCTTCTTGAGCAATAGTTTCAAAGACCCCGTCAAGCCGCGCGCACTCCCGGACAAGTTCTCTAAGGGAGTGGGTTACAATGGAGGTATATCCTTTCTCATAGAGATATGCCTTCAGTGCCTTTTCGCCGGCCTGCTGGGCCTGAAAGCAACTCCACTCATAGTGTCCACTCTTGAGGCTATCTTGGGCGGCCACAAAATCGGCCTCGGCCTGTTTAAGCCACCTCAGGGCGATGGTTCTCACAGTTGTATTATACCATTCTCCCCAAACCAGTGTACCCTGAGGAGAATGCACGCCTTTTTCCAAGGTTAATTACAGGGCAACCTCCCCTCCTCCAATGAGGGTCCCAGTTACCAACCTACTTGGTACCCCGCAGGTGTGCCCCAGGGTTCCACACGCCGATACCGGGAATTTGAAGCGTGAAGGTGGACCAAAATCGGGGGCATGGTCAAGTTCCAGATGCTTCGCAAAAAGCAACCGGTCACCAAAGCACAGCGCCTCCAAGGCTAAAGGCAACTCCTGATGAAAGATTGCATCCTGCAGAGCAACAGGGTTAAAGACCGCTCTTCCACTCAAACACCTCCGGTTCCCTTAGCCATTCCGCTAACTCTCTTCCCTCACCTCAACGAAGCGAACATCGATTTTCTCCGGATTGAGCCGTTCCATTGTTCCCCCCAGCGCACTCTTTTCTTCCCAAAAACATTCCTGAGGCGTGCTGTCCCCGTGGGTTCTCCTATCCTCTCAGTGCCGGACACTCCAAATCTGGCACAAAGAGGATTTGTCGCTAGGCACAGTAGATGAGCTATCCCACCATCGTAGCCCCCAGCAACCTGGGTGTAGTGACCCCAGCTCGACCCAAAAGGAATCCCCCCTACGGTGGGAGAGACAACTCAAGCCAAACTCCCCAGTAATGAGAAAGACCAAGGGTTCCCCCGACCTCCTCCGACCAGACCGAGCGGGTGAGAGTACTGTCAATTGCTACCCACATGGTACCCCCCACCGGAGGGGAATAAGAACAAGGATTAACTACGATAGCGAATGGGGTCAGCGCCCAGCCAACGAGGGATAAGGCTAAAAGCACACTCTCACTGAAGACTATATAAGGACCACCAGAATCCTCACGTGGGTGAAGGCGTAATTCGTGGTGCGGGCATCGAGACCCAGGCGAATTTTGGCAAAGAGAGCAAAAACCATCTCGAAGATGGTAAAGGCCAAACCAGAGAAGAGCTGGGTTTTAAGGAGAGACCCCCACACAGGGCATCCGGAGCACTTTCCAGAGGGCCTGCATGGGGAAAAGGCCGCTTTCGGTTCCCGGGTTCGTCCTTTGTTGTTCTAGGGATGCGCCACAAGGCGTTTATCGCCCAGAACACGAGCAATCGCCAACGCCCGAAGGGCACTCTGTTCCTTGTCCTTGATTTCCAACATCAGGTCAAAATCGTAAGGATAGCTTTCTTCCAAAAACCGTTGAAAGTTGACCTCGTCCAGAGTCAAGGCATGGTGTCTCGTCCGACTCTCAGAAAGAGGTGAGGAGTAATCCACAACCGGGATGCCGTCTTTTTCCTTCCAGGTCTTTGAAACAGCTCCCAATGCCTCTGGAAGAGAACGATTGTCGGGATTTAAGCGCCAATGGAGCACATCAAACACTACCGGCACTTCTAAAATTTCGCTCACGAAGAGGCAATCGTCCAGATTGTAGAGTCGCTCGTCATTCTCTATCACCAGTCGGCTCTGAATAGCTTTGTCTAAGGAACGAAAAACTTCGATGAAATGCTTCAAAGCAGCCTTCTTATCGCCATACCGTCCCCCTAGATGAATTTGGATTTTTGCCGTTTGGTCTAACCCCATCAGGCTTAAAACACGGCTGTGATAACGGAGATCTGCAATAGCAGCCCGGACCGTCTCTTTTCTGGGAGAGTTCAAAATGGTGTACTGTCCAGGATGCATGGAAATGCGCATCCTGTAACTTTGAGCCAGCATCCCAATTCGGCCCATTTCCTTGGCAAACTCTTCTTCCCACGGATAATGGTTTTCCGGATGAGAGGCAAAAGGAACAAGACCAGAGGTAATGCGCAAGAAAAGAAGCCCGTGCCTTGCATTCCAGTGGATGATTTCTTCAAGACAGGCCAGATTTTTGGCGGCCGTTTCTCGCAAACGTTCCCAAGAAAGAGAGACCAATCGGAACGTTGCATCAGGACGACACGAGAGACTCAGATTAATGCAAGGGTAACCAATACGCATCCGATGCCTCCCCTACCACCAAGCCAGAATCCCACAAATGAGATGGCAATAAGACCAAAAATAAACCCAACTGACGCATACACCGTTCTATAACTTTCTGAAAGCTCAGTTACGAAACTGAGGTAGTGCTTAGGAAGAACAGGTTTACTCTTTTCTTCCGCTCTTCTCCTCTATTGTAGATAAACAAAATGTAGGGTACAACCCAACATGAACTACCCCTCAAGAGGCCTTAAAGTTACCCCGTACTGGCTCTTTGCAGTTCCTTGTAATCCTCCAAACTCACTGCCTTTGTCTCCTCTTACCCTAAAGGGTACCATATCCCTGGTTCTAAGGGATATTCTAGCTGCAGAGGAAGCTTTTGAGAGAAACCCTGGCTTTCTCCTGCGAGAGAGCCTTTTGCCGCGGCTTCAAGCTCCATCATTCCTGAGAAGTCTTTCAACTACCTAAGGTTATTCCAATAACGCTCAAAAACTGAGTTCTGCTTGGCCGCTTTGATGTCGTTGCCACATGCTTTGCAATGGTTTGCATCCATCCAAAAGACAATGTTTTCCAATTCCAGAGAAAGCCCAGTCATTAGAGTCCACTATCCTCTTTCTTTTCCAGACTTTGGCATCACCATCCCGAACGTCACCTTTCAGGGAATATTGTTAAAAGAAAGTGTTTTTAACAACGCAGAGTAAACAATGTGGAAAGAGATTCTTTACTCCGCAACTGCGTATCTTTCTGGGTCGGTGCTGTACGCAATTCTTTTCGGAAAGTGCTTTGGCGTAGACCCTCAGGAAGCCGGGGCGGACAAAAATCCTGGAGCGGCAAACGCTTTCCGAAGTGGAGGTATTGTTTTAGGAATGCTGGTGTTACTAGGTGATTTCTTCAAAGGTTTCATTCCGGTTTTCTTTCTCTTTGAGAAAACACAATCCTTACGAGCAATCCTGGCTGTTGCCCCGGTGATGGGACACATTTTCCCGGTGTTTTTCCGTTTTAAAGGTGGGAAAGGCATCGCGACCACCTTTGGGGTTTGGGCCGGTCTCACCTACTGGATGATGCCTTCTATTCTGGGGAGTACATTTTCTGCCTTTCTCTTCCTCCGTTACTTCACCACCATCTCATTTCCTGATCATCTCGTTGTCACGGTAGGAATGCTCCATCTGACTGGATGGGCACTCTTCCGTTACGGATACCTCTATGGCCTCATTGCTGTTTTGAACAGTATCCTTGTTCTTTTTGCTCACCGACACGAGTTCAAGAGGAGAAACCACAGCAGTGTTTGCCCAGGAAACAATCTTTGCCCATTTTGAAAGAGTTCATATCTTTGCCTTAACTCTTGCAGGAATCGCCCTCGTCAATCTCCTCACCCTTCGGAAACCAAACCGAAAGATTACCGCTTTGGAAAAACCACTGGTAAGTGTCCTGATTCCTGCTCGCAACGAGGAACACACGATTACAAGGTGCCTCCAATCACTCTTCTCTCAGGATTATCCACATTTTGAGGTACTCGTCTGGGACGATTGTTCGACCGACAAAACGCGAGATATCCTCTGTACCATTCACGACAAACGATTTCGCTGGATTGCAGGAACCGAACCACCTCCAGGGTGGCTGGGAAAGAGCTGGGCTTGCCTCAATCTGGCCCAGCATGCCCGGGGAGACATTCTCATCTTTACCGATGCTGACACCTGGCATGAGCCTTCAATGTTACACACCCTCGTAAGCGAGATGCTTGTCCACAAGCTCGATACCTTAAGCGGCGTTGCTCGAGAGGAAACAAAGACACTTGGGGAAAAGCTTACTGTTCCTTTTATCGTTTGGAGTGTGATCGCACTCTATCCCCACTTTCTATCCCTCCTTTTCCCTCGCTGGCGCGCTTTTGCAGTAGGCAATGGTCAGATTATGGTCTTCCATAAGAGAGTGTACTGGGCTATTGACGGACATCGAGCCGTGCGAGAAAAAGTGGTCGAAGATATCGAACTGGCTCAATTCTCCGACTACGTGGATACCGCTATCGTTTCTATAATCTCACCGAGGTTGTATCGTGTCGGATGTACAGAGGTTTTCAAGAAGCATTCCGGGGTCTCGCCAAGAGCTACTTTTGGATTTTTGGAGGCAACGTCGCTTTTTCAAGCTTTGTCTGGGGTTGGCTTTTTCTCTACACCGTATACCCCTACTGGCTTTTGCTCGGCAAACAGGAGCTTGCTCGGGCATTCCTCACGATTGGGGCAAATAGCCTCTCCCGGTGGGTGGCGAGTTCCTTTTACCGCCTCAGCCCCTGGTCCATTTTCTTAAATCCCCTCATCACTGTTACAAGCACCCTCATCGGGTGGACTTCCGTCTTTCTCGTGAAAACCAGGAGGGTTCTCTGGAAGGAACGATACATTTTCAGAACATTTTCACCTCCACGCTGAGTCCTGAGCTTTTCTCTATAGAGAACCAAACCCTGACTATCCACTCCGAACACGGAGTGCAAAAACCAGCCTGAGTCAGAGAGTACCTCTTTTCTTGCCACAACTCTTCTTTTCCGTATCGCCTGGGCTTTTGACCCATGGTAATCCAAGTCAATGTACAAGAGGGAATACAGGAGAGAAACAAAATGGTTTCAGAAGACGAGGTGATAGAAAGTGAGAATCATATTTTTTCTTTTGATCATGCTGGTAATGTTCTTTTTCTGGTCTCGCTTTGCCCTAGCTCAGGAATGTCCAGAACGTCGAGCAAAAGCCACCTTTGCGGGAGGTTGTTTCTGGTGCATGGAAAGTGTTTTTGAAGAAGTTCCCGGCGTCATTGAAGCTGTTTCGGGATACACCGGGGGACACAAAGAAAACCCCACCTATGAAGAGGTATGTTCTGGTACAACCGGTCACCTCGAAGCAGTGCAAATTACTTATGACCCGGAAAAGGTTACTTACCAGGAGCTCCTCAACATTTTCTGGCAGAACATCGACCCTACTGACCCAGGGGGGCAATTTGTGGACCGGGGTCCACAATACCGCACGGCCATTTTCTACCACAATGAGGAACAGCGCATACTCGCTGAACAGTCTAAAAGAGCTCTTGAAGCTTCAGGTCGCTTCCAAAAACCCATTGCCACCGAAATTCGCCCTGCTACTACCTTCTACCGAGCCGAGGAGTACCATCAAGATTACTACCGGAAATGCCCTTTACGCTATGAACTGTACCGTTCCCACTCTGGTAGGGACCAGTTCAAAGAAGAGTACTGGTCAAAACCATGGAAAAACTTCCGTAAACCTTCTTTAGAAGTACTTCGGCAAAAACTCAGCCCTCTTCAGTACCGAGTCACACAAGAGAATGCCACTGAACCACCTTTCCAAAATGAATACTGGCACAACAAAAAAGAAGGGATATACGTAGACATCGTTTCTGGAGAACCCCTCTTCAGCTCCCTCGATACATTTGATTCCGGCACTGGCTGGCCAAGTTTCACCAAGCCCTTAGAGCCAGAAAACATTGTTGAAGTCGAAGACCGGAGTCACTTTATGATTCGTACCGAAGTTCGCAGTCGCTATGCAGACTCGCACTTAGGGCACGTTTTCGACGATGGACCCCCACCGATTGGAAAACGATATTGCATCAACTCTGCAGCACTCCGGTTCATCCCCAAAGAAGATTTAGAAAAAGAGGGGTACGGTGAATATTTGAGGCTCTTTGAAAAGTAACACCAAGCCATCCTGGGCAACGAACCCCAGGATGGCTTGTTCCTCTTTGAAACCTCTTAGGACGAAACGTCAGGCTTTGAATCACCTTTACTGAATAATCCAGTGAGTGTTTTGGAACGGTACTCTTTGAGGGCCCTGGCTATCAGGGCGAGGTATTTCCCTTGGTAACAAGCCCCAGCGAGTTCACGTCCTGAAGGAAAGCGTTCACCTTGACTTCCTGTAATGGTTGACGCTCCATAAGGAGAGCATCCGGATACCCGGTCAACACGACTCTGACCACTAAAAGTATAGGGCGGTACTCCTCTGGCTCACAAAGGGCCAGTACCATCGAGGAATGCCCGCATCTGGGCACACAGTTACCAAAACGGGCGGAACACCAAAAAGCACAGCGCCCGCTTCCTCAAGGCCATTCAAATTTGCAACAGAAACATGAACAAATGCCCCTTGAGCTTGCGCTATCCCTCTTCTTCAAGTATATCCTGAGGAAGAGTTTCTGGAACTCTGCGAAGTATCGCAGTCACACCCTCTACGCTTTCGGCTCCTTCTTTTGCTGCCTCACACATCCGGTGCATATGCCCGTAGGCAGAATAGTAAAGGATGAGTAATTGTAGCGCCATTGCCTATCACTCTTATGGATTTTCACAAAATAGTGCCACAAGGCTTTTGCAGATATTCTGCACCATCGGTCGTCTCACTGAGCGGGTTCTTCAAGATGGCAAATCGTACCACCCAGGAGTTCTATGCTCAAAATCTCCAACGGGAGTCACGTTGGAGTTGCACACAATCAGCGCATAGGATTTTTACCAATCTTTCG
>CAYRSB010000007.1:0-66298 GCA_964426875.1 uncultured Atribacterota bacterium
TCCTTGACAAAGGAAGACTCAAGTGGTATAAGATACCCAAAAGTTCATAGGGCCTCAGGCGATGAAGAGGGGGAGTAGCTTCTTTTAGGAATCCAGAGAGAGCCCGGGTGAGGTGGGAGCCGGGTGATTCCAGAGGGGTGAATGGGCCTCGGAGCTTTTCATCGAAATCCCGCTGAAGGGAGAGTAGACTGAAAGGGGTCTTTCCCTGTAAAGGAAGACGGGTATCATGGGTACCTGGTGGAGAGGACAACGCTTTGGCGTTGTCAACAAGAGTGGCACCGCGAGAAAGCCCTCGTCTCTTGATGAGGGCTTTTTTGTTTGGGGTGGTACCATGGACGTGCGTCCGCACAAAAAAGAATTTCTGGCTTTGAGTGAAAAGTACGATTATGTTCCCCTCTATACAGAGTTTTTGGCCGATCGTCTCACCCCAGTGCTCCTTTTTGAACACTTTCGGGAGAGGGCTCCGGCTTTGCTTTTGGAAAGTGCCGAGCGGGGGGAAACCTGGGGGCGTTACTCTTTCCTCATCGTCGATCTGGAAGAAGAGAAATATTTCTGGGAATTCACCGACATCATTTCGGCCTTGGAGGCTCAATATCCCCCCTTTTCAGTACACCCTGTCCCCTCCTTGCCTTTTCTTGGAGGAGCAGTAGGGTTTTTGAGTTACGATGCGGTGAAGACCTGGGAGCGGACGGTTCCCCAAAAACCTGTGGAGTTTCCCCTGGCGTATTTTGCCACTGCTCGAAGGTTTCTCTTTTTCGATCACTTAAAACACCGCCTCGGAGTAGTGTATGTGGCCCGGGGTAGGGATGAGGAAGACTTTGAGAGAGGGGTGTTCTGGATTGAGGAGGCAATACGGAGAGCCCAGGAAGCAGGAATAACTCCGGGAAGGGCCGGGTCCTTTCGTCTCAGGGGGCCCATTCGTTCGAACTTCACCAAAGAGTCCTTTGAGGCGGCGGTTCGCCAGGTGATCGAACTCATCGAGGAAGGGCATGCTTCCCAGGTCGTCATTTCCCAGCGTTTCTCGGTACCATACGAGGGGGATCCTTTTCGGGCCTACCGCTTTTTGCGCTCCCTCAACCCCTCACCCTATCTCTTTTATCTTTCGACTCCCAATTTTGTGCTCCTTGGTTCCTCTCCGGAGGTGATGGTGAAGGCGGAGGGGGGGAAGGTTATGACCCGACCCATTGCTGGAACACGGCGGCGCCTGGCTCATGTGCCGGAGGAGGAGATCATCCGGGATCTCCTGGAGGATGAGAAGGAGAACGCCGAGCACGTGATGCTTTTAGATCTGGGGCGAAATGATTTAGGAAGAGTGTGTGAGCTTGGGAGTGTCCGGGTGGAGGAATACATGAAGATCGAGCGCTACTCCCACGTTTTCCATATCGTATCTACGGTTTCGGGAATCCTCAGAGAAGACATGACCCCCTGGAGGGCGCTTCAGGCCTGTTTTCCTGCCGGAACCGTGAGTGGAGCCCCCAAGGTCCGAGCAATGCAGATCATTGAAGATCTTGAGCCCGAAAGTCGCGGACCTTACGCCGGGGCCTTAGGGTACGTAAGCTTCCAGGGGAACATGGATACCTGTATCGTAATCCGGAGTATCTTCTTCAAAGACGGTATTGCTCAGGTACAGGCAGGGGCAGGAGTGGTGTACGACTCCGTCCCTGAAAGAGAGTATGAGGAGACAAAAAGCAAGGCGGAAGCTTTGCTTTTGGCTTTACAGCTTGCTGAAAAGGAGGAATGGGTATGATTCTCGTCGTGGACAACTACGACTCTTTCACCTACAACCTTGTGCAGTACCTGGGAGAGTTGGGGGAGAGAGACATTCGGGTGTTCCGAAACGATGAGGTAACCCCCGAGGAGATTGCATACCTCCATCCGGACCGTATTGTCATCTCTCCCGGCCCCAAAGATCCCACCGACTGCGGCATGACGAATGCCATCATTGCTCGTTTTGCCCCCTTCATCCCTATCTTGGGGGTGTGTCTTTGGCCACCAGTGCATTGCCTACGTTGAAGGAGGGAAAATAGTCAAGGCCCACAAGCCCTGTCACGGGAAAAGGTGGAAAGTTCGCCTCCTTCCCTCTCCTCTTTTCCGGGGACTGCCAGAAGAGATATGGGTTGGCAGGTACCATTCCCTCGTCGTGGACCCGGAAAGTCTTCCGCCAACGCTTCGAGTAACTGCCTGGACGCAAGAGAACGAGATCATGGCTTTGGAACATCGGGAATACCCTCTCTTTGGGGTGCAATTCCATCCCGAGTCTGTGCTGACTCCTCAGGGGAAGACGATTCTTAAGAATTTTCTGGAGGTGAACCGGAAATGAAAAGAGGAGAAATCATGGTGCGTGTTCTTGATGGAGAAGTGCTCGGCGTTGAAGAAGCATATGAGCTCATGCGGAGATTGATGGGTGGGGAGTTCACCTCTGCCCAGATGGGGGCGATTCTGGCCACTTTGCGATTTCGAAGGGAAAAAAAGGAGGAGCTCCTCGGCTTTGCCCGTGCCATGCGGGACCGGGCCACAACCTTCACTGTTCCCTCTGCCTGTGCGGTGGCGGACAACTGTGGGACCGGAGGCGATGGAAAAGGAACACTCAACATCTCTACCGGAGCGGCCCTCCTGGCCCATGCCCTGGGTATCCCGGTAGTGAAGCATGGGAATCGCTCGGTCTCAAGCCGCTGTGGTAGTGCAGACTTCCTTGAAGGTCTTGGATTTCCCATCGACCTTCCCAAGGAATCCATGGAAGAGCTCTTTATCCGGACGAAGTTTGCCTTCCTCTTTGCCCCCCTGTACCATCCTGCCATGCGGGTGGTACAGGGGGTGCGGCGGGAACTTGGAGTGCGAACAGTCTTCAATCTCCTTGGCCCTCTCACCACTCCTTGTCCGGTGCGGTACAAAATGGTAGGGGTATATAGCTTCGAACTCCTTGAGCCTGTGGCCTACGTGCTTTCGCATCTTGGGGTGGAGCGGGGCCTTGTGGTCTTTGGGGAACCGGGGGTGGACGAGGTAAGTGTGTGTGGGACAACGCACTGTATTCTTGTGACGCCCCAGAGAACAGAACGCTTTGTTTTCCGTCCAGAAAGCGCCAACCTTCCAGTTTATCTTCTTGAGGCCATCCAGGGAGGAGAGCCGCAGGAGAACGTCTGCCTTTTCCTTGAAGTGCTTCAGGGTGAAATCCGGGGAGCCCCCCGAGCCGCCCTGGTGCTCAACGCAGCCTTTCTGGTCTGGCTGAGTGAGAGGGCAAAGACTGTTTTCGAAGCACTGCGCCTTGTGGAAGAGGCCATAGATAGTGGGTGTGCCCTCGAGAGTGTGAAAAAACTCCTTGAAGAGGCTCAGAGAGTGCGGGGAGGTGAGGAGAGTGGAGACCATTCTCGAGACCATCGTTGTGGCCAAAAGGAGAAGGCTTCTTGAGAAACCCTGTCGATACTCTCCTCGAGAAGTCGCCGAGCTCCTTACCCGGCCGGGTACGGACACTTTCCTTGCTGCTCTGTCAGGGCCTGGACCAAACATTCTGGCAGAGGTAAAACTTGCCTCGCCTTCGAAAGGGAGGTTCATCACCTTTTCCGATGTTCCTCGTTTTGTAGCCTCGTATGAGCAGGGAGGAGCCTGTGCCATTTCCGTCGTCACCGAAGAAGACCACTTCCAGGGAGGGCTTGAGGTTCTCCAGGAAGTTGCCGGACGAACGAATCTGCCCATTCTACGGAAAGACTTTGTTCTTGAGGAGACCCAGGTGTATGAGACCAAAGAGGCCGGTGCCCAGGCTCTACTCCTTGTTGCCCGCATTCTCTCCAAGGACCGCCTGAAGCATTTCGCAGCACTGTGTGAGCTTTTGAGCATTGTTCCGGTAGTGGAGGTGCATGACGAAAAGGACCTTGAGAAAGCCCTTGAGATTTCACCCCGGGTGATTGGCATCAATAATCGAGACCTTTCGACCTTTCAGGTTTCCCCTATGACGACCCTTCGCCTTCTTCCTTACATTCCCAGAGGCACTATTGTTGTCACCGAGAGCGGCATCCACACCCGGGAGGACATTGAGGTTTTCCTCGAGCAGGGGGTGCGAAATTTCCTCATTGGGGAAGCTTTGCTTGTGTCTCGTGATCCACTCCGGAAGCTCCTTGAACTCAAGGGGGAGAGGGAAGTTGCCCGCTGTTAAGGTCTGTGGTATCACCCAAAAAGAGGATGCTATGTGTCTCGCCTCTCTGGGCGTGTGGGCCCTGGGGTTTGTTTTCGTTCCGGGAAGTCCGCGCTGTGTGACTCCTGAAAAAGTCAGAGACATTGTTCACCTGCTCTCTGGGAAGGTGCTCACCGTTGGCGTTTTCCAGAACGAGGACTACAGAGAGATCGAGCGCATTCGCCGTTTCTGTGGCCTTGACCTTGTGCAGCTCCATGGGGATGAGGATCCCTCTCTGTGCCGACGGCTTAAAAAGGGAGTGATCAAGGCCTTTGGGGTGGAGGAGAGTTTTCCCCTCAGGAGCGTTGAGGCTTACAAGGGTTGCATATCGTATATTCTCTTTGACACTGCCCGGGGTACAAAGAAAGGGGGGACGGGGGTACCCTTTGTGTGGGAAACCATTGTGCCCGTGGTGGCAACAAGCCCTCACCCAGTCATTGTTGCCGGGGGACTCAAGGTGGAGAATATTCCTTCCCTTCTTCGAGTTCTGCGGCCTTTTGCTGTGGATGTCAATAGCGGTGTGGAAATTGCCCCGGGCGTAAAGGACATCACTAAGGTTCGACAGATTATGGACATGGTACAGGGAGCGTGAGGAAAATGGGGAAAGGATTTTTTGGAGAGTTTGGGGGAAGGTTTGTGCCGGAGACGCTGGTGCAACCCCTTGAGGAGCTTGAAGAAGCGTATGAGTACTATCGCAACGATCCTCTCTTTCAGGCAGAACTTGCCATGTACCTTGAAACGTACGCCGGACGACCCACTCCTCTCACCCTTGCTGCCAGGCTCACGGAGACCCTCGGGGGAGCGAAGATTTACCTCAAGCGGGAGGACCTGAATCACACCGGGTCCCACAAGCTCAACAATACCTTGGGGCAGGTGCTTCTGGCGAAGAAGGTGGGTAAGAGGAGAATCATTGCCGAGACCGGGGCAGGCCAGCACGGGGTAGCTACCGCCACCGCCTGTGCCCTTCTGGGGCTGGAATGTCAGGTGTACATGGGGGCGGTGGATGTAGAAAGGCAAAAGCTCAACGTCTTCCGAATGCAGATTCTTGGAGCGGAAGTCGTCCCGGTGTACTCCGGGAGTCAAACCCTCAAAGACGCCATCAACGAGGCTCTCCGGGACTGGGTGCACAACGTGGACAATACCCACTACGTCATTGGGTCGGTTGTCGGCCCCCATCCCTACCCCTCCATGGTGCGGGACTTCCAGTCGGTAATCGGCAGAGAAGCAGAGACCCAGTTTTTCGAATGCGAAGGGAAATTGCCTGATTACGTCATTGCCTGTGTAGGTGGGGGAAGCAACGCCATGGGGATATTTTCGGCTTTCATTCCTCACCCTGAGGTGCGCCTTATCGGAGTGGAGGCTGGAGGGCTTGGCCTTGATTCGGGGAAGCATGCAGCAAGTATCGGGAAGGGCACCAAAGGGGTGCTGCACGGGAGCATGAGTCTCCTCTTGCAGGATGAATTCGGCCAGATTCGGGAGACCCATTCTGTTGCTGCCGGCCTTGACTACCCTGGTGTAGGACCGGAGCACTGTTTTCTCGCCACCACCGGGAGGGCACAATATGTCACGGTGACAGATGAAGAAGCCAAGGAGGCTTTCTGCCTTCTTGCCAGGACTGAAGGCATCATCCCAGCTCTGGAGAGTGCCCATGCCGTGGCCTATGCGGCGAAAATAGCGCCATCTCTGTCGTCTTCTTCGACCATCGTCATTTGTCTTTCAGGAAGAGGCGACAAAGATGTGGAAATCATTATGCGAGCTCTGGCGGAGGAGGAATGAGTATGGATCCTCTTCGAGAAGTGCTTGAAGAAAAACGAAAAAAACGAAAACTCTTTGTCCCGTACCTCACCTTTGGATATCCGGACCTCGAGACCTTTTGCCGTCTTCTGCACCTCTGCGAGGAAGAGGGGGCTGACGCGGTGGAGGTTGGTATCCCCCATTCCGATCCGGTGGCCGATGGGCCAGTCATTCAGACTACCTCTTTTGCGGCTCTCAAGCAAGGAGTGACTCCCAAAATGGTGCCCGAAGTCCTGAAGGGTATCACCCCTTCTGTACCCCTCATTGCCATGACTTATGGAAACATTGTCTTGCAATACGGGGTAAAGCAGTTTGCCCGCGATTTTCGTGAAGCCGGCTTTTTGGGGCTCATTGTGGCCGATTTTCCCCTCGAGGCCCTTTCCTTTCTTGAAGGAGCCCGTGGGGTGCTCTCCCGGGTTCTTCTGGCTTCTGTCACCTCAACTCTTGAGCGTTCCCTTGCGATTGCCCGGAAGAGCGAAGGCTTCGTGTATCTTGTATCCGGAAAGGGTATCACCGGAGAAACCGAGGTGGAACTTGGGGCTCTTTTGGAACGCATCGAATACCTCCGCCGACACACCGACTCTGTCCTTCTTCCTGGCTTTGGCATTCGTTCTCCCGAGCAAGCAGCCTTTCTGGCTCACTATGGGGATGGAGTCATAGTGGGCTCGGCACTTCTTGCCTACGTTATCGAAAATCAGGGCAAAGACGATTGGATGAAGGGGTTCGCAAGACTTTTGCGCTCATACCGTCAAGCTCTTACCTGAGGCTCGCATTTTTTCATTCCATTCTTGGCAGACCCCTGGGTTTCTGCTATGCTCTTGACAGGTTGTGATGACCTCCTTGAGTAAAGCTGGGGCGATTGTGTCTGCAAATCGAAAGAAAATACGCTGGAGGGTAGAATGGAGTGTCCCGCAGGGTGAAGGAGGACTGGTCGTTTGGGGTGCTAAGTCGGGGGTTCGGCCATTGTAAGAGTCAGGGGCGTTATTGTAATCCTCCGGTCTCTTTTCTTTATCCCCGTTGGCCTTTCCGGCGTTGGTTTCAGTTTGTCCCTTTGGGAAGGGTATCGAGGCTGGTGAGCCGGCACCTTTTGGGACTTTCAAGAGCACGATTGGGAAAGATAGACGATATCTCTTCAATCGTCCTCCTTGTTCTCTTTGTGATTCGTGTAATTTCAAACTACAGACTCTCCTACGGCGAGGTAAGTATCTGGTAAGGGCGAGAGAAAATAATTCTTTGCCTTTAGGTTTTCGGAGATGCGGTACGAGGAAAAAGAGGGAGTGGTCCTCCTTCGCTTTGAGACCTGTGATTTCCCTGGTCTTGTGCACTGGTTTGTAACCCGCCGGGTGCCCTTTGACGTGCGGAAGAGAAAGGGACGACAGGCACTCTCGGTGCATCTTGACATTGGTCCTATTCTTGTGGCTTGTCAAGTCCATGGAACCGAGGTCTTTGTCCTCGAGGACGATTCCCCTCCCTTTCCAATTTTTGCCGATGCGCTCCTCACGCAGAAGAAGAACTGTTACCTGGGGGTCCTTGTGGCTGACTGCATTCCCCTTCTTCTTTTCGCTCCTGAAGAGGGAGTTCTTGGGGTGGTTCATGCCGGGTGGCGAGGGGTAGCAGGGGGAATTCACAAGAAAGTGGTGGAAGTGATGCGGGAGCGTTTTGCCGTTTCTCCCTCTTCTTTGTGGATGGGAGTGGGGCCGGCCATAGGGCCATGTTGCTTTGCGGTAGGAAGCGAGGTGGCTGAGTGCTTTAAGGCTTTGGGGAAGGAGGCCTTTCTGGAGGAACGAGAGGGAAGGTTTTTCATAGATCTTGAAGGGGTGGTGGTGGAGGATCTCGTACTTCTGGGGGTGAAGAGAGAAAGGATTGAGGTGAGCGGGCTCTGCACGGCCTGTGGTGGGGAACTCTTCTACTCTTTTCGCCGTGACGGCGCGCCGGGCCGGTGTTTGCTCCTTGCCGGCGTGAGGGGGTGAGGGTGTTGCCTGAAGAGACGGTGGCCAGGCATCTTCTTGTGGAGATTGTGGGTTCTGGTCTTCTCAACGATGCTGGGCTTGTCGAAGCCTTTTTCCAGAATCTGGCTCAGTGCTACGGGAAGGATATTCTGGCGCTTCATGTGTACCGGTTTGAGCCCCATGGGCTAAGCGGGCTTTTGGTGATGCCGGAATCTCACGTGGCCATCCATACCTGGCCTGAGTACGGTTATGCTGCTTTGGATATCTTTCTTGGGGCTTCCTTAGACCCCAAGGCGAGTGTCCCAATCATCTGGGAGTACTTTAAACCCCAGGACGTGAAAATTACGGAACTGACGAGAGGAGTGGGAAGAGGGAATGGAACTCTGGTACGTCCAGAACTACATTGAGAACTATCAGATGGCCCTCAAGGTGAGAGAGACTCTCTATGTGGGGCGGACCGGATTTCAGGAAATCGCTGTCGTCGATACCTACCTCTTTGGCCGGGTACTCCTTCTTGATGGCATTGTGCAGACCACCGAGAAAGACGAATTCATGTACCATGAGATGCTCGTGCACCCGGCCATGGTGACGCACCCGTCTCCCCGCAAGGTCTTCATCGTGGGAGGAGGTGATGGGGGAGCCTCCCGGGAAATCCTGAAGCATCCGGTGGATGAGGTGGTTCTCGTGGACATTGACGAGGGTGTCATAGAGGTGTGTCAAAAGTACTTTCCGCAGCTCGGCCGATGGAACGATCCTCGCCTGCAGGTCCATATCGGTGATGCTGCCGAGTACATTGCCAAAACGGAGGAGATTTTTGACGTCATCATCATGGATTCCACTGATCCCATTCCCCGGGGGGTAGCTGAGCCCCTCTTTTCCCCAAAGTTCTATCAGGATGCCTTTGCGCACCTCTCTCCTGACGGGATACTCGTTTCTCAGATGGAGCCGCCTTTCTTTGAGGAGGAGCGGGTGAAAAAGCTCTGGAAGCACTTGGGGGTCTTTCCCATTCTTCGCCTTTACTGGGGACTCGTGCCGACCTATCCAGGAGGGGTCTGGAGCTACATCATTGCCTCCAAAAAGTACGATCCGGCAAAGGCAGGGCGGGAGCTTCCCTTCCCCACCCGGTACTACTCTTCTGCCATCCATCAGGCAGCCTTTGTGCTTCCGCCGTTTTTGAAGGAAATATTCCGCTGAGGGGTGGGGGTTATGCCTTCCCCCATTCCCGCTCGATATCGGTGAGGAGTTTCTTGCCTACCCGGGCAAGGAGCGAACGTCGGTGGAAAAAGAGCCCCTCGTAGTGGGCCAGCGTGGCGTACCTTTCGTACTGCAGGGTGGAATCAGAGGGGAGAGGGTAAACGAAAGAGGAAAAGGTATAGAAATCCCGCACTGAGAGAGGCGAGGAAAAGGCGGCACCTTTCCCCGTAGGAAGGACGTGATTCGGTCCGTACCCGTAATCACCCAGGGCCACCGGAGCGTAGGGACCGAGGAAGATGGTCCCACCGCGTACTGCTCCCAAAATCTCAAGGGGCTTTTCGGTGAGAACCTCCACGTGCTCTGGGGCCAGGAGGTCGACGGTAGCACAGGCCACTTCCACTGTCTCCACTTGGTAGAGGAAGATGGGGAGTGCCCGCTCCAGGGGGAAGTTCTCGAGCTCTCTTTCAAGGTACTTTTTGGTCGCAAAGAGCAGGGCCTCACTTGGGGAGAGGAGGATGCTCAAGGAGAGCGAGTCGTGCTCGGCCTGGGCAAGGAGATCAAGTGCCACCCATTCCGCCGGGGCGCTCTCATCGGCTATAATCACTACCTCCGAGGGGCCGGCCAGGACATCAGTCCCCACAATGCCCTGAAGGCACTTTTTGGCTACCGTCACGTAGATATTCCCGGGACCCACAATTTTCTCGGCAGGGGGAATGCTCTCGGTGCCAAAGCAGGCTGCTGCCACCGCCTGTACTCCTCCCACCCGGTAGACCTCCTTCACTCCCAAAAACGCTGCTACCGCTAAGGTTTCCTCCCGGACCGAGCCGTCTTTCTGCGGAGGGGTAAAGAGGGCTATTTCTTTTACCCCGGCTATCTGGGCTGGAATCACCGTCATGAGGCAGGAAGAGGGGTAGGCGAACCTTCCCCCCGGCACATAGGCAGCCACTCTCCGCAAAGGGCGAACGATTTCCCCAAGGAGAGAGGGAAAGCGCTCGGAAAAGTGTGAGGAGAACCTCTGAGATTCATGGAAGGAACGAATGTTCTGGGCGGCAAAGGCGACAGCCTCTTTGAAGTCTTTCGGAGATTTTTCCCAGGTCCTTTCTATGTCTTTTTCCGGGATGCGAAGCTCTTCAGGGGAACACCCGTCAAGCTTCTCGGTATACTCTCGGACGGCGGCATCTCCTCTTTCCTTGACTGCTTCGATGATATCTCTCACCTTGTCTTCTATTTTTTTCAAGGTGTTGTAGAGGTCTCGGCGGCTCAGGGCGACGTCTTTCTCCACATCTTCGGGTTTTGCAAGAGGCTTAAGAACAATCTTCACTGGAGATCACTTCCTTCAGGCTTTTGACGAATACTTCAATGGCCTGTGTTTTGGTTTTTATGCTCACCCGGTTGGCCACAAGACGAGTAGAAATGGGCACAATCTCTTCCAGTACATGGAGGCGGTTCTCCCGCAGGGTTTTCCCGGTGGAGACGAGGTCCACGATGGCATCGGCAATGCCGATGGCTGGGGCAAGCTCGATAGAACCGTAGAGAGCGACGACATCGGCGTTGACCCCCTTTTCCTGGAGATAACGGCGGGTGAAGTGTGGGTACTTCGTGGCGATGCGGATGCGTTCCTGTTTCAGGAGGTCTCCTCTGGTTGTCCCTTCCGGCCCGGCGAGAACCATGGTGCATTTTCCGATGCCAAGGTCGAGCAGTTCGTACACTTCGTTTTCCCGCTCCAAGAGAATGTCCTTTCCCACAAGACCAAGGTCTGCCGCTCCGTACTCCACGTATGTGGCCACGTCCTTAGGGTGAGAGAGGATGATTCGCCAGGGAAGGTCGGGGTCGTCGACCACAAGCTGCCGGGAGGGTAAAACGAGGGAGAAGGACAAAAGGCGCGAGACTACTTCCACCACCTCCTCTTTGAGCCTTCCGGTGGGAAGGGTAATGGTGAGCTTCATTACCGTCTTTCCTCCTCAAGAAGACGTTGAACTTCATCTTCGGTGAGGCTCTCAAGGGTAAAGGAACCCTGAGGGGTGACAAGGCGAATTGCGTTCTCTCTGTGTTCCTCAAGAATGAGGATTACTCCCCTGTGCCGCAAGGCCTGAGCAAGCCGAAAGGCTCTTTTTCGCAGCGGGGAAGGGAAAGAGAGCACAGGGAGGGTCCCCCTTTCTTCCCCCAGAGGTTCTTCTTTCTGTTTGGCTTCAAGGACTCGCTCCAGGAACAGAGCAAAACCACAGGCAGGAAGGTCTCTCCCGAACACCGAGAAGAGCTCGTCGTATCTTCCCCCTGCAAGGAGAGGGTACCCCACATGAGGGGAGAACCCTTCAAAGACAATCCCCGTGTAGTAGTCAAAGTCGCGCACAAGACCTATGTTGATGGAAAGCCGCTCGGCGAGGCCAAAGTCGTTCAGGATGTCAAAAACCTGGCTGAGTTCCTCCACGGCCCTCTGCCACTCCCGGTTTTGGGGGAGCAAAGGGGCAAGGTCATTGAGGAGGGCTCTTTTGCCTCGCAGAAAGGGAAGACGAAAGAGAAGAGCAAAAGAAGACGGAAAGGCAGTGTTTGAGCAAAGGTGCTCAAGAGTCACAAAGTCCCTCTTTTTGATGAGCTGTCGTGCCACCTCTTTTTGGGGAGCATCGAGGGGAAGGGCCTCAAGGAGGCCTCTGAAGACTCCCGCATGCCCCACGTCCACCTCAAAATTTTTCATCCCCGCCCTTTCTAAGGCAAGGAGAGCCAGGGCGATGACCTCGGCATCTTTTGTTACCCCTCCCTGTCCGATGTTCTCAAGGCCAATCTGGGTGAATTCGCTCTCGGTACGGAAAGGGGAGGAAGGGTAGCGGAAGACCTTGCCGCTGTAGTAGACCCGGAGGGGGAAAGAAAGGTTGTTGTCCTGGGAGTACATCCTGGCCACAGAAGTGGTAAACTCCGGCCGCAGGCACACGAGCTTACCATCACGGTCCACGAACTTGTAAACTCGCTCGCGCATCTCCTTGTTGAGAGTCTTCTCAAGAGTGGTGTAGTACTCGAGGGTGGGTGGCTCCACCTCAACGTATCCCCAGCTTTCAAAAAGATCTCTCAGATTGGTCTCAATGGTTCGGCGGATTTTTGCCTCCCAGGGGTATATATCTTTCATGCCAAAAACCAATTCCAATTTTCCTGCTCCTTCCTTTATAATGTTACAAAAAGTATAGGAGCATTTCCTAGGGTTTGCAAGAAGCCTGGAACAGGACTTTCTGGAGGAGGACAATGGGAAGCGTCAAGGATCTTGTGGTTCTGTCTTCGCCGATAGATGAGGAACCCGGCCGGGGGAAGTTCGTGTTCTCTGACCGGTATTCGGTTTTCGACTGGGGAGAAATGCCCAACACCATTCCCCAGAAAGGTGCGTCGCTGTGCCTTATCGGTGCTCACTTTTTTGAGAAACTCGAGAAGATGGGCATTCCCACCCATTACCTGGGGGTGGAAGAAGAAGGCAGGGTCAAAAGGCTTTCAGAGCTCAAAGAACCGACAAATATCATGCACGTGCGGTTGGTGCGGGTTATTCTCCCCTCTCGCATAGAGGGTAACTACGATTACGGTCTCTATCGCCGCATTCGGGGGAATTTCCTCATCCCCTTTGAATTCATCTACCGCAATACCATTCCAGAGAATTCGAGTTTGAGGAAACGCATCGAGGAAGGGAAAGCGGCACCTTCCGATTTCGGCCTTGTAGAGCTCCCGCCCCCCGGTGTACCTCTTGAGCGACCCGTTCTTGATGTCTCCACGAAACTGGAAGAGCAGGATCGGTACCTGAGCTGGAGGGAAGTGGAGGCTTTGGGTATCCTTTCCCCGGAAGAAATCGAAAAAACTCAAGAGATTCTCATTCTGGTAGACCGCTTCGTCACCCGGGAGGCCTACCGCATCGGTGTGGAGAATGAGGACGGGAAGATAGAATTGGCTTTTGATGGGGAGAGAAAATTCCTTCTCGTGGACGTGGTGGGAACGCCGGATGAGTGCCGCTTCACCTTCCGGGGCATGCCGATGAGCAAGGAAATCCTCCGCTCCTTCTACCGTAAAACCGAATGGTACCGGGAGGTGCAGAAGGTCAAGGAGGCCCACTCCACAGGATGGAAGGCCTACGTTACGACTTCCCCGCCTCCCCTTCCTCCCGAGCTTGTGCAGCTTGTAGGCTGGGTCTACCAGCGCATCGCCATGGACTTCACTCAGAGAGAGTGGTTCCCCGGGGTGCCCTCTCTTGAGGAAATTGTTGATAAGTTCCTTGAGCTCGTTTAAAATATACTTGTGCGCCCGTAGCTCAAAGGACAGAGCAGCAGCCTCCTAAGCTGCAGGTTGAGGGTTCGAGTCCCGCCGGGCGCACCAGGATTTCCCAGGTTTTAAAGATTGCCCCAACCTTAGTTTAGCGTTTCTCTTGAGGCTTTCCTCATTTTCAAGCTTTTGGGCGTGGAGCTTTGAGGCTTCTTTGAACCTTTTCCGTGTGATACCATGTATGCTATAGGAGCCAGAAAGGGGGACTTTTGGGATGAAGAAGTTCCTTTTTGTGAGTTTGTGCTTTTTGCTCTTTTTGGGGGCATGTGAGGGCAATTTTCCCGACCCTCGTAAGGAGGAGGTGAGGGGCCTCCTGAATCGCTACGGCAACGCTCTCCTTGCTGGGGACTACAACATGGCCAGGTCCTGCCTTGTCCCTGGGGGGCCGAGGGACAAGAATTTTGACCTCACCTTCAACACCATCCAGAACATCCTCCACACCGAGCCGCAGTATTCTCAGGGGGTGTGTAGCCTACCACTTTTCGGAGTAGCAATTGAAAAGATTGTCTGGGGAGAGGTTTGGGCAGAGGTGCATCTGAAGAGCCGCCAGGTGTGCGGTTTTTGCGAGAGCACCTGGGTTATACCCTATCCGGTACCCCTTCCTGAGTACGCCTATTCCACCCCTCCCTATCCTCCGCAGGACGTTTCTCCCTTCAACCAGTGGGTCTGTTTTGAGAACTTCTTTTTGATTGACAGCGATACCGTACTTCTCAAAAAGGTTGGCGATGAGTGGTTGATATATTGAGAAAATAGGCAACGATATACTTACCCAAAATCCAGGAGCCCACTGCCCTCAAGGTGCAGATAGCACCCTTAGGGTTGCCGTGGCATTTCGTTCTTAGACTTCGCCAGGACTTGGTTGGAGTCGTCGACAAGCTCGAGGACTGCAGAGTGTGCGTACAGGCCACACTGGGCGCGGAACCAGAAGGCGGCTTTCTGCCCTGGATTGATAACGCTCTGAGGAATGTATTCGGCAGTGTTGCTGATATAGCCCATGTCTTCGGTGAAGAATGTCACCTTTGCCTTGATGTCATACGCTGGCACGTCTGCGACATTTTCAATCGTCCCCAAGATGAGAGCCTGGTTTTTGTCGACAATGTACCAGTACCAATCGCAGATCTGGAGGCGGACCGGTGGCAAAGATGAAGGGGTTAACTGGGGCAACTCCTGAACTGCTCCCACCACTGGCGCATTCAGGGTGAGCCATTGGGACTGGAGTTTGTAGTACCAGGCTCCGAAAACAGCAAAGAGAGCAAGAGCTGCAACAACAAGGATGGATAGCTCAAGCTTCAGGCCCTTTTCCAAGACACGTCGCCTCTTTTATCCGCACTGAACACCCCCTCCTTCACTCTCACTCATGAAGCACCAAGCACGATTCCCGCTTCCCTCTGTTTGCTCCACACGTGTGCCTCATGTCTCTTCCTGTATACCCCATCCACTATACAATAATACCACAGTCGGTGACTTTAGGGGAGTCACAACGAGAATTATAAGGTCCTCTGGAGGTTCATGAATTGTAGTGGTGAGATATTCTTTTTCCAAAACAAGAATCGGGGATGGAATTCCAAAGGGGCAAATGATGTCGCTTCTTTGCCGAAGGGTGGCAAATGTCTCTGAGGATGTCTAATCGGCTCCAAGATGCCAGTGGTAGGGGTGAGCCGATATCATGAGGAATACTTTTTCCCTCCTGCGGGGGTCGTTGACCATGACGCCCACTTCAGGAAGCGGCCCAATCCCACCGACCTTGGGATACCGGGGCAAAAACAACGTCTCCCGTAAACGCTTGACTACGTTGTCCCGCTGGCGCCAGAGAAGGCGGGCAATGGTAAATGTCATGGGATAGGCGTCCCAGGGTCCCCGGACGATGCCTTTGGGGTCGAACTTGCCTTCCTCTTAAAACAGGTACCCCTTGGGTCCAAAGGAAGTGACAAGGACGATGGCCGCGATGTCTCTTTGGGTTCCC
Source organism: uncultured Atribacterota bacterium (assembly GCA_964426875.1). Taxonomy (GTDB): domain Bacteria; phylum Atribacterota; class Atribacteria; order Atribacterales; family Caldatribacteriaceae; genus Caldatribacterium. The sequence goes on from CAYRSB010000007.1 coordinate 15,353, forward strand.
TCCACTTCGTATCTGGCGCCACAGGCATAGTCCAGGAAATACCCGAGCACGGCGTCAAATCCATCGAGAATGTGGTGGTGTTTGTTACCCGGTTCAACCTCGACGGCCACAAAAGCACCGGGCAGGGTACGCCCGGCAGCGGTGAGTGTTCCCTGCACCAGGAGGTCGGGGCGTCTCCCTCGCTCTACGCCTCTGACAGTGAAGACTCCCCGTCGGGAGTCCTGAGGCAGGCGGCGTTCGTGGAAAACTCTCAATCCCCTTGCCTCCAACCAACTGGCCACTTCCAGGACTACGGCAAGCTCACCTTGACCCATAGGCCTGGATCTCCACCGTTTCTCTCGGTTGCCAGCCCAAGGACCACTTTGTTTTTCATTTTGTACCGTAGGGAGAGAATTCTGTCAAGGACGCTGAGGATAACCGGTGAGGTTGAGGGTTTTGCGGGCGACAGAAGAGAAAGGTACGACCCTCTTTTTTCAAGTCACTGCGACTTTCTTACCCTCACGAGGAGGCCTATTCCCGGTTTTTGCGGTTGCATTCTGTGGCCTTGCATCGCCTGGAGATGGTCCAAGTTGACTTCAGTTTTCGTCCTCTGACACCATGTAGTATTCTCTCCGGTAAGAACGCGCGCCAGAGTATTCTCAAGGAGGTTGTAAGGATGAAGCGTTTGACCTTTTTGGTGTTTGCCCTTGCAGGTTGCTTGAGTGTGGGGATAGTGGGGCTCTAAACAAGGCCCAGTGAATCGAGGTCATTTCTATTCTCACTAAGGCTAGAACGGCGAAGGCCTTCACTGAGGAGGAAGTGGCGGATGGAGATCTCGAAATTATCCTTCGGGCGGGAATCAACGCACCCAGTGCGTGGAACAGACAGCCATGGCACTTTTCGGTGGTACGTGATCAGACGATTCTTGAGGAGATGGAACAGAGTATGGGGTTTACTCCTCCACCGGGCAGGCAAATCCCTCCTCCAGGTGGAGCGGCTCAACCACCCTGGGGGCTTTCGCTTTCGTCAGCCAAAGTTGCCATCGTCATCTCCGGTGCAAGCGAGTTGTCCACGGATTCCTTTGACTGTGGACTGGCCTGCCAGAGTATGTCCATTGCCGCAATGGTTTTAGGATATGGCACCAAGATTACGTTTCCCCTGTGAATACTATCAATGGCGAGAAAAAAAGAGTACTTCCACAAGCTCTTAGGTATACCTGAGGGAATGCATACTGTTGCGGTACTCCTTGTTGGTGTCTCTGAAGAGAGGGTTGACGCCATAACCAGTGCTACGCCGAGGAAGACCCCTGAGGAAGTAGTGACGTACGTTGGGTAAGGTAGCAATATCAAACGAGGGCGGTAGCTGCAACCATCGCCCTCTGTATGTCGACATTCTTTTAGATTTCTGTATAGGGATTTTCTGGTAACTGTGAAGGAGTTAGTGGAGACCGCCCTTCTTTGCTCTTTCAAAGAGGAGGGTCTCCACTTCTTCTGGAGGCATCGGTCGATAGTAGTAGTAACCCTGTACTTCCTGGCATCCCTGGTCGAGTACGAACTCAATCTGTTTATCGTTCTCCACACCTTCGGCAATGACCGAAATGTTGGTGGACCTAAGGAGTTTAAAAATGCTCTCCACCACTGTTGTCTCTCGGTAGCTGTTCGATGTTTCCTGAAAGAGGCGCTGGTCTATCTTTATCCGATCAATGGGTAGCATTTCCAATTTGACGAGCGAAGAGTACCCTCTACCGAAGTCATCTAGTGCTACTCTCGCCCCGAGTTGCTTGAATTTCCTCAAAAGCTCGATGATTCTCTCCGGGTTATGGAAAACGACACTTTCTGTGACTTCGAGCTCGAGCATGTTGGCCTCGAGATCAGCTTCTTCCAGGGCTTTTTTCACTTTATCCACAAGATAGGGATCACAAAGCTGCGCAAAAGAGAGGTTCACTGCCATGCGTAAAGGTGCTACACCCTTTCTCTGCCAGAATTTTGCCTGCTTACAAGCAGTCTGAAGTACGAACTCTCCGATGAGGACGATCAGCCCAGTCTGCTCGGCAAGGGGCATGAAAGCATCAGGAAGAAGCAGCCCTAAATCAGGGTGGTGCCACCGCAGGAGAGCTTCAAGGCCCACGATGTCGCCAGTTCTTGTGTTCACCTGGGGCTGGTAGTACAGAACGAGTTCTCCTCGCTCCGGTGCCCTGTAGAGTCCACTGATGAGTGCTCTCTTTCGCTGTGCGTCCTCCCTGAGAGCTGGTGAGTAGAAACTGTACCTGTTGCCCTTCATGATCTTGGAAACGTACATGGCCAGGTCGGCAGCCTGTATGAGTTCTTCCGGGTTTTCTCCATCCCGGGGGTAAATGGCGATACCACAACTTGCGGTGACGCATAATTCCTGTGTTCCAATCCTCAAGGGTTCCCTGATGGCACGCAGAACCCTCTCCATTATGGGGGGTATCTCCTCTGTTGAGGAGATGTTACCAAGAAGCAGTAGAAATTCATCTCCACCAAAGCGGGCTACGACGTCGTGCCCACGGACACATCGGACGATTCGTTGAGCAACTTCTCTTAAGACCTTGTCGCCTACTGCATGACCCTCGGCATCGTTTATAGGTTTGAAGGAGTCCAGGTCTAAAAAAGCCACGGCAAGTAGTTTTTTCCACCGTTTGGCAAGCTGCATTTCTTTTTTCAGGTGTTCTACGAAGAACTGCCGGTTGGGTAGTTCGGTTAGGGTATCGTAGAAGGCCATGCGTTGAATCTCGCTCTCGTATCTCACCCTCTCTAAGACGTCGGCCAGCACGTTGGCCAAGACTTTAAACAGCTCCTGATGGTGATTCTGCCATCTTCTCTTGGTCTTTGCGCCCAGAATCAGAAGGCCCAGTAATCTCTTCTCTCTTTTCACCGGGACGAGAGCTGCTGAGTGCACTCCCATGTCTTTCAGGAGGTCTTGGAACTTGTTCTCTTCAGGGGGAAGAGCATTGACGTCACTCACAAGGAGGAGGTCGTCTTTTTCCAAACGCTCTTTGAGCCAGGACAGGTTTTCAATGATGCCCAATTGCAGATCCTGGGGAGGAATCTCTCCCTTTCTACTCCAGTACGCATTGCACGCTGGAATTCCCACCTTGGAGGAAGCGAGAAAGTAAGCGCAGTCTACTTCCCATCCCTCGCTCAGTTCACGCAACGTTTTTTTGAGGCTTTCCACGAATGAAGGGGCTCGCGTTCTCACAAGCTCTGTGGAGAGGTCAGCAATCGTTTTCTGGAGAAGGAGTTGCTTCCGATGTTCTTCAACACGCCTGGAGTAGACATCACGAACGTAAAAGGCAAGAGATATAAAAGCACTGGACGCCAGGGTAGTAAGTAATCTGTCCAATGCAGTCTTGGGATCGCCAGGTGCCTCACCTTGTATCTCCAACCACAGCCAAATCTGGATGGCAGCCATAGTCATAGCACTTATTCCAAAGGCCCAGAAGTTTTCTAGAAGAATGGTGAGCAGGACGAAACATACCAGTGGGAGATAGTAAAGGGCGTTCCTGACACCCAGGGTGAAAAAATGCAGGAAAACGAAAAACGCTGACAGAGAGAGTAAAACTCCCAGGAAGAAATCACGGCGTTTTTCTGGAATTCTGAGGGTACAAAGGTAGTAGATGCTCACTCCCAAAGCGAAAAAGAGAGCACCCCACAGTAACGTCTCGGCCTCGAGGGGTCGTCGTGAAGCAAGATGCAGCACGAGGGGGTATAGGAGACCACCCAGCATGTGTATTGCCGCCAGGAAGTTGTAGAGTGACAGTTTGTCGGCTTCACTCAATATTTCGCCTCTTGTGTTTTCCTGCGAGGTGCTTTTGTGCTGTATCCCCAGGCACTTCCGTTGCTCTCGAGAGAGCACCAGTACCATGGTTATCAGAAAGAGTACAACGATCGTGCTCCAGTTGACCAATTTTGGCAAGAGTCGGAAACCGGGGATCCGGCCGAAGAGGAAGCCGGCACAGGGAATCCCGACCGGGGAACACGCAATCCAAGCGTTGCGCTTTCTCTGTGCTGGTTCCTCTGACTTCCTGCCCCAGGCTGCAAGGAGTGCTATGCCGAGTACTACGAAGGACCACAGTAAAGGCCGAAGAACAGATTCCAGAAATCGGTTTTTGGCAGCGTTACTCATCCCGTGGCAGTCCTCACAAAATGTTGGGTGTTTTCTGCGAGGGAACGGGATACAGAGAAGACAACCAGACTCAGAAAGACCGGAAAGTACACAAGAAGATAAGACCACCATCTCTTTAAAAGCCGGCTTCTGTACAGAGACAGAGTCCGGTGGAGTAACACACTGGATATCGGTGCCCAGCCGACACCGGACACTCGCTGCCAGAAGAGAGTCTCTTCGTAAGAGCCGGCCACTCTCGCCAGGACGATTCCCAGCGACCATATCCCCAAGAGGGCACAGGTAGCGTAAGTGGTATACAGAGTGTGTTTCCCCTCGCCTCTGGGGTTGGCAAGGAAGTGGATTCCCGACCGTATGGCGTAGCAAAAGGCGAAAAATAACCCCAGAGTTGGGGAGTTGTACTGGGACATGGACCTTAACCCCCTCGGGCATGCTTTATAAACCTGGGCCTTGTCTTCTTCAAGCGCATCACCTGCTGTTCTGCTTTTTGTATCTCACCAAAGGGCGTCAAAGGGTCTGACACAAATTTCTTACCTTCCCCCTACCGAGACTTCGCAATCTGCGGAAATTCCTTCTCTTGTCCCTTGCAGCTTTTGTTTGGTTTTAGTTTAGCACGGTATCTGGCGGTGCACAACTCCCAACTACCTGTTACTCCTAAAGTCAAGTCACACTTTATTTCTCGTTTGAAATGTCACATTCCCCTTTTTCCACGATCTCCTCCATGGATGGTCTTTGAGGTGGAACACACGTCCTCTTTGTCCCTGCTTTCGCAGGGATTGTGTCCTCATGCTCAACACCTCTTCTTGTAACCTCCTGTACACCTCTTTCTCAAGGACTCCATAGGAATCGGCTTTCCTTAGGAGGAGAGATGGACCTTACCATCCAGGGTCTCCCGGACCTCTATCTGCCGCCTACCTAAGCTTTTGATTCCATGGGCAGGGAGGAGCTACTCAACCGTCCCCTGGTAACTTATGGTATTGTCCTTTTTAGCCTCCCGTGTATGCTTGATGGAGAAAACAAATTCAAGGTCTGTGCCTTTGGAAAGCTCCTCCTGACACTTTCTACCGGGAGGGTATAGTGGTGGTTGTAGTAGGGAAGGAATTCCTCCTCGCGGAATTGATTCGCTGACTTGTAGTCGGTTATCCCCTTGAGTCGCATCTTTTTGATGAACCTATCCTGGAAGAACCGCTCAATTCTCCCCTTGGCTTGAGGGGTGCTTGCAGTACCATGGGCAATACGAAGCTTGTGGAAGGTCATCTCAATCTGTGCCACCTCACAGTGAAGGCCACCATGACGGGTGGTGAGGGAGTGCGAGGCTCTTTCAGTGTACAGGGCCATGAAGAGACCCCTTGGCACGATGTAAGCCTTGAGCGCTTCCATATTGGCTCCGGTTGATTGGAGAGATGCACCCACAAGTATCATCAATCACGGGTTTGAGGACTTTTTCGAAGAGGGAGTGTCCGTTCATGTCAGGAGGAAATAGAGGGGTGGGGATTTTTACTCGAGAATGGTCTTTCTTCCCTTTTTCACCTGCATCAGAAATGGATTCAGGAGATGAGCGGGAAGAACGAGAGTTGTGTTATAATTTCTTTTGCCAAGGCGTGGCACAGCCTGACAAGTGCACTCGTTTAGGGTGCGAGTGGTCGGCCGCTCAAATCGGCTCACCCCAGTCATATTCTTATTTTAATCTCTGTCTCCCCACATTGTAGGAGGGGTTTCTGGCGTAATGGTATTGAAGGCACAAAGGACCTTTTTGGCAGGCTTTTGGGGTGTGGTGATATTTTTGCTTTACTCCCTTTCCCGCTGGAATTACCTTCTTTTTCATTCTATCATTGAATTCTTAGCCATCTTTACCGGTTTTGCCATGTTTCTTTTTGCCATGGCGGCTTCCTCAGTGAGCCGCAACACCGTGGTACAGAAGCTCGGATGGCTATACCTTGGGGTGGCAAGTATCGATACCCTCCATACTCTCTCGTATAAGGGTATGGGTGTATTTCCAGGATATACGGCCAACCTCCCTACCCAGTTCTGGATTCTGGGTCGTTTAGTGGAATTTGGTGGCTTAGCTGTCGTCGTCCTGTGGTCCCGGCATGTTTCGATAACCGCACTGGCGCTGGCGGTTTTTTCGGCGGTGATTGCTGGTAGCAGCACCATTTTTTGGGGGTACTTTCCAGACTGTTTTCTGGAAGAGAAGGGTCTTACACCGTTTAAAGTTGCTTCTGAATATGTTATGATTGCGCTATTGTTTACGCTACTCATTCAGGTACAACGCGATAGAAATGAACATATGCTCCCCTTTCGAAAGTCGATTTCCTGGGCCCTGGTCCTCAGTGCTCTAGCTGAATTCTCCTTTACTCTTTATGCCGATGTGTACGGGTTTTCCAATATGTTGGGGCACCTTTTTCGATTTGCTTCTTATTTTGTTCTCCTGGAAGGGATCGTGGTAGAAAGCATCAGGAAACCTTTTGATGCCCTTCTTTTTGAGATTCAGCGAGAAAAAAACCAGCTTGAAGAAATAGCCAAACGAGATGCCTTGGCTGGAGTTTTTAACCGTCACTTTTTCAATCAGTGGGTTAGGGAACACGCTCAGGGTATGTCTTCCTTGGGCTTGACTTCGACCCTTGTGTTTCTGGACGTGGATAACCTAAAAGTGATTAATGATACCCATGGGCACCTGACAGGAGACCGAGTACTTTCCTTTGTTGCCAGAATACTTCGGGAAAACCTTCGTAAAGATGTGTTGATTGCCCGGTATGGTGGAGACGAGTTCGTGGTGGTTTTCCCAAAAACGAGGGCTTCTGAGGCTCACATAGCCATAGAGCGAGCACGGCGCTCCATAGCGAATCAGGATGAGTTTCCCTTTCCCGTTTCTTTCTCTTTTGGAGTTTCCGAATTTCGCAACCTGGACGAGGTGGAGAAAATCCTCCTTCAGGCGGATCAGGAAATGTACGCGATGAAAAGGGCAAAGCTCAGAATGTAATTCCCAATGAATGGCCATTCTGGTATCGCATTTTTTCGCTGGTCTTTTCATAACCTTGGGATATGTCTCTGCTGGAATTCCATCTGGAATGCTTGCTCAACTTTCGGGATAGAGAAAATTCGAATGATTCTTACTCTGGACTGTGTTTTTGCTGGTGTCAGGTAGTTTACTATAATTTTGCTTGGTTTTTCTGTGGGAGGAATCGAGTATGGTCGGTTCTTGCAGGTGGAGCAATCACGCTTTTTGTCACCCTTTATGATGCACTTCTCCGGGAATACTCTTTGTCAGTGTCTTGGGCTCTCTTCCCATTTTGAAAAGCAAAAGGAAGGGCAACCTGAATAGGTCTTTTCTTATCCTCATCGGAGCTACTGGAACATACCCGATTTGATTTTTTACCTCGGGTATGGAAAAGAAAAAACGGGTTTGACATTCTTCTGTGAATTCCTCGCTGTGCCCAAACGCCCCTTCGCTGCCCTTTCATGGCGGTTGTGTCAAGAAGTTTGTGTAAGGGTCTGTGTACAGGGGCATGACGCTCTTGAAGTTTCTTTTTTAGCTCCTCTTGCACCTCCTGAAGCTTCTGAGGCTCCTCTCTGCCCACTTCTCTTTTTGTCCTTCGCCCTCCAGGTATAGGATCTTTGCTTTCGCAGAGACCAAGCTTGAAGGCTATCTCTGGTTTCGAAAGTTTGTGGTTCCTCACCTTTGTTCCACGTCATACTCCCTGGACAAACCTCTTCATTAGGTTGGTGCCTTCGATGTACGGCCAAAATTCCCCTTACTTTCACAGAGATACCGTGCTCTTGCGGGAAAGCCTCCCGGTCCAGGTCCATCACCAGTTGCAGAACCTCCGCCCGGTTTCCTTTACTGCCTCCGCCGTGTCATCCGTAGGGTATCCTGGTCCATGGGGTACCTCCTCTCCGATTGAGTATCCCCTATTCATACACAAAATTCCCTACACGACCGGATAATAGGATACCCAGGGTAGTATCCCGAGAATTGTGAGGGTAAAGAAAGGAGGAAGGCTATCATGCAAAGAGAGAACTACAAGGAAATTGCAGAGAGAGTGGGAGAAGAAAGCCATGGTGGCAGGACTCTGAGAGGGTTTTGGTGGAGGAGAGAAGAAGGGCTTCCTTAGAGCTCTCTTTTGCCTCTTTAACCCTCAAGCCTTTGGGGTGAGTACTCGGCATCTTTTGGTTCCCAGAGGGAATCTATGGGACCTTCTTTTCTCCCCAGAATATCTCGCCTCTCGCCGAGTGACCCCTCAACCCAGAGTACTACCGGTTTAGTACCTTGCTACTACGAATTCTTCCTGATGAGGGAAAGGAGGTGGTGGGTTTCTGGTTATTCGAAACCGGAGAGAGGGCAGATCCTTGGGAGTGACGATCTTCCCAGAGTCCGTTGAAAGCTCGGTGTACTTTATAGGTTTGGGAATACTCTCAAGAAAGTGCGAAAAGGGGGAAAGAGGGAAAGAGGGAATAGCAAAGAACCTTAAAGCCATCTCCAAAGCAAAAACCCTCTCCAAAGCTCAAGAAGGATTTTTGAAGTTGCGGAAAACCTGGGGAAGGAAGTATCCCAAGGTAGTGGAAAGGTGAAAGAAGAAGACTCAAATGTTACTCACCTTCCTGGAGTATCCTTGAGAACTCCTTCGCTACCTTGACACCACCAATCAACTGAGAGACTGGGCAAAGAGGCAGTGATGGACTAAGGGAGTGGAGGTATTCGTCTATGAGGAAGAAGCAAGAAAGCTCTTATACCTCATTCTCTCCGAGCTCAAAGAGAGATCAGGAGCAAAAAGACTTCGGGGATTTGCAGAAAGCAAGATGGGAGGCTACCATGTTGATTAGACACAATAAATGGGATACTATGAACTTATGCGTAACCTGTGACAGAGATTTATGAAAATGCGAATTTTTATTTTTCTTGTACTTGTCTTCCTTGGAGTGATGGCTTCTTTCTCTCTCCAAGCGGCGGAGTCTCTACGAGTGGTACTCGACCGAGACTATCCACCTTTTACCTATTTCGATGAAGAGGGTAAGCTTGAGGGAGTTTCTGTCGAGTTCTGGAGGCTCTGGGAAAAGAAGACCGGGGTTCCCGTGGAGCTCGTCCCTGTGGAACTTCGGGAAGCCCTGAACATGATGCGTCTCCACAAGGCCGACGCCATCGATACCATATTTTTCACCCCTGAGCGGGCAGAGTACCTGGAGTATATCCAGCCTCTCTTCCCCATCACCTCAAGCGTGTACTACCAAAGGGTTCGTCGGAACTCCGTTCCCTAAGCGACCTCACTCCCCTTATTGTGGGAGCTAAGGAAGGAGATGCCCTGATAGGGCTTGCCCTTCAAGAAAACCCTAAGCTCCATTTTAAGCTCTACGCCGATTACGCCGGGATTGTCGAGGCAGCCAGGGAAGGTGAGATCGACGCCTTCCTCATGGACGATCCTCCTGCGAGCTACCATCTCGTGCGCCATGGCATACTCCACAGATTCAACCGCCTGCCTCTTGCCACAGTCAACCACCTCCATGTGGCCACCTGGAAAGGCAACACAGCAGTTTCCAACCTCCTCCGCCGGGGCCTGGCCATGTTCTCTCGCGAGGAGCTTGACTTGCTCCTTCGCCCCTATCTTCTCGAAAGAAGGACTTTCCCACCCTGGCTTTCTCGTTTTCTTTTCCCTATTGCAGAGATAGCAACCGTTATTTCCCTTATCCTCCTTGCCTTTGTTTACCTTCTCCGCAGACGAATTGCCCAGGTTACCCAGAAATTCCACTTGGCCAACGAGAGACTCTTGAAAGCCATTGCCACCTTCGCCCAGCTTCCCCTTTTGGAGCGAAAAGAAGAAGAAGTTTTCTCCGAAATCCTCGATCTTGCCCTTGAGGTAATCCCTAAGGCCCGCTCTGGGAGTGCCATGGTGTACACCAAGGATGGCGGGGCGCGGATTGTGGCCACTCGCGGACACAGCAAGGACATCCTGGGCTTTGTCTTGCCTCAGGAAGATCTCATTCCTGCCCCCACCGTCACCCTGGTAGAGGATATCCTCAGCGCGAAGTATTTTTCTTCCGGGGAGACGCTTCGAAAGGTGCTCTCCTGGTGTCGTCCCATTAGGGAGACCCTCATTGTGCCCCTTTACTGGGAAGGGCAGGCTTTTGGCCGGCTGAGTATCGACATCCCCCAGGAATCTCGGGAACACTTCAGTGAAAGTGACCGCCAGGTGATGGCCTATTTTGCCGAAATCTGTACCGCTTTCCATGCCCTTCGCACCTATGCCCAGAGGGAGCAAAGGCTCTTTGAGAAGCTTCTTGCCATTTTTACCAAAGCTTTGGAGTACCACGATACCCTGACGCGGGGGCATTCTGAGGCTGCTGCCTGCTGGGCCCTGGAAATGGCAAGAAGAATGCACCTTGGTGGGGAGAGAACGCGATGGCTCCTTTGGGCCAGTCTCCTTCACGATGTGGGAAAGATCTTCGTTCCCCAAGCTATCCTCCAAAAACCCGGAACTCTCACCGAGGAAGAGTATCGCCTTGTCAAGCTCCATCCGGTGAAAGGGGCCGAACTCATCAGGGAAGTAGAGGGTCTGGAGGAGATTGCCCGTATCGTGCACCATCACCACGAGTGGTGGAATGGGAAGGGGTATCCCGATGGCCTTGTGGGAGAGGCCATTCCTCTGGAATCCCGCATTGTGGCGGTACTTGACGCTTTTGAAGCCATGACAAGCAACCGCCCTTACTGCAGTGCCCGGAGCATCCCTGAAGCCCTGGAGGAGCTCAAGAACTGGAGTGGCATTCAATTTGACCCTCAGGTGGTAGATATCTTTGTGGCCATCGTCTCTGAAGCCACAGAAGTGCGACAATTCACAGAGTAGTAAGCCATTTCGGTTTGTTGTTTTCAGAGTCTGAGGGTCCCTTGCTCTCTTCTTTGTGCCGTGGCCGATAGAAGAGGTTTTAAAGACCGGAGGTTATATCCCCTTCGGAGACCACCTGATTCCCCCGGGAGTGGGATTTGAAACCTTTTCTTACTACCGGCGAAGACTGAACCAAATTATTGACGGGACAAGAAAATACTGAGGGTAATGGTGATGTTCTCCTTGGTTACAGGCTACTTTGTAGAGGGTGGGGTAACTGTTAGCTTTTGGAAAACTGTTTCTTGGGAGGCTGGACGAGGAAAGGGCGGGAGAGTATAATTACATATAGAAAAATCCCAGAAGGGGGGGTTGGGTAGTGAAGAAGTTCCTTTTGTGTCTTTTGCTTCTCTCGTTTCTTGCGGGTGTGGCCTACGGTGCTCCAGTGAAGCTTGTGGTGATAGGAGATGCGGGACACAATTTGAAACCTTTTGAGTGGTATGCCCAGGCTTTTAAGGAAAAGTTCGATGTGGAGCTTGAAGTCATTGGCGTTCCCTTTGGCGAAGTGTACGAGAAGGAGAAGGTTGAGCTCATCGCCGAAACGGGTGCTTTCGACATTATGATTGTCTTCCCCAAATTCCTTGCAGAGTTTGCTGCCAACGGCTGGCTCTATCCTTTGGACGAACTTGCCAAGGAGCTCGATCCGAAACTCGATGACGTGACTCCCGGGTATCGAGATTTCTATTGTAAGTACGGTGGGAAACTCTATGCCCTTCCTTATGATGGAGATGTTTTGAGTCTCTACTATCGCAAGGACCTTCTTGAGAACGAAGAGGAGCAGAAAGCCTTCAAGGAGAAATACGGGTACGACCTTAAGGTTCCTGAGACCTGGCAGGAATACCTTGATGTGGCACAGTTCTTCACCCGGAAGGCTGGGGAGAAACTGGCCGGAGAGGTCTTGCAGCGAGATTTCTACGGTACGGCTTACTACGGCCAAAAAGACCAGATCTTCGCCTGGTGGGGGAATATTTTTGCCAGCCTGGGTGGGGTGTACTTTGATGAGGAGACCATGGAGCCGGCCATCAATTCTGAGGCGGGAGTGAAAGCTCTTGAAATCATGAAGGAAATTCACAAGTACTGCCCACCGGATGTTTTGGCCTACGGCTATGAGGAGCTCAAGGATGTCTTCCTCGAAGGGGATTGCTTCATGGTCATTCAGTGGCCCTGTGTAGGTAAGAAGGGTGCAGATCCTAATCAGTCCAAGATCGTGGGCAAGATTGGTGTTTCCCATGTGCCCGGGGTGAAGAAGGACGGCGAGATTTACTACCGAGCCATGATGCCCTGTGGAAGAGTACTGGCCATTGCTGCCCAATCCAAGGATCCCAAGAAGGCTTATCAGGTGATCCATTACCTCTCAGTGCTCACCAGCCTTGATGACGTATCAACCGCTGAAACAGGGCTCGATCCTTATCGCTACTCTCACTTTGCCAATCCTGAGGCTTACGAGATGTTTGCCAATGTGGAAGACGCCAAGATTTACCTTGCTGGTGTGCAAAAGAACATGGAGAAAGGGTATCCGGAGATGGTGCTTCCCGGGACGGTAGAGTACGAAGAAACCCTGGGTGTGGCCATTTCGCAGGCACTCTCCGGGGAGAAAGACCCCAAGACGGCTCTTGATGGAGCGGCTCAGACCTGGAGGGAAATTCTCGAGCGCTTCGGCAAAGAGCAACAGAAGGCGCTCTACCAGGAGCTTGTAGAAGGCTGGAGAGCGGCAGGTCTCTGGTGAACTCTTGGGGGGCCGAGGGCCCTCGGCCCCCCTGCCTTTTCGGAGGAAACGATGGGAGGTCTTAAGAAAAGGGATTGGTGGATTGCTTTTCTTTTTGTCCTTCCGGTGGTTGTCATCCTTCTTTCTATCTCCATCTTCCCCATGATTTATTCCCTCTATTTGAGCCTTTGTAAGTGGGATATCGGCATGGGTGGCCAGAGAACCTTTATCGGAGCGGCGAATTACCTCCGGCTCTTTTCTGATGCCCGATTTTTTAATTCTCTGAAGAATACTGGCCGGGTGCTCCTTTTTGGCGTAGGAGCCCAATTTGGTATTGGTCTCTCTTTGGCCCTTCTCCTCAACCGTAATTTTAGGGGAAGAAGTCTCATAGTTACCCTTTTTCTCCTCCCCATGATGATCTCTCCGGTGGTGGTGGGGTGTATCTGGAAAATCATCTACCACTATCAGTATGGTCCCTTGAATTACCTTCTCAACATTGCAAAAATACCCTCGGTGAACTGGCTGGGAAGTGGTGCGGTGAGTCCTTATTCCATCGTTCTTGCCGATATCTGGGAATGGACACCTTTTATGGTTATCACTCTTCTTGCCGGACTTCAGGCCATTCCCGATGACCTCTATGAGGCGGCGCGGGTGGACGGAGCAAATCGCTGGCAGGTTTTCAGTGGAGTAGTGCTTCCCCTCCTTCGCCCGGTAGTCATCATCGCCATCCTCATCCGAGTCATGGATGCCTTTAAGATTTTTGACCTCGTGGTCCTCCTGACCATGGGTGGACCGGGGCAGTCTTCAGAGAGCGTGGCCTTCTATAACTATCTTACCGGCTTTAAGTACTTCAGCATGGGTTATGCCTCGGCCATGAGTTACTTTCAGTTAGCCGTTATCGTGATCATTGCCAATGTCTTCCTCCGGTCTTGGAAGGGGAGAGAAGTGGTATGAAGCGGCGGAATGGAATCGTCGTAGCTGTGTTTGTGGGTATTGGGGTACTTCTGGTCGTTTTCCTGGCCCCTTTCTTTTGGAATGTTATGACTTCCTTCAAGGACAGAGGGGAATATTTCACTTATCCCCCGGTTTTCATCCCTTCTTCGTTTGACCTTGAGCACTATGCCCAGGGTATGAGGCTTGGGGGGGCCAAGGGCATAAAAGACAGTTTCATTATAGCCTCATGCACTACCTTGCTGGCCATCTTTTTTGGGTCTCTTGCGGCCTATGCTCTCTCGCGTTTTCGAATCGGAGGGGAAAACTTTGCCTTCTGGATTCTTTCGGTGCGCATGATGCCCCCTATTGCTTCTGTCCTTCCCCTCTTCCTCTTCTTTCGCTTTTTGCGCTGGCTTGATACCTATCAAGCTCTCATTCTCACCTATTCTCTGGTGAATCTACCCTTTGCTGTCTGGATGATGAAGGGGTTTTTTGACGAGTTGCCGGTGGAGCTTGAGGAGGCGGCCCTCATCGACGGATGCGGGCGTTTCGGGGCCTTTACCCAAGTCGCCCTTCCCCTTGTAGCTCCCGGTCTTGTGGCTACAGCACTCTTTTGCTTCATGTTTTCCTGGAATGAGTTTCTCTTTGCTTTGATTCTCGGCCGCTCGAAGGTTGTCCCCATCACGGTGAACGTTGCCGGTCTCATCGGAGGGCACGAAATCCTCTGGGCGGAAATCTCTGCAGTCTCCATTGTGGCCAGTGTCCCCATCATCGTCATGGCTATTCTCTTGCAACGGTACCTGGTGCGGGGTTTGACCCTGGGAGCAGTGAAGGGCTGATCACAGGAAAAGGCTTCACTTTTTCTTTGCCCGAGCAAACCACTCCAGAAAGACTTCTCGAGAGACGAAGGATTTCTGAGTTCCCCTCTTTTCCGTTGAGAGGGCAGCATAGGCACAGGCCAGGTCTATGGCTTCTTTGAGTTCTTTTCCCTCGGCGAGAAAACAGGCTAAGGCTCCCAGGAATGCGTCTCCCGCGCCGGTGGTGTCGACTGTTTGGGCCTCGTAGGCTGGGAAGAAAGTCAAACCTTCCCGATTTCCCAAAACGGCACCGTTTCCTCCCAGGGTAACGAGAACGTTTTCTATTCCATGTTCCCGCAAGAGGTCTATGCCCCTTTTGAGGTCCTGCTCTGTGAGCAGCGGAAACCCTACGAATCCTTCAAATTCTCGCTCATTGGGCACAAAGAGGTAGACGTTCCGTACCCTCTCCCACTCGAGAGGACGAAAGGGAGCAGGGTTGAGGATGACCGGTATCCCAAGTTCTTCGGCCAGTTCAATGGTGGCGTAGACCGTCTGGGGAGGGATTTCAAGCTGGAGCAAAATGAAGCTCGTTTTCCGGAGGGCTTCTCTTGCCCGGTAGACGTCCTCGGCTTCCAAAAAAGCATTTGCCCCGGGAATGATGAAAATGCTATTTCTCCCTTGTGGGTCGACAAAAATGGGTGCTACACCGCTTGTCTTCCCCGGGACGATTTTGACGAACGTCGTGTCGATACCATGGCGGAGGAAGTTTTCTCGAACCAGAGGCCCGAAGAGATCGTCCCCTACTGCCGTGACGACCACCACCTCTCCTCCGAGTTTTGCTGCAGCAACGGCCTGGTTTGCCCCTTTTCCACCAAAGCCGATTTCAAAATCTTTTCCAAAAATGGTTTCTCCCACCTTAGGAAAGCGGTCTTCATAGTAGGTGATGAGGTCCATCATGTTGCTTCCAACCATGCCTATTGTGGGGCGTGCCATGCCAGTCCCTCCCTTTTTGACTTTTTCCATAATAGCATACGAAAAATTCCCGGTTCCTGGTAGAATATAGAACAATGTTTTTGTAGAATAACCCAGT
Source organism: uncultured Atribacterota bacterium (assembly GCA_964426875.1). Lineage (GTDB taxonomy): Bacteria > Atribacterota > Atribacteria > Atribacterales > Caldatribacteriaceae > Caldatribacterium. Next base: position 30,869 of record CAYRSB010000007.1, read on the forward strand.
GTGTGTCCTTTTTGAGGAGTTGTTATGGCTTTTGTGAAGGTTATACCCCTTGCTCGAACCTTACAGGCTAAAGAGGGAGAGGACCTTCTTTCTGTGCTCGCAAGGGAGGGAATCTTTCTTCAATCCTACTGTGGGGGCGAGGGGTCCTGTGGGAAGTGCGTGGTCCACATCCTTGAGGGTGAAGTCTCTCCTCCCAAAACTGGGGAGAGAGAATTCCTGAAGGGACGGGTCGAGGAGGGCTTTCGTTTAGCCTGTCAGGTTGTGCTCTTGGGGGACGTGGTATGTGATGTTTCTCCCTCTTTGAGCAGCGGCCCTGCGGTGGTGTTTGCGACTGGGGCCGAGCCAGAAGAGGTTTCCCCAGAAGATTTTCCCGTCAAGCGATGGGTTCTTGAGGTGAAAAAACCGGGGCTTCATTCTTTGATCTCTCTCAAGGAGGAGGTGGAGAAGGAAATTCACTGTTCTTCCTGGGAGAGGGAGGCGCTCTCTGGTCTTGCTCTTTTGGGAGAGGGAGATTCGGCCCTTTTTGAGATCTTCCAGGATGAGGAGTCGATATTTTATGCCCATACCCCACCTGGAAGAGCTTTCCTAGGAGTGGCCTTTGATCTGGGGACAACCACCGTGGCCTGTGAGCTTGTGGACCTGTCCTTGGGCAAGACCCTGGCTCGGGAGGGAACGCTGAACAGACAGGCCCGCTTTGGGGCAGACGTTGTCTCGCGACTTAGGGCCATCCAGGATGATCCCCAAAACCTTGAGAAGCTTCAGAAAGACGTTGTAGAGACGATGAACGACCTCGTCAGAGTACTTTGTCGGAGGACTGGCCAGGACCCTCTGCGGGTTGTGTCTTTGACGGTTGCGGGAAATACCATTATGGAGCACCTTTTCCTTGGTCTTTCTCCCTTAAGCATCGGTGTTTCGCCCTATGTGCCAGTTATCCGAGAGGCTTTTTCCTTGCGAGCCGGGGACTTGGGGCTCTGTGTGAGTCCCACAGCGCCGGTATATGTCTTTCCAGTGGTGGCCGGCTATGTGGGGGGGGACATCGTGGCCGGTGTAGGGGCCTTCGATGTGCACAAAAAAGACCAGGTGACACTGTACGTTGATATCGGTACCAATGGAGAAATCGTTCTCTGTAAGGGAGAGGAAATGTTTGCCTGTGGTACGGCGGCCGGTCCGGCCTTTGAGGGAGCTGGTGTTCACTTTGGGATGCGGGCCGAAGAGGGAGCCATCGATGCCGTGTACTTTGAAAATGGGAACCTTCGTTACACCACCATAGGTGGTGTTCCCCCTCGGGGAATCTGTGGGACAGGGCTTCTTGATGTCCTGGCCGGCCTTGTGACCTTTGGACTTCTGACTCCTGCAGGTAGGTTGCAAAAGAGGGCAGAGTGGGTGTCTTTCTTTGGAAGGGAAAACGATGAAGAGGCATTCGTGGTCTCCCGGGATCCTTTCATCTCTGTGACGCAGGGGGATATCGAAAAGCTTCAGCTTGCCCTGGCGGCGATAAAGGCGGGAAGGAATATTCTTCTTGGTGAGGCAGGCTTTCGGGAAGAAGCCATAGAGAGGGTGATTCTGGCTGGAGCCTTCGGAAGTTACATTCGTCCGGAGAGTGCCCGGGCTTTGGGGCTTATTCCCTCCTTTGGTGTGGCGTACTCGGTGGGGAACGCCTCACTTTTGGGAGCACGGAGGGCCTTGTTATCTTTGAAATTTCGAAGAAAAGTGGAAGGTCTTGCCCGCCGGGTGCGCTACGTTGAGCTTTCTGCCCGTCGGGACTTTGAAGACCGTTTCGTGGAGGCACTGATATTCGACTGAGGTATTGGAGAGAGAGTGTTAGGAGGATGGATCATGGCGACTGTTAAACCCTTTCTGGGGTATCGCTACGCAAAACCCCTGGTGGAAGAGCGAGGCATAGGCAAACTTGTGGCTCCCCCTTATGACGTCATTTCGGAGAGGGATAAAAAGCGGCTGGCGGAAGAGCCCTATAACTTTGTTCACCTCATCCTGGGGAGGGACGAGACCGGTTATCAGAATGTCCAAAGGCGCCTGCAGGAGTGGATCGGCAAGGGTATCTTCACCAAAGACAACTCCCCTTCTTTCTACATCTACGAGCAGGAGTTCAGGTTGAATTCTTTTGGGCGAAAGAAGCGTACCGGACTTGTAACCCTGGTGCGCGTAGAGGAGTTTGAAAAGCGCATCATATCGCCTCATGAGCGGACGATGCCCAAATATTCCATGGATCGCCTGGAACTTCTCAGGGCTACCCGGGCTAACCTCGAACAGATTTTCAGCCTCTACAACGATCCGCAGCGAACTATCGACCACCTCCTCGAAGAGCACAAGAAGGGGGAAGAGATGCTCTTTGAGTTCACCGACCATCAAAATGTCGCACACCGGCTGTGGCGCCTTGAGGACGAGAGGGCCATACAGACCATCCGGCGGATTCTCAGTCCCCGAACACTCATCATCGCCGACGGGCATCACCGTTACGAGACATCTCTTCTCTACCGGCGGGAACGCCGAGAAGCTCTCTCTGATCCTCTTTTTGAGATTCCCGAAGACTACACCATGATGACCTTGGTGAACATCCATGACCCCGGACTCCTTGTGCTCCCCACCCACAGGCTTCTCCACGACCTCCCCGAAGAGCGCCTCGATGACTTTTTCAAACGGTGCGAGGCCTACTTTGAGGTACGGATATTTTCTAACGAGCGAGAAATGGAGGATTTCTTGCTTTCCGCCCCTCCCTACACCATAGGAGTGTATGACCGGAAGAGAGAGCGCTGGGGGACCATAACCCTCAAAGACCCCAGAATCATGGACGAGCACCTCGGGTCTGAGGACGTCAACCGGCATCTTGACACTACCATCCTCCATGACCTTATCTTTCGGGAGATTCTGGGATTGAACGAGAATGGGCAGGGGGAAAGCGAATACGTCGATTACCTGCGAGGAACGAAAGACGTTTTTGCCATTGCCCGAGAAGAGAATAAATATCAGCTCGTCTTTGTTATGCGGCCCACACCCATTGAGCAGGTGGAACGGGCGGTGACGGCAGGCCAGAGAATGCCCCAGAAATCCACCTATTTCTATCCCAAGGTGTGGAGTGGCCTTGTATTCCGGGTTTTCGAGGAGGTTTGAGGCAATGCCTCTTCTCCAGGTGGCGCTGGACCTGTGGGATAAGGAAAAAGCTAAGGACTTTGCCCATCGCCTCTCTCCCTTTGTAGACATCATAGAGGTGGGGACACCGCTTCTTTTGGCCTTTGGCCTTTCGGTGGTTGAGGAGGTTCGAGCTGTTGCAGGGAAAAAGCCTCTTTTTGTTGACGCCAAGATTGTCGATGCAGGAAAAGAAGAAGCGAAGGCAGTCTTTCAAAGCGGAGGGGACATCGTCTCCGTTCTCTGGGGAGCCTCTTTCCCTACGCTGGTGGGCGTCAAGGAGGCTGCAGAGGAGTACGGGAAAAAATGGATGGTCGACACGGTTGATCTTGTTCCCGGGGGAGAAGAAAGAACCGACCTGGTGGCCAGGTTGCAGCCCGATTTGGTGGGACTTCATCTCTCCCACGATGTGGTCTCACAGGAGGAGTCTCCTTGGAGTTCTGTGGATTTCTCTCCCTTTCTTGAGAGGGGTTTGTCTTTGGCTTTGGCAGGAGGAATAACCCTGGAGGTCCTGCCCCGCCTTCTTGTCGAGATACACCCCCAGGTGGTGGTTGTGGGTTCTGCCATCACCCTGAGTCCTCATCCAGAGAAGAAAGCCGAGGCCTTTGGGAGGATTCTCCATGAGTTTTCAGGAGAAAGTTCATCAAGTTCTTGAGGAAGCAGGGAATCTTTTGGCCACTTTACCGGAGGGGAGGGTCCAGGCCCTTCTTGAGGCACTCTCTGGGGAGTGGCGTACCAGACGCCTCTTTTTCTGGGCACGAGGACGGAGCTTTCTTGTCCTTCGAGGCTTTGCCATGCGCCTCATGCACCTTGGTTTTGTGGTGCACATCGTGGGGGAGGTAACCTGCCCAGCCATTCGGCCGGGGGACATTCTTTTTGTAGCTTCAGGTTCTGGCAAGACCTCCTCGGTGGTGCTCTTTGCCGAGAGAGCAAAGAGTATGGGAGCAAAAGTGGTGGCCATCGTGGGGAGAAGGAGTTCACCCCTTGAGGCCATTGCCCATGAGGTTTTGGCCTTTTCACCTGAGGAAGCGGGGAAAACGGAGCAACTCTTCGTGGAGGGTGGAGGAACGCGCTTTGAGGACGCCCTCTTTATCTTCTTCGATGCCCTCATCCTTGCCCTTGTGGAAGGGCAAGAAGAAGAGGCGTATCATCTCATGATGGAGAGGCACGCGAATCTGGAGTGAGGAGATACAGGATGGAGGAGCCTGCGATAGTGGAGTTGCGGAAAAGGGTGGAAGACATCCTGGGAGTAGAGATTGTCCCCCGAGAGAGGTTTTCCGAAGAGACGATTCCGGAGGAAGAGGAACGTCTTGGACCTTTCCTGGCCCAACACATCGACCTCACCCTTGTGGGGCCCACATCGACCAGGAAAGAGGTGGAGAGGGTCTGTCGGGAGGCCCGAGAGTTCGGATTCTTCAGCGTAGTCGTCAATCCCTGTTACGTGGCTTTGTGCAGCGGGCTTCTTGAGGGAAGCCGGGTTGTGGTGGGGGCCACGGTGGGTTTCCCCTTCGGACAGTCCAAGCCCGAGATCAAGGCCCGGGAAGCACGCCTTGCCTTCCAGGAAGGGGCAAAAGAGGCAGACATGGTTATCAACGTCGGAGCCCTTAAAGAGGGCGACCTCCGATTGGTCTATCAGGACATCTGTGGGGTGGTAGAAGAGATGTCTCCGGGAATCGTCAAGGTGGTCCTGGAGACCTCCTATCTCTCGGAAGAAGAAAAAGTTCTGGGATGCCTTGTGGCCTGGGCAGCCCGGGCACATTTCGTGAAGAACTCAACCGGATTCGGGCTCTCAGGAGCTACCCCCCAGGACATCCGGCTTTTGCGGAGGGTGGTGGGAAGGTCTTTGGGGGTGAAGGCAGCGGGGGGCATTAAGACTCGCGAGCAAGCCATCCTCATGCTCAGATCCGGGGCCAATCGCCTGGGAACCTCTTCCGGTGTGGCCATAGTCAGGAACGAATGACGACGAAGTTTCGTCCCGCCCGGCGGTTGACTGTGTCCCTGAGAGATTTGAGGAAGGAGAGAGAGTAAGGTGTAACCTTCCGGGCTTCCGGGAGGAGGGTTTTCCCTTGCTCGAAGTTTTGCCAGTACCACAGGGGGGCCTGGAGGAGGTCTCCCGACATTGCAAGAAGAGCTTCAAGGTCGTGAAAAGGGGGATAGATGGTGGTGCGGATTTCTGCCCGCTCTGAGTGGGCGAGAACCTCCCGGAGTACCGTTCTGACCGATTCTTCCTCTTTCTCTCCTCTCACCAGGTAGTACTTTCCAAAAGGAACCTTGAAGTCAACGCCCCACAGGTCTACAAGGGCATCAAGCCGGCGAAAGGCCTCGTAGTGGCTTCCGTTGGTGTCCACCTTCACAAGGTACCCAAGTTCTTTTATTTTTTCGAGAAAGGGAAAAAGCTCATCGGCAAGAAGAAGGGGCTCCCCTCCGGTGATGCACACCGCATCGAGGAGCCCCCGACGTTTTGCAAGGTAGGCAAGGACGTCTTCCTCCTCTACCCTGGGGAGAGAGGGGTCTTTTGTGACCAGTTCCGGGTTATGGCAGAAAGGGCAGTGGAAGTTACACCCGGCCACGAAGAGTACCGTGGCCATCTTCTCCGGGTATTCGATGTAGCTTACCCTTTGCCAGCCCCGGAAAGTCATTCCTTCACCTCAGGACATACTCTTTGCGCTCGGCGAATTCTTCCTGCTTCCCCCGATTCCACCGCTGCACTGGGCGGTAGTATCCCACGACCCGGGAGTAGACCTCGGTTTCCTCCCCACATTCTGGACAGACGGTCTTTTTCCCCCTGAGGTAGCCGTGCCGTGGGCAGACTGAGAATGTCGGGGTAACAGTGAGATACGGAATGGGGTAGTTCTCGAAAGCCCGCCGTATGAATTTCTTTACTGATTCGGGATTGGGCATCTCTGGCAAAAAGGCGTGGAAGACTGTTCCTCCGGTGTAGAGGGTCTGGAGGTCTTTCTGGTGGTCCAAGGCCTCAAAGGGATCGTCGGTGTGGTTGACCGGGAGGTGGGTACTGTTGGTGTAGTAGGGTTCGGCCTCTCCGGCTGTTATGATGTCAGGAAAGTGGCGGCGGTCGTGCCGGGCCAGGCGATAACTGGCACTTTCAGCTGGGGTAGCCTCGAGGTTATAGAGATTGCCAGTCTCTTCTTGGAAGTCGGCCAGGCGTTCCCGCATGAAGTTTAAAACCTTCACTGCAAAAGCTTTTCCTTCCGGATGGGCGATGGAAACCCCCAGGAAGTTCAGACAAGCCTCGTTCATGCCCACAAGACCAATGGTGGAGAAGTAGTTCCGGAAAGTCCCCAGGTACCGGCGGGTGTAGGGAAGAAGACCGTTCTTGAGGTTCCGCTCGATAACCTTGCGCTTGATCTCCAGGGCGGTTTTTGCAATGTGCATCATGCGCTTTAAGCGGGCGAAGAACTCCTCCTCGGTTTTACTCAGGTATCCGATGCGGGGGAGATTGATGGTGACAACACCGATGGACCCGGTTTTGTCGGCCGAACCGAAGAGTCCCCCACAACGGTTCCGCAAGATGCGGAGATCAAGCTGCAGGCGACAGCACATGGAACGCACATCCCCAGGGCGTAGAGTGCTGGAGATGAAATTCTGGAAGTAGGGAACCCCATACTTTGCGGTGAGCTCGAAAAGGAGTCGGGCGTTGTCGGAGTCCCAGGGGAAATCGAGAGTGATGTTGTAAGTCGGAATGGGGAAGGAGAAGACCCGCCCCTCGTAGTCGCCCTCGAGCATCACTTCGAGGAAGGCCCGGTTGATCATGTCCATCTCTTTTTGATAGTCTCCATACGTCCCAAGGTCCGGCCGCTCTTCTCCTCCGACGATGACCGGGCGGTCTTTCATATCTTCAGGAATAACCCAGTCGAAGGAGAAGTTGATGAAAGGTGCCTGGCTTCCCCAGCGGGATGGCACATTCATGGCAAAGACCATCTGCTGGATAAGCTGCTTCACCGCCGGATAGAGGAGACGATCGTAACGCACAAAAGGTGCAAGGTAGGTGTCAACGGAGTTGAAGGCCTGGGCCCCGGCAAACTCCATCTGCATGGTTCCTAAGAAGTTCACCATCTGTCCGGTGAGGGCCGAGAGGTGCTTGGCTGGTCCGGCAGCCACCTTATCCTTCACTCCACCGAAGCCTTCTCGGATGAGCTCCTCAAGAGACCATCCTGCACAGTAGGCGGTGATGCCGTAGGAGAGGTCGTGGATGTGGATGTCACCATTTGTGTGGGCTTCCCGGACCTCGTCTGGATAGATGCGGTTTAAGGTGTAGTGGGCCATGACAGAGCCCGCCACATGGAGGACGAGCCCCGGATAGGAGTAGGTGGTGTTCGAGTTCTCCTGCGTTCGCCAGTCGGCCTTGAGGAGATACTCCTGGACGATTTTCTCCACGTCCACTACCACCCTCAGTGCTTCTCGGGCTTCTTGCCGTTTCCTCCGGTAAAGGATGTATGCCTTGGCCACCTTGGCGAATCCGTTCTCGATGAGGGTTTCTTCCACCACATCCTGAATGGTCTCGATATCCACGACGGTGTCCTGGCCGAAACGCTCAAAGAGCTTCTGGGTGACGGCGATGCTCAGCTCTCTGGGGACAACCTCGTTTTCTTCTCCCACAGCCTGAAAGGCTTTATAGATGGCCCGCTCGATCCTCTGCCGGTCAAAGGGAACAATGCGTCCGTCCCTTTTGCGAACCTCCCGTGGAGCCAGAAGGTTCATCATATCGCTCACACCTTTTCCTCCTTTCTTTCTTGCTGCTCTCGGCTTAAGGAGAGCACAAGTTCCGCGAACTGGTCGATGTCCCGGAATTCCCGGTACACCGAGGCAAAGCGAACGTATGCCACCTGATCGATCTTTTTGAGTTTTTCCATCACCTTCTCACCGATGCGGGAAGAGGAGACCTCTTCGTATCCCTCTTCCTGGAGTTCCTTTTCAATGTCATCCACCATGGTCTCAAGCTCTTCCAGGGAAACCGGCCTCTTTTCGCAGGCCTTGAGAAGTCCGTTGAGGACCTTTTTGCGGTCGAAGAGTTCCCGGGTTCCGTTCTTTTTGATGACCCGCAAAGGTTTTCGCTCGTACCGCTCATAGGTAGTGAAGCGACGGCGACAGGTGAGACATTCTCTTCGGCGACGGACCTCCGTTCCCCCCTCCACCTCTCGAGAATCGATCACCCTCGAGTCTTCCGCTCCACAGTACGGACAGCGCATACTTCTCACCAACATGTAGTATTTTTATTGAAAATGAATCACTAAATATAGTATACAGGGGGAATGAGAATCGTGCAAGAGGGGCAAAAAAGTTTTTTGGAGTTTGGTGTCCTCTGGGAAAAAGGGTATAATTTCTGGAAACAAGGGGTGATGTCGGTGGATTCTCACATCAACGTTGTGGTGAGCTTTATAGCCGGGCTTTTGTCGTTCCTTTCTCCCTGTGTTCTGGCCATTGCGCCGGCCTACGTGAGCTACATTGCCGGAACGGAGACCCTGGAGGAGAATCGTCGGGCTACCCTCTGGCACGTTCTTCTTTTTGTCCTTGGTTTTGCCGGGGTGTTCGTCCTCATGGGCGTTGGGGCCTCTTTCATGGGGGGCTTTTTCTTTCAGTATCGTGACTGGTTCAACCGCATCGCTGGAGCCATCATCGTGCTCTTCGGAATGCAGGTTGTGGGGATTCTGAAGCTCCGCTTTCTGTACGGAGAAAAGCGACCTCAATTTCGGGTTAGACTTAGAGCCTTAAGGAGTCTTGTTCTGGGCGTTTCTTTCGGCCTTGGCTGGACTCCCTGTGTCGGCCCTGTTTTGGGGTCTATTCTCCTTTACGTCTCGGCCCTGGGAAGGGTATGGGAGGGTGGAATACTTCTTGCCTTTTATGCCCTTGGTCTTGCCCTTCCTTTTCTCCTTCTTGGGGCGGGCTGGGGATGGGCAGTGGGGCTCTTGGGCCGTTTGAAGCGGCGGGCAAGAGCGGTGGAACTGGTGAGTGGGATTCTCCTTATAAGCTTAGGAGTGGTTCTCATCTTTGGGAAGATGGGTGCCCTTTTGAGTCTTTTGGGCTCCTTCAACCCGGAAGCCTTTCTGGTGAAATGAGGCGAGGAGCTGAGAAATGTGCCGTTGGCCAAAAAGGGCAACCAGACCATAAGGGCTTTTGGAACGATTTCCAAAAAGCTTAATCTCTCTTCTCGGGTCTATCGAGGTGTACACCCCATACCGGTGGACCACATTGTGGGGAGTGTGGGAAGGGCTAAGGACCTTCTCCCCGGATTCCGCCTGCGGAATCCCGATGTCCGCTACTACCGAATTCGTCGGGCCATGGAGCGGGGGGAGATACTCCCCCCTATCATCGTCTACAAGGTGGGTGACGAGTACTACGTTCTCGACGGCAATCACCGGGTGGCAGTGGCAAAAGAGCTGGGGATGGATTTCATCGATGCCGAAGTCATCGAGTTTTTCCCGGCGGAACACCGGGAGAGCACCACTCTCCGGGCAAAGAGGACCGAGTTTGAGAGCCTTACTGGACTCAAGGGCATCGACGCCGGTGAGCCTCGTCACTACGATTCCTTCCTCAACTATATCAAGGACTATGCCCGGCGGATGGAACTCTTCTTGGGAAGGGAAGTACCTCTTAAAGAGGCGGCTCTCAACTGGTTTCTCTGTGTGTACACTCCGGCGGTGCAGGCCATTGTGGAGAAGGGGCTTGAGGAGGCCTTCCCCGAGAAGAGCCTGGCGGATATCTTTGCTTACATCATGGACTACAAGTGGTACAAAAGCCAGAAGGAGGGGCATGACATCGGCTTTGATGCGGCCCTCCAGGGTTTTGTGAAGGAAATTGTGGGGAAAAAGGAGAGCTTGGAGGATGAGAAGAAGAAGAGCTTCATCCACCGGGTAGGGGGAATACTGGAGGAGGTTTTGCCGTGGCTCAAGAGGGAGTAAAGTGGCATGCCCTCTCTGAGAAGGAGGTTGCCGACCTTCTCAAGACAGATCTTGCTGAGGGTCTGAGGGAAGAGGAGGCCGAAAGGCGTCTTGTCCAGTACGGCCGCAATGTGCTCGTACAGAAGAAAAAGAAAACCGTTTTTTCCCTTTTCCTGGAACAGTTCCAGGATTTTCTCGTGCTCATCCTCCTTGGGGCGGCGGTTCTATCTTTTCTTCTGGGAGAAACCACGGATTCCTTGGTAATTGTTGCCATTCTCATCGTCAACGCCCTTTTGGGAGTTTTTCAGGAACACCGGGCGAGCAAGGCCCTGGAGGCCCTCCAGAAGATGAGTGTTCCCGAATGCGAGGTTGTTCGCTCGGGAGTGCCTCAGAGGATCAGTACCGAGCTTCTCGTTCCCGGCGATATCCTCCTTCTCCACGAAGGGGACGTTGTTCCTGCCGATGTGCGCCTTTTTGAAGCGAAGGCCCTCCGGGTGGACGAGGCCAGTTTGACTGGGGAATCGGCCCCGGTAGAGAAAGAGGTCGGGGTGCTTCCCGAAAGCTGCTCCCTTCCGGAGCGAACGAACATGGCTTTCGCGGGTACCGTTGTGACCTACGGGCGAGGGAAGGGGATTGTGGTGGCCACGGGAATGGCCCGGGAAATCGGAAGGATTGCTGCCCTCCTTGCCACTGAAGAGGAGACGGTGACCCCGCTCAAGAAACGCCTGGCAGGGTTGGGAAAGCTCTTGGGGATTTTGACCATCGCCGTCTGTGCCTTTGTCTTCCTTGTGGGATTTCTGCGAGGGGAACCTCCTTTTGAGATGTTCATGACTGCGGTGAGCCTAGCGGTGGCAGCCATTCCAGAAGGTTTGCCGGCAGTGGTTACCGTGGTTTTGGCTCTGGGAGTCTTTCGGATGAGCAAGCACAATGCCATCGTTCGCAAACTCCCGGCGGTGGAAACCCTGGGCTGTACGACCTACATCTGCACCGATAAGACCGGGACCCTTACCGAAAACCGGATGGTGGTGCGCCGGGCCTGGACTTTTGACGGGAACCAGAAGCGGCTCTTCACCGTTGCCACCCTCTGCAACGATGCCTTTTTGGAGGGGGACAGGCGATCGGGAGATCCCACGGAGCTTGCCCTCCTTGAGTATGCTGGGGAGGCGAACTTCCCCTGGAAGGAGCTTCGGAAAAAGCACCCTCGTCTTGATGAAATTCCCTTTGACTCAAGTCGCAAGAGGATGTCCACGCTCCATGCCTTTGACGGAGAGCTTTTACTCCTCACCAAGGGGGCGCCGGAGATTGTTCTTGAGCGCTGCTCTTTCTTCGAATCGGAGGGGGGTATTTTCCCTCTGGGAGAGAGGGAGAGAGAAGAAGTTCAGAAAAAACAGGAAGAGATGGCTGAAGAAGCCCTGCGGGTTTTGGCCTTTGCCTTCCGTCGGGTGGAGGAGGAGAACCTTGAAGGGGATATGGAGAGGGATCTTGTCTTTGTAGGTCTTCTGGGCATGATGGACCCACCCCGGAAGGAGGCCTATTCTGCCCTCTCCGAGGCTCGGGAGGCCGGAATTGAGACCATCATGATTACTGGAGATGGAGCCCTCACTGCCTGGGCTATAGCCAAGGAACTGGGGATGCTTCGGGAGGGTGAAGAAGTGCTCGTGGGGCAGGAGCTTGAACGTCTCTCGAAGGAAGAACTCAAAAAGTGCATAAAGGGGATACGAGTTTTTGCCCGGGTCTGGCCGGAGCAGAAGCTCCGCATTGTGGAGGCCCTCCAGGAGAGTGGGGAAGTGGTGGCTATGACGGGAGACGGGGTGAACGATGCTCCGGCCTTAAAACGCGCCGACATCGGAATCGCCATGGGGATCACGGGAACCGATGTGGCCAAAGAAGCGGCCGATATGGTTTTGGCCGACGACAACTTTGCCACCATCGTGCGGGCGGTGAAGGAGGGGAGGGTGATCTTCGACAACATCCGGAAGTTTGTGGTGTATCTCCTTTCCTGTAACCTGGGGGAAATTGGAGCTGTCTTCATTCCCATACTTTTGGGACTTTCCCGACCCCTTGTTCCAGTACAGATACTCCTCGTGAACCTTGTGACTGATGGTCTCCCTGCCCTGGCCCTTGGGGTTGAGGCTCCTGAGCCCGACCTCATGAAGCGTCGACCTCGCTCCCCCAGAGAGGGTATCGTCACTCCCTTCTACCTGCGGACCATTCTCTTCGGTGCAACCTTCATCACCCTGGCGGTGGTGCTGGCCTTTTACACCGGGGAAAGGCTCTGGGGGTTGCACGCGGCCCGGACCATCGCCTTCGTAACCTTAAGCCTTGGAGAGCTCTGGAGGGCGTACAGTTTCCGCTCCGAACGTCTGAATGCCTGGAACGTCGATCCCCGGACGAACCTCTTTCTTCTGGAGGCCTGTGGCATATCTCTTTTTATCATCCTGGCGAGCGTCCTTTTACCCTTCCTTCGCCCGGTCTTTGACACCCATCCGCTCACCCTTTCCCAGTGGATGTTCTCTCTGGCCTTTTCGCTTCTTTCCTTTGTGGCCTTTGAGATTCGGAAAATCTTTGTAGGGAGGGATGATTATGGAACTAAAACTCGTGACTCTGGAAAACCCCAAGGGGTATAACCTCATTTTGGGACAGGCACACTTCATAAAGACCGTGGAAGATCTCCACGAGGTCCTGGCTACCTCTTCCCCAGGGCTTAAGTTTGGCATTGCTTTCTGTGAGTCCTCGGGACCCTGCCTGGTGCGCTATAGCGGTAATGACGAGGAGCTGGTGGAACTCGCCAAAAAGAACGCTCTTTTGCTCTCTGCTGGTCATGCCTTCCTCATTTTCCTCAAGGAGGGCTACCCGGTGAACGTGCTCAACGCGGTGAAGATGGTGCCCGAGGTGTGTCAGATTTTCTGTGCCAGTGCTAATCCCATTCAGATCGTTCTTGTAGAGACGGAGCAGGGGAGAGGAATTCTTGGGGTTGTCGACGGGTTGAAGACGAAGGGAGTGGAAACGGAGAAAGACATCGAGGAGCGGAAGGCGCTCCTGAGAAAAATCGGGTACAAACTCTGAGGGAGGGCAATGAGGCGAAGCGGCTTTGCAGACCTTCCCCTCCATGGGGGACAGTGTCCCCCCTGGCTTTTCGAGCGGATGAAAAAGCTTGGGGGGCACATCATCGAGGCTGTGGTGGCTCTCTTCGGGTCGGAGGAATTTCTGCGGCGGATTGCCGACCCGGTTTTCTTCCAGTCCTTGGGGTGTCTTCTGGGCTTTGACTGGCACTCAAGCGGTCTCACCACCACCCTCTGTGGAGCTCTGAAAGAAGCAGTCCGGGGTAAGGAGAAGGACCTGGGACTCTACATCTGCGGGGGTAAAGGGGGGACCTCTCGGAAGACCCCCCAGGAGATCGTAGCCCATGCCGAGAGAGACGCCCTGCCCTTTGGGGAGGAATTCGTGGAGTACAGCAAACTGAGCGCCAAAGTGGACAATACCGCCCTCCAAGATGGGTACACCCTTTACCACCACGTCTTTTTTTTCACCACCTCGGGCAAGTGGTCGGTGGTGCAGCAGGGGATGAACCCGGAAACCTCTTTTGCGCGACGCTACCACTGGTTGGGGGAGACGGTGCGGGATTTTGTCTGTGAGCCCCATGCCGGAATATGCGGGATAAAAGAGAAGAAAGTTCTCAACCTCGTGGCCAGAGAGAGTGGACCCTGCCGGGGGGGAATTGTGGCCATTCTCCAGGAAGACTTTTCGGTGGTGCGAAAAGAGGTGGAGGGGGCCATTCGGCACCTCGTTCTTCCTGCCCGGCATATTATCACCGGGGAGGATTTCAATCTTAGCCGGATGGAGAAAACCCTGTCCTCCCTTTGCAAGAAGAAACCGGGTTCCTTTGTGGAGGTCCTCAAAGTCCAGGGAGTGGGGCCAAAGACCCTGAGAGCTTTGGCTTTGACGGCGGAGGTCGTTTTGGGAACACCTCCAAGCTATACTGACCCGGTGAGTTTCTCCTTTGCCCATGGAGGAAAGGACGGAACCCCTTTCCCGGTGGATCGCGCTACCTATGATGCCACCATTGGCTTTCTCGAACAGGTGGTGGGACGTCTGAAGGTGGGGGTTGGAGAAAAAAAGAGGGTTTACGAACAGCTGAGGCTTTTAAGTGGAGAGGAGAGAAGAAGATGGACGCTCTGGAAGTTTTGAGAACCCGTCGTTCCATTCGGAGGTTTCGGCCTCAGGCAGTGGAAAGGGAGAAGATTGAGACCATCATCGATTGTGCCCGCCTTGCTCCATCGGCTAACAACCTCCAGCCCTGGGAGTTTGTGGTTGTCACCGACCAGAAAAAGCGGGAGGACATTGCCAGACTCACCGGCTGGAAATTCATCCGTGAAGCACCGGTTCTTTTGGCCGTTTTCTGCAAGAACACGAAGTACTACCTTGAGGACGGGTGTGCAGCCACAGAGAACATCCTCCTTGCCGCCTGGGCGCTGGGTTTGGGGTCCTGCTGGGTGGCAGGGGATAAAAAACCCTATGCCGAGGAGGTGCAAAGATACCTGGGGGTGCCGGAAGGATATCGCCTGGTGAGCCTTGTAGCCATGGGGTATCCGGCCAGTGTCTCCAGGGGATGCTTCTTCAAACGGGACCTCAAGGAAGTACTCCACTGGGAGAAATTTTGAGGAGGTGAGGGTGGTGAAGGTGGGTGTTCTCTCCGACAGTCACGACCATTTGCCGGAACTGCACAGGGCCCTTGAAGTCCTCAAGAAAGAAGGGGCGGAGCTCATCCTCCATGCCGGGGATTATGTGGCTCCCTTTTCGGTGGCGGTTCTTGCCGAGCTTGCTATCCCCTGGTGGGGAGTTTTGGGGAACAACGATGGGGAGGTACTCGGTATTTTTGAGAAGTCGGGGGGAAGGATTAAGGCTCCCTTCCTGGAGCTTGAGGAACGGGGCTTTAGAATCTTCCTCTCTCATCTCTATCAGCCGGCAAAGTTGGCCCTTTTGAGTGGCCACTACGACCTTGTGGTGTACGGCCACACTCATGAGGCCATTATCAAAGAGGAGGGCAGGACCATCCTTGTGAATCCGGGAGAAGTGTGTGGTCTTTTGAGTGGACGACCCACGGTGGCAGTCTGCGACCTCGAAAAAAAGGTGGCCAAGTTGCTCAACATCTGATTTAATATTGAGAGATTCTGGGAGGGCTTATATGGAGGTTTTGCGAGAGCACTTCGTTCGACAGCTCAACGAGCTTCAAGAAGATTTACTCAGTATGACCCATGCAGCTGAGAAGATGCTTCAGATGGCGGTGGAGTCCCTGAAGGAACGAAACGTGGAGAAGGCCCGGGAAGTCATCGCCCTTGACGACGTGGTCGACGATTACAACTTCAAAATTGAAGAAAGATGCCTGCGGATGATCGCCCTGCAGCAGCCGGTGGCGAAAGACCTGCGTATCATTGCTGCCATTCTCAAGATTATCACCGACGTGGAGAGGATTGGAGACTACTCCATCGATATTGCCAAATTCAGCATTCGGCTGGCCGAGAACCCCATCTCCCGACCCTTTGTAGAAGTTCCCAAAATGGCTGAAGTCGTCATCCATATGCTTGAGGAGACCATCACGGCGTTCTTGCGACGGGATCTCACCATCGTGCAGAAAGTCGTGGATGCCGATACCCAGGTGGATAACCTCTATCGGATGATTCATGAGGAAGTCGTCCAAAGCATTGAGGCCGACCCCCAAGTCGCCCGTCAGGCCATCTGGATTCTCATGATTGCCCGGTATCTCGAGCGCGTCGGCGACCACATCACAAACATTACCGAGCGCATTTACTACATGGAGACCGGGGAAATGCTTGAACTCCATCAGTGAAGGAGGGAGAGGATGAGAGAAGGAGTTATTCTCTACTTTGATGCCCCTGGCCCCCAGAACACCGAGAAGACCATCGAGTGCGCCCTGAAGCGGGCATCCTCCGGAGATATTGCTCACATTGTTGTGGCTTCAAGCTCGGGGGAGACCGCCCTTCTTCTTGGAAAGATGGCGCAGGAATCGGGCTACAGGGGGAAGATTGTGGTGTGTACGTACCATGCCGGTTTCTCGGGGGGAGACGAGGTTTCCCTTTCCCCGGAGCGCCGGGCGCAGATTGAGGCCCTGGGGATGAAGGTGGTTATGGGCTCTCACGCTTTCAGTGGTGTTTCCCGGTCTTTCCGGCAGCGGTTCGGAGGCTTGAGTATTCCAGAGGTTATTGCTGAGAGTTTCCGACGTATCTCTGAAGGCTTCAAGGTGGCGGTGGAGGTGGCCATCATGGCTGCCGATGCGGGGGCCGTCTCCACAACCTCGGACGTTCTCTCCTTGGGAGGAGAGGGAAAGGGCGTGGACACGGCTCTTGTACTTCGCCCCTGCCACCAGAATTCCTTCTTCGACCTCAAGATACGGGAGATACTCTGCATGCCTCTTTCCTGAAGAAAGGAGGAAGTACGATGGGTACTTTGACGTTTCGAGCTTCGGGCAAGTGGAGTGGGGGTTTGCGGATTGACGCCAAGGTACGGAACTTTTCCCTCGCCTATGATGAGCCTCCCTCTCTGGGAGGGAAAGACTCGGCTCCCAATCCGGTGGAGGGGCTTTTGGCAGCTCTGGTGGGATGTCTGGGCATTGTGGTAGCGGTAGTGGCCCGGGAAAAGAACCTCCCCGTGGAAGACATTTCCGTGGAGGCCGAGGGGGACCTCGATCCCCGGGGGTTTATGGGGCAGTACGACGTAGTTCGCCCCGGTTTTTTGGCCGTGCGCTTCAACATCACCGTGAAGGGACAGCTGTCGGAGAAAGAACTTGAAGATCTTCTCCGGGAAGTGGAGAGACGCTGTCCGGTTTCAGACGTCATGAGCAATGGGACAAAGGTGGAAGGAAAGATCACGAAAGCGTAAAGGAGTGTGATGGGTCTTGGTTCGGACAAACCGTGGTTTTCAAGCCGAAAAACTCACCCCTGAAGAGATTGCCGAACTCCAGGAATTGGCCCTTCTCTGTCGGGGAGATATCCTCAAAATGACAACCCTTGCTGCTTCTGGCCATCCCGGAGGGTCGATGTCTTCAATCGATATGTATCTTCTCGTGTACACCCGGGCCCGGGTCTTTCCCGATAACCCCTACTTTCCCGATCGAGACAGGGTCGTCATAAGCCACGGCCATACCTCTCCGGGGGTCTATGCGGCCCTGGGACGTCTGGGGTTTTTCGACCTCAAGAAGGCCATCGCCGGCTTTCGTCGGGCCGGCAGTCCCTTTGAAGGACATGTGGAGCGAAAAGTTCCCGGCGTGGAGTGGGATACTGGAAATCTGGGGCAGGGGCTTTCCGCCGGAGTAGGCTTTGCTCTGGCAGCGAGGATGAAGGGCAAGAATTACCACGTTTTCACCCTTATGAGCGATGGGGAACAGGCCAAAGGCCAGGTGGGAGAGGCCCGGAGGTTTGCTGTAAAATACGGCCTTGACAATCTCACCGTCGTCATCGATTACAACCGCATCCAAATCAGCGGGCACATCGACGAGGTTATGCCCCAGAATATCAGAGAGAACTACCTTGCCGATGGGTGGAAAGTCATGGAAGTCAACGGCCACAATTTCCAGGAGCTCTACCAGGCTCTTCGGGAAGCCTACTTCATGAAGGGTGTTCCGGTGGCCATCATCGCTCACACCGTCATGGGCAAAGGCGTCTCCTTCATGGAGGACACTCCCGAGTTCCACGGAAAACCCCTGAATCCCGAGCAGTACAAAAAGGCCCTCGAAGAACTCGGTCTTGAGGACGACCTTGAAACCTACCGGGAACTCCGCAAGACCCTGAGCTTTGAGGACTGGCCAAAGCCAGAGCGGGAGAGCATCATCATCGATGTGGGAACTCCAAGGGAGTATGGTCCGGAGACCAGGCTCGACAACCGGAGTGCCTACGGTTATGCGCTGCAGGACATCGGGGAGCGGAACTGCAATGTTGCCGGAAAGAGCCCGGTGGCTGTTCTGGACTGCGATCTCTGTGGCTCGGTGAAGACCGATGGCTTTGCCAAAGCCTGTCCTTCTTTCTTCTTCCAGGGTGGGGTGCAGGAGCACAACACTGCGGCCATCGCCGGTGCCCTCTCCACGCAAGGTGTTCTCACCTTCTTCTCGGACTTCGGTGTCTTTGGGGTAGACGAGACCTACAATCAACACCGTCTCAACGATATCAACGAGGCGAACCTGAAGCTTGTGTGCACCCACTGTGGGGTGGATGTGGGGGAGGACGGCAAGACCCATCAGTGCATCGATTACCTTGGAGCTCTGCGGAATTTCTATGGCTTCAAGGCCATCGTTCCCGCTGACCCCAATCAGACAGACCGGGCGGTACGCTACATCGCCCAAACCGAGGGGAATTTCTTCGTCGGTGTGGGTCGTTCCCGTATCCCGGTGATTCTCGATGAGGAAGGACGTCCCCTTTTCGGGGGCAACTACGTTTTCCGGTACGGTAAGGCCGACTGGGTTCGCAGGGGGAAAGATGCCACCATCGTCACCATGGGACACATGGTGTACCGGGCGGTGAAGGCCCGCGAAATTCTTCTCCAGGAGGGCCTTGAAGTGGGAGTTCTGAACGTCTCCTGCCCCTTTGACCTCGATGAAGAAGCCCTGAAGGAGGCGAAGGACACTGGAGTCATCGTGACCTACGAGGACCACAACGTTGCAAGTGGCCTTGGGGTGCTTGTGGCCTCCTTTCTCTTCGAGCGGGGATGGATGTGCCGCTTTGCCAGACTCGGTGTAACGCAGTATGCAGGCTCTGGAGACCCCGAGAGCCTCTTCAAGCTCCTTGGTCTTTCTGTGGAGCACCTTGTAGCTCGGGTGAAAGAACTCGTCGCTCTCAAATAGAGAAAGAGACGGTGCCCGGGGGCAACCCCGGGCGGGGAGGAAAAAGACCATGAGAGCTGCCGTCCTTGAAGGCATCGATCGCCTTGTTCTTCGAGAGGTCTCAGACCCTACCCCCAAAGAAGGGGAAGTACTGGTTCGAGTCAGAGCGTGTTCGGTGTGTGGTTCGGACATCCGCATCATGCACTCTGGTAATCCCCGGGTGCGGTTTCCTCAGGTGGTGGGACATGAAATTGCCGGGGAAGTCGTGGCGGTGGGCCAGGGAGTCACCAAATTCCGGGTAGGGGAGCGGGTGGCCATAGGGGCTGATGTTCCCTGTGGAGCCTGCTTCTTTTGTCAGAACGGCATGGGTACGAACTGTGCCATCAACTACGCCATCGGGTACCAGTTCCCCGGGGGTTTTGCCGAGTACATCCTCCTCAACGCCCTCACCGTGGTACAGGGGGCGGTGCACGAAATCCCTGACAACCTCTCTTTCGACGAAGCGTCTCTGGCTGAGCCCTTGGCCTGTGCCATCAACGGCCTTGAAATGAGTAAGCTCGAGGTGGGGGACGCGCTCCTTATCATTGGTGCTGGTCCCATAGGCTGCATGATGATTGAGATGGGACGTTCCATGGGAGCCACAAACATCATTGTGGTACAGCGGTCCTTGAGACGCCTGGAGATGGCCAAACGCTTCGGGGCCGACTACTATTTCCTGGCCGACGATCCGGACCTGGAGAAAAAAATCCTGGAGGTGACGGAGGGAGAAGGGGCCGATGTAGTGATGGTAACCTGTGCCTCTCCCGAGGCCCAGGAGATGAGCCTCCGGCTTGCCCGCCACCGGGCCCGCGTCAACTTCTTCGGGGGATTACCAAAAGACGCACGGAACATCAGTGTTCCCAGTAACCTCATCCACTACAAAGAGTGCATGGTTCTGGGAACCCATGGCAGTCTTCCCCGCCACCACAAGAAAGCCCTCAAAGTCATGGCCAAGAACATGGTCCATCCCTCCTGGTACATCACCCACCGTTTTCCTCTGGAGGAGATTCACCAAGCCTTCCAGGTTGCCGAATCCCACCAGGGTCTGAAGGTTGTGGTGAACCCATGAGTACCACGATGAAAGCTCTGGTCCTTGGAGGAAAGGGGCAACTCCGGCTGGTGGAGGTTCCCGTTCCAGAACTCCGGGAGGGCGAGGCCCTGGTTCGGGTTCGTTTTTGCGGTGTGTGTGGCTCAGACCTTCCCCGCATTTTCGGTGACATCGCTTACTTTTATCCCCTCATTCCGGGACACGAGTTCTCCGGAGAGGTCGTGGCGGTGGGGAGTGCAGAACACACCGGGTGGGTGGGGAAGAGAGTCACCGTGTATCCTCTCTTTCCCTGCCGGCGATGCCCCTACTGTGAGATGGGCTGGTATGAACTCTGTGAAGATTACGGATATCTCGGTTCCCGCCAGAACGGGGCCTTTGCCGAATACGTTGCGGCCCCAGTGGCGAACCTTATGCCTCTTCCCGAAAATGTCTCCTTTGAAGAAGGAGCCCTGACTGAACCGGCAGCGGTGACGCTCCATGCGGTGCGCCGGGTGGGGGGGTGTCTGGGAGAGAACGTGGCGGTTTTCGGTCTCGGTACGGTGGGACTTCTGGTAGGCATGTGGCTCAAGCTTGCCGGGGCAAGAAGGCTCATAGGCTACGATGTGGACGAGAGTAAATTTCAGCTGGCGAGAAAAATGGGCTTTGATGTGACCCTTTTCCCCTCCTTTTTCCCTGCCGAGCAGGGAGGGATTGGCCTGGTGGTGGAAGCCTCAGGGAGCAATCAGGGCTTGACGGATGCTTTGAAGCTGGTGCGGAAGAAGGGCAAAGTGCTCATTCTGGGGAACCAGGAGGGCGAGGTAACTCTGAAAGCGGGGGACTTTGGACAAATTCTGCGAAAGGAACTCACCGTTGTGGGGAGCTGGAACTCAAGCTATGCCTTTCTGGACTCTGACTGGAGGAGGGTACTGGACCTTGAGGGGTCGGGAAGGGTGTCCCTGGGTACTCTCATTTCGCACCGTATTCGCCTTGAGGAGGCTCCAGAATTTCTTCTGGGAATGAAGGAGAAGAAGTTCCCCTATGTGAAGGTGGTGCTTGTGCCGTGAGCAAGAGGAACTCCCCAGTTAAGGTCTCTGCTTCTTTGGACTGTGCTGACTACCTTGCCCTTCTTGAGGAGGTGAGGAAACTCGAGCGGGGCGGGGCTGACATGCTCCACATCGACATCATGGATGGAGTGTTTGTCCCCAATTTTGCCATCGGAACAAACCTCCTCAAGAGACTCCGTTCTCAGACCTCCCTCTTTTTCGATGTTCACCTTATGGTGGCCAATCCCGAGCCGCATCTTTCTCTCTTTGCTGAGCTGGGGGCCGACTGTATCACCTTTCACGTGGAGACTACCTCTCGGCTGCACCACCTCGTGGCCTCGGTGAAGCGCCTGGGGAAGAAGGTGGGAGTAGCCCTGAATCCGGCGACCAGCCCTGAGTTCCTCCGCTACGTTCTTCCATATCTTGACCTTGTCCTGTGCATGACTGTGGACCCCGGTTTTGTGGGGCAGAAGTTCGTCCCGGAGGTTGTGGCCAAGGTGGAGCAGGTCCACCGTCTGGCCTGTGAGCTCAAAGTTGAGGTGGATATCGCCGTGGACGGAGGGATAAGTGAAACGACTGTCCCCGCCCTCAAGAGGGCGGGGGCCAACGTTTTTGTAGCCGGTACCTCAAGCGTTTTTTCGGGGAAAGAGGACATCGAGACTGCCATGCGACGCTTCCGGGAGTTTTGTGAAAGGGCTTAAGTCCTCTATTTGTGTGCCAGTAGGGCGAAGACCGGTGTTCTTGAGAGCCCCAAAAGGAGGAAGGTGTAGAAGGCCACATTGAGGGGTGTGCTTACAAGACGCGGGATGAGAAGGACTTTCCAGGGCATGTCAAAGAGGGTGTGGAGGAAGTAGGGGGTGAGGAAACACCCTATTCCGACCTGAGGAAGGAGAACGCTCCAGAGAATCTGGACGGTTCTCTTTCGGAAGGGTAAAAGCGCGAGGATTCCTGGGATGACGCCGTAGAGTGCTGAGGTAAGGGTGAAGTGGGGAAAATAAGGGCCTCCGGGGCTCAGGGAGAAACCTATGACATCGGCAAGGGCCCCAATGGCTCCGCCCCAGGAAGGTCCAAAGAGCATACCCCCAAGAATTATGGGAAAGGTACCAAAGCCGATTCGCACACCTTCCACGCCGCCAATTGCAAGACGAATGCTGGCAAAGCGAGTGAGTACCACACTCATGGCGATGAACATACTGGCAAAGGTAATCCTCTGAGACTTTCCCTGCATGGTTTCACCTCCCTCAGATTTTGAGGTATTGTAGCGTAAGGAAGGAAGAGTTGACAAGGCGTGTCTTTGGTTGCTTTGGTGTTCTGTCCGAGTTACAGGGAGGAAGAAGTAGAGAGGGCAGTACGGAGAGGTTTTGAGTTTTTTGGTGGCCCCAAGGCGGTGTGCCCTTTTGCCCGGCGGGTGCTTTTGAAGCCTAATCTTTTGATAGGAGACCCTCCTGAACGCGCTACCACCACCCACCCGGCCGTTTTTAAGGCAGTGGCCCGGGTGTTTCTTGAGACGGGTTTTGAGGTGGGCTTTGGAGATTCTCCCATCTTTGGGTCCTTGGAGAGCGCGGCCAGGAAGGCGGGCATTGCCTCTGTGGCCCATTCCCTGGGGGTGGCAATGGCCGATTTCGTCAACGCCGTGGATGTGGAGTTTCCCGAGGGGATACAGCACAGGCGCTTCGAGATTGCCAGGGGCGTCACCGAGTACGATGCCCTGGTGAGTCTGCCCAAATGGAAGACCCATGGTCTGACCCGGGTGACGGGAGCAGTGAAGAATCAGTTCGGCTGTGTACCCGGAATACGGAAAGGGGAGTTTCACTACCGTATCCCGGATGTGGTGCTCTTTTCACGAATGCTTGTAGAGCTCACAAGGTTCCTCCGTCCCGCCTTTTTCGTCATGGATGCCGTTGTGGCCATGGAAGGGAATGGTCCTCGTAATGGGAGACCGCGTTCCATGAACCTCCTTGCTTTCTCTCAGGACCCGGTGGCTCTCGATGCCACCCTCTCGCGTCTTGTGCATCTTGATCCTTCTTTAGTTCCCACCTGTCTTGAGGGGGAACGCCTGGGTCTTGGGACTCTGAGGAGAGAGGGTATCGAGATTTGTGGAGACCCCTGGGAACTCTTTGAGAGGGAGGATTTCGTGGTTTCGCGTGTACCGTCTCCTCCTCAGAAAAGGCTCTTTTCTCCTTTTGTGCGGAATACCCTTCTGCCCCGTCCGGTGATTCGGAAGGACTCCTGTCGCCGATGTGGCATCTGTGTGGAGGTCTGCCCGGCCCAACCGAAGGCCATGGCGTGGAAGGACAGAAACGGCCTGCCTTCCTGGGACTCCAGGTATTGCATCCGCTGCTTTGTGTGCCAGGAGGCCTGCCCCTTTGGAGCCTTGACGGTTCATGTGCCCTTGGGAAGGAGAATTCTACCTATTCCCCTTTGGAGAGTTGCCGAAGAAAGACGGCAGAGAGGATGATGCCTCCCCCAAGGAGTGCCCATCGCCCCGGAGTCTCTCCAAAGGCCAGGAAAACCCAGATGGGGTTCAGCACCGGCTCAATCATGGGAACGAGGCTTGCCTCAAGAGCTCTGACTTTCTTGATGGCCTGGGCGTAGAGAAGGTAGGAGAGACCGATCTGCACCGTTCCCAGAAGTAGAAGCCCCAAAAGACCCTGCTTGTCGGGTACACCGTCGAAGAAGAAGGGGAGGCCACACAGGGCGGCAAAGAGGTTACCGACAAAGACCGATTGCAGGGGCTCAGTGTCCTTCTGGAGTCTTAGGGTGACGATGAGGAGGGCAAAGGCTATTCCGCTTGTGATGGCCACAACGTTGCCCAGCATGTTTCCGGGGCTCAGCCGGTCGAAGAAGAAGAGGACCATTCCCCCAAGGACTGCCCCGATAGTCAGCCAGTCGAGTTTTGCCGGAGGCTCTTTAAGGAGTCTTTGGCTTAAGAGGGCCACGTACACTGGCGCCCCGTACTGAAGGAGTATGGCGTTTGAGGCGGTGGTGAGTTTATTGGCCGTCACGAAGAGAATGACTGTGGCAGCGTAGAAGACCCCACCGAGGATTTCAAGGCGCGCAAGGCGCAGGCGGGGACGGAAGAAGAAGAGTAAAAATCCGCAGGCGATGGCACTTCGTGCCCCGGCAATGGCAATGGGGTTCCAGGTGACGAGCTTTATGAGGACCCCCCCGAGACTCCAGAGAGCCGCTGCGGCAAAGAGAAATCCTAAGGCCTTTCTCTGCGTCACCCTTGCATCTCTACCGGCGAACTTCCCGCTGTTTTTTCTCGATGTACATGCTCGAGAGAACGGAAAAGAGAATGACCAGCCCAAAGACGACGTAGGTCCAGAAGTAGGGGATACGCATCACCACAAGGCCGTTCTCGATGATCGAGATGGTGAGGGCTCCAACGAAGATGCCCACCATACTCCCCACCCCGCCCCGCAGTGACGTTCCTCCCACGACGCTTGCTACCACGGCCTTCAGTTCCCATCCATCTCCGGCACGGGAGGTGAAACAGGCTGTTCGGGTAATCTGGGCACAGGCCACGAACCCGCAGAGAATCCCCACAATCACAAAACACACGGTCTTCACCAAATCGGTGTTGATGCCCATGGCCCGGGCAGCGTCCCGGTTGTCACCGGTGGCGAAGACCCAGTTACCGAACCGGTGGTAGTGGAGGAGGATTCCCAGAAAGACAGCGAAGACCACAAACCAGAAAGCCTGGGCTGGAAAGACTCCCCCTATTTTACCGGTGAAGAAGGGGAGGAAGTATCGAGAGGGAACAGTGGAAACATCGCACCCCCTTTGTTCCCCTCCGGAAAAAAGCAACGCCAACCCCCGCCACATCATCATGGTTCCCAGGGTGGTGATGAAGGAAGGGATTTGCCCTCGAACAGTGACGAGGGCATTGATGATGCCGAGCACTGCCCCTACGAGAATCGTCACCAGGGCAATGAAAAAGAGGGGGACACCGGCTTCAAAGAGGCGGAGGAAGATGAAAGAGCAGAAAACAAGGATAGAACCGATGGAGAGGTCGAATTCCCCACAGACCATCAAAAGCCCCACCCCTAAGGCCACGATGCTGAACTCCGAACCCAGAGAGAGCAAAACATCGAGGTTATCTGGGTCCACAAAGCGGTGCTCGGGAGAGAGGATGGCAAAGCCCAGAACGAGCACCACAAGGACCACAATGATGCTTGAGGAACGGGAGAGAAGAATCGTTCGTCCAAGGCTCATCCTTTCGTTTTTCATGCCCCTACCCCTTTCTGAGCTCTTACTCGGCGAAAGCACTCTGGATAACGAGCTTGGAGAGCTCCTCGGGAGAAGTGTCTTTCTTCTCCACGTCGGCCATCTTTTTCCCTCGAGCCATAACCACAAAGCGTTCGGCGATGTCGTAGGCATGGTAGAGGTTGTGGGTGATGAAGATGACCGAGATTCCTTCCCGCTGGAGCTGGCGGACGAACTCGAGAACCTCTCCCACCTCCTTGACCGAGAGGGCGACGGTCGGCTCGTCGAGGATGACGAGTTTGGCTTTAAAGTGCAAAGCTCGAGCGATGGCTACCCCCTGCCGCTCTCCTCCCGAGAGGGTGACGACGGGGAGATCGGGCGAGCGCAGGCGAAGGCCGAGGTTCTCCAAGGCCCTCATGCTCTCTTCGTTCATCGTCTTTCGATCCAGCATACCCCAGCGCTGCACCGGTTCCCGGCCCATGAAAATGTTTCGGGCAATGCTTAAGTTTGGAGCCAGGGCCTGCTCCTGGTACACCGTTTCGATTCCCAGCCTTCGTGCATCCCGGGGAGAGGAGATTTTCACCTTCTGTCCTTCAAAGTAGATTTCACCCTGGTCGGCCTGATGGTACCCGGAGAGAATTTTGATGAGTGTGGATTTCCCCGCTCCATTGTCTCCGATGAGGCCCACCGTTTCTCCCTGGCGGAGTTCAAAGTCCATTCCTCGCAAGGCATAAACCCGGCCAAACCACTTGTGGATGTTTGCCATCCGCACCAGGGGTTCGTGCCTTTCCTTTCCTTCCATGTTCATCATCTCACCTCATTTTCCGCTCAGCGTAACTGTTGAGCACTACAAAGAGGATGGTGGCAATGCCGATGAAGGCGCTTATGCCAAAAACTGGAACGCGCAGGAGTACAAGCCCATTGTCCAGGATGGGGATGGTTAAAGCTCCAAGGACGATACCGGACATACTTCCTACCCCACCCCGCAGTGACGTTCCTCCTACGGCACACGCCGCTATGGCCCGGAGCTCAAACCCGATGCCTTGAGTAGCAGCAAAAGAGCCGATGCGTACTGCCTGCATGCAGGCAGAAAACCCGCAGAGAATCCCCACAATCACAAAACACACGGTCTTCACCAAATCGGTGTTGATGCCCATGGCCCGGGCAGCGTCCCGGTTGTCACCGGTGGCGAAGACCCAGTTACCGAACCGGTGGTAGTGGAGGAGGATTCCTAAAAAGACGGCGAAGAGGGTAAACCATAGTGCCTGGACTGGGAAGAAAGGTCCGATGGTCCCGGCGAAAACCCGCTCAAAAGTTGAGCCTGTGGGGATAAAAGTCCTTATCCCGGCGGGCATCATTTTGGACCAGATGTAGAGAACACCCTTCCAGAACATCATGGTCCCAAGGGTGGTGATGAAGGAGGGCATTTTAGTTTTCACGGTGATGAAACCGTTGAGGAGTCCAAGCAGTGCCCCCACTCCTAAGGCAACCCAGAAGGACCAAAAGGGGAGAACCCCGCGGTATAAAAGCCGAGCAAAGACATAAGAACAGAAGGGGAGGATGGAGCTCACCGAGAGGTCGAATTCCCCGCAGATCATGAGGACTCCTACCCCTAGAGCCACCACACCAAGGTCGGGAAAGAGCTTCCCCAAGGCGGCGATGTTTCGGCGGTCCACGAAGAGGTAGTTAGGAGTGAGGAGGGAAAAGAAAAGCACCAAACCCACGAAGACGAGGAAGGTATTCGCTGCCCGGTACCGCAGAAAATTCCGAATCCATTGCATTTCTTTCATCTCCTCAAAAAAGCCCCCGGGGTGCCCCGGGGGCTTTTGTCTTCAGCGGACGTGTTCAGGAGAGAGCTTCTCAATAAGGGAAATCTTGTCGGGCGAATCGACGAGGTATCCACCGGTGTCGATGTTCGGGGTGAAGCCGTACTTGTTGTAGAGGTAGAGGACGTACACCGCGAAGTAGCCCTGGAGGTACTGCTGCTGGTCGATGGTGGCAGTGACGTAGCCTTCCTTGATACCGTTGAGGGTATCAGGGGTAGTATCGAATCCTCCGGCAATGATCTCTCCCGGTTGCTTTCCGGCGGCCTTGAGTGAAGCGGTAAGTCGGTCGGTGCAGATGCCTCCAAGACCGATGAGGAAGGAGGTCTCAGGGTGCGCCAAAAGGTATGCCGTCTCCCGGGACTCAACGGTTGTCATCTCCAGCCCCCCGGCATCGATGATCTCGTAGGAGGTGATGCCGTACTCCTTCATGGCTTCGAGAATACCGCTAGAGCGGATTTTGGCGTAATTGGCTCCCGGAACCTCTGCGGCCATGGCTACGTGGGCTTTGGAGAGGTCGACACCCTTCGCCTTAGCCTCGTCGAAGAGGCGGCGAGCCAAGCGGTACGCGGCGGCCTTCTCACTCTGGCCGATGTAGCAGAGGCGCTTGTTGCCCACCGCGCCCTCAGAGTCGTCGTTGTTCATGCCGATAACCGGGATTCCCTGGGCAAGGGCTTCTTCCACCGGTTTATCCCAGGCGGTATCGTCGTTGATGACCAGGGCAATGCCGTTTGGTTTCATGGCCACGGCTTCCTGGAACCTCTTGAGCTGCAGGGTAAGGTCTCCACCGCAGAGGTCCACGTCCACCTTGCAGCCCAGCTCTTTTGCTGCATCCATGGCTCCCTTCTGTACCACTGCCCAGAAGGGATCGTCTCCGCCGTGGGTTACAAGGCGGAAGTACATCCCCTCGGCGGGTTTTTTCTCCTGGGCAAGGGCCAGGGAAACCCCAAGAAGCGCTATCACCATTATCCCTATAAGAATGACACTCCGTTTCATGTTCCTATCCCTCCCTTTTAGGATTTTTTAAACTTTCTTCCGTAAGTCAGGATTTGAGAAAAGAGTCCTCTTTTCACCTCCTCTCTCCATATCTCAGGGCCTCCTCGTAAAGGGCCACGATGTTTTCCGGAGGAACATCGGCCTGAATGTTGTGGACTGCACAGAGGACGTATCCCCCACCGGGTGCCAGATCGTCTATGCGTCTTCGTACTTCTTCCCGGACCTCCTCGGGTGTCCCAAAAGGAAGAACTCGCTGGGTGTCTATGCCTCCCCAGAAGGTAAGCTCCGACCCATAGATTTTCTTGAGCCTCTTTGTATCCATTCCCTGGGCACTTACCTGGACAGGATTGATGATATCCACCCCGATTTCTATGAGGTCTGGAAGGAGAGGCTCGATGGCGCCACAGGAATGGTAAAAGAGCGGCGCCTCCGTCCTTTCCTTTATGAAGGCGTAGAGGGTCTTCTGGCGGGGTTTAATGTATTTCCTGTACGTTTCTGGAGATACCAGGGGCCCCTTTTGGGTGGCCAGGTCGTCACCCACGAGGACCACATCCACCAGATCCCCCACGTTTTTGAGAAGTTCATCAAACTGACGTATCTGGAACTCAAGGAGAATGTCCATGATGGCACAGGCCATGGAGGGGACAGTGGCAAGATCAAGCATGAACTGAGGAAAGCCCCGCAGGTACCAGGAGAATTCAAAGACCGAACCGATGCAGTTGACGATGACTGCCTTTCCTTTTTGTTTGTGAGCTTCGAGTTCAGGTCGAAGCTCTTTGAAAAATTCCCGGGGAGGATCCGGTACGGGGTAAAAGAACACCTCTTCCCAGTCTGTCAGGGAGGCCAGAGGATGCGCCACCATATCATAGTACAGGCCGGTGAACCTTCGCACCACACCCCAGGCATCGGTCCACAAGGACCCTTCTTTGTCCTTTTGCCAGACCTCCCTGGGAATTGCCTCATAGGCGTACCTTGTGTCTATATCAAAGAGCTCAAGGATTTCTAAAGCAGGCTTTGCCAGGTACTGGATGCGGTCTATGAGGACCTCTTCCGCCTGGAAGCCCAAGTGTCTACACAAAGCGCGATGAGCAAAAAGCGAGATCCCCGAAACGATCCCTCCCAAATCCAAAGGCACCCGATCGGGTTCCCGGTGGTGCAGTGCCTCCTTAAGACGTTCCACGGAGGCCATGTGTTTCCCCCCAGAGCCTCTTTGCAAAAAGTATACGCCGAAAGGAGTCTTCCGTCAACGGATTGGACCCCTTGGTATATAATGGAGCTGGGAGGTGCAGAGGGTATGGGTGAGGTTCTGGGAACCCAGACGGTTGCTGCCCTGTACCGAGTGTACTTTTCTTCAGAGGAAATCGCGGTAACCCCAAAAGAAGGGGAAGTCCTTCGGCGGCTGGCCTACAGGGTGAGGGAACTTGCAGAGCTTCCCGAACAGGAAAAGAAGCGAAAGCTCTGGTATGAGCACAATGCCCTCACAAAGACCCGTCCGGTTGTTTTCTGTGACCCCGAGAACGGATGGAACGAAATCATACGGCCTGAAGACCTTCTCTGTGAGGGGAAACTGGCCCGCCACTTCGAGACGTTGCTTCGTAAGGAAATCTTCTGGGGGGAGTCCATGGGTGACGACAAGGTAATAGAGCCCTACTTCGATGTGCCCCACATCTATGAAGAGACCGACTGGGGGCTTAGGGAGAGAGTCATAAAGACCGAGGGGTGGGGTTCCTATCGCTGGGATCCTCCCCTCAAGGACTACCGGGACATGGACAAACTCCGTTTTCCGGAGATACGGATAGACGAAGAGGCCAGCCAAAAAATCCTCGAGCTTGCCCAGGATGTTTTTGGGGACATCCTCATCGTCCGTCGCAAGACCATCTGGTGGTGGACTCTTGGTATGACCTGGACTCTTGTAAACCTTCGGGGCCTCGAGCAAGTCATGATGGACATGTACGACCATCCCAAAGAACTCCACGAACTCATGGCCTTTTTGCGGGATGGATACATGAGGAAGCTCGATTTTCTGGAACAGAATAACCTCCTTTTCCTCAACAATGACGGGGCCTATGTCGGCTCGGGAGGCTTTGGGTACACCCACGAGCTTCCTCAACCCGACTTTGACGGGGTAAAGGTACGAACCATGGACATGTGGGGGTTTGCCGAAAGCCAGGAGACCTGCTACGTTTCCCCGGAGATGTTTGAGGAATTCATTTTCCCTTACCAGTACACCATCCTTGAGCGTTTTGGTCTCAACTGCTATGGATGCTGTGAGCCTCTGCATCTCCGCTGGCATGTGGTGCGGCGCTTTCCCCGTCTGCGAAGGGTCTCCGTTTCCCCCTGGGCAGACCTGGCCAAAATGGCAGAGTACTTGGGGGCAAACTACATCTACTCCTTGAAGCCCAGCCCCGCCGACCTTGCCGTCCCGCACATCGATGAGGAGTACATACGTATGAAGATTCGGAAGGCCCTGGAAATCACGAAGGACTGCCGTGTTGAAGTCATCATGAAGGATAACCACACCATAGGCGACAACCCCCAAAACGTCATCCAGTGGTGCCGGATAGCGAAAGAGGAGGCCGAGAGGATAGCCTCTTGGGGCTGATTTTCCATCGCCTTGCTAGGTTCACTCACCATTTGCCAAACCTTTCCTGAGCTTTCTCCTTGTGGTAGAGTACTTTCCAAAGAGCGAAGGGGTAGAAATATGAAGAGGATTGCTTCTTGTGCCCTGATTTACAGCTTCTCTTCCGACATGGATGGTGTTGAGGAATGCTTACCCGGTGAAGAATGTGTGTTTGAAACCCTGGATTGCTTTGGTGGCCAGCTTAAGGGAGAAGGGGATGATTTCTCTTCCATAGATTTCAGCAGAGTCAACCCGGCGACCGGGCCGGTTGCGGTCCGAGGCGCCAGAAGAGGGCAACTCCTTAGGGTGGAGATTCTGGACATCAGGTGTTTCTCTCCGGGAATAGTGGCCACCCATCCCGGTATTGGTGTCTTGCGGTCTGGAATCCCCGATTACCGCTTCGCCATGGTATCGGTGGGAGAGGGAAAATGTTCTCTTGGAGACGTTTCCTTCCCCCTGCAACCCATGATCGGGGTTATGGGAGTGGCACCTGAAGAGGGAAGTATACCGACCACTACCCCCGGCGCTCACGGAGGAAACATGGATACCCGCGAAATCTGTCCGGGCAATGTGGTCTATCTCCCCGTTTTTCAGGAGGGGGCTCTCCTTGCCCTGGGGGATGTACATGCCGCTATGGGCGATGGGGAAATCTGCGGGACTGGGGTAGAGGTATCTGCCGAAGTCAGGGTGAGGGTAGATCTTCTCAAGAACCGGTGGGGGCTCAAGTCACCCCTGGTGGAAGACAAAGAGTATGTGATTTTCATCCACAGTGCTTCAAACCTCGAAAGGGCTTTTGAGGAAGCAGCCTGGGAGTGCTCGAAGTTCATTCAAAAAGCGCTGAACTGGGATTTTACCAGAACCTACTTCCTGATGAGCACGACCTGCCATTTCCGGGTATCCCAGCTTGTGGATCCTCTCCTTACCGTAAAAATCTGCCTTCCCAGGGAAATCTTTCCGGTAGAGCTCCTCTAATGCTCCTTTGACAGGAAGGGAATTCTGAAGACCTTTGCCCCACCCATTATCCCCTGGGGGCGGAGGACAACGACGAGTATGGGAATGGTGGAGATGATGACCTGGGGCAAGCCGTAGAGGCGGGGCAGGTTGAGTCCGAGAAAGTTCCCTCCAAGCTCCAGGGGACGGAGTATTTCCGGAAGCAAGGTCATGACGACGGCCCCCACTATTGCTCCCGAAATCTTTCCTGCTCCCCCCAGAATCATCATCGTCAGAGGGTTAAAAGTCATTAACAGTCCGAAAGAGTCTGGGTTCAAGGCCGTAATGAGGTGGCCCCACAGGGCTCCGCCTATGCCTGCAAAGAAAGCTCCCACCAGGAAAGAGAGGACTTTGTAGCGAGTGAGGTTGATGCCTATGGTTTCGGCAAGGACCTGGTCTTCCCAGATGGCTATCCAGGCTCTCCCCACTCGGGAATGAACCAGCCTCTGTACCACAAACACGGTGATCAGAAGCAGACCGAATACCCAGTACCCGTTGGTGTAGGGGGGAAGGGCCCTCAGGTTCAGAGGACCCCCGGTGGAGTCAACCGGGTTGAGATTGACCACCCTTACGATTTCCCCAAACCCCAGGGTTGCCAGGGCCAGATAATGTCCCCTGAGGCGCAAGGCGGGGAAGGATGTGGGGTGGCAGGGAACTGATAGGTTCACCTTCGAGGCGGATTTCTCCCGTTTAGGGTCTCACCAGACCGTTGATCGTCCTCAGGAGGGTAGTTTTTCTGGCGCCGTTTGGCCCCACCAGGGCAACGATTTCCCTACTGAAAACCTTCATATTGATGCCCTTGAGGACATGCAGGATCCCGTAAAAGACATTCAGATTTTCTATCTCAATCATTGCCTTTCCACTGTTCATTTCTTTTACCTCTTCCCCAGGTAAGCTTCGATAACCAGAGGATTGTTTTTGATCTCTTCCGGCTGGCCCTCGGTGATTTTCCGCTCTGCGTCCAGGACCACTATTCTTTCACAGGTACCCGTAACCACCTTCATGTCTAGGAGTTCCTCTGCTCTTTGCCGCGCTTCTTTTTCCTGTCTCCGGTATCGGGCGGTGTAAAAGAGGGCGTCCCAGAAGCCGTATGAAGCCCGGAGATGGAGGGCAATGAGCAGATTGTCGAAAACGGTGAGATTCCTGAAGATCCTTATATTCTGGCAGGTCCCTGGCAATCCTCAAAGTGGTGGCTCTATCTGGAGACAGACCGGCAATGTCGTTTCTCTGATAGACAATCCTTCCTGCGGTGGGCTTGATGTTTCCTGGAATGATGTTGAAGAGGATGGTTTTCCTGACACTGTTGAGACCTATCAGACCGAGAAGCTCACCCTCTTTGAGGTAGAAAAAACCTCGCGCAGGGCCTGTGAACCGCCGAGGTTTTTGCTTACCCTGTCTATATTCAGAATGGCTATAGCTCCTCACCCTTTTCGCTGTTCTTGGTATTTTTGTCGACCCTGTCGTGCTGTTTCTCTGTATCAAGGGTGAAGAAGTGTGATTACCTCTTTGCTCTTAACTTCAAGGCTTGAAGGCTTCCAGAAAAGTGTGGACGCCGTTTTTCACCTGCACGGAGATGACTGGTTTTGAGAGAGTTCTCCTCTCGTCGAAGCGGTATTCACCGGTAACTCCCAAGAAACCATCGGTGGCCTCAAGGGGATCTCTGATCGCTGCTGAATCAGGAGCGCCGACTCTCTGGATAGCGTCGGCCATGAGAATCATGCTATCGTAACCTAAAGCGGCAAACGTCCCAGGTTCCACGCCATACTTGGCCTTGAAATCTTCAACAAACTTTTTGGCTTTGGGGTTCTCAGGGTTATAGAGAGAAAAGTGGGTAGACATGATCATTCCTTCTGCGTACTCTCCGGCGATGGAAACAAGATCCGGACTGTCTGCTTTGTCTTCGCCAAGGTACTGCAGTTTTATGCCCAGTTCTCCCGCCTGACGGACGATCAGTCTGACTTCAGCAGAGTCTGGAAAGAAGGCAAAAACATCGGCTTATTTCTGCTTAGCACTATTCTGGCGAGCCGGGCAGAAAAGTCGGTGTCTCCAGCATGATAAGTATCGACGAAAACTATAGCGTTCTCATCGCCAGTCAGCTCTTTAAAGGCCTGAGGGAAAAATTTGGAGAGCTCGGTAGAATAACCTATGCCGGCATCGTACAGGCAAACGGCTTTACGAGCACCCAATCCCTCGTAGGCAAACTTGGCCAGCGTCTCTCCCTGAAAAACGTAATTCCCAATCCGGGTTAGGGTGGGGGTGGTTGTAGTGGTGATCAAGAAGGGGATGCCGGCTCTCTGGGCGAGAGGGACTGTGGCGGTGACATATTTTCCGTCAGTCAGACCAAAAGCGGCAACTACTCTATCAACGTTGATGAGACGATTCATGGTGTTTGCCGCTATTTCGGTATTGCTCTGGGTGTCATAGAGAATGGGCTCGATTTTCTTGCTGAGTACTCCTCCCTGAGTGTTGATCTATTCGGCTGCCCGCTGTGCTCCCTGAGCAGCGGGGTTGGTTATGGCAGCCATCTCACCGGTGAGACCGGAAAGAGCACCTATTTTATGGTCTCTTCAGCTCTCAATCCCACACCCGCGGTGAACACTACTAATAACATTAGCGGCAATACTAATGACCTCTTCATCTTCAAATCTTGTCTCTCCCCGAGCGTTTTGTAACCTTTTTACAGTTTTTTTCTTGAAAAAATCAAGTATCTGGCCTTTATATTTGTAGAGCTTCAACATTTACGGGATTCTTGGGGTACCCCTGTGTGCCCCTTCTTGGGCAGTCCTCTTTGTGGTGTTATCCTCTGGGCCGGTGCCTGCTCTATGATCACAGGCAGTCGGAAGTCTTTCTGGAAGGTCTGATTGCGTTGCCGTACCACTCCATTGAGCCCGGGGAAGGGGAGTGCCTTAAAAGTTAGTGTTCTGGCTCTGGATGCAGGATTTGTGACCTTTCCCGTTCCTCTTGACTCGTTCGGGTTTGTTGCTACAATAAAGATGCATGTGGTACGTGCCGGAGTGGCGGAACAGGAAGACGCAACGGACTTAAAATCCGTTGGAGCGTAAGCTCCGTGCCGGTTCGATTCCGGCCTTCGGCACCAGGCCTCATTCTTCTTGTTTCTCACTCAAGAGATAATGAAGGCCATGGCTAAGGTTACCACAAGAAACAAAATACCTCTTTGTAACCTATAGCCTTTCCTCCTCAAAGGGAAAATCTGTCTTGCCTCAACCGGATCATACTGAAAGTGAGCCTCCCATTCCCAGCAGGGAGGTAACTCTTGTACCCCTTTGAGGTGAGTTGCGGGATGGATATTGTTAAAGTCAGAAGGAGTTTTCCTGACCTGATCATGATGGGAGGGATATCCAAATCCGAGATTGCGCTTGGTCCAACGAGGATTGGGGCGATTTTTCTCCTGAAGTCGAATGGGAGAATTTCCGGTATTACCGGAGTCGACTCAATGAGTTGATAGACGCTTGTTCCTGATTCCTGATAAGAGAGGCTTCCAAACAATTTGCTGTTTTCTCTTTGTCGATTACGGGTAGTGGTAGAAGGGGTGTTTGGGGTGATGAAGACACGTTTGTGGGGTGATTACCTGCAAGAAATGTTGCCCCGAATGGCTCAGTAGCGGATCTACCTGGAAGCAATAGCCTCCAATCTCTGTTTGCTACTGTTCCCCTTATTGGACCTACTTTGGCCCAGATTTTTACCTCTGCTAATCTTTGCACTTAGGTGTACTCTAAGCTCAGCTGAGTGTTTGTGAGGCAAGCCCTCACTCCCCTGATAACAGAAAGGGCAGAAGGTAGGCCTCCTTCACCC
>CAYRSB010000008.1:0-36218 GCA_964426875.1 uncultured Atribacterota bacterium
AGTGCAGACCCCAGGGAGAGAAACCGTCTCAGGGACTTCAGGACCTACCTGGCCACGGAGAACTACAGGCGTTTCGAAAACCTCCCTCTTGGGGCTACCTCACTACACCACTTCTCCCCGAGGACCTATCGGGAGACCCTTCCTCCCTTCACCCTGCCTGTGGAGATGGTTCCAGTGCTCAAGGGACCAAGGAGTTCCCTGGGGATGGCCATCAAACTTCTGAGCCAGGATTATTCCTGGATTCCTGTCATATAGGTATGTCCTGGATGGTGAGGAAAGGCAGAAATGGAGAGGATTACAAAAAATATTCCTACAATAGGTTGACACTGTCACTCGAGGGCGGTTTCCTTGAGGAAGGCAAACGCTTTGTGTTAGAATAAGAAAGCCTATGGGGACAGTCGTTGCGGTGGCTAACCAGAAGGGTGGAGTGGGGAAGACGACGACCTGTGTGAACCTGGGGGCATGCCTTGCCGAGAGGGGGAAGAGAGTTCTCGTTGTGGATGTCGACCCTCAAGGAAATGCTACGAGTGGACTCGGTGTAGACCGGAAATATCTAAGGCAGTGCGTCTATGACCTCCTCATAAACGGAGTGGAAGCGAGGGAACTTCTCAGGGAGACAGAGGTGAGGGATCTCTGGCTTTTGCCAGCCACCATTCGGCTGGCGGGGGGAGAGGTAGAGCTTGCCACCATGCCCCAAAGAGAGACACGCCTTCGAGAAGGATTGAAGCATCTTGTCTCGAATTTTGACTGGATACTGGTGGACTGCCCCCCTTCCCTTGGTCTTTTGACCATTAATGCTTTAACTTTTGCCCACAAAGTTCTTATTCCCATTCAGTGTGAGTACTATGCTCTTGAGGGGTTGGGCCAACTCATGACCACTATCACCGTGGTGCGTACTACCCTCAACCCCTGTCTTGAGCTTTTGGGGATACTCCTTACCATGTTCGACCCCCGCACGAATCTCTCACAGCAAGTAGTGGAAGAGGTCCGGAGGGTATTCCAGGAGAAAGTCTTTCGCTCTATTGTTCCTCGAAGCGTCCGCCTGAGTGAAGCCCCAAGTTATGGGCAACCCATAACCATGTACGAGGGAACATCGAGAGGAGCTTTGGCATATCGAGAATTGGCTTCGGAGGTTTTGGAGCGAACCAATGGCTAAACGTGGTCTGGGGAAGGGTCTTGAGGCTTTGATTCCAGGGGCGGGAATGTTTGGAGGTCGAGCCATTCAGGAGGTAGACATCGACAGTCTCTCTACCAATGACCTTCAGCCTCGAACCCATGTGGACGAGGAAAAAATCGAGGAGTTGGCAGAATCCATCCGCAGACACGGCATTCTTCAGCCTCTCATTGTGCGAAGAAAGGGAGAGGGGTTTGAGATTATCGCCGGGGAAAGAAGATGGCGAGCAGCCAAAAAAGCAGGACTCAGGGCTGTTCCTGTCATCGTGGAGGAGGCGGACGAAGAGAAGAAACTCGAGCTGGCCCTTGTTGAGAACCTTCAGCGAGAAGATTTGAATCCTATGGAGCTTGCCCGGGGCATCAGGAAGCTCATGGATACCTTTGGGCTTACTCAGGAAGAAGTGGCCGAACGAATCGGTAAGAAGCGCCCTACCATAGCCAATGTTCTTCGTCTTCTCGAACTTCCTCGAGGTGTACAGAAACTCCTTGAAGAGGGAACCATTTCTTTGGGACATGCCAAAGCCCTCGTCGGTCTTTCTCCGGACGAACAAGAAGAGGTTGTCAAACGCATTGTGGGTCGGTCGCTTTCGGTTCGCGAGACCGAAATCCTTATCCGGGAGAGGAAGAAAAAGGTTCGGAGAGATGAGGGGATACAAAGATTTAGGGAAGAGGAAAATGTTGAGCATCTTCTGGTGCACTATCTTGCTACCCGGGTGCGGGTGGGAAGGGGACGAATTGTTATTGAATACCAAAGCCTTGAAGATCTTAAGAGGCTTTATTCGCTCATCGTACGGTCGGAATAAGGAGGGGTTCCGATGAAACGACACTTCACGATTTTTTGGATAAGTCCTCTAAAGGGACAAGTCAGGCACATGCACATCAGGTGGCAAGTGCTTCTCTTAGGTATTTTGGTATTCCTTTTGGGGATAGGGTTTGGGATTGGAGGAGTTTTGTGGTATCAGTCACGTATGAAACGAGAACTTTATACCACGATGGCGAGAATCGAAGAGATGCGCAAGAATCTGGTTGTCCTTGAAGCTCAGAAAAAAGAACAGGAAGCCAAACTCGAACATCTCACCAAAGAGGCGGAAAACGTCCTCACCGAGCTCGATAACCTTCGGGAGCTGGAGCGGAAAGTGCGGGAAGTCATGGAAAAAAACCTTCAGTCGCAACTCAAGCGGTTGGGAATCACGCTTTCTCTTTCTACCAGCGACGTGCAAGCCTGCATTCCTCTCTATCGTTTCCTGGGAGGTCTCTTTACCCTTCCTCCTCGAGGCGAAGGGGGTCCTGAGCTTGCCTCCTTTGTTCCGCTCTCCTTGAACCTTCTGTCTCCTCTTCCTCCCTCTCAGGAATTCAACATTCGTACCCTTGAAGACACCTTGGCGTGGCTTCGGGGGGAAATCCTTGTGCGAAAGAAAGCCTTTGAAGAGATTCTGGACCTGGTGGCCAAGAAAGATCGAATCCTTGAGGTTGTTCCCTCCCGCTGGCCTACCTGGGGAAGGATTTCCTCCAATTACGGTTGGCGTAGAGACCCCTTCACCGGCCGGAGAGCTTGGCATACCGGTGTGGATATTGCTGCTCCAGTGGGAAGAAGTGTTGTGGCTGTTGCCGAGGGCAAGGTGGTTTTCACCGGGTGGAATGGGAACTATGGAAAATGCATCATTGTCCGCCACGATTTCGGGTACGAGACGGTATATGGTCACCTTTCGCGAATTCACGTCAATGTAGGAGATCGGGTGAAGAAGGCTCAAAAAATAGGCGAGGTGGGGAATACGGGAAGAAGTACGGGACCGCACTTGCACTTTGAAGTTCGCCGCTATGGAAAGGTGACAAACCCCTGGCCTCATCTCCCCTGAAGCGGAACCGAAGAAAGGCTCAAAAGATAGAGACACAAAAAGGATATCGTTACAAAGGGGTGTGTTGTTCTATGCGCAAGGTAGTGGTTGCTATTCTGGTTGCTCTCCTTCTTTTTGGAAGCATGGCCTATGCCGCGGTGGAGAAGGTCGTAATCAGAAAGATGGAGATCCTCAAGGTCGATGGAGAACCTCAGGTACGCATCGAACTTGAGGCTAATGCCCAGGAAGGTGGAGAGATCTTTGTTCAGGCTTCTACAAACTACGACGGTAAGGATTACTTCACCGAGCCAGTAACCTTAAGGCTTGAATACCCCCAACCCTTTTTTGTTCTCCGTTTTACAAGGAAGGACTTTCGCAGGGTCAATCTTCTCGAGAACATCAATGACGAAGTTCCCGAGCTTCCTGAGGGAAAGGATATTGTGGTCTATGTCTATGAGTACCGGTATGTTGACCCCTCTGGGCAGCTTGAGGACGTGAAACAGGATATTGCCAAGTATGGGTATGCATTGCGAGGCATCCTTGCCAAGGGCACAAAGACCATCGAACTTACCAGGAGGTGAAAGGAGGTCAGCGTGAATCAACTCTATCGTGAAATCGCCGAACAACCGAGAATCTTCCAGCGCATTGCTCAAGCCTACGCAAGAGAAGAATTCTTCCAGGAGTGGAGGGAGAATCACAAAGGGAAGATATACTTGACCGGGATGGGTAGCTCTCTCTTTGCGGCCTATCCCGCGTACCTGTATCTTCTTGGGCGGGGTTTTCCTGTTGTGTGGATTGATGCTTCTGAACTTCTCCACTATGGCCTTTTAGGCATCAGGAGTGAAGATACCCTCGTGTGTGTGTCCCAGTCAGGGGAGTCCTATGAAATTTTGGAAATCCTTTCGAGATTACCCTCTCGACCACGTCTTGTTGCCTTTACCTCTTCCCCCAAAAGTACCTTGGTCCGGAAGGCAGGAGCGTTTATCGACGTCTTAAGCGGCACAGAGTACGCTGTGACCTCTACCAAGACTCATACAGCCACGCTTGTTACCTTGAATCTTTGGGCAATGGCCCAAGCCCAGGATCGAGAAGGGTTTCTCCATGCCTCTCTTGACCTTGAGCTTCTGGCAGAGGAAGCGGAGCACCTCATCACCACTTCTCCAGAGTGGGCAAAAAGGATTTTGAAGAATTTAGAATTTGCCCAGAGTGCCGAGACCAAAGTCATCATCGCCCGAGGACCGAATATGAGCGCTGCCTGGCATGGATGTCTCTGCTTTTATGAGTGTGCCAAGGAAACTTTTTTGAGCTTTTCCGGAGGTCAATTTCGTCATGGACCTCTGGAGCTTGCGGTGAAAACAATGCTTGCTGTTCTTCTCGCTCTTCCCGGGAGAACAGAGTCTCTTTTGGTGAAACTGGCCAGGGAGCTCTCAGAGAAGGGGGTTGGTGTTCTCTTTCTTGGACAAAGTCTTGAACCGAAGTACAATCTTGAGGTTCTTCCCCTCCATTTCCCCAACGAGTTTTTCGCTCCGGCTTTATCGGTTATTCCACTCATGCTTTTGGCCTACTTTATGGCCGAGGAGAAGGGGATCGAACCGGGGAAGGCTTTTTTAATCCAGAAGACCACCCTTATGGAGTGAGGGATGCGCAGAGTCTTTGTAGTAGGTAATATAAGCCTTGATCTTGTTTTGGGAGGAATTCCCGATTATCCTGAGTGGGGAACGGAAGCTCTTGTTCCTGGATACACCATGCGGCCGGGAGGAGCGGCTTCCAATGCTGCTTTGTGTCTTGCCCGCCTTGGGGTTCCGACTTTTATAG
Source organism: uncultured Atribacterota bacterium (assembly GCA_964426875.1). Taxonomy (GTDB): domain Bacteria; phylum Atribacterota; class Atribacteria; order Atribacterales; family Caldatribacteriaceae; genus Caldatribacterium. The sequence continues at coordinate 4,824 of CAYRSB010000008.1, forward strand.
TAGGAACCGTGGGGAGAGATGAGTTAGGAGAGGAAATCCGTTCGCATTTTGAGCGTTTTAGTATCCATACCGATTTTCTTTTTGTCGTTCCTGAGAAGCAAACCGGTCTTTCTGTGGGTATTACCAATTCCCTTACCAAGGAGCGGAGCTTTCTCACCGACCTCGGGGCCCAGGAGAGTTTGTCTTGTGAGCACATTGAAAGGATTATTCCTGCCCTTGAAAGTGAAGATTTTGTTTTACTCTGTGGATATTTTCTTTCTCCCCGCCTTCGTACCCCGAGACTGTCATCCGTTCTTCAGGAGGTCCGTCAGAGTAAAGAGGTTTGCCTTCTTTTTGACACCGGCTGGCCTACCGAGGGATGGAGAGAAGGAGTTAAACAAGAAGTCCGAAACCTCGTTCCTTTTTTCGATTATTTCCTCCCTAACGAGAAGGAGTTCGAGGGGTTGGGAGGGGCAGAAGTTGCCCTTTTGCCCAGAAAGGGCACCATCGTGAAAAAGGGAGAGAAGGGCTGTGAAGCTTATACTCCCTCGGGAGTGGTCGCACAGACAACCATTGCCGTTGAGGTACAGGATACCATCGGGGCTGGGGATTACTTCAATGCTGGGTTCATCTTTGCCCTTCGCGAGGGGTATCCCCTTTCTCTTTCTTTGCAGTGTGCCAATTTTGTTGCTTCCTTGAACATTGCCTCCTCCCCTAAGCGAGATAGTCTTCTTACCGGAAGGGAACTTCAGGAAATCCTCTTGAGGAGGAGTTAAGCGTGAGAGGGGATGTCACCCTTTTTGTGTCACTCCTTTGCCGGTTGATGAACGATTTTCCTGTATGGGTGCTGTAGGGTGGCAATGTTCCGCTACTCCCTTCGCCACACCCGTCGCCTGCACCAAATCCTCAAAACCTTCTCCCGCTATGGCTTTCCTCTCCTTTCTCGTCGAATTCCTTTTCTGGAGCGCCTAAACTTTCTGGTTTCTCGAGAAGTCCTCTTGCGTCCCCCTCAGGAGAATCTCCGTCGGGTCTTCGAGGAGCTTGGCCCCACATTCATCAAGATTGGGCAGATTCTCTCTACACGCCTTGATCTTTTGCCCAAGGAGTATTGCCAGGAACTTCGAAAGCTTCAGGATCAGGCCCCTCCGGTGGATTTTCCCGCTATCCGGGAGGTTGTCGAAAAGGAATTCCAGAAACCTCTTGAAGAAATCTTCCCCTTTTTTGACCCTCATCCGCTGGCTTCGGCCTCTATTGCTCAGGTTCACCGGGCGCTCTTGCCTGGCGGAACCCGTGTGGCCGTGAAAGTGCAGAAACCGAATGTGGAGGAGACTATCCTTGAGGACCTCGAGGTTTTCGAGGTCCTCCTACGTTTTGCTGACCGCTTTGTCTTTCTTCACGAGGGTGTATCGATAGAGGAGCTCTTTTTGGAGTTTCGAAAACACCTCTTACGAGAGATTGACTTTCTCTCTGAGGCACAGAATATGCGCCGGTTCCGGGAAAACTTTACTCACTTTGAGAGTGTCACCATTCCTCAGGTCTTCGGTGCGTATTGTACCCGCAAGGTTTTAACCAGTGAGCTTATCGAAGGAGTGCCTCTTTCAAAGCTTGACGTTTCGAGTATTTCCTTCGAAGATCGCAGAGCCCTGGCCGAGCGAGGGGTAGAGGCTACTCTCAAGATGGTCCTCGAAGACGGCTTTTTCCATGCCGATCCTCATCCGGGAAATATCATTGTGTGTGAGGGAGGGCGACTTGCACTTCTTGATTTTGGTAATGTAGGGGTTATCGACCGAGCAACCCTTAAGACCATGGTACGAATGCTCTTTGCTCTTCTTGAAAAAGATACTGAACGGGTGGTTGAGATCCTCGAAACGGAATTCCTTCTTTCTCCTCCCTCTTCTTCTCTGGCCCTGCGCCTTGATTTGAGCGAGGTTCTTGAGCGATACATTTTTTCAGACCTCCAGGAGATACGCCTGGAGAGTGTTATTCATGAGTTCTTTTACCTTGCCAGAAAATACAGACTCCGTTTTCCTTCTCATTTCTCTACCCTTCTCCGGGCTCTTGTGGTGGCCGAAGGAACAGGGCTTCTTGTAGACCCTACTTTCAATGTCTTTCCCCATCTTGAGAGGGTCCTGGAAAGAACCCTTACCCAATCCTTAAAACCGGAGCGTTTTGCCGAGAGCCTTGAAGAGTATTTCCTTGACTGGAAGGAACTCTTTGAGGCTCTGCCCCACGGGATAGAAAAGCTCTTTAATCAGGCTCTCTCGGGAAGAATTCGTCTGCAGGCTGAAAGCGGAGATCTACGGGAGATGAGCAAGCGCCTCGAGCGCATGAGTACTCGCCTCTCCCTTAGCGTCATTTTGGGGTGTCTCCTCATCGGTTCTTCCCTCATTTACACCAATTATCCCTACTCCCGGATTCTGGGAATTTTTGGAATCCTTGGTTTCAGTATTGCTGCTTTTTTAGGGATATCTCTGGTCATAGAAATGTTGAGCCATCGCTAACTCCCAAGGCGTACCGCTGTACCATAGGCAATGATCTCTGCGGCACCACTCATGACCATGCTTGTCGCCAGGCGCACTCCTAAGACGGCATCGGCCCCCATTTTCTTTGCCTCTTCCACCATGCGCTCAATGGCGATTTCCCGAGCTTTGGCCATCATTTCGGTGTACTCCTTGATTTCTCCTCCCACTAAGGTACGCAGGCCGGCCACGATGTCTTTCCCCAACCAGCGAGCCCTGATCGTACTTCCGGTGACCATACCGAGAACTTCCCTGATTTCTTTTCCCGGAATGGATTCAAGAGTGGAGACAATCACAGAATGCACCTCCTCCGGAGAGTCTGTAAGAAAAGGAAGTGGCGGAGGGGGTGGGACTCGAACCCACATCGCCCTTGCAGGCTTACCGGTTTTCAAGACCGGCTCCTTAGCCAGTTCGGACACCCCTCCGGGGGAAATTATACCCTTTCCCCACTTGTGCTGCAATGCGTGGATATTCCTCAAGGGTGCCCCTTTTTGGTTACCGATAGCTTTCACAGAATCGTCACATTTTCCCCACAGAAAAGCCAAAACTTCATAGTACACTGAGGACAACAAAGAAAAAGGGAGGTTGGGAAATATGAAAAAAGCAATGACAATCGTCCCATTGGCAATCCTGGTGACGCTGGTGATGACATCCTTCGCTTTTGCCGGTCCAAAATGGGGTAGCCCTGCTCCGGGAAAAGGTCCGGTAGGCTGGCAGAGCAGAGACTGGCAGCAAGGCTGGCAAGGTCCATGGAGAGGTTTTGCAAGCCTGAACCTCACCGATGACCAGAAGGCTAAAATCCTTGACATCGAGAAGAATTACACGGCAAAATTCTCCGATTTACGTGCCAAAATCGAAGCAAAACACCTCGAGATTCGAGAACTTCAGCTTAGGCCTGCTTCAGAGGATGTGGCCCAGGAAATTCGTACCAAGATTGGGGACCTTCTGGTTCTCCAGAGCGAACTTGCAGCACTTCGCAGAGATATGGTAAAGGAAATTCTCTCCGTTTTGACTCCGGAGCAACTGAAAAACCTTCCTGCTTTCGGGAAGAGTTTTGGCTGTGGGCAGGGCTTTGGCCCTGAGTTCAGGCAAGGTTTTGGCCCGGGACCTGGTCCCTTCTGCCAAAGGACTTTCTGAGTACCCCCTCCTTAAGTGTCACCCCCCAGGCCTCTCTCCCCCCTTGTCCTGGGGGGGTGACTCTCGTAGAATGGGAATAGGTGTTGTCCCGTGGCGCGAATTCTTGTGGTAGACGACGAACAGTCGGTGGGAGAAATCCTGAGACTCTATCTTGAGCGGGAGGGCTTTGAAGTGACCGTGGTGTATGATGGAGAGGCGGCTCTCGAGGCCCTGAAGCGTTCTCCCTTTGATCTCGTGCTTTTGGACCTCATGCTTCCCAAAAAGGATGGGTGGACTGTCTGTCGGGAAATTCGCTCTTTCTCTTCTGTGCCCATCATCATGCTCACTGCCCGGGGAGAGGAGGTAGATAGGGTTTTGGGGCTTGAACTTGGAGCCGATGACTATGTTCCCAAGCCCTTCAGTCCCCGAGAGGTGGTGGCACGGGTCAAGGCGGTTTTGCGCCGGAGCCAGTCTGTCGGTTCCTCTTCTCGTCGGGTCATCGATATTGGCCCGCTCCATATCGACTACGAAGCTCGGGAGGTTTCCGTGCGGGGTACTCCGGTTGCCACCACCCCTAAGGAATTCGAGCTTTTGTACTTTCTGGCCCTTCATCCTCATCGAGTCTTCACCCGGGAGAAACTCCTTGAAGAAGTCTGGGGGTATGACTTCGTGGGCGATACTCGCACGGTTGATACTCATATTAAGCGCCTTCGCGAGAAACTCGAAGAGGCCGGTGCCCCACCGCTTATCAAGACCGTGTGGGGATACGGTTATAAGCTCGAGTCTGAAGAATCATGAAAAAGACCCTTTTTGGAAGATTCTTCCTCTCGTCCCTTCTCATTCTTGCCGTGGCCTATGCCGTTATTCTCTTTTCCATGTCACAGTTCTTTAATCAGTACTACCTTTCTCTGAAGGAGCGAGAACTCAAAAGACGTGGAGAAGCCATTGCCAGTGTTCTTTCTTCCCCACCCTGGGAGATTCCGGAAACCGTGCAACGCCTGAGCGAGGGCCTACAGGTCTTTCTCTTTTCTTTTGAGGAAATCTTCACCAAGAATTCACCCCTTATGAGGGGACCCCGGATGATGCACCTTTCGACCCTTTTTAGAAGAGAGTTTCCTCTTCGGGAAATTCGAGAGCGACTCCAGAGAGGGGAAACCGTTGCCTTTCAAGGAATCCTTCCCCCTCTGCATCAGGAAGTACTTGTCGTGGCCATGCCCCTTGGTGTTCCACCTCAGGCAGTGCTTTTGCTTTCTACGCCCTTGACCGACATTCGTATCACGGTCAAAACCGTTCGTTATCTCCTTTTGTGGTCGAGCCTCATTGCCTTGCCCTTTGCTCTCTTTTTAGCTTTTTTGTCCTCCCGGGCTCTTTCCTTGCCTCTGCAACGTATGCGCACCATTGCCCGGGCCATAGCCTTGGGAGACTATGCCCAGCGCATGGAAATTCCTAAAGAAGAGGAATTGGGGCAACTCGCCCAAGATTTCAACACTCTTTCGGCGGAACTGGCCAAAACAGTTGAGGTCTTAAAGAGAGAGAAGAGAGAAATTGAGAACATTCTTCTTGCCTTACGGGAGGGAGTAGTGGCCGTTGACCGGGAGGGTCGAGTTCTTTCGGCCAACTCTGCTATACAGGAAGTTCTTGGAGTGGATGTCAAGGAAGGAGCACTCGTGTCCTCCTTTTTCCCGGAGAATATGGTGCGGCTCTTTGAGGGAACCCTGCAAAGTGGTGCTTCCACCCAGAGGGAGTGCCGTCTTGACAAGAAATACCTTGTTGTTCAGGTAGCCCCTCTGAAGGAAAAAGAAATAATTTATGGGGCGGTAGGTGTCATTCAAGACGTGACCGACATTCGCAAGACGGAGGAACTCCGCCGGCAGTTCATTGCCGATGTCTCCCATGAACTTCGTACTCCTGTTACGGCCATTCGGGGTTTTTTGGAAGCAGCCCTCGATGAGGTTATTCCCTGGGAAGAGTTCAAAACAAAGTACCTTCCTCTCCTTTACGAAGAGACGGTGCGCCTCTCGCGACTCATTCAGGATCTCCTTGACCTCTCTCTGATGGAGTCAGGAAAAACAGAATGGACGATGGAGCCCTTGGACCTTTTCTCCCTTGCTGAGGAGGTAGTCTTAAAGCTTACTCCCTTCCTGCAAGAAAAGAACATCACGGTGAGGAAGGAACTTCCTGCTTTGCCCTTTGTCCTCGGTAATCGGGATCGCCTGATTCAGGTTCTGACGAACCTTCTCCATAACGCCATTCTCTTTTCCCCGGAAAATAGTACGATCACGGTGCGAGGTGAGGCAAAGGGCGAAGAAGTGGTGGTTTCCATCATTGATGAAGGACCGGGAATTCCTGAAGAGGATATTCCCTTCCTTTTCGAGCGCTTCTATCGGGTGGAGAAATCGCGTTCCCGAAAGGGGGGAGGCGTGGGGCTGGGCCTGGCAATCGTACAGGAAATCGTCGCCCGCCATGAGGGCCGGGTAGGGGTAGAGAACATGCCCCAAAAGGGGAGCCGTTTCTTCTTCACCCTGAAAGCCTTTACTGCTTTTTGAAAGCTCTTCGTACCGCCTGTTCCACAATTAGTGCCAGGGCTCCCCCTAAAAGAGCGGTGAAAAGCTGGGGCAACTGCATGGCTCGGGCGATTCCCGGGGCAACGGAGACCACAAAACTCACGGCAGAAGAGAGGAGAAGGTACTTGGCCAGTGCTCCAAGGATTATCCCCACGACTTTGAAGGAAAAGGTTTCTCGCTGAGCCAAAAGCCAGAAGAGGACAACCAAAACTCCGTTCCCAGCCATGATGAAAGGCACCATAGGTCCTAAGGGGGAAGGTAAAATGCCTCTTAAAAGGGCTATCCAGGGAGTGAAGCAACCGATGATAATCCCACTTGCCACTCCTCCAAACATTGTGGCAAGAAGGAGGCAGGCATTGACGAGAGGCCCGGTCACAATTTGCGGAAGGCCCAGGGCCTGTACCAGAAGAACGATGGCAAAAAGAAGAGCTGTTTGGGTTATAAAACGAGTTCTCTCCATTGTCTACCTCACCTCGAGGAAGTGATACTTCCCATCAAAGCCGTATCCTGAAAATGTATAGAAGATAGAATGGCGATACAGGGGTCCGGATGTCACGAGGGTATGGAACTCTCCTTCTTCCCCACAGGGGTCAATCCCCTGTGAGAGGAGTTCTTCAACAAGCGCTTTGTCGTACCGTCGCCCGAGGTATTCCCGGGGGAGAGCTCCCTCTTTCACTACGGTGATGTATGCTTCAAAGCCCAGATACACTACCTCTTCTGCTGCTTCCCTGTGGTCTTTTCCCCAGAGGGGCAAAAAGGGTTCGATACTAGCTTTCCGACACACTCTCTCCACCCACTCACGATGTTCAGGAACGTCGATGTCTCCAAAAATCCCAAAGGTTACACCCTGTCTTCTGAGCTCCTCCAGGGCCCTGAGAAAATTGGCTTCGTACTCTGTCCAGGATGTAGGATGCACAGAGAGAGGGATATCCATGGCGTCGCTCTGGCGCCTCAGAATCTCAACAGGAACACAGTGTGAGGCCGAACGTGTTCCGTCTTCCTGTACCATGGAGAGAAGCACTTGTACCTCAAAACCCGCCATTTTCGCCTTGTAGATGCTTAAGTGCGAATCCTTGCCGCCACTGAAGGAGGCAAAGGCTTTTGACATATTTTCCCCACCCAGTTGCAAATGGCCTTGCACTGTGCTATATTTTCTCACAATCATACAAAGATAAAAAGGGGAAAGCGACGAAGGGGAACAGTAGGTGTGCGTTGTGGTTCAGAGAGCCTGCAGGGTGGTGTGAGCAGGTCCAAAACGGCACCGAAGCTCGCCTCTTGAGTGGTTTGCCGAAGGTGTGAGTAAGCGACACGGTTGCCTCCCGTTACGAGGAAGAGTGGCCTGCAAGAGCAGGTAAAAAGGGTGGTACCGCGGGGAAACCCCTGCCCCTTTCGGGGCAGGGGTTTTTTTTATCTTGAGACGGAAGGAGGAAGATATATGCGAAGCCGGAGGATTACGGAGGGAGTCGATCGCTGCCCTCATCGGTCATTGCTTTTTGCTACAGGTATAACTCGGGAGGGGCTCAAAAAACCCCTCATCGGCATTGCCAGTGCTTTCTCGGACCTCGTTCCCGGACACATCCACATGCGAGAACTGGAACGGTTTGTAGAGCGTGGAGTAGAGGCGGGGGGTGGGACTCCCTTTGTTTTTGGGATTCCGGCAATATGTGATGGTATTGCTATGGGGCATGAAGGCATGCGTTTTTCTCTTCCAAGCCGAGATATTATCGCCGATGCTGTCGAAGCGGTGGTGGAGGCTCACGCCCTGGATGGAGTAGTTTTCCTGACAAACTGTGACAAAATCACTCCCGGGATGCTCCTTGCTGCTGCTCGTCTTGACCTCCCTTCCATTTTCGTCACTGCTGGACCGATGCTCTCGGGAAGATACCGGGGGAAGCGCCTGGCTTTTGTACGGGACACCTTTGAAGCCGTAGGGCGCTATCGAAGAGGGGACATCAGTGAAGAAGAGCTTGAGGCATTGGAAGAGGAGGCCTGTCCCGGAGGGGGGTCGTGTCAGGGGCTGTACACGGCCAATACCATGGCCTGTCTTGTAGAGGCTATGGGCATGAGCCTTCCGGGATGTGGGACTGCCCTGGCTGTTTCGGGTAAGAAGCGGCGCATTGCCTACGAGAGTGGGAAACGCGTTGTGGAGCTTGTGCGGCTGGGCTGGAATGCCCGGAAAATCCTGACCGAGACCGCTCTGCGAAACGCCATTGTGGTGGACCTTGCCCTGGGTGGCTCAACGAATACCGTTCTCCATCTTCTGGCCCTGGCTCAGGAACTCGAAATTTCCCAGGTTTCCCTCAAGACTTTTGATGAACTCTCCCGAAAGGTTCCCCATCTTGTTCTTCTTGAGCCGGCAGGAGACCTCTTCATGGAAGACCTTGAGTTTGCCGGAGGTATACCGGCCCTCCTGGCTACCTTGGGGAAACTTGTGGAAGATGCTCCTACGGTCTCAGGAAAAGCCCTTCGAGAAATTCAAAGATCGGTGTCGTTCGTGGACCGCTCAGTCATTCGAGCTCCAGAGGACCCCTATAGCAGAGAAGGAGGTATCGCCATTCTTTTTGGTTCTCTGGCTCCAGAGGGAGCAGTGGTGAAACAGTCGGCAGTGGACACAAGTGTACGGGTTTTCCGGGGGAAAGCAACATGCTTCAACAGTGAAGAAGAGGCCATGGAGGCCATAATCTCAGGAAGGATTGCAAAGGGCTCGGTGATTGTCATTCGCTTTGAAGGCCCGCAGGGTGGACCGGGGATGCGGGAGATGCTTGCCCCCACTTCAAGCGTGGTGGGCATGGGCCTTGCCAGAGATGTGGCTCTGGTGACCGATGGGAGGTTTTCGGGGGGAACGAGGGGCCCCTGTGTGGGGCACGTATCGCCTGAAGCTTTTGTGGGTGGCCCCATAGCTCTGGTGCAAGATGGCGATGAAATTCTCATCGACATCCCCAACCGAAGGGTTGAAGTCCTTGTGAACGAGGAAGAGCTTCGAAGGCGCCGTGAGGCCTTTGTTCCTCCTGTACCTCGTTACAAGCGGGGGATACTGGCGCGATACGGTAGACTCGCCCGTTCGGCTTCCCACGGGGCATCGATGCTTTAGAGGGAGGAGGTGGCACAGAATGAGAATGAAGGGAGCACAGGTTCTCGTGGAGCTTTTAAAACGTGAGGGTGTGGAGGTAATCTTTGGGTATCCCGGAGGGGCAGTTCTCGACATCTATGATGTCCTCTTTGATACTCCTGAGATTCGCCACATTCTCGTGCGCCATGAACAGGGAGCAGCCCATGCCGCCGACGGTTATGCTCGAACAACGGGTAAGGTGGGGGTTTGTATGGCTACCTCCGGTCCCGGGGCAACGAATCTCGTCACGGGTTTGGCCAATGCCTATATGGACTCTATCCCCATTGTGGCTATTACCGGGCAGGTTTTTACCCATCTCATCGGGAAGGATTCTTTTCAGGAGGCCGACACCACAGGGATAACCATGCCTGTCACCAAGCACAACTTTCTTGTCACCAATGCGGAAGAACTCCCTTATGTTATCCGGGAAGCCTTTTACATTGCTTCTTCCGGTCGTCCGGGACCGGTGGTGGTGGACTTGCCTCGGGATGTGCAGCAAAAAATGATTGAGCTTATGTACCCGGAGAAGATTAAGATCCCCGGGTATCGGCCGACCTATCGGGGACATGCAAAGCAAATCGCCCTGGCAGCAGCAGCCATCGGGGAAGCGAAGCGTCCCCTGCTCTACGTGGGAGGAGGAGTTATAGCCTCGGGAGCTTCAGAGGCCCTTTTTGAGCTGGCCACCAAAGCCGATATCCCTGTGGCTCACACTCTCATGGGTAAGGGAACATTCCCGGAAAGTCACCCCCTATCCTTAGGGATGCTTGGAATGCATGGAACCTACTGGGCAAATAAGGCGGTGATGCGCTGTGACCTTCTCATCGCTGTGGGAGCCCGTTTCGACGATCGGGTAACGGGAAAACTTGACACCTTCGCACCGAATGCCCGTATCATCCATATTGACATCGACCCGGCCGAAATCGGGAAGAACATCAAACCTCACATCCCCATCGTGGGTGACGCCCGGATGGTGCTTTCGGAGCTTACCAAAAAGGTGGAGCTTGCCACCCACCCTGAATGGCGCGAAGAAATTGAAAAATGGCGAAAGGAATACAAGCCCCCCTACCGAGAAAGTGCAAAGCTTTTGCCTCACTATGTGATTGAGCAGATTTACGAGAAGACGAAGCATCTTGATACCGTCGTGGTGACTGACGTAGGGCAGCACCAGATGTGGGCGGCCCAGAAGTATCCCCGAGAAAAGCCTCGAACCTGGGCAAGCTCTGGAGGCCTTGGCACCATGGGATATGGACTTCCGGCCTCGGTTGGAGCACAAATCGGCAATCCGCAAAAGACCGTAATTCTCATAAGCGGTGATGGAAGCATTTTCATGAAGATTCAGGAGCTTGTCACGGCGGTGAATTATCGTCTGCCCATCAAAATCTTCGTCATGAACAACTCCTTCCTGGGCATGGTTCGGCAGTGGCAAGGGTGTCTCTACCGGGGGCGATATTCCTGTACGCGTTTGGTGAATCCCGATCTTGCCACAGTTGCCCGGGCTTTCGGAGCGGTGGGCATGACCGTGACCGGAAAAGAGAATCTCGACCAGGCCATCAACAAAGCTCTTGAGGTTACAGATCGCCCGGTCCTTGTGGATTGTCAGATCGAGGAAGAGGAAAACGTTCTGCCCTTTGTGCCTCCTGGAAAGTCCCTTGACGAGATGATTCTTTCGTGAAGGAGGTGAAAACATGGAGCACATTATCTCGGTGCTGGTGGAGAATAAACCCCGGGTTTTAGCGCGGGTGGCGTCTCTCTTTGCCCGGCGGGGATACAACATCGAGAGCCTGGCGGTGGGTCCCACCCAGAATCCTGAGATTTCCCGAATCACGCTTGTGGTCACCGGGAACGAACACATCTTGGAACAGATTACGAAACAGCTCTACAAGCTCATCGAAGTCATAAAAGTGGGAGACTTCACCAATACCTCCTTTGTGGACCGGGAGCTGGCTCTCATCAAGGTCAACGCTCCCTCGAACCTCAGAGGAGAAATCGCTCAAACAGCAGAGATCTTCCGAGCTCGAATTGTGGATGTGGATGAGAGCAGCCTCATCGTAGAAGTAACCGGGACCCCGGATAAAATTGATGCCCTTGAACAGCTTCTGCGAAAATACGGTATCATTGAGATGACCCGTACCGGGCGCATTGCCCTGGCACGAGGGAGTCAATCTCTTTCATAAAGGGGGTTTTTTACAATGGCCAGAGTCTACTACGACCAGGATGCCGATCTTGAAGTTTTACGGGGGAAAGTCATCGCCATCATCGGATTTGGGAGTCAGGGGAGCGCTCAGGCCCAGAACCTGAAAGACAGTGGTCTTGAGGTCATCGTGGCCGAGCTTCCCGGAACCCCAGGCTTTGAAAAAGCTCAGAAAGCCGGTTTTACCCCGGTAAGTGCCAAAGAAGCAGCTCAGAAGGGTGACATCATTCAGATGCTTGCCCCCGACCAGTACCAGCCGGCCATATACCGGGAGTCCATCGCTCCTTATCTTTCGGCGGGGAAAGCACTCATGTTCTCTCACGGCTTCAATATCCACTACCACCAGATTATTCCTCCTAAGGATGTAGACGTTATTATGGTGGCCCCCAAGGGTCCTGGAGACCTTGTACGGCGGATGTACCTTGAGGGGAAGGGCGTGCCTTCTCTCATTGCTGTGTATCAGAATGCCACGGGCAAGGCTAAGGATCTTGCTCTGGCCTATGCCAGAGGGATTGGAGCAACGAGGGCTGGGGTTTTGGAGACCACCTTTGCCGAAGAGACGGAAACGGACCTCTTTGGAGAGCAAGCAGTGCTCTGTGGGGGGTTGACTGCTCTCATCAAAGCAGGTTTTGAAACTCTGGTGGAAGCAGGGTATCAACCGGAAGTGGCGTACTTTGAGTGTCTCCATGAAATGAAGCTCATTGTGGATCTGGTCTACGAGGGAGGCCTCATGCATATGCGCCAGGTCATCAGTGACACTGCCGAGTACGGGGACCTCACCCGCGGGCCACGGATTATCGATGAGCGGGTACGGGCAGAGATGAAAAAGATTCTTGCCGAGATTCAGGATGGCACTTTTGCTCGAGAATGGATTTTGGAGAATCAGGCGAATCGCCCGGTATATCACGCCCTGCGCAAAAAGGATGCTGAACATCTCATTGAGAAAGTGGGGAAGGAGCTTCGGGACATGATGCCCTGGCTCAAAAAGGGGGAATGAAAGAGTGCGAAAGATAAGGATTTTTGACACCACTCTGCGCGATGGAGAACAATCCCCGGGAGTAGCGCTGAATGCCCGGGAGAAACTCGAAATCGCCCTGCAGCTTGCCCGCCTCAATGTGGATATCATTGAGGCGGGTTTTCCCATCGCCTCTCCGGGGGATGCGGAGGCAGTGAAGGTTGTGGCGCAGAATGTCAGAGGACCGGCTATTTGCGCTCTGGCCCGGGCCAAGGACAAAGACATCGACGTGGCCTGGGAATCACTGCGTTATGCCGAGCATCCCATCATCCATACCTTCATTGCTACGTCCGATATTCACTTAAAGCACAAGCTTCGTCTCTCCCGGGAAGAAGCCCTGGAGCAAGCCGTCTGGGCGGTGAAGCGAGCCAAAAAGTACGTCTCGGACGTGGAGTTTTCTGCCGAGGATGCCACACGGTCCGACTGGGAGTATCTGAGTCGGGTCTACAAGGCGGTCATCGAGGCTGGAGCTACTACCCTCAACGTTCCGGACACCGTGGGTTACACGACGCCTTTTGAGATGCAGGAACTCATACGGTATCTCTTTGAGAATACCCCGGGGATTGAGAATGTTGTGGTGAGTGTCCACTGCCACAACGACCTGGGTCTTGCGGTGGCTAACTCCCTTGCTGCTGTTCTGGCCGGAGCGGGACAGGTAGAGTGCACCATAAACGGCATTGGGGAGCGGGCAGGGAATGCTGCTCTCGAAGAGATTGCCATGGCCCTTTACGTCCGGCGAGATCGTTTCCAGACTGAAACGGCGCTGAACTTCCAGGAAATCTATCGTGCCAGCCGCCTGGTGAGTCAACGTACCGGAATGCTTGTGCAACCCAACAAGGCTGTAGTAGGGCAAAACGCCTTTGCCCATGAATCTGGCATCCACCAAGATGGAGTCCTCAAGGAGAAGCTCACCTATGAGATTATGGACGCTAAGCTCATCGGTCGGGAAGACCGGGTGCTTGTTTTGGGCAAACATTCCGGGCGTCATGCCTTTGCCAAAAAAATCGAGGAGCTGGGATATAGACTCTCGGAAGAGGAACTCAACCAGGCTTTTCAGCGTTTCAAACAGCTTGCTGACCAGAAGAAAGAAATCACCGAGGATGATTTGAAAGCCATTGTTTCTGAGGAGGTAGCCAAGCCGGAAGAAGTGTATCGCCTCGACTTTGTCCATGTATGCTCGGGTAATAACATTCTCCCTACGGCTACCGTGCGCCTTGTCAAGGACGGGAAAGAAGTTATCGAGGGTGTTTCAACCGGAGTGGGTCCGGTGGATGCTGCCTACAAGGCCATCAGTAAGATGCTCGGCATCTCCTCAAGCCTTGTGAACTACACTCTCCAGTCTATAACCGGAGGTACTGAAGCCCTGGGAGAAGTCATCGTGCGCATCATCGATGGGGACGAGGAGTACATCGGACGGGGCTCCAATCAAGACGTGGTGGTGGCGAGCGTCATGGCCTATCTTTCGGCCATCAACCGGATGGCCCAGAAAAAGAAGCGTCTGAATCCGCAGAAAGACTACGAGGAGCGCTGAAACCTATGGGGATGACGATAACCGAGAAAATTATCGCTATCCACGCACATAGGGAGCGGGTTTTCCCGGGAGAACTCGTGCAGGTCGGGGTAGACATTGCGCTGGCCAATGATATTACCGCTCCTTTGAGCATCAAAGAGCTCAAGGAAAGGAATATTACCACCGTCTATGACCCCCGGCGAATTGTTCTGGTGGCTGACCACAATACTCCCGCTCGGGATATTCCCTCGGCAGAGAACGTCAAACTTATGCGGGAATTCGCCAGAGAACACGGCATTCCCCACTTCTTCGAGGGAGGGCAGGTGGGAATAGAGCACGTGCTTTTGCCCGAATTGGGCCTTGTCGTTCCCGGGGATCTTGTCATCGGGGCCGACTCCCACACTTGTACCTATGGGGCGCTGGGGGCTTTTGCCACGGGCATGGGGAGCACCGATGTTGCTGCAGCTTGGGTTTTGGGCGAGACTTGGCTTCGGGTACCGGAAAGTCTCAAGTTCGTCTACCATGGGGAACGGCGGCCCTTTGTCACCGGTAAGGACCTCATCCTCTTCACCATTGGGGAGATTGGAGTCGATGGAGCCCGTTACTGTGCCATGGAGTTTACCGGACCGGTCATTGGGGGGCTCTCTATGGATGAGCGCTTTACCATGACTAACATGGCCGTTGAAGCGGGGGCTAAAAACGGTATCATAGCTCCTGATGAAAAGACCCTAAACTATGTACAGACCACCGGCGCATATCGTGTGCCCCGTGTGTTCTTCTCCGACTACGATGCGGAATGGGCAAAAATTTACGATTTTGATGTTGCTGCCGTCGAGCCCCAGGTGGCTTTTCCTCACCTCCCCAGCAATACCCGCTCGGTCTACTCCATCCCCAAAATCGAAATTGACCAGGTGGTCATCGGTTCCTGCACCAATGGAAGGATTTCCGATCTCCGCATGGCGGCGGAGGTCTTGCAAGGGAGAAAAGTCCATCCCCAGGTGCGGCTTTTGATTTTTCCCGGAAGCCCCACAGTCCTTCGTGCGGCGGAGCGAGAAGGGCTTCTTCGAATATTCCTCGAAGCCGGCGCAGTCGTTGCTCCACCCTCCTGTGGTCCTTGCCTTGGAGGACACCTGGGTGTTCTGGCCTCTTTTGAGCGGTGCGCTTCAACTACGAACCGGAACTTCATCGGCAGGATGGGGCACACAACGAGTGAGGTGTACCTTGTAAACCCCTATGTGGCAGCGAGTTCTGCCGTTGCCGGGTATATTACTGCTCCGGATAGATTGTGAGGTGATGCTCATGATTCGCGGAAAGGCAGTGGTTTTCGGCGATAACATCGATACCGACGTGATCATTCCTGCCCGGTATCTCACAAGTACCGACCCAAAAGAGCTGGCCAAACACTGCATGGAGGGCCTGGACCCCAACTTTTTCAGACGTGTCACTCCTGGAGCGACCGTCATGGTGGCCGGGAAGAACTTCGGATGCGGGTCTTCACGAGAGCATGCCCCCTTGGCCATAAAGGGTTGTGGGGTTTCAGCCATCATCGCTTCGTCCTTTGCCCGGATATTCTACCGGAATGCCATCAACATTGGCCTTCCCATCCTTGAGTCTCCCGAAGCGGTGGAAAGTATTAAGGAGGGTGACGAGGTCTCCATCAACCTTGAGACGGGAGAAATCCGCAACGAAGCCACAGGACAGGCTTTTCGTGCCCAGGCTTTTCCACCCTTCCTCCAGGAGATTATTGCCGCCGGGGGACTCATGAACCTCGTGGAGAAGAGGGTAAAGGGTGCTTAATTTCTCAGGCTTGTAAGGGGGGCAGGGACGCGACCTCCTCGGAGAATCAAGCGATTCCCCCTGTAGGGGTTCACGGGCATGATGGTTGCTGCTCCCAAAAGTCCCCCAAAGCAGACTTTGTCTCCGGCCCTTTTTCCAGGGACGGGAATGAGGCGTACCCCTACAGTTTTGTGGTTTATGACCCCTATGGCCACTTCGTCGGCCATGATGCAGGCGATGGTCTCCCAGGGGGTGTCTCCCGGAATGGCAATCATGTCGAGACCGACAGAAGAAACGCTTGTCATCGCTTCAAGTTTTTCAAGAGACAGAGCCCCTACTTCTACGGCTTCGCTCATCCGGGCGTCTTCACTCACCGGGATGAAAGCCCCACTTAGTCCTCCTACCGAAGAGGAAGCCATAGCTCCACCCTTCTTGCAGGCATCGGTGAGGAGGGCCAGGGCCAGAGTCGACCCAAAGGTGCCACAGCGCTCGAGCCCCATCTCCTCAAGAATCTCTGCCACACTGTCACCTACCCGTGGTGTGGGCGCCAGAGAGAGGTCCACAATTCCGAAAGTAACACCGATTTTCTCTGCCACTTCCCGGCCGATGAGTTCTCCCACCCGGGTAATCTTAAAAGCTGTGCGCTTGATGACTTCAGCGAGTTCTCCCAGATCAGCTTTTGGGTGGCGACGGACTACTTCTTTCACTACCCCTGGCCCACTCACTCCTACATTGACCACTGCTTCTGGCTCTCCCACCCCGTGAAAGGCTCCTGCCATGAAGGGATTGTCCTCGGGAGCGTTGGCGAAGACCACGAGTTTCGCACATCCGATTCCATCACGACGTGCCGTTGTTTCGGCTGTTTCTTTGACAACTTTTGCCATGGTGAGGATGGCATCAACGTTGATGCCGGTGCGGCTTGAGGCCACATTGACCGAGGCACAGATACGCTCGGTCTGCGAAAGTACAGAGGGCAAGTTCTCCATGAGAAGCCTGTCCCCTTTAGTCTCTCCCTTATGGACGAGGGCCGAAAATCCCCCAATGAAGTCAATAGAGAGTTCCTGTCCCAACATGTCGAGTGCCTTGGCAAAAGCCACGATTTCTTCTCCTTCATCCCCACTGAGAAGAAGAGCCACCGGCGATATTGCTACCCGTCGGTTGACGATGGGGATACCATACTTTGCCGACACTTCATCGGCGACGAGGTTGAGAGGGGCAGCGTGGCGGCGTACTTTCTCCACGACTCTTGCCGTCGTTTCCCTGAAGTCCTTTCCCCGACAGTCCAAGATTGATATGCCCAGAGTCACCGTGCGTACATCGAGGTTCTCCAGTTCCAGCATCCGCAAGGTCTCAAGAATCTCCGAGCGGTCAAAGAGCAAAGTTCTTCCTCCTCCCTCTATATGCGGTGCATGGCCCGGAAAATGCTGGCGTGTTGCAGATAGACCCTCACTCCCACCTCTTCACCCTTTTTGGTGAGTTCCTCCCGGAGTTTGGCCAGTTCCACAGGGCAACGGGAAATATCTCCCACGAGGATCATGGTGAAGTACTCTCCGAGAATTTTTTGAGTGATATCTTCGATATTCACGTTGTGTTCGGCAAGGCACGACGTTATGGCTGCAATGATGCCTACTCGGTCCTTTCCCACCACTGTTATGACCACTTTGTTTTCGGTCGATTTTTCCTCTTCAAAAGCCGAGAGATCCAGATTGGTCATCTTTCCCACCCCGCTTTTTTCGCTCGCTCAGAATGTGGGCAAGGCGTACAGGTTCGGGCAAGCGATATCGACCTGTAACCCGGAGTACCCAATTCCGCGCTGTGTCAAAGTCGATCCGATGCCCGGGAGAGACAAATATGGGCCTGGTATTATTCTTTGTGCGCAGAGCCATGCCCACTCGTTTTCCTTTGTGCTCTATCCAGGTAAAAGAGTTCTGTTCTTTCTCCGGCTCAGCGAATTCCCCCACCAGAGGTTTTTTTGCTACCCCTATGGAGACAAGGCCAAAGAGTACTCCTATGTGGCTCGCAAGCCCCACTCCCCGGGGATGGGCAATGCCCTGCCCGTCGAAGAAGAAGATGTGAGGAGCGATTGAGAGTCTTGCGAAGGCCTGCTCAATGGCTGGGCCTTCCCGGAAAGAGAGAAACCCTGGAACGTATGGAAAAGAGGGTTTTGCATTGCCCGAGACGACCTCCACAACCTCAAGTGATGGCCACCGCATCACGACCACCACTGCCACGGCCTCTTGTGCATTGTAGGAAACATCAACCCCGGCGAGATACCGTACCTCTTCCTCTTTAAAAGGGAAAACAAAAGAGATTTTTTTGCGAATTTCTTCTTGAATGGCCAGAGCCTCTTTGAGTGTTACGTCAAAGGGATAAGAGTACTGTCGTTCCATGAAGGGAGAGGGGAAGAAGGGGAATCACAGGATTTCAAGCTCGACGGTTTTGGTAAGGATGTCGACGTAGTTGAAGGCCATACGCTGGGCAGTACCGTCAATATCCACTCGAAGGATAAAGAAGAAGGGGTAAATACCCTCGATAATACCCTTGCGCACTACGGTCTTTTTGCGCCCCTTGTTGACCTCGACGATAGCTTCCCGGCCTACTACGGAGCTAATCCACTCTTTTATTTCTTCGAGGTTCTGAACGGTCAAAAATCATCATTCCCACCACAATTTTTTAATATTATATACTATTTTCATTAAAAAAGCAAACGATGTTACCCCAAAGAGTTTAAAAGAAAAAGTGTATCACACTTCTCCGCTTTTTCCCTCCATCCTTGGGAAAAGTTTGGTGCTGTCCCACCCAAAATTAGAAAGCAATATAGTTTCTGTGGGGTGATCCGAGGACGGCTCGCGGAGTTTTTGTCTGACTAAGGGGTTTAGGAGTGTGTCCAGGTAGCTAAGGCAGAATCCCTGTATTCCCCTTTGATGAACTGAATAGCACTGCCGGAGTCGGCTAAGGAGTGCTGAGACTGATGAACGTTGTGCTCACGGAGAAAGATAAAAAGTGGCTTGATGATACCCCTTTTTAAGGTTTCATGACATCACCGGGACCTGAAATTTTTTGCCGTCTTCTTGGCATAGTCTCCGGATTAAGCGGCGACCGGACATAATACCGGTGGGAAGACCACCACCCGGCTCGACCCACTGCCCACACATGTAAAAATTTCGAAAGCGAGGCAGAGTCTGGCTCATGCGCCTCAATGCCCAAGGAGCATTTTGAGGGGTGAGCATCCATCCTTCAAAGCTCCCTTTCCAGTTACCGGTATAACGCTCGAAAGTTAAGGGTGTTGCCACGTCCACCACTTCTACCTGCTTTGTAATACCCGGAAAGCGCTCTTCTAAGAGTTCCACCATGGTATGTGTTATCCATTCTTTTTCTTTTTGGTAGAGCGTCCGATCCTCTCCCAGCTTCTTCCAATATTCGTAACTGTCAGGCATCATCACCGTTACGACGGTTTTCCCGGGGGGTGCTAAGGTGGGATCATAGTTATAGATGTGAATTGACAGGCGATCTCGCATTGTATGCCCGATTTTAATCTTTTGGCGTAGAGGGAAGCTTGTCCCTAATATAACTTGAGGTTCGCCATGAAAAGAGCGATTCACCCCTATACCCACGTATAAAAGCGCCGGGAAAGTAGGCCATTTTTCGTAGACTTCACGAATATGAGTATCGAGGTATTTCCCTCCAAGCATTTTGAAGATGGTGCTGTAACCATCGGCGGCAGAAATCACTCGTCCAGCATGGTGTTCGCTCCCATCTGACAGTCGAATACCCACGGCTTTGTCTTCCTCCACTACGATTTCCTCCACCCGACTTTGGTAGTGGATAACCCCTCCCAGGTCAAGGTAACGCTTTGCCAATGCCAAGGACAGAGGCAAAGAACCACCCAGGGGGTAACCGGCATTTTTGTTATGGAGCGCGGCGAAGGTCATAAGGAGAAAGAACATCGAAAACTCTGGAAACCAAATCCTTGAGAGTGCTTCCTGAAGCAGTGGATCTTGAAAACGCCGGGCAAAATCGGCAATAGAAAGCCTCATCCACCTCTGCATGGCCCTCCATTGCGTCGCTAAAAGTATTCCCAAGCTCAGACCCTTTCCCAAACGCCTCAAACTCGAACCCGAAGGAGAGGGCATATCAAAACCGAGGAAGGCCCGAATACCTTGAATGAAGTCGCGAACAGCTTTTGCATCTTGAGGAGCAAGCTCTAAGAGGTGATTCTCCAATCGGTTGACATCGGTATAGAGGATAAGTGTTCGTCCATCGCTACCCTCGTAGCGGAGATATTCATCCAAATAGAGAAATCCCCGTCCCTGTGCAATACCAACTTCTTCCCAGTAACGGTGGAAACCACTTTCTGGCGATGAACCCACTAACCAGTGGACACATCCATCAATAGTGTAATCGTGGCGTTTCCAGGCCGTACATAGGCCACCTGGTCGATGGTGCATCTCGAAGATTTCCGTCCGGTACCCGTTCATTTGAGCGTAAATGCCTGCTGCCAGTCCTGCAAATCCTGCCCCGATGATTACGATAGAGTTGTCCTTCATCCCTCCCCCTCCTCACTTCCAAAAACTGTCCTGCAGGAGAATAGGTCAACTCCCAAGAGAGCGCCTAACGAGTAAGCGCTCGATTAAGTATAACACGTACTTTGTAAATCATCAGGAACAAAATGACGTGGGGTCTAATCAGGAGAGTTAAAGAAAAAGTCACAAGGCTTATGACAAAACGGGTTTCCACTCCCAGTATAGATGCATTTCCGCTGGGTAGATTTATCCCAGGGATTTTAGATGGGGGTTCCTCATCCGGTGGAGAGGACACAAAGGCCTTGCCGACCAGCGAGTATTTGGTGGCAGGGTATAGTCTTCTCCCAAGAGCTGTCTTTCCAGATTCCAGAAGGGTGAACGCCCACAACCCTCCAAAACTCTCAGCACCTCACTGTAGAAGAAGTTCTCTCGTTCCTTGATCTCAACGGATACTTTCAGGCATTGTTGCGCCTGCTTCTGAGTATCAAAATGCCCAGGGGTGGATAAACAGTATCTTCACCAAGGCCATTGTGGGGTCTGCACAGAATCCTTCCCAGCCATAGGGCAGGGGGTGTTGTGATCCGTTTGAGATTTGCCGTAAGCCTAATGACACTCCCCATGGTGATTCACCGCCATGGGGAGTGTGTAGTTCTTTTCCATATCACCTTCGCCGGTGGCCGGCGGCTCCAATCTCCTCAGGGGAGGGGAAGTGTTTTGTTGAGGTATACTACCTGCAGGGAGTTCACGCTGAAAGGAGTGATACCATGAACTACCGGGTTTTTGGGAGATGTGGTTGGGCGGTGAGCGAGGTGGGTTTCGGAGCCTGGGCCATAGGGGGAGGCTGGGGCAAAGTCGAGGAAGAAGATGCTATTGCAGCCCTGCACAGAGCTATTGACTGTGGGATGACCTTCATCGACACTGCTGATGTGTACGGAGATGGAAGGAGTGAAGAGCTCATTGCCCGGGTCCTCAAAGAACGTAAAGAACGGGTCTTTGTGGCCACCAAGGCCGGACGGCGCCTCTCTCCTCATACTGCCGATGGTTACAACGAGGAAAATCTCACAAGGTTCGTAGAACGGAGCCTGAAAAACCTCCGGGTTGAAACCATAGACCTTTTGCAGCTTCACTGCCCACCAACTGAAGTCTACTATCGTCCCGAAGTCTTCGAGGCACTCGAAAAACTCGTTGCTCAGGGAAAAATCCGCTACTACGGTGTCAGCGTAGAAAAGGTGGAGGAGGGGTTGAAGGCCATAGAGTATCCCGGAGTGCGCAGTGTACAGATTATCTTCAATATCTTCCGGCAGAGGCCGGCAGAGCTCTTTTTCTCTCGCTGTCGCGAAAAGAGGGTGGCTATCATCGCCAGAGTACCTCTCGCCAGTGGTCTTCTTACCGGAAAGATAACCAAAGACACTACTTTCCCTCCCGATGACCACCGTAACTTCAACCGCTATGGGCAGGCCTTCGACCGGGGAGAGACCTTTGCCGGGGTGGACTTTGAGAGGGGCTTGCAGGCAGTAGAAGAGCTTAGAACGCTTGTTCCCGAAGGCTTTACTATGGCTCAGTTTGCCCTGAAGTGGATTCTTATGTTTCCCGAGGTGAGCACAGTCATTCCGGGGGCTAAGAATCCTCGTCAGGCAGAGGAGAATGCGAAGGCCTCCGATCTGCCTCCACTGCAGGAGGAAGCCATGGAAAGAATCCGGAAAATTTATGAAGAGTACATTCGCCCTGATGTTCACCATCGCTGGTAGTGGAAAAGGTCCCAAGAAATGCTTCTACCCAGGTTGATGTCGCCACAGAATGACGCCTCCTGATAGGTAAATGAAGAGGCCAAGGCTCAGAACAATAGTGACCCAGAGGAGGTATTTCAGAGACCATAACTGAGACAGGAGATCGAAATTCTGTGACAAAAAGAAAGGGACGAGATGCTCAGGGCATTCCTTTAGGACTTGAGAAAAGTTCTCTTTGCACTCCAAAAGCCAAGCCCTTATAACCCTCCCTCCAGGGGATAATGGATTGACCGACCTTTGTGAGGTTCATCTTGCCTTTGGAGTTTTCTTCTTCCCAAGATCTCAAGTCTACAGAGTTTCCCCAATCCTCAGGTAACGAAGAAGCTCTCGAGCTTCAAGGAATAAACCGTGCGATGAGGGAAAAAGTTGGCTGTGTTACACAATTACACAAATTGTTGAAATCATCGGGGTAGATCAGGAGCTGGAGCCACTTTATTTAAAGGGGGAGAAAGGCACCGGGTTTTACGTGTGCAGTGGCTCGACCCCTTGCCCTGGATCCTGAGCAAGCCATTGTTCACATTTCTATCATTGGGACAATGAACAATGGATGTGTTCAACAATAGCCAACCTGACTAAGGAGCTAACCTCCTCTCCGCTGGCTTCAAAATGAACGAATTTGGCCCACTTCTGGAGGGGTAGCAGGTGTATGATTGGAGAGTGGCAGGTTTCGGGTGTTACTCTCGGAGAAGAAGCAGTGCACCAGACAAACAAAGGCAAACTGAGTGAAGCAAATCCTGATACAGTTACGTAAAGCAAGCAGATGAGCAACTACCAACAATGCCTCGACGCATGGCAGCGGCTGGAACAGAGGGTGTTTGCAGACCTTTTTCGCGCCTGAGCAAGAAGGCACATTGGTGTCGGGTCGGAAGTATCATCCTGTGCCCGATGAAGCACAAATTCTGCCAATGGCTATCTCTTCCATGGCCCTTTTAGGTCTTCTTTCGGTTTGCAGAAGCTGAGGTGGAAGGCTATCATAAGGATATGAATTGTCCAAAAATTTTCTCAGTCTCTTTGGGTATTTTGTTTCTCTTGCTGGGCATGACTTGTTCAGTCCGCTCCGAGGAAGCTATCACTCCCTTTTCTGATAGTCTCTTTTGGAAAAGAGGAAATCTTCGGCTTCACTACCAGGTGTGGTTTCCTCATGAAATGTATCGGGGGAAGGTACTCCTTGTCCACGGTTTCGGTAGTTCCACTTTCTCCTGGCGTTACGCAAAGGAATTTTTGCCTCGGGCTGGATACTTGGTGGTGGCGGTGGACCTTCCCGGTTTTGGGTATAGTTCACGAATACGGGGCTTTGACCACAGTCAGCAAAATCGGGGTCGCCTGTTGTGGGAATTTTTGGACGCTCTTGATGCGGAGCTGGGCCTTCCTTTGTGCGAGAAACCGTGGCATCTTGTAGGACATTCTATGGGTGGACAAATCGTCTTTTTTATGGGTATGGATCATCCTGAAAAAACGGGGAGTATTGTCTTAGTCGATACCCCCTTTCGGACTTCTTCGCCAAGGTTTTTTCGTTTGTTGAGTTCTTGCTCCCTTGCCAAGGGATTTTTGGCTACCTTCTTGCGTCGTTCTTTTCTCAAGCCCTCTCGTGTTAGGCGTTTTTTGGCTTCTGCCTACGGGCGAAAGCCAACCCAGGAAGAGGTTGAGGGGTACTTTATGCCTTTGAAAATCAAGGGCACTGCACAGGTTCTTTTTGATCTCTCGAAGGCTCCTCCCACCTCTTTGAGCCAATTCCAAGGTAAGACACATCCTCCACTTTTTATCATCTGGGGAAGTAAAGATCTTTTGGTGCCCGTAAAGCAAGCGCGAAAGCTTACCGCAGCTTTCCCCAAGGCTTTGCTCTATTTCATCGAGGGCGCTGCTCATTGCCCCATGGAAACTCATCCGGATGAATTCTATCCTTTGCTCATTCACCTTTTGGGCCGATAACGATCGTATCTTTCGCGATATGGAATAGAGGTCCTTCCCTTAGGTTGTAGCGGGAAAGCAACGCAGAGGAGGAAAACACGATGGAAAAAATACGGACAAAAATTGTTTTCGGGGTAATGTGGATGGTTTTCTCTCTTGCAATTCCCCCAGGAGGAGCAAAAGAAAGATTTCAGCTTTCTCCCGATACTCCAGAACATAAGCTCATTCATTTGAATCCGACGGAAGTTGACCCCTCTCTTCTTCCCCTTGATACTGTAGAGCAGTTGGGGGTAACGGGGGTGCCGCCCTCGGACTTTCAGGTGGAAAAGTGGGAGCTTACGGTCACCGGGAAAAGGGTAGAAAAGCCGAGGCCTTTTACCTACCAAGAACTCCTGGAAATGCCCATGGTAAAAAAGAAAGTTCTCCTTATTTGTCCAGGATTTTTTGCCGATTACGCTGAGTGGGAGGGAATCCCTCTCCAGGAGCTACTCCAGAAAGCAGGGATAGTCGGAGAATGCGGGACGATTTCCTTTGTGGCTCTTGACAGAAACATAGTGCGTTTCTCTCGAGAGGAAGTAAAAAACCATTTCCTCCTTTTGGCTTTTAAGGTAAACGGTGAAATCCTTCCTTTGGAGCACGGCTTTCCGGTGCGTTTGGTGGCGGAAGACGTGTTCGGCAGTCGATGGGTGAAATGGATTACCACCGTCGTGGTTGACTAACTTTTGGCCTTCTTTGCTTTTTGGGGAAGATAAACCAAGGCCCAGCATACCGGAGAGGTATTTAACTTTGTGGCGCTGAGCTTAAGTGTCGGTTGGGGATGGCGTTACCTTTCCTCAACACAGGAGAAGAAAGTATCTCCATTCCTCTCAATCCAGATTTCTTCGTAATCCGATAATTTCCCTCCATCCAGACAACACTCAACGATCTGTCGACCCAACGGGTCAAGAGTCAAGACAGCATCGTTCCCTCTAGCTCGAGCTTCGTCAAGATATAGCCCAAAAGCTCGCGGCGTAATGCTGGGTTGGCGAAGCCGTGGGGGGCCACCGGCCGCCAGAGCCAGGCCAGGGCTATAGGAGGAAATGGAGGTGTCCGACGATGCCGTAAGTCGGTTTCTTGCTTGTACAGGGTGGAGTATGGAGGCTGAAATTCTGGTAGTGAACCCTTGCCGCTTCGTTGACTGCATCCGGCATGATACTCCGGGACAAGATTGCCCGGGGGTTTGGGCAGGGCGTACCCGGAATACTCTCGGTGTACTCCCAGATCAAACATGTTGCGCTCGGTGCACCGACCAGGTTGGGGAAGATAGCAGTATCGGGGGATGGATTGTCAGTTTCTCGAGAACGGAAATTTGGAGGGAGCTCGAGAGGACGCGGAACGTTCCGAAACCTTGAGAATGACCTTATATTTTTGACTGAAATCGGTGGGAAGGTACAATTCGTGAGCACGTTTGGCTGGTGGTGTCGAACACTTTGGGATAAAACTCTGGTTAATTTCCAATAAAAAAAGATATCGAATTCTGGATCGCTACAACCCGCATGCTTCCCCCGGTGGCAGTCATCATTCCTTTCTATTTTAAAAGGTTTCTGAATGGGTATGGCTTTGGCCGAAAGAGGCCCAGTCATGGGTTTTTTTATGATTTCTAGGAAAACCTCATTCGTCAGGATTCTTGTGCCTGGGTTTTTTGCAGGGAGATGCACACAACGCCAAAGATCTACCGTGCGCGTCCCTTTCCAAACATGTACGGTTCAATAACCTTTCCTCTGCTTATGCAATTTGAATTTGCGGCTTTCCCCTGAAACTCTCCAGTAGAGAACTCAAAGCATTCTCCCTTGACCTCTTGGGTGGTAAAGGTGTTTTCTTTTATCTCGCCCGTACAGGCGTCGTAGAATCGCTCATGAAGTACCGAGGTCCCTTTCCAGAAAAGACCAGAAAACCCTAAGGAACACTGGTAGGTATCGGTGTGCCGATCAAGGTATAAGTTTGCATAGATTTTGAAGTCCTCATTCTCGAGGGTTGCGTGGAGCGTGGTCTCGGAACGCTCTGAGTTTCCTGGTCGTATGAGAACCTCTCCTTTCGTTCCCTTTTTCCAGCAATAGGTGGTCTCGGCTTCGCTGAGTGTGAAAAGGGAAAGATGGTTCGTACCCGAGAAGCTTTTGGAGAGAATTTCTTCCAGTTCCCCGGGTCGGGTAATGGGTTCTCCCTGGACACTGGCCTGAAGCGCCACCTCGGAGTGCGGCTCGTCCTTTTTTTCTCCTCCGGAGCGACTTTGCCGCGATTCCTTGTAGTCGAATTCCACAAAAAAGGCAACTGTCCCTTGGAAACACTGGGGTTCATCCATGACTGAAATCCCGGCTTCTGCACTCACCTCATCCGGGTATCTCTCAGGTCGATAACGGGCTGAAACGGTGATACGGTCCTCTTTTCTCCCGGCACGGTAGACGCAGAAAACCTGTCCCTCAGCGTCAGTCCGCATGGAGCCTTTTGGCTCTAAGGAACCATCGATGAGTCCCTTCGCCTCGATGGTGACCGGTTCGTCCTTCATCGGGAACCTCTCTCTCAGGGGTGTTTCCTGGAAAAGTTGGGCTGTAACGGTGGTTACCTCGCCAGGGTACACCTCGGGCTTTTCAGGTTCAATCTCGATAAAGACTCCGGCAATGGGCACCGGAGGCAAAAGGTCCTTGACGAGGGTTGTATCGATTCTGCAGGTTTCGGCTCGGAAGGAGTCAAAGTCAGGCTCAAGCCCCCTCTTCAGGGTGGAGGTGGTCGAACCCCCAGCTTCATGGGTAATTTCGAGTATTACTGAATTTTCTGTCACCATGGCATCCTGAGGGAAACCCAGTGTTGGTTTCAATTCTCCTCGTTTGGTTTCTCGGGGAAGAAGGACCACCTGGCCATGATGGCGGTCAAAGACCGGTTCCCCGAGACAGTTTTTTACCTGAATATGGATATCCATTTCCCGCTCCAAAGATAAGGGAGAGACGAAGCTTTTGGTGAGTGCGAACCCAAACTCCGTAATGAGATTTTCTATGGAACCGTACCCGTCGATATTCTTTTCAATAACCCGGAACACATCAGGATCTTTGGTGGTTTTCGCCTTAAGGAGCCACCCAGGAAGCCCGCAAGCGTCGTTCTGCACCATTTTTGAGGTCGTGGAGAATACGATTTCCTCTCCCATGAGAACCTCACCGACCTCAATGTCCTCACCGGTGGCAATGGGGCTTAAGGCGTAGACGAAGCGGTAGTCGCAGTCGGTACCGTTTTCGACAAACTCAACTCTGGGAGCCTTCTCCCTGAGTTCCGCCAGGATGGTTTCCCGAGTTTGTGCAAGGAGTGACTCTTCCGATTGGTTTGGGTACGTTTCCTTGAGGTGGTCTACAAGTTCTTTTCTATAGCTTGTATTTTCAATGACGGCAGCTCACGGGGGAGAGCACCGCAAGCCTTGGGGAAAGAGGAGGCGAGGAAAGAGCGCGAGTGCCATAAGCACAAGGAGAAAGCCGGAAAATTGCAAAAGTTTTCCCATTTTCAACCCCTCCTTGGGAAGCATCAAAGCGCCTTCACCCTTTTTGAGAGTAGCCAAACTCTTCAAACGCTTTTTCCAACTTCTCCTGGAGTACTTTTCGCTCTATCTCGGGAAGTGCCCGAAAGGGTGGGCGCATGGCGCCATCTCCAAAGCCCCGCCAAGACAAACCCATCTTGAGGGTCGGCAGGTGTCCTCCCTCTTTAAGGATTGAAGAGAAAATGGTCACCTCCCTCTGGAAGCGCACCGCCTCTTCAAGGTCTCTCCGTTTCCAGGCAGCAAAGAGCTTCACAAAAGGCTCGGGGACCACCCCACCTGGACCGGTGACTGAGCCTGCAGCGCCCAGGATAAGAGCCGGAAGAAAAGCTCGATCGTACCCTACGATGAGGCGAAAAGAGGGCGGGAATTCCAGAAGGTATTGGGTGATGGCGGTGAAGTTCCCGCTCGAGTCTTTTAGGCCCACGATATTGGGGAAGGTCGATTGGAGGCGCAAAACCGTCGAGGGAAGGAGCTCATTTCCGGTTAGAGCGGGAATGTTATAGAGGTAGAGGGGAAAATGGGGGAATTCCCGGGCGAGGGTAGCGTAGTACTCCAAAAGTTCCTCCTGGGAATACCGGTAATAGAAGGGGGTCACAATTGCTCCTCCGTGGGCTCCAGCTGAAAAAGCGTGTCGGAGGAGCTCCCGGGTGTCTTGCAGGGTCGGCGTTCCACAGTGGGCAACGATGGTCATTTTCTCGTCGTTTGCCTTAAGGACTGTGTCGAGAATTTGCGTTCGTTCTTTTCTGGAGAGAAGCTGCGCTTCAGCGGTCGTCCCGCAGACAAAAAGGCCATCGACCCCCTTTTCAATCAGGAAGGTGACGTACGCTTGCAGGAGACCATGGTCCACGTTGCCACTTCGGTCAAAAGGGGTGAGATGGGCAACCGCAACCCCCTCAAGAAGTTTCATGAAATGTCCTCCTTTCTTCGTCTTCGCAGTACTGGCCCGAGGAGAGCAAGGACTGTCCCTGCAATGAGGAGTAGCGAAATGGGGCGGGAGAGGAAAATGAAGGGATTCCCCCGAGAGATGATGAGAGCAGTCCGGAAGTTGCGCTCCACCATGGGACCAAGGATGAGGGCAAGGATGATTGGTCCTAAGGGGAACCCGTAGAGGCGAAAGAGAAACCCGAGAATCCCGCCCAGGAGGGCCACCCAGACATCGAAGAGACGGTTATTAAGCGCGAATGACCCCACAAGAGAGAGGATGATAATCGTGGACCACATGATGGGTTTGGGCAAAAGCACGAATCCTCCAACAAAACGGGAGAAGAGAAATCCCAGGGCCAGGAAAATAAAGTTCACGAGAATCATAAGCCCAATGACAGTGAGCACAAAATCGGCCCGGTCCCGGAACATGGCCGGACCAGGCTGGACCCCATACATGATGAACGAACCGATGAGCACCGCGGTGACGGCGTCTCCAGGGATTCCCAGAGCCATCATGGTGGTTAGTGCTCCCCCCAGGCAGGCGTTATTCGCTGCACAGGTGGCGGCCAACCCCTCAATGGAACCCTTCCCGAACTCTTCCTTGCGATTCGAGAGGCGGCGAGAAAACTCCCACCCCAAAAGTGAAGCAATATCGGCACCGGTTCCAGGAATTGCCCCAATGACGACCCCGGTTGCACTCCCAATGAGCGTTGCAGGGAGAGTGCGCACAAGCTCTCCCAGCGTGACAAGCATCCGCCCAAGTCTCCTCCCCAAAGCCCAGGAGATGCTACGCATTGCTTTTGAAGCCTCGACGCCTTCTGCGACGAGCTGATAGAAAACCTCTCCCAGACCGAAGATGCCAATCATAAGCGGGATAAAGGAAATGCCGGTCAAAAGGTTCGTTGAGCCAAAGTGAAAGCGCGGTGTGGCAAGCATAGGATCAAGGCCAACAAGGGAGAGGGTAAGTCCAATGAATCCGGCGATGAGCCCTTTCACGACCGACTTGCCCGAGACGGCCACCATCATGCTAAGTCCAAAAAAGCCCAGGGAGGAATACTCTGCCGGTCCAAAGGAAAGCGCAAAGCGGGCCAAGGGAAAGGCAGCGAGAATAAAGACAAGGTCGCCGATGAGCCCTCCAATCGCAGAATGAAGGACGTTGATACCGAGGGCTAGCCCTGCTTTCCCCTGGCGGGCCAGCGGATACCCATCGAATGTGGAGGCAATGGAAGCCGGAGTGCCAGGAATGTTGATGAGAATCGCCGAAATCCCTCCAGAGAAGATGGCTGAGTTCCATACCCCAATAAGAACAGCCAGGCCCTTTTCATACGGGAGCCAGAAAGTGAGGGGGGTGAGGATGGCCACAGCCATGGTAGCGGTGAGTCCAGGTAGAGTCCCCACTATAAGTCCAAGGAGCGTACCCAAAACAAGGTACAAAAAAACTCCTGGTTGGAGGAGATGGACGAGAGCCATAAACAGTTCTCCCATTGGCCATCCTCCTTCAAAAAAGCCGTACCCGGAAAACCTGGGTGAAGAGGAGGTAGGTTGCAAAAGTCACGGAAGCCGAGGATCCCACCGAGGGGAGTAAAGGGAAGCGGAAAAGGAGGTGTATTCCAAAAAGGTAAGAGGAAGGTGTTGAGGAGGAAACACCCACTTCCCCAGAGGAGGAGATACCCTACTGTAGCCCCGAAAACTGCAAGAAGATGGAGGAGTCTGGCCATGGCCACTCTCTCTGAGGTACACTCTTTTTTCCGCCATCCCTCAAGGATGAGGAGGGTCCCAAAGATAAGAAGTCCCAAAGCCACAAGACGCGGAAACAGGGCCGGGTCGAGGGCATACGTCAGGACTCCTCTGGGGAGACGGGCCGCTCCCCAGAGGAGAAATCCCCCCAAAAGAATGCTCCCTAAACCGAAGAGGATTTCTGGTATCACTGCTTTCCGAGAGCCCGGGGAATGAGTTCCATGTACATCTCAAACTGTTCCTTGGCAAACTCAGCGAAGGAGGGGCCATCAAGGTAAGCCATCTGGATACCCCGCTCCTCCATGACCTTCTTGAAAGTTTCCGACTGAAAAGCCTTGGCAAAGGCATCAGCGATGATATCGTAGACTTCTTTGGGTGTCCCCTTGGGTAGAGCGAAGCCGTCCCAGGCCATCACATTCACATTGCACCCTAGTTCTTTCGCTGTCGGGACATTAGGGAAGAGCCGACTCCGGGTATCACTGAGCACAGCAAGGATTCGGAGGTCTCCCGACTGGACTCCGGAGAGAACCTCCGAAGGGCTGCAGGTAACAGCATTGATATGCCCCCCAAGGAGAGCAGCAACGCTGGGAGCCGCTCCGTCAAAGGGAACAAAAGTAAACTTGACGCCTGTAGCTTCTTCAAGAGCGATTCCTGCAATGTGCCATATGGACCCGGTTCCTGAGGTTCCTACGAGAATTGCTCCCGGATGTTCCTTGGCATAGGCCACAAACTCCTCAAATGTTTTGTAAGGCGCGTTAGAGCGAACAGTCAGTGCTGCGGGGACAATGTTGGATCGCATGATGAGGTCAAAATCATCGGGGGAAATGTCGGCATATCCCAGGGCCTTCACCATGGAAAGCTCCACCGGGACATACCCCACGGTGTATCCGTCGGGCTTACTTTCTTTCAATTTCCCCATGGCGATGGCTCCCGCTGCTCCGGTGATATTGGTCGCTGTGATGGGAACTCCTAAGATTTCCTGAGCTGCTGCAGCCATAGCTCTACCCACCGTGTCTGAAACTCCGCCGGGGGCTGCCTGAATAATGAGGAGAATTTCCCTCTCTGGGAAACCTGCCCCGGCAACTGAGGCCAAAACACTCAAGACGAGTACTTGTGCCATATCTTTGTTTCTTGAAGGAATCTCTGGTATGTTCTACTTCCCCCAGAGCGTCTCCCGCCTC
>CAYRSB010000008.1:36318-59845 GCA_964426875.1 uncultured Atribacterota bacterium
GTTTCTTGAAGGAATCTCTGGTATGTTCTACTTCCCCCAGAGCGTCTCCCGCCTCACCCAGGTGGTGGAGGGTTCTCTTGTGAGGAGGCAACAGAAAAGTTCCTGTACCTGGTGCTGAGCAACGTAAATGAGTATTTGAAAGAGCTTCGGTTGCGGGGATTTGCGTAGGTTGTCCCTGCGAAAGCAGGGATGGGAAGCTCATGTTGCTCAGACACAATGAACGCACCACTATGCACAAAGTAGAGTACACTACCTTCCAGGGTGTAACGGGTCATTCCGCTCAAGGATGAAGGTACCGGAAGATCTGGCGATATCCCTTGTTCGATCGGTGCAGGAATCGCAGCAATGTAAATGTCAAAGAGTGCCCTCGGGTAATCCTGTTGTGTTAGACTCTCAAGAAGGGGCTTGACGACCTTTTCCTCGTTGTGAGCAGGAATAAAAATGGCGAACCTCCGTAGTGCCCGTCCTTTAGAAAGATGAAGAGGAGATTGAAACCCCCGAAGGGAGACGCAAGTGTAGTAGACCCAGGAGCAATACAAGAGGAAGGCTGTAACCTCGAGGAAACTCCAGGATTTGTTTAGCCACCGCTTGTAAAACATGAGTGCTGTATGCATAGTAACGGCCTCCCTGGTTCTTTTTCTAAGATTCTGGGAATGATCGCGAGAAAGAACGTAACAAGTTTTCCAGGCGGAGTCAAGGAACGGAATGAAAAGAACCCCATTGAGTTTATTAAAGTAATAAGGTAAAACAATACCGAAAGGGGGTTACACGTGGAATACGCCATTCTCCCAAAAAGTGCTTTTAAGTCTTTTGTGGAAGCTTTGGGGCAACGAGGTAGGGTTGTAGCTCCAGCGGCAGAGGATGGGCGCCATTTTGTTTTCGAGGAGATTAAAAGTGCGAAAGACATTGTCCTTCATTACATTCCAACTATCCTTCCTCCGAAGAAATACTTTATGCCTCAGTACGAGACTCTTGCTGAATACGATGTGCGGGAAGGACAAAAGCTCCGCCCTGTGGTTGAAGTAGAGCGTATTGTTCTCTTTGGGGTTCATACCTGTGATCTTTCTGGGATACAGTGCCTTGATGTGGTGTTCAGTGACCGCCCAAAAGACCTCAATTACCTTGTCCGCAGGGAGTACATTACAATTATCGGGATTGAGTGCAACGAGTACTGCGACCAGTACGCTTCCTGTGGCCTCATGGGGACGTTTCTTCCCCAGGGAGGATATGATCTCTTTCTTACGGATCTTGGGAATTACTTTTTTATCCATGTAGGAACCCAACAGGGAGAGGATATTGTTGGCAATTTTTCACTTTTTCAAAAAGCAGAGTCCAAGCATTTCCAGGACCTTCAAATGCTTCGGGAAAAGAAGGCTGAAATCTTTCATCCTGAAGTTCCCGTTGATCGTTTTCTTTTGCCCCGCATGTTCCAGGAAGGATTTGAGGCAAAGGTTTGGGAAGATATTGGCAGCCGATGCCTTTCCTGCGCAAATTGCACTAATGTGTGTCCTACCTGCTACTGCTTTGATGTGAAGGATGTTATGAACCTGGACCTCAGGACTGGAAAACGTATTCGGGTTTGGGATTCCTGTCAGAACGAGCCTTTTGCCAAGATTGCCAGTGGAGAGAGCTTCAGAGCGGAACGATCTGACCGGAAACGTCACCGATTTAATCGAAAGTTTTCCTATCCAGTGAAGCGGTACAATCGCTTCTTCTGTACGGGATGCGGTCGATGTAGTCGCGTGTGTATGGCAAAGATTGACCTTAAGGAAACCATTGCGCAACTTGCTCGGGAAACGGGGTATCTTACTTAGAGCCTGTGGAGGTAGACCCATGGAGAAACTTTACATCAGCCATACGGGGTACGAGGTCAGGGAAGCTCGGATTCTTTGTGTTGGGCGCCTTACCGAGAAGGATAGACTTTTTGAGCTTGCTTTAGTGGAAGGAGAGATTTTGGACTTTGAACCGGGGCAGTTTGTGGAAGTTTCCCTGGTTGGTATAGGAGAGGCACCGATATCACTCTCTTCCTCACCGACCCAGAGAAAAAGCTTTGAACTCTGTGTACGAGCAGTAGGGCGGTTGACCCATGCGTTACACCGCCTTGAACCAGGAGATATCGTTGGTATTCGCGGTCCCTTTGGGGTTGGTTTTCCAATCACAAAGCTCATTGGACACGATCTCCTTCTTGTTGCTGGTGGCATAGGCCTTGCTCCTTTACGTTCGCTCATTAAGTACATCTTGGATAATCGACGTGATTTTGGAAGAGTTCACGTCCTTTTTGGATGTAAGGATCCGCAGAATCTCCTCTTCCAGGATGAGATTGAGGTGTGGCAGCGCCGCATGGATGTGGGGTTTCAATGTACGGTGGATCAAGCTGATCCTGACTGGAAGGGTAATGTGGGTCTTGTGACTTCTCTTATTCCAGGGGTGGATATAAACCCCAAAGAGACCTTTGCCATCATGGTTGGCCCTCCAGTCATGTACCGATTTGTGATTGCTGAACTTTTGAAGAAGGGCATTCCTGAAAGCCAAATTATTCTTTCTCTTGAGCGACACATGAAATGCGGCCTTGGGAAATGTGGCCATTGTCAGATCCATGACATTTACTGTTGCCAGGATGGTCCGGTTTTCTTTTATGAGCGGATTAAAAATCTTAAAGGGGCGATATGATGAAGGTGCCAAAGGTTGCGTTCTTTGATTTCACCTGTTGCGAGGGTTGTCAGCTTCAGGTAGCTAATCTCGGTGAGTTACTTCTTGAAATCCTGGACTCTATTGATCTTGTGGAGTTTCGGGAGACGATGAGCGAGCAATGGGATGGAGTTTATGACATTGCCATTGTGGAGGGAAGTATCACCACACCCCACGATGTTGAAAGGATACAAAAGATTCGTCAGCGTTCAAAGGTTCTTGTTGCCTACGGGTCCTGTGCAACTATTGGTGGCGTTAATGGGATGAAGAATGCTTTTGATCTTGAGGAAATCAAGCGATATGTGTATGGCGAGGGTGCAAAGTTCTTCAAAACTCTTCCCACAAAACCGGTACACGAAGTTGTTCCAGTAGAGTACTTTGTCCATGGGTGCCCGGTGTATCCACCGGAATTCCTTGAAGTTCTCAAATGTGCTCTTTTGGGAATTCCCTACCACGTACCGGATGTGGCTGTTTGTGTAGAGTGCAAATTCAACGAAAACGTCTGTTTCTATGAGCGAGGAATAACTTGTCTTGGCCCCATTACTCGGGCCGGGTGTAATTCCTGGTGCATCAATAACGACAACATTTGCTATGGGTGTCGGGGAATGGTTTCGAACCCAAACGAGAAAGGGTTCCTTGAGGTTTTGCAACAGTACGGAGTGAGTCTTGAGTTTCTAGTGCGGAGGATGGATATGTACAATGCCTGCCGAATATTTGAGGGGAGCAGGAAAGGTCTATGAAGAAGGGTGTGCGCGTTGATGTGGAGTATCTGACAAGGGTTGAAGGTCACGGAAACATTGTGATTGATGTGCGTGGTGGAGTGTTACAAGAGTGTCGCCTGGAAATAGTCGAGTCTCCAAGGTTTTTTGAAGGCATGCTTCGAGGGCGATCCATTTTTGAGGCACAGCACATTACTTCCCGTATCTGTGGTATTTGTGCTTGTGCTCACTCTCTTGCGTCCATTCAGGCTGCAGAGGATGCCATAGGTTTTACCCCGAGCAAGCAAACGGTACAATTGCGAAAGCTCCTTCTTGACCTCGAAATCCTTGACAGTCATATCCTTCACATTTACTTTCTCGTTTCTCCAGACCTCCTTGGGGTGAAGAGCTTCGTTCCTCTTGTTGACACCCACAACACTGTAGTCCGGAGGGCGCTAAGACTCAAGAAAACCTGCAACGACATCTGTGACATTCTCGTTGGACGGCATGTACATCCTATAAGCTGTGTAGTTGGTGGGTTCACCAAACTCCCTCGCCTGCAAGATCTCGAAGCTATGCAGAAACTTTTAGAGGGTATGATTCCGGATCTTGAAGCTACCGTGGAGCTTGTTGAGGGTTTTCGTTTTCCAGAGTTCGAGCGAGATACAGAGTATGTGGCTTTAGTTTCCGACGACGAAGAGTATCCTCTCCTTATGGGAGATATCGGTTCAACCGATGGAATTCGCTTGCCCAAACGGGGATACCAGAAAATCACCAACGAATTTGTGGTTTCCCATTCTACTGCCAAACACACTCGTTTGAGTCGTGATTCCTACATGGTTGGAGCCCTGGCTCGTCTCAACCTCAACTATGCCAAGCTCCATCCTAAGGCCAAAGAAGTTGGGGCCCTTTTTGGCATGAACCGGAAGGTAACGAATCCTTATCTCAACACGGTTGCGCAACTTATAGAGTGCATCCACTGTCTTTACCATGCTAAGGGCATTGTTGAGGATTTCTTGCACTCGGGGATCAATTACGAAGAAGAAATTGTTGTGGGTCTCAATGAGACAAAGCGTATCCCGGTTCGGGCAGGGAGTGGTGTTGGGGCAGTTGAAGCGCCTCGTGGAACGCTGTACCACCATTACGAGGTCGACAATCACGGCCGCATTGTGAACGCCAACTGTGTTATTCCTACCGGGCAAAATCTTCGGAATATCGAGCACGATATGAGAAAACTTGTTCCTGAGATTCTTGACCGAAGCGAGGAAGAGATTCAGCTTGCTCTTGAGATGCTTGTGCGGGCATACGATCCTTGTATTTCTTGCTCAACCCATTTTCTCAATGTCTCCTTTGTTGGACGATAAGGTCAGGGAAGTTCTTCGACCTCTAAAAGGCAAGAAAATGGTTCTCGTAGTGGTGGGGAACCCACTCCGACGTGATGATGGGGTAGGAATGTACATAGGGGAGGAGATAATGCAGAGGGGTTTCCCTTTCTTTTCCGTTATCCTTGCTGGATTTGCTCCCGAACGTGTGTTTGACAATATTCTCCGAGAGCACCCTGCCAAGGTTGTGTTTATTGATGCAGCCTCTTTTGGGGGGAAACCAGGAGAAATTCGGGTCCTTGAAGAAGAGGAGATTGCAGCTACTACACTAAGTACCCATACGTTCCCTCTTCCCATCGTAGCACGCATTGTTGCTGAGGAAGTACATTGTCCCGTTTTCTTCGTAGGGATTCAACCCCAGGACGTCTCCTTTGGAGAGGGGTTGACTGAAGCGGTGCAAGAGGCCGCACAGGCGATTCTTGCCTACCTTGAGGAGGTTATGGAGTGTGCATGAGCTTCGTCTGGTTCGAGAGCTTTTTGAGGACCTTTTGCGACACGGGGAAGAGGAGGGTATACGGCGGATTACCAGAGTATACCTCCGCATAGGAGGGCTTACGGAAATTGAACCAGAAATTGTGCGCCATTTATTCGCTGAGTCCTCCCCGGGAACCATTCTTGAGGGTGCAGAACTCGTCATCGAAGAAAGTCCAGTTCGAGAACTGCGGCTTCTTGGATTTGAGGGGGAATAGGGAAACGATATGTGCTACGCTATTCCGGGGCAGGTTGTGGCTCTTGACGGACGTGTAGCAACTATTGAGTACTTCGGGGAGCGCAAGAGAGCTTACAATGAGATACCTTCTCTGAAAGTTGGGGACTTTGTTTACGCTCAGGGAGGGTTTGTCATCAAGGTGCTTCCACCTGGGGAGGCACAGGATATCCTTGCCACTTGGAAAGAGACCTTTTTTGAACTACAGGAAGTTGACCTTCGCCTGAGTCGCCTCGCGGTGCAAAAGGGGGGTGTAGCGAAAAAGATTCTTTGCATCCTCGACAAGGCTCTGGAGGAGCATCCTCTCACAAGAGAAGAGCTCCTTGAGCTTTTGCGCCTTGAAGCGCCTCAAGAGCGGGAATATTTATACAAAGTAGCCAATTTCCTGCGTTGGAAAAATCTTGGGAACGGGGCCTGCGTTCATGGAGTCCTCGAGATTTCGAGTTTTTGCCGCAGAAATTGTGCGTATTGCGGTCTTTCTTCACACAACCGGGGTCTTTCCCGGTACCGCATGACTGAGGAAGAAATTCTTGCCGCCGTCCATGAAGCGATAGAGGTATACGGATTCCAGTCACTTGTCCTTCAGAGTGGAGAAGACCCGCATCAGTCGATCGATGACCTTGTCCGTATTATTCGCACAATTCAGAAGCGCCATGCAATGCTTATTTTTGTGAGTTTCGGAGAGATTGGCCTTGAAGCCCTTGAAAAGCTCTATGAAGCCGGAGCTCGAGGACTTCTCCTTCGTTTTGAGACCAGTAATGCCGCGCTGTATGCAAAGCTCCATCCAGGGTACACTCTCCCTCCTCGCGTGGCGCACCTTGAAAGGGCTTTAGAACTTGGTTACCTTGTAGCTACAGGGGGACTTATCGGGCTTCTTGGGCAAACCTTTGAGGATATCCTGAACGATATTCTCCTTGCAAAGTCTCTTTCTGCAGAAATGTATAGTTTTGGTCCCTTTATTCCTCATCCTGCCACTCCTCTTTCGTATTGCTCTACGCCGTCATCTTCTCTTGTCCTTAATACCCTTGCGGTGGCTCGTCTTGTGGACCCCAAAAACGCAAAGATTCTTGTTACCACAGCTTTTGAGACTCTTGATCCTCAGGCAGCTCGTCTTTGCCTTCTTGCAGGAGCAAATTCCCTCATGCTCAACGTGACGCCTCTTCCGTTTCGCTCGAGATATACCATTTACCCCCAGAGGGCTCATGAGGGAGAAACTATAGAAGAACAAATTGTTGCTGCTCTTGGTCTTTTGCGATCTCTGGGGCGGGTGCCGACGGATCTTGGGGTCACGAATCCTCAAGGGTGGCAATAAAGTCCTCTGCAATACGAGGGCCGAATTGCGTTCCACTTTAGCGTTTGGGTTCCACATCCACAATAGCTTCTTCTTTTATTCTTGCTTTTCGGTATGGACGCCCAGTGATCACGACGTCATAGGCGTCACAGATAGCGATGATGCGGGAAAGAACTGGAATATCTTCACCTTTGAGACCTCTTGGGTATCCTGTACCATCGAAGCGCTCGTGATGGAAGAGGATGTAATTGGCGATGGAAGAAAGTTCCCGTATAGACTGGGTCATTCGGAATCTTACCTTTGGGTATTTTTTAACAATAGCCCATTCTTCATCAAAAGGCCCAGGCTTTTCCAGAATGCTTTGAAGAATAGCAATTTTCCCAATATCATGGAATTCGGTAAGAAGGCTCAAGTTTTCCTTGCCTTCCTGAAGTATCCTAAAGAGCTCCGTCGCCCCCTAATCACCAGTCGACTGGAGAGACTCTGCAAGGAGATAAAAAGAAGGACTAAGGTAGTAGAGGTATTCGTCTATGAGAAAGGAGTGGAAAAGCTTTTATCCCTCATTCTCTCTGGAATCAACAAGAGATTGAGAGCAAAAAGACCCAGGGGATTTGCAGAAAGCAAGACGGGAGGCTACCATGTTGAGAAACACAATAAATGGGAAACATGCTGCTTCAAACTCCTGTACCATCCCTGAAAAAACGAAAAGGGGTATCCGAGTTTATCTCAGAGGGTAACTGCTCCCCATAATGTGCTTTCCTTTCCCTGCCGGATGGTGTATCCTTAGTCTATAATTTTTAAGGGGGGGAAGTCTGTGGGTTGGATAATTGCTCTTGTGCCGATTGTGGGTATGCTTGTGGGCATTGTGGCTATTCTTGCTGAACACCGACAGAAGATGGCCATGATCGAGCGGGGATTAAATCCTAAGGACCTTAAACCACCTGCATCGCCGCAAGACCTCTTGAAGGGAGGCCTTGTCGTTGTGGGAATGGGGGCAGGATTTTTTCTGACTCAAGTTGTTGGGCGGATTACCCCATGGCTCTTTCTCCCTGCTTTCCTCTTTATAGGAATTGGTGGAGGGTTGGTGGCTTCGTTCTTTTTGACCCGTTCGACGAGTTGAATTGTGGTGTTGGGCGGCAAGATGAAGGGGAGGGTTGTCGGGAGGTCCTGAGATACTGTGAATCTTCTGGAGACAAAAGGACTCTGCAAGGATTGTAGAAAAAAACGGCAGAGACTCCGTTAGCATTGCACTGTGTGAGAGCAGCACAAGTGTGTCTGTTGACACCCTCTTGAGGGATTCGATATAATTGAAGCGCTTCTTGCTGGGGTGTGGCCAAGCGGTAAGGCAAGGGACTTTGGATCCCTCATTCGGAGGTTCGAATCCTCCCACCCCAGCCAGAGATTTTGGAGCGTGGACCCGGGTGCACAATTTTGCTCTGGTGATACTGGCAGCAGGACAGGGGAAGAGAATACGCTCTCCTGTTCCTAAGATTCTTTTCCCCGCTTTAGGAAAACCGCTCGTTTGGTATTTGGTGAACGAGACGGAACCCCTTGCTTTTGGGGAACGTTTTTTGGTTGTGGCTCCGTCCTTTATGGAGAAAGTCCACGAGCTTTTCGGAGACGCCTTGAAGATTGTTCCTCAAAAGGAGCCTTTGGGAACTGGGGACGCTGCACGGTCTGTTCTCCCCTTTTTGGGTGAGGGCATTGAAGCTCTACTCATTCTCTATGCAGACATGCCTCTTGTCCCGGGGGAAATCCTCCAGAGTTTTCGTGAGTTCTTTGTAAGCACCGGGTGCGATCTTGCCTTTGTTGTCACCTCCTCTTTAAATCCTTCGGGATTTGGAAGGGTGATACGGGATTCCCAGGGTAGACCCCTGCGCATTGTGGAGGAAAAGGACTGCTCTCCTTCAGAACGTGGGATTCAAGAGATCAACGTGGGTATTTTCGCCCTTCGCCGTTCTTTGGCTTCGACCCTTTTACCTCTCCTTGGGAACTGCAACGCCCAGGGGGAATTCTACCTCACCGACCTTGTGGCTCTGGCGCGGGACAGAGGATTTTCTGTGGCAGCATACGAGGTGGAGTGGAGCAGGGAGTTCATGAACGTGAATACTCCTTCTGACTTTGCCCTTCTTTTGCGCCTTTTGCGCGAGAAGAAGCTCGAGTCTCTCTTTTCCCAGGGCGTAAAGATTGTCGATTCTGAGGCGGTGTACATTGACTGGGATGTTGAGGTGGGAGAGGACACGTGGATCTATCCCGGAGTTTTGGTGGAGGGGAAAACGGTCGTTGCTCCTTGTGCCCGTATCGGGCCATTTTCGAGGATTGTGGAGAGTACGATCGGCAGAGGAAGCAGGATAGAGTACAGTGTAGTGGAGTATTCCCATATTGCTGAGGATGTGCAGGTTGGTCCCTTTGCTCACCTCCGTCCAGGGACAGAACTCGCTCGGGGGGTACGCGTCGGAAATTTCGTAGAAGTAAAGAATTCCTCTGTAGGTGAGGGAACCAAGGCTTTACATCTTGCTTATCTTGGGGATGCCACCATTGGGAAAGCAGTGAACATTGGGGCCGGAACTATAACCTGCAATTTCGACGGAGTCAAGAAAAACCCTACATTTATAGAGGACGAGGCCTTCATAGGGAGTAATAACTCCCTGGTGGCTCCAGTGCGGGTCGGAAAAGGGGCATACACTGCTGCTGGCTCTACCATCACCCAGAATGTTCCACCTTATGCTTTAGGGGTGGGAAGGGCAAGGCAGGTCAACATTGAAGAG
Organism: uncultured Atribacterota bacterium; assembly: GCA_964426875.1. Lineage (GTDB taxonomy): Bacteria > Atribacterota > Atribacteria > Atribacterales > Caldatribacteriaceae > Caldatribacterium. Next base: position 45,852 of record CAYRSB010000008.1, read on the forward strand.
TGGGCAAAACGGAAAAAGAAGGATGGGTGAAAGATGTTTGGTTTTACAGATATGACACATCACCTGAAGGTTTTTTCGGGAAGTGCGAACCCCTACCTGGCACAGGAAATATGTTGGTATCTTGATATTCCCTTGGGTATGGTGGATCTGGGGCGTTTCCCTAACGGGGAAATACGGGTACGAATCGAAGAGAGTGTGCGGGGTTGTGATGTCTTTGTCGTCCAACCCACTTCTCCCCCGGCTAATGATCATCTCATGGAGCTCCTTATCATGATTGATGCCCTGCATCGAGCTTCAGCCGAGCGCATTACCGCTGTCGTTCCCTTCTACGGGTATTGCAAGCAGGACCGAAAGACCAAAGGACGAGAGCCAATTTCGGCAAAACTTGTGGCCAATCTCCTCGTGACAGCTGGGGCGAATCGTATCCTCACCATGGATCTCCATGCCGGACAAATCCAGGGGTTCTTCGATATCCCGGTAGACAACCTCGCTGCTCAGTCGTTGCTCACCCGGTACTTCGCTTCGAAAAACCTCAAGGACGTCGTGGTGGTAAGCCCCGATGTAGGGGGGACAGCCCGAGCGAGGAGTTTTGCCAATCGTCTGGGGGTGGACCTTGCAGTCATCGATAAACACCGTCCTTCGTATTCAGAAGTCATGGTCATGAACGTCATTGGGGATGTGAAAGGTCGGACGGCCATCATCGCGGATGACCTCATCGATACAGCAGGAACATTGGTTGAAGGGGCAGAAGCTCTTCTTGCAAGAGGGGCCAAAGAGGTATATGCCTGTGCTACACATCCTCTTTTCAGCGATCCGGCTCTCGAGCGGATCCGGGATTCGGCGATAAAAGAGGTAGTGGTGACCAATACCATTCATCTTGATGGGGAGGAATTAGCCCGCCGAGTGGGGGATAAGGTAAAGGTGCTTTCGGTTGCCCCAATTTTTGCTGAAGCCATCAAGCGCATTCACGGAGAGCTTTCCGTGAGCGAACTCTTCATATAGAGAGGGAGTGAATAAAGGATGAAGAAGGGTGAAACCATCACTGTAGAGCTTGAACGACGCATCGAGTTTGGAAAAGGCAGAACAAGGAAATTGCGACGCAGCGGCTTTGTCCCGGCAGTCCTGTATTCTCGGGAGAGTCAAAGGGGGGCAGAACCCTTAAAGATCCGTTTAGGGGAACTGGAGAGGATTCTCCGCATTCCTGGAGTGACCCATCACATCCTTGAGCTCTCCATAAATGGAGAAAAACGACGGGGTATTATCAAGGACATTCAGTACAGTTCGGTAAAAAACGAGGTCTGGCATATTGATTTCTACGAGGTGAAAGCTGATCAGAAGATCTCTCTCACCGTTCCTGTTGTCCTTCAGGGAGAGGCCAAGGGTGTGAAAGCGGGAGGCATTCTTGAACTTGCTACTCCAGAACTTGAAATTGAATGCTTACCTGACGCCATCCCGGAAGCCATTGTGGTTGATGTGAGTAGCCTGGAAATCGGAGACGCTATCCATGTGCGGGAACTCAAAGTACCGGAGGGAGTGACGATCGCGGAAAATCCCGACGAGGTAGTTGTGGTCATTACTCCGCCTGAGATGGTTGCTGAGGAAGAGGCCCCTTCTGAAGAAGAACCGGAGGCCCCCAAAGTCATCTCCAAAGGCAAGGCTGAGAAAGAGGAAAAGTGAGGTAGGTCCGTGTTTCTTTTGGTGGGGCTGGGAAACCCGGGGGTGAAGTTCTCGGCCACACGGCACAACGCTGGCTTCCGGGTCCTCGATCTCATAGCTGAGCATTTGCAGCTTTCCTGGAAGTACGAGGACCATTTCAGCTGGGCAAAGGGTGTATCCGGGAGGAAGACGGTATACCTTGTAAAACCCCTCACTTTCATGAATTTGAGTGGTGAAGGACTTTTGGCTTTTTTTGCCCATCATGAGGGTGATTTTGAAACGATCATTGTGGTGTACGATGAGCTCGATTTCCCCCCGGGTGTGGTGCGTATAAAGCGTGGCGGAGGAGTTGCAGGGCATAAGGGCTTGCAGTCGATAGTGGAGGCTTTGGGAACAAAAGACTTTGTGCGGGTACGGGTAGGAATCGGAAGGCCGAAGAATCGAGAAGAGTTGGTCGACCATGTTCTTGGGGTCCCCCAGGGGGAAGAATGTGAGCTCCTTAGGTCGGCAGAAAAGAGGGCTGCCGAAGCAGTATTATGTATCCTTGAAAACGGGGTCGAGCGAACCATGAGTCTCTTCAATGCCCGGGAGGAGAGACATGGACAGAAAGAGGCTTGCTGAGCGATTGTCTCTAATTCTCCAGCCCCAGGCAGTGGCTATTCTCCTTTACGCTCTGGTGTCTTTTACCTTTTCTCGTGGTTTGCAGGCCTTGCTCTTTTTCGTCTTGGGCATACTTTTTGTAAGCGTCTTTCCGACGCTCTTCGTGCTCTTTTTGGCCCGCTGGGGTAAAGTTTCGGATCCTGATCTTCCCAAAAGGGAAGAGCGCTTCTTCCCATATCTTGCCATTGTAGGTATGTATGGGGCGCTTTTCGTCCTCTTTCTTTTCCTCTCTGCTCCCCGACCTCTTTTGGCCATTACCCTCTGCTACGTGGTGATAACCTTTGTTGGGGCAATTATTTCTCTTTTTTGGAAAATCAGCCTGCACCTTGCCGGAATTGCAGGACCAGTAACGGCACTCTCTTTCCTTTTGCACCCCCTCTGGGGGTTGCTCTACTTTCTTCTTTTGCCCCTTGGGTGGGCAAGGATATATCTCAAGAAGCACACTCCTTCCCAGGCTGTTTTGGGAAGTCTTCTCTCAGCATTCCTCACCTATGCGATTGTAAAGTTGCTCTGTTTCTGATCCTTCATGAGGACTGTATTGGGTCTTTTTGAGGATTTCCGAAAGGCTGAAAAAAAGCTGGTACGTTCCAAGAAGCTCTCCCTTTCTCTCTCCCCCTCCTTGGGATCGATTTTTGCCCTCCTTTTGGGGGAGAAGCAGCCGGTACTCTATGTTGTCTCTTCGAAAACTCAATGTTTCCGGGTTGTGGAAGAGATGCAAACCCTTTCTCGCTTTTTCGGTTTCACAGGAAAGGTGGTAGAGGGGAAGGTTGAGGAGGCCTTTTCGGGAGTAGCCTTGCAAAAAGACCTTCGGGAGATGTCGCAGGGAGTTCTTGTGGTGGCAGTGGAAGATCTACGCAAAGATGTGGAGGAACTTGAGTATTTCCTTTCTCACTCCTTTTTCCTCACTCGAGGAACCCACATCGACCGAGAGAAGCTTTTGGACCTTCTTTTCTCCTTGGGATATGAGCGGGTAGGAACAGTGATCGAGAAGGGGCAAGTGGCCATCCGAGGAGAGGTAGTGGACCTTTTCCCACCGTATCTTGAGGAACCGATACGGACGTACTGGTGGGGCAACGTCCTGGAGAGAATGCGAGTGTTTGACCCACAAACCCAGAGGACCAAAGGAGACATCGACAATCTCTTCCTTCCTCCAAAAAGTGGGGAGTTCAAGAGGACGGGATTCTGGCGAATTTTGCGGCAGTGGGCACAGGTTGTTTTCTGGGAACGGGTGCTCCTTGAGGATATTTCTTTCTCTTCGCAGAGCCTCGTATTTTTGGGTATTGGGGAGGGCGAGAGTTTCAAAATTCAAGAAGAACGTATTCCCTCTTTTCGAGGAGATCTCTCCTCTTTTGTCCATTTTCTTCAAGAATTTCCTTTTACCCAGTTGGTGTGTTTTCTTCCCGAAGAAAAGAAGGTACTCCTTGAAGACATCCTTCAGGGAGAGGGAATCGAAGGAAAGGAAATCCAACTTGAAGAGGGATATTTGCGACAAGGATTTGCGTTTCCTGTTGACAGATGGGTGTTTTTAGGGGAAGAAGACATCTTCGGACGCGAATTCCTGCGGGGTAGAGAAAAGATTCTTCCTTCCTCGGCGGAAATCCTCTCCACCCTTTCCCCCGGGGACTATGTGGTGCATGAAGAGGAGGGTATCGGCATTTTCCAGGGCTTGCAGGAGATGGTAGTTTCGGGAGTACGGCGGGTATACCTCGAGATTGCCTATGCGGGGGGCGACAAACTCTACGTGCCCATTGAGAATGCCCATCTCGTGGAGAAATACGTAGGTCTTGGAGAAGCAAAGCCCCAGGTTCACCGTTTGGGAAAGGATGACTGGAAAAGAACCAAGGAACGGGTGCGCCGCTCTGTAGAGAGGGTGGCAAGGGATCTCCTTGAACTCTATGCTCGCCGGCATGTTGAGCGGGGACATGCTTTTCCCCCAGACACCTCCTGGCAGCGGGAACTTGAGCTTTCTTTCCCCTTTCTGGAAACGCCGGACCAGAAGCGGGCCATTGAAGAAGTTAAGCGGGACATGGAAAGTCCCCGTCCCATGGATCGTTTAGTGTGTGGGGATGTGGGATATGGGAAAACGGAAGTGGCAGTGCGAGCCGCCTTTAAGGCAGTCATGGATGGGAAACAAGTGGTTCTTTTGGCGCCTACTACTTTGCTTTCCGAGCAGCATTACCTCACCTTTACTGAAAGGATGAAGAACTTTCCGGTGCGCATTGCCGTTTTGAACCGTTTCCGTACTCCACAGGAACAACGAGAGATTTTAGAGAAAACCGCCCGAGGAGAAATCGATATTCTCATCGGAACGCATCGCCTATTGCAGAGAGACGTTCAGCTGAAGGATTTAGGTCTTCTTATCATCGACGAGGAACAGCGCTTTGGAGTTATGCACAAAGAACATTTGAAGAAACTTCGATCGAATGTGGATGTTTTGACTCTCACGGCCACTCCCATTCCTCGGACGCTCTACCTTTCTCTTTTGGGTATTCGAGACATCAGTGTTATCGAAACGCCCCCCGAGGGTCGAAAACCCATATACACCCTTGTTCTGCCCCGCGACCTCAGAACCGTAGAGGAAGCCGTTCGCCGAGAGATTTCCCGAGGAGGTCAAGTGTTCTACATTTGCCCCCGTATTCGGGATCTTTTTCGGGTAGAGAAGGAGCTTCGGGAACTATTCCCGAGCCTTCCACTCGCCGTGGCCCATGGACGACTTCGGGGAAGGGAACTCGAGCGAGTGATGGAGGGGTTCTATCGCGGGGAAATACCCCTTCTTCTTTCCACCACCATTGTAGAAATTGGCATTGATGTCCCCCGGGCCAACACCCTTATCGTGGACTTTGCCCCTTTTTTCGGGTTGGCACAACTCTATCAGCTCCGGGGAAGAGTGGGACGTTTTGACCGGGAAGCCTATGCCTACTTCCTCTATCCGCAGCATCTTACTCCTGAGGCCCGGGAGCGCCTTGAAGCACTTCTTGAGTTTGGGGGAACCGGTTCAGGTTTGAAGCTTGCCATGCGAGACCTTGAGATCCGTGGAGCGGGGAATATTTTAGGAACGGAACAGCACGGCTTTATCCAGGAAGTGGGTTTTTCTCTCTACATGAGACTTCTTGAGGGAGAAATTGCCCGCCTGCAGGGAGAAGACCACACGCCCCAGGGCCCGGAGCCCAAGATTCACCTTCACCAGGAGGCTTTCATTCCTTCTTCCTACATCGAGAACGAGAGCGAACGCCTGCGTTTCTATCAACTTCTTTTTGCAGCGAGGACGGATAGAGAGAGGAGAGCACTCCAGGAAGAGATAGAAGACCGTTTTGGGAGGATGCCGGAAGAAGTTCGTCGTCTTTTTGAGGTTACACGTATCCGCTGTTATGCTAAAATAACTCAGGTTATCAGCGTGGAAGAGCGAAGTGAGGGTGTGTACCTTCTTGCACCCCTCGAGGTACTGGTGAAATTCCAAAAGGAAAGCGAAAATTTGGGGATACGGGGAAAGATAGTGACCGAACATGGTCAGGGGGTTTTACTCCTCCCTCGAGTGCCGGTTGAAACTTTAAGTGTGCTCTTTGAAGGGATGGCGGATGTTCATGAACAAGAAACGCCTCGGTGAGCTCTTTGAAGAACTGGTAGAGATTGTAGCCACTCTACGAGGAAGAAATGGTTGTCCCTGGGACAGGGAACAGACCCGTGCCACCCTGAAACCTCTCATGCTTGAAGAGCTCTATGAGGCCTTTGATGCCATCGATGGAGAGAACGAGGGGGCTTTAAAAGAAGAGCTTGGGGACATGCTCCTTCACATCGTCTTCCATGCCCAGATCGGTAAAGAAGAAGGCACTTTTACCATAGAGGATATTCTTTTCCATATCATTGCTAAAATGAAGGAGCGCCATCCCCATGTTTTCGGAGAGACAAAGGTGCGGGATGTGGATGAAGTGCTCCTCAACTGGGAGAAGATTAAGGAGAAGGAACGAAAGAAAGAGGGCATGCTTGCCTCCTTACCTAAATCTTTACCGGCTCTTTTGCGGGCTCATGCCATGCAGGCCCGGGTAGCTCGGGTGGGGTTCGACTGGAAAGATGCTAAGGATGTGGAGAAAAAAGTGGAGGAGGAGTGGAAGGAGTTCAAAAGAGCCTGGGAAGACAGTGACTCTGGGCAAATGGAGAAGGAATGGGGAGACCTCGTTTTTGCCCTGGTAAACCTGGCTCGCCACCTGAAGATTCAGCCTGAGGAAGCATTGCGAAAGGCCTGCGATCGCTTTGCTGAGAGGTTTGCGTTCATAGAAGAAAACCTCCGGGCTGAGGGGAAAGATATCTCAGAAGTCTCTCTTGAGGAGATGGATGCCCTATGGGAAAAGGCCAAAAGAAAACCTTTGAAGCGCTCTTAGAACGAGTGCGTCTCCTTGTGCCTCTTGTTCGAGGATGGAATCCGGATTGCATCGTGGGGGTAAATGCGGAAGGCATGCTCCTTGGGAGTGTGCTTTCCGGGATTCTCGAGAAAGAGATGCGTACCCTTAGTGTTGCCCTGGAGCCAGGCGATGTCTTGTGGGAGAACGTGGGAGACCTCTCGGGGAAGAGGGTAGTGGCTGTGGCAAGGTCTTTTGCTTCTTCACAAGAGCGGGAGTTTGTGGAAATATTTCTGAAGGAAAAGGGTGCGCTCTCGGTACTCGTCATGGTCATGGTGGGCAGGGGAGGAGATTACTCCTGTTTCCCTGAACTCGAAGGGGATGATACTTTCTCCTGGGAAGAGGAATGCGACTTGATAAGTTTCTAAAGCTTTCTCGACTCATTAAGCGTCGTCCGGTGGCTCAGCTTGCCTGCCGGAGTGAGAGGGTCTTGGTGAATGGGCAGGTGGCAAAGCCGGCGTACCAGGTGAAGGTGGGAGACATTATAACCTTGCGGGCTCCAGAATGGGAAATGACTGTGGAAGTGCTTTCTCTTTCTGTTCCTCGAGGGGCGGAAGAGTTCATGTATCGAGTGGTGAAGATGGAAAGGAGGGAAGAGCGAGGTTGGGAGAGCGGCCTTTAAAGGTCTGGGGTCCCTTGGGGGAAAGAGTCACGGTTTCCCTCTTTTTTCTGGGGGCGACGAAGCTCTTTTTTGACGCCGGTCCCCTCCTGAAAGGGTGGGATCCTCTTTTTTCTGGAACATACGGGATAGGGGAAGTGCTCCTTGAGGCCTGTGTCCTTGGAGTTGAACATGTTGTGGTGCGAGTTCCTGGCAAGTCTCCTTATGATGGAGGCATGGGAATACTTGAAGCTCTGGGGGTAGAGTTTTTGGATGCTCAGGGAAGGCGGCTCTCCGGGATGGGAGACAACCTCAAGAGGGTGGTTACCCTTGACCTTTGCAATCTGATCATGAAGCCCAGGACCCTCGAAGTCGAGGTCGCCATGGGTTGTGAGGAACCGTCTTCTTCCCTGGGGGAAGATGTGCAGCGCTTTGCGCGGGTAATCGAGCGCTGTACCGGAGAGAGAGTTTTTTGGCATCATGGAGGGGTAGGAATGAGCCTTGAAACCTTCTGGGGAGCAAAAATCATCGGCGGGGAGGGTGTATGACAGTGGGAGAAAGGATTGTCTTCCGTTTCCCCATCCAGGGAATCTCGGTGGTAGCCGAGCTTTTCGCGACCGATTTGGCCCAAAAAGTTCTGAGTATCCTTCCCTTTCAGGGGAGGGTGAACACCTGGGGGAAAGAAATCTACTTTCCCATTCCCTTAAAGAGTATCATTGCTCATCCCGAAGAAGTGGTGGAGAAAGGAGATGTGGCCTACTGGCAGGATGGGGCGTGTCTGTGTCTCTTTTTCGGACCCACGCCTGCGAGCCGCACGGAGAACGAGATCAGGCCTGCCAGTCCGGTGGAAGTGGTAGGAAAGATTGAAGGGGATGTCGCGCTCTTGGAGCGGATCCCTTCTGGAAGTGTCATAGAAATAGTCCGAGAGAGGAGTGAAACGCAGTGAGTACGATTTTTGATGTTCATGCCAGGGAAATCCTTGACTCCCGCGGAAATCCCACAATTGAGGTGGAAGTGACTCTGGCTTCAGGGGCTTTTGGAAGGGCGGCGATTCCCTCTGGAGCTTCGACCGGTACCTTTGAGGCCGTGGAGTTACGCGATGGGGACAAAAGCCGTTACCTTGGAAAAGGGGTGCGGAAGGCTGTCGAAAATGTCAATGAAATCATTGCTCCTGAGGTCATAGGTCTTGATGCTTTGGACCAGGCCCTCATCGACAAAACCCTCATTGAGCTTGACGGGACGCCGAATAAGGGTAAGCTTGGGGCTAATGCCATTTTAGGAGTCTCTTTGGCCTGTGCTAAGGCGGCAGCCATGTACACCGAGCTTCCTCTCTACCGGTATCTTGGAGGAGTGAATGCTCGGGAGCTTCCCGTTCCTCTCATGAACATTTTGAACGGTGGGAAACACGCCGACAGTGGTGTCGATATCCAGGAGTTTATGATCGCTCCCTGTGGAGCCCTCTCCTTCTCCGAGGCTCTCCGGATGGGAGCGGAAATTTTCCACACTCTGGCGAAGGTCCTGAAAAAGCGGGGATACTCCATCGGTGTGGGAGACGAGGGAGGATTTGCTCCAAATCTCCGTTCCTCTATCGAGGCCATTGAGGTCATCCTCGAGGCCATTCAGATGAGTGGCTACGAGCCGGGGAAGGACGTTTATCTTGCCCTTGATCCAGCAGCTTCGGAGTTCTACAAAGACGGTGTCTATGTCTTTGAACGGGAAGGCGTGCGCCGGAGCATTGAGGAAATGATCGAGTTTTACACAGAACTCGTGGAGAAGTACCCCATCATCTCCATTGAGGATGGCCTGGCCGAGGAAGACTGGGAAGGTTGGAAGAAGCTTACCTTCGCTCTGGGACATAGAGTGCAGCTTGTGGGGGACGACCTCTTTGTAACCAACAAAGAGCGCCTGATGCGAGGCATCCGGGAGAATATCTGTAACTCCATCCTCATCAAGCTCAATCAGATTGGGACCCTCAGCGAGACCATGGAGACGATCGAGATTGCCAAGAGAGCCGGGTACACTACGGTTATCTCGCATCGCTCTGGAGAGACTGAGGATACCACGATTGCCGACCTGGCTGTAGCCTGTAACAGTGGGCAGATTAAAACCGGGTCGTTGTGTCGTTCTGAGCGTATTGCCAAATACAACCAGCTTTTGAGAATCGAGGAAGAGTTGGGGAATGCGGCCATATTCCGAGGTAGAGGGGTTTTCCAGATCTCTGCCTCCTGAGCCAAAGTGGGTCAAGTTTCTCTTTGTTGTGCTCTTTACCCTTGCGCTCTTTATCTTTGCGCCGCGCTTCGGTGAAAAGGTAGTGGAATATCTCGGCTTTTCTCGGGAGCTTGAAGAACTCGCGAAGGAAGAGATAAAGCTTCAGGAGGAGATCAAAAGCCTTTCTAAGGAGCGGAAGTATCTTGAAGAGGACTGGTACGTTGAAAAACTTGCCCGGGAAAAGTTGCACCTTGTCAAGCCTGGAGAAATTCTTGTTCGAGTGGTGAAGCCTGGGGAGTGACCTTGGGCTTTTTGCAGAGATGGAAGTTGACGCAAGGCAAGAGTTTGGTATAATATGGGTGCTTGCGGGGCTGTGGCGCAGTTGGGAGCGCGTCTCCTTGGCGTGGAGAAGGTCACGGGTTCAAATCCCGTCAGCTCCACCAGATGGTAAGCTCGTCCGAAAGGGCGAGCTTTTTATGTATTAGGAGGCTCGGTGTGGTGCGGACGTACGACTTTGCGGGAATCGAGGAGAAGTGGCAAAGGCGTTGGGAAGAGGACAAAATCTTCCAATCCGAGCGGGATGAGACAAAGAAAAAGTACTATGTTCTCGAGATGTTCCCCTATCCTTCTGGTGACCCCCACATGGGACACGTGAAAAACTACGTTATTGGGGATGTGGTAGCGCGTTATTTCTTTCGCTTGGGCTATAATGTCCTTCACCCCATGGGTTTCGATGCTTTTGGGCTCCCGGCAGAGAATGCCGCCATCCAGCATGGGATTCATCCGGCCCAATGGACCCATGAAAAAATCGAGCGGATGCGAGAGGTCCTGAAACGCCTGGGTATAAGCTATGACTGGCGGAGGGAGGTTATCACCTGTGAACCGGAGTACTACCGCTTCACCCAGTGGTTCTTCCTCCAGTTCTACAAGCACGGATTAGCGTACAAGAAAGAAGGCCCGGTCAACTGGTGTCCGTCCTGTGCCACGGTTTTGGCCAACGAACAGGTGGTGGAAGGAGCCTGTGAACGTTGCGGAACCCCTGTGATGCGCAAAAAGCTTAGTCAGTGGTACTTCCGCATCACCAGGTATGCTGAAGATCTCCTCAAAGACATGGGGCTCTTGGGGAAATGGCCGGAGCGAGTCCTCATAATGCAGAAGAACTGGATAGGAAAAAGCGAGGGCGCATACATTGATTTTGCCATACCGGACCTCGGTAAAATTGTCACGGTCTTCACTACCCGTCCTGACACCATCTTCGGTGTGACCTTTTTCCTTCTCGCTCCGGAGCATCCCCTGGTGGACGAGCTTGTCCGGGGAACTCCTTACGAAGGAAAGGTCAGGGAGTTCCGGGAACGTATTGCTCGAAAGAGCGAGATTGAGCGGATTTCCGACCTCACCGAGAAAGAAGGTCTCTACATCGGCAAAGATGTGGTAAACCCGGTGAGTGGAGAACGAGTCCCCATATGGATTGCCGATTACGTGCTTTTGGAGTACGGGACTGGGGCGGTCATGGCTGTTCCGGCCCATGATGAACGGGACTGGCAGTTTGCCAAAAAGTACGGCCTTCCCATCCGTCAGGTTATTGTTCCCCTTGAGGGTGAACCCAAAGAGGAGTATTTTTCTGACCCAGGAGTCATGGTGAACTCTGGTCCTTTTAGCGGTTTTTCTTCGGAAGAGGGGAAGGAAAGGGTCATCGCATTCCTTGAGGAGCGAGGTCTTGGGAAGAGAGCCGTCTCGTATCGTTTGCGGGACTGGCTCATCTCGCGTCAAAGGTATTGGGGAGCACCAATTCCCATCGTTTACTGCGAGAAGTGTGGGGAGGTTCCCGTTCCTGAAGAAGATCTTCCGGTTCTTCTTCCACCCAATGTGGACTTCCTTCCTACCGGCCCTTCACCTTTGGCTCGCTGTGAAGAGTTTGTAAACACTACCTGCCCCCGTTGCGGAGGGAGAGCAAAGCGTGAAACCGACACTATGGACACCTTTGTCTGCTCTTCGTGGTACTACCTCCGCTACTGTTCTCCCTGGGCAGAGGACAAGCCCTTTGAGAAGAAAGACATAGACTACTGGATGCCTGTTGACCAGTACATCGGCGGTGTAGAACACGCTATACTCCACCTTCTCTATGCCCGTTTCTTCACGAAGGTTCTCAACGATCTGAAATTTGTGGAATTCCGGGAGCCTTTCCTTAATCTCTTCGCACAGGGCATGGTCACCAAAGACGGAGCAAAGATGTCAAAGTCTAAGGGGAACACCGTAAGCCCTCGGGAAATTATTGAGAAATTCGGGGCTGACACTGTGCGAGTCTTCATCCTCTTTGCTGGTCCTCCAGAACTCGACATGGAGTGGTCGGACCGAGGGGTGGAGGGGGCCTTCCGCTTCCTGAATCGGGTGTGGAGGATGGCACAAGATATTCTCGAGCTTCCCACCAGCGGGGAAGCAACCTTTTCCAAGAAGGAGTGTGCTGCTCTGGAGCGAAAGATTCACCAGACCATTTTCCGGGTTAACACCGATATCACTGAGAAATTCCACTTTAACACTGCCATAAGTGCCATGATGGAGCTTCTCAACGAGATGAATGATTATCTGCGCTATCTGCAGGAGAAGGGTGCTCACCCCAAAGAGCGGGACATACTCCTTTCAGGCATGCGGGTCTTTCTCTCTCTTTTGAATCCTATTGCGCCACACCTGACCGAGGAACTCTGGGAAGTGCTCGGTGGAGAACCTTATCTTTCCAAAGCTTCCTGGCCGGTGCATGATCCGGAAAAGCTCTACGAAGAAATTGTGGAGGTCGTTGTTCAGGTGAACGGGAAAGTCCGGGGTAAAATCGTAGTGCCTCGAGGGGTCAAGGAAGAGGAAGTCATAGAGAGAGTGCTTGCGGACGAGCGTATCAAGCAGTGGCTCAACGGAAAATCTCTCAAAAAGCACGTTTACGTTCCGGATAAGCTTGTGAACCTTGTAGTATGATTGCCTTTTCTCAGCGGGAAAAGATTTTAGCAATAAGTGCTGCCCTTTTGGCCCTCCTTCTGGTGGTGGTAGTATGGTGGGGGAATCGTCCTCGGGCTTCTTCTCCAAGCATCATCGTCGTTCACGTTGAAGGGGCAATAAGACGCCCTGGAGTTTACAGGGTCAAGGAGGGAACACGGATATACGAACTTATTGAAGAGGCGGGAGGAACGACCGAAGAGGCGGATCTTCGGAGCTTGAATCTTGCTGCCTTTTTGTATGACGGGCAGAAACTTATCATCCCTGCCACGTCTTCGGGTACTCTTCTTGTGACTTCCCCTTTGCCTTCTTCTCTGGCAAGAATTCCTTCTTCTACCGCTATCGTTAACGTGAACACCGCTTCGGTGAAGGAACTTGAAGTGCTTCCCGGAATTGGAGAGGTTCTTGCTCAACGTATCGTGGAGTATAGAGAGAACAACGGTCCTTTCAAAACCCCAGAAGACCTCCTGAAAGTACGGGGTATTGGACCGAAAAAACTCGAAGAAATCCGGGACCTTATCAGTTTTTAGGCAGGCGAGGATTCCTCTTTGGCTTCCTCTCGATAGGAAACGTCCCGTATATTGATGTCTACTTTCGTCACTGCCATTCCAGTCTTTGTCTCGACGACGTTTTTCACCTCTTTTTGGATGCGGCGGGCCACATCGATAAGCACCGAGTCGATATCGGCCACGATAGCAATCTCGAGGTGAACGGTCTTGTCCTTAACCTCTACTTTGACACCTTTGTTGAGTTCTCTTTTCCCGATGAGCGCGCTCAAAGAGGCCGATGGTACCCCGGCCATGCCTGTAACTCCAGGAACCTTCATGGTGGTGATGGCTGCTAAAGTGGCGATAATATCCGGAGCGATGGTAATTTCGCCCAAGACCTCACCGAGAGCTTTAGTCTCTTCAAGTTGAGGCTTTTCCTGGTATTCTTCGTTCATAAGATCCTCCTCCTCTCGTTTTTCTATTTTACCTGAAATATATCCTTTTGCCTACCATTCGGTTCGGCAGTATCCCGGGAATTGTGTCTGTAGCGTACTCTATTTTGTGTAAAAAGGGGAACACTAGGAGAGAGAAAGACCTCTTGATGGGTACAATGGAGAAGCAAAAGCTCAAAACACCAATGGCCCATCACTCAGGGCATTTCTTTAGGAAAAAAGCAAAATCAAAAAGAGAGTCAAGGAAATCTTGGAAGCGATCATTTACTTCCCTGGAACAAGAAGCCTTCCTGGGAGAGAAGAAAGATTGGGTCTTGAAGCCCTGATGAGGAAAATCGAAGACCTCGCCATTCTGAGAACAGGAAAAAGGGGTTCCATCCCCTCTTTTTGGAATCCTACAAGCCAATCCTCTCCTTTCTGAATGCACTCATTTTGGCTCTGTGGTAGAGACAGGTATTCCACCAGAGACTGCCCGCACAGTGAAGAGCCCTTTTCAAGACCGACAGTGTCAACCTATTGTAGGAATATTTTTTGTAATCCTCTCCATTTCTGCCTT
>CAYRSB010000009.1:0-20280 GCA_964426875.1 uncultured Atribacterota bacterium
CATGGACCTCACCTCCAAGAAAGTGTGTTGTCACAGCCAAGGTCTATACCACACTGGATGGTGAGGTCTTTTGTATTTCTTTGAGATTCCTACAATAAATTTACACTAACCGAGGGTCACATTCGACGAAATACCGCTAATCCAGGGAGGCTAACTCATGGTTCCATCCCCTGTAAAATGTGCTCTATCTGCGTGCGCAGTGCAGGCAACTCGTTCGTGACAATATCCCACACGATTTCCTCGTCAACAGCAAAATAACCGTGAATGAGACGGTTGCGCAACACCGCATCCAGCGTTTTATCGTCCTGCTGGAACTCTTCAAAGCTCAACCCCCCTATATACCGCTCGATCTTTACGATGCACTCCAGGATGTCGTACAAGAAAAGCACCCCTTTGCGCTCAGACATAGGTAAGGTCCTTCTCCACATGCTGCTGGAGGCGGGGCTTGCGGCGTAGAGCATTGGGTGTGAGCAGATCCACTCGTACACCCAGAAGCGATTCCAGATAGTCCCACAACTCAAAAAAGCGGAAGCCAATGGGCCTCTCAAGGCGCACCAGGAGGTCGATATCGCTTTCCGGCGTCTCCTCACCACGCGCATAGGAACCGAAGAGGGCAATCTCACAGACGCCGTATTGCTCCCGGAGTTCCGCTTTATGCTCCCGCAGGATGTATTCAATCTCTTCACGCTGCTTCATCGCGCTTCCTCCTCAGCCTCTACTTCCTGATTTCCTGTGGACCAGCCCAGGGGATTCAATTCAGTATAATCATACCATGGGCAGGGCGTGCTGCAAGGGATGGCGAGTTGGCGCAAGACGAGCAGATGAACTGCCCCTTTGCTGGGCCTCCATGTGGGGGCAATCCTCAACCTCTGTGCCACCCTTACCCCTCCTTCTCGTCCACGCTTTAACTCATTATACCATCAGTTTTGTCGGCGATTCTGAAGACCACGAGGGTCACATTCGACGAGCAAGATTTGTTTCGATTTTACTGCGATGTACCTGGAAAACCAGAACATTGAATGTCCACAATGCCCTGTACAGGGGCGTATTCCATTTTGCATTACACCCAAAAGACAACAAAACCTCCTGGTAGGTGCAATTGGTAAGCTCAAGATTGGAATGCCAATCACCTTAATAATCTTCAAAGAGGGAATGGAAATTGCTCTCCTTATGAAGACTTCTCCGTTCCCAGGACAAGGGGAAAAGGATTCCGTCCCTTCTTCCTCGAACCCTAAAAGTGGACTTCCCCCGAAAAAGTAGAGGCACCGTTAGGCTGGTCGTGTAAGGAATTTTGTGCAGAAGTTGGTGCATGAATAGGGGGTACTAAATCGGAGAGGAGGTACCCAATGGACCAGGATACCCTAAGAATGACGTGGCAGAGGTTCTGCAACTGGTGATGGACCCAGAGCGGGAGGCTTTCCTGTAAGAGCATGGTGTCCCTGCAAAAGCAGGGATACTACCGCAAGAAGCTCAAGACTTCTCTTCGGCCCAATGAAGCTCCAAATACCCTGGGACCGGGAGGTACTGCCCGGCCCTTTTACAGCCCTACGTGCGGCGTCAAGTAGGCGTGGGGGGTGGCGTAAGGCAATGCAAGGCAGCTGAGGTGATGAGCCTACTCTTGGGCCACCGCTACACCCAAAAGACCCTGAGCGCTATAACCGACCAGGTATTGGGGAGAGTGGAAGCCTTCCCCAGAGGCCCTCTTCTGGAGAACTTGCCTCTGTCACCTGGAGGGCGTTTTCCTGAAGGTCTTCAGGGATGGGTTGGGTGTGGCCAAAGAGGTGGTGTACGTGGCTTTAGGGATCACCCCAAGGGAAAGAGGCAGATTTTAGGTTTTTGGCTCCTTCTAACCAAGAACACCTCCGCCTGGAAGAAGGGGCGGAGAGGAGCTATGGGGAAGGATATAAAGGGGGTTTTGCTCTCCATCACCGTTGGCCTTTCCGGCAGAGAAGGGACCATCTTTTGGTCCTATCCCCTGGCTCAGTAGGCCAGGTGTACGGTGTACCTGGCATGACAAAAGCCTCCCTCAGGTGTAAGCCCGGGATCAGGCTTTGGTGTCCCAAAAGCTCAAGCGTATCTCCATGGTGGAAATTCAGCAAGAGGCCTTGGAAGCTTTCAAGGCAGGTAGGGAAGCCACTACCCCCGTTGGTGACCTCCTGGTGGGAGAACTGGGGCTCTACTGCAGCTCTAAGATGACCCAAGGCTTACCCCTGCGGAAGCAGGGGGTGCTTTGACCGTACATCGAAAACACCAGCCTGATGGAGAGGTTTATCCAAGAGGTGAAGAGGGGGACGAAAGTAAGGAACCACAAATTCCTGGGTCCTGGAGCCAT
The DNA here is from genome assembly GCA_964426875.1 of uncultured Atribacterota bacterium. Taxonomy (GTDB): domain Bacteria; phylum Atribacterota; class Atribacteria; order Atribacterales; family Caldatribacteriaceae; genus Caldatribacterium. The sequence continues at coordinate 2,333 of CAYRSB010000009.1, forward strand.
ATGCAAGCTTGTCTACTTGGAAAGTGAAAGGCAGAAGGAGAAGGGAGTAAAGAGAAGGCTAAAGGGCTTTGGTGAGGCTTGGGAGATCTTGGAGAAGGTGCTCCTGAAGTGCTATGCCCCCATACACAAACTTCTTGACACGACCCACATTCCTCTGTTTCCACGATCTTTTCCATGGATGGAACATGCCTCCTTTTTGCTTGTTCCTCTGAACTTTTGTCCTTATGCTCAACACTTCCTCTCCTTGTAACTTTCTGTACACCTCTTTCTCGAGAACTCCATAGGAGAAAGAATCCATGGTCAATAATCTTCTCAAGAAAAGCAATGCTGTCATATCCTTTATCCCCAGGAAGTATTGTCCTTCTCCTTTTTCAACGAGTCGCTCTCCAAAAACGACCTCTGAGGAACAGGCTTTCCCCACCTCCACCCATAGAATGCTTTTCTCCCTTCGGTGTCGATGCCCAAAAGAACTACTACCCGCACATGGGAATGGGCTTTTCGTAAGCTCTGTCCTCGCAAGGAATGGAGAAAGGGGTATCTTTTCCTTCAAGTCCTGGATCAACGATGATACTCAGAATTACGTGATGGGAACTCGCTCTGGTGAAGGGAAGGAGCTCTTTCAGGGGTTCGGTGGCGGTATTCGTGAATCGCCTCCACAGGGTAGTATGGTCAATGTGGGAACAAAAAGGCAGTGGAGATTTCTTTCTAAGCTTGGAAGGACTTCTGATGCAAGACTTTGGGAAGAAGGGTGGTATAGGTGAGTTCTTGAGAATACCGGAAAGGACGGCAGGGTTTTTCTCTCCCCCTTGTTCTCTTTTCCTTTTCAAGGATTGCTGCCCTTCCTCAGGCTGAAATTCAGGGTATTGGGAGGTTTGAAAAGGAGGGGGAATTGGTTGCCTGCGGTGGTTGAGTTCCCTGTGTTTGGGAGAGTGAGAAGACGAAGGGGAGGAAGACAAAGAAAAGAACCTACCATCGGAAACTGAAGGGCATCTTCTTCGACATTACCTTTTCAGCTTCAAGGATAAGTCCCCAGGCTAAAAAGTACTACACGAGAAAGAGAGCGGGGGGAAAGCTCGCTGAAGAGGTCTTCTGCGCCTGGCTCCACAATATGTGAGAATCATGTATGCTGTTCTGTGCAAAGGGAAACCTTACCTACATGCTATTGACATAGGAAGTTGACGCAACCTCTGTGAACTGGACTGTAAAACGGCCATAGAGGTGCCATAGAGATTCTGAGGGCATTTTCCTTCGCTTCTTTTTGTGTCAATATTCTCTCAATTTTTCTCTAAAAAGAGAATCACCGGAGATATCGCGCCCATGCCACGACAGGAAGGCCTGCAAAGAAAAAGCGACAATTCACGGCATCTCGGTTTTCCTTTCAAAGCTCAAAGGATCGAAGAGTTCTTTCTCTTCAAAGAGGCTTTCCGCTCGACGGGGTTCATCAAAGCCCAAAAAGTTTAAAGCCACAAAGAAGTCCCCTTCCGGCTCAAAAAGGGAGACCTCAAAATCCACACAGTCCTCGATTCGACGGCGAAGAAAATATCGCTTCTCTCCCCAATTCTTTTGAGGAAAGGAGTATACTCCTTCCACCCCAAAAGACATGGTTTCGCTCCCCACTCCAATACCTACGGTAAGATCGCTCCAATCTTCCTTGAGGAAATCATACCTCCCTCGAAGCCGCAAAAAACTCCCCTCCTCATCCCCCAGGCGAAATTCAAGAGAACCCAAAGACTCCGAGGAAAGATCAAAGAAAAAGGGGGAATACTGTCCCTCCACGAATCGCCATTCAAGGCGAGTCCAAAAATGCGGCGAAAATTCTTTCTCCCAAAAGACTTTCCCCCCTATTCGAAGAGCGTCTCCTCCTTTCTCCATGGATGTTCCCCAGAGAAAGGCCTCGGCCCCAAATCCCTCCCCATTGAAAGAGAGTTTTACCCTCGCATCCCAGCGGGCGTCAGCGTAGTCTTCGGCAATAAAGTATCCATAGCTCAGCTTCCCCGAAAGAAAGACCCGGGGCGAGACTTTCTCTTCCAGAGAAGCTACAATCTGAGGAGAACGAGAGAGAAGGCGATTGTCCACTCGCTCGTTGTGGGTATCAAGGAAAAGAAGAGAAAAATTCTCTTGAGTTACAGAAAGAAGACCACCCCAGGTGTTTTTCCCTCCGGAATAAACGTCCCAAAAGGCTCTTCCCTTAAAAGACCCTCCTTCTGCCTCAAGGTCCATTTTGAACTCGCTTCCTTTGTAGCTTGTCACAGTATAACGGCCCAGAAAGAATACCGAAGATGAAAGAGGATACTCATAGCGAACCCCAGTATACCATCCTTTCGCCCGGGAAAAGCCCAACTCTGGCAAAAGAGAACTCCCATCCCTTTGCAGGGTACGGGTGACAAAGGGGAGTTCGACGATCTTCTTGTCCCGGATGTAGAGAGAAAGTCCTTGAAGGGTTACCTTCCCCTCGGGAAAGACCGTGACTTCCTTTGCCCGGAGACTCACAAAAGGCGGCTCCCTCTTACATCCCGTGCAGAGGATTTCATCACCCTGCCAGGCTCCTCGAGCGTATGACAGGCGTTTCCCCCGAAAAAGAAGCTCTCCTTTGCCCCGTAAAAGGTAAGCCAGAGTAGCACTCTCAACCCACCCTTCAGACTTTTCAAAAGAGTAATAGAGAGCCTCACCCCGCACGGTATACTCCCCAAAGTGAGCCTCAAAGGGCGCGTCCACAAAAACTTCCAGAGTTGGGATTACAAAGAGAGCGTGCTCTGTGAAAAGGGAAAAATCCTGAAAAGAGAGTGTTACTCCCCCAGAAGCTTCAAGGCGTCCTTGCTCATCATCGTACAGCAGGAGGGAAGCACGTAGCGTGATTCCCTCCTCGGCAAAAAGGGGGAGGGACCATCCTAAGAGGATCAAAAGGACAAACGCTTCTATTCCCCACTTCGCCTTTCTTTCAGCTCCCTTAAGCGCTCCTTAACACTCCTTTGTTCTTCTTCTATTCTTTTAATCTGTTCTTCAAGCTGCTCCTTACGATACTCGAGGTCCCTCAAACGCTCTTCAAGGCGAAGGATTTCTTCCTCGAGTATCGGCTTCCACTCTGGTCGAGAGAAATCAGGAGGAATGTAAGGACTGTCAAAGCGTAGTTCCACCTCTTCGGCAATGAGAGAGGGGTCAGGATCGAGCTGGGCAAAGTGAAGTATGACATAACTGGTTTCCGGGGTGATAAAGGGATTTCCCTCCTTGTCAAAGCGGGGGAAGTATATCCTCCCGGTAAATTCTCGCATGATTTTTTCGTCAAATTCCTTAGCATATTCTACAGGGTAAAGCTTTCGTCCCTTGTCGTCCACAAGATAGGTGTTCTGGACGAATCGCAAAGGATACAAAGGAGACCCCCTCAATTTCTTCAGAGTCACCTCGAAGACCAGATAACGGGAAAGACGCTCTCGCTGAATGAAATCCCGATGGTAGGCCAGCTCTTCCTCTGCAGAAAGGAGGTTCTCCTTCCCATACTTTGCTACCCAGGCCTGGGTGACTTCCTCGTTCCAGAAAAGAGCCCGCACGGAGAAGCTACCTCGAACAGTAACGGAGCGGGTCCACTTGTTAACAGTGTCCTTGTAAATCTTATTGTAATCGACGTTCTCCGCCTGCACTGCGCTCCAGAAGAAAACTACCAAGAACATCACAGAGATAAGAAAAAGAACGGGGCTTTTCCTCATTTTCATCCTCCTCACCATTCCTCAAAGGGTTTGACCTCAATCTCCACCTGGGGAGTCTCTTCAGGTACCTCCTCGGGGGTTATCTCCTCGATGCCCTCTTGAGATTCTTCAAACGTCGTCTCGGGTGCCGGCGTTACTTCTTCTGGACCCCACGGAATGCCTTCTTCTTTTTTAAGATGTGGTGCTTCAAGATGTCCCAAAACTTCCCGGTCCCCGGCTACCTCAAGGTAGAACTCTTTTCCCCTCTCTACCTTAGCTGGTTCTCCTTGCACAAAGACTCCGGCTACCACTCCTACCGGACCGAAAATGGCTAATCCGGCGATGCTTGCTCCAACTGCATAGGGTAAAGCCTTGTTTTCTTGAATTGCCCGTTCCCCCATGGTAAGAGGAATGGGAGTTCCATCCACCGCCTTAACATCTCCAAAATCAATCAATATTTTTCCTGCCCGTCCGAAGGCCCCCCTCCGACGGACTCCAGTAATTTTCCCCTGTCCCCGGGTACCTTTGGGAATGACCAGCACCCCATCTACCCGTACATCCTCAAGAACCACGTAAGGCACTGGATCTCCCACGTTGTTTCTTTCAGAATTAAGGTCGGTCTCGAGGGCGATTTTTACCAAGGTCTCTCGAGGAATGAGAACGGTGAAGCCCTGTACTTCCTCAGGATTTACACAGGTGCGATACAGCCTGTCTACTCGCACACCGATAGGGTCACTGCTCGGCAGACCAAAAACGAGTTTTTCCAAATCCTCGAGTTCTGAAAGGAGAATTCCCCCCTGGGAAGGTTCAGAGCGAAGGGTGAAACGCACAGCGCGCATTTTAAAAACTAAAGAGGGTTCTTCCTTTGTCCCATCAAGAATGAAGGCCTTGAGCTTTCCCACCCGCTCCATAAGCGTTCCAGAGAGGGTGTCGCCCGTAAGATCTCGCTCAATCTTCTCCACCCGGGAAAGAATGCTACCACTCTGGGGTACCCCGTAAAGGACCTTTTCCATCTCCTTGAGGTCTCTAACGACCGGAGAAACAACTGTCCCCTCTTCCGCCCAAACCTCCGCTACTGCCACGCAAAAAAACACTACAAGAAGAACACAGCCTACACTCTTTCGCATCACACTTCACGCTCCTTTATCACTTCTTCCAGAGATCCCGATCCCCCACCTTCCTGTCTCTCCCAACCTCTCTGGCAAAGCAGAGTGCCCGGTCGGCTTTGACGAAGGGGTCACTCGATTTTTAAGCTCTTTCACACCCGTAGACTTCACGGGAAACTGTCACCACACAGGCCGCAGAACTTTAAGGGTAAGGGAAAGAACAGCCCTCTTTTTTCCAAGACATGCTCTACGGAATAACCGATGGGTTGAGAGTCGCCGACAACGGTGATTTTCTTCTCAACTTCTCTACCCACGCATTGCACACCTTCCTGTATCACAGCTTGAAAGAGAAGGTAGGGAGGATAGAGTTTCCTCTTCTTCACTGCGAGCTGTAGCTACTTCAGGAGTCCACTTCCCACAACGGCTTCCCCAAAGGGCTTTTACCTGACCCTCCTCCTTAAGAACGACGATTTCGCAGGCATTGGGACAATCGGTACAGGTGAAACTCCGGCTCTTGAAGTTTCGTTCCACCACCGAAAACCCTTGAAAAGCCGTCTCTCTGGGGGCATATTCCATGGCTAAAATTGCTGCTCCCCAGGCTCCCATGACCCCGTGTTCCGGTGGGACGATGATGCACTTCTTCCCTTCAAAAAAGTCCTGGAAGGCCTGAACCATGCCCTGGTTGGCCGCTACCCCCCCTTGAAACACGATAGGGTCCTCAATCTCCCGGCCTGAGGCAAGGTTGTTGATGAAGTTCCGCACCAGGGCCTCGCAGAGACCCTTCACAATTTCTGCTTTCCCAAAGCCCAACTGTTGTTTGTGAATCATGTCTGACTCGGCAAACACCGTACACCTGCCAGCAATCCGTACCGATTGTTTCGCCTGCAGAGCCAGCTTTCCGAATTCCTCGATGGGCACATTGAGACGTACTGCCTGGTGTTCCAGAAAGGACCCAGTCCCGGCAGCACAGACCGTGTTCATGGCAAAATCCTCCACAACGCCGTTCCGAATGATGATGAGCTTTGAGTCCTGTCCCCCGATTTCAAAGACCGTTCGTACATCAGGAACCCGAGTAATAGCTGCTACGGCGTGGGCGGTGATTTCGTTCTTCACAATATCTGCTCCCACAATGACTCCGGCCAGGTGTCTTGCACTTCCGGTTGTTCCCACTCCCCGGATGACTCCTTCCCAAGGCATACGACGCTCAATATAGCGTAATCCTTCCTTTAAAGCCGCAATGGGGTCACCGCTTGTGCGCAAGTAACAGCTCGCTATTATGTGCTTTTCTCTGTCCATCAGGACAAATTTTGTAGTCACCGATCCTACATCGACTCCAAGGTAGAGATCCATCAAGAATCAACCTCCGTTTTCCTTTTCCACTTCCTTCGTTCGAGGACGTCGACAAAAGCCTCTACCCGGGTCACAAGCCCTGCTTCTCCAGAGTGCTCGTCAATGGCAAGATGCAATACGGGGATATCGAAATCCCGGCTTACCGCTTGTAAAACTCCCTTAGCTACGATCTCAGGCATGCAGGTGAAGGGATAAAGATGCACAACTCCGTCAAATCCTTCCTGAGCATAGCGAATAGTACTCCCAACGCTATCTATGCCCTCTCCACCCACAAACCGCTTAAGATAAGGCTTTGCCAACCTCCAGGCTTCCATCTTGTCCCGGGAACGAGTAAGGGGACGAAAGGTGTGCAAAACATATTCGACGGTAGAAACGGAATTGTGGACATACACACCCAGCTCTCCCAAGAGCTTTTCCACGTCAAAATTTACTCTTCTTTCCTGAGCAATATACACTTCTCCCACAATACCTACCTTGAGAAAACTATTCCCCCTCTTCTTAGGTAAGGAGAGAAGTTTCTCTTTGGCTCTTTGGCTGAGGGCCTCAAGTTCCTCCATAGTTTCTATGCCTCGAAGAGTCTCAATGGTTTCATCAACGATAGCATCAAGAGCCCTGGGGTTTTCCACCTGGCACCGCAAGGCTCTTCTCCGGACTTCAAGCTCCTCGGTAAAGCGCAAAATGTTCCAGCTCAGGCGAACCACCTGAACAACGCGGGGAAGGCCAAATGTTTTCCCAGCCATGGTCCACAGAGCCTCAAGAAAAGGCCGTATCCCATACCGGGGATGATCGAGCAAGACAAAACGCACATTGTACCCCAAATCCTCAATGATGAGACGCTGTATCTGTCCATAATACCCGAAACGACAGGGACCCACACCTCCTACCATGAAGACGGTGTCGGCACCACGCTCAATCGCCTCGATAAAATTTCCCAGAGTAACCTTAAGGGGGAAACAGGCATTTTGTGGAGCTAATTTCACTCCGATCTCAATGGTCCTCTGGGTTATAGGAGGAGGGGGAATAATCTCTATACCCAGGGTAGGATAGAGAACTCCCAGGGCCACATCAAGGTGCAGAAGACGTGGAAAGGTAGCTTTCATGGTGTGTGTTCCTCCACTCCATCATGTCTACAAAGGCTTCAAGACGAGTAACGATTCCCGCTTCCCCAGTGTGCTCATCAATTTCAAGGCGAAGATAGGGAAAGGAACTCTTTTTCCTTTTGGTATACCGTTCTACAACTTCACCCACCAGGGAATCGGGGCCACATTCAAAAGAAACAAGGTGCACAAATCCCTGAACCCCAGGCCTCTCTTTCTCCAAAAATGAAAAAGCCGTCCCCACGATTTCGTTAGAAATAGTCCAGAAACTCGCTTTAGGAAGAGCTCTTAAGGCAGAACGTACTTCCCTTTTGGGCACCATGTCGGGAGTTATGATTGAGTACCCCAAGTTGTGGATCTTTCGCACAAGGTTCATGTTGATGTAACTGTCGCTCAGAAGATAGGTGTGTCCTAAAAGGACCACTTTCTTCTCCTGAAGCGGAAGAGGCGAACGTCCATCGATGATGTTTTCTGGAAGCCAGCCCTCCTGCAGCTTTTTGCAAAAGGCCAGATGAGCCTCTTCGGCTCGCTTTAAGGCCTTACCAATCCGGTACTCGCTCTTTGTAAAGCGCTTTCCAATGGAGAGGAAACCCTCCCACCATCCTCGTATCCCTCGATCGCGCATGTTCACCTCGTTATCGATCAATGTCTCCGCGTCTACCTTAAAGAGACTCCGCACAAGATCGGGAAGTCCCAGAATCTTGGGACAGTTGTACTCTCCCTTGTGGAAACTCACCATACGGGGAACAAAAAGGGCATCAACTCTATCCAAAAGGGAATAGGCATGCCCCAGGAAAACTTTAACCGGGAAACATATCTCTTCTACCCCATAGACCAAACCATGGTGGATGATGGCTTTATTCGTTGGGGGAGAAATCACCACTTCTGCCCCGAGCTCCTCGAGAAAGGTCTTCCAGAGCGCAAAAAAACGATAAAAGAGAAGACCTCGAGGAATCCCAACCCGCATCGTATATTTCCTCCTTTCGGGTACCATTATTATACAGGCTCAAGATAAAAAAGACAAAAAAACTTCCCGCAGCCTCTCGAGCTCCGCAATGCTTACGCACTCTCGCTCCGAATGAGCCAGGGCAAGATCTCCTGCCCCGAAGACCACGCTTGGCACACCCCGCATGACGAGATACGTGGCATCGGTCCAAGAGGGCATCCCAGCATATACTGCCCCTTTACCCTCTACCTTCTCTAAGGCCCTTTTCAAACGCTCTACAACACCGGCACTTTGGGGAATGGAAAAGGCCTGATTGGAGTCGAGAAGAGTAACGCGAACTGGGTACTTCTTCTCAAGATTGAGCACCCGATTTCTCACTTCCTCTACTCCATGAGGAGGAGGAAAGGGAAGGGCACACTCTACGATGCAACGCTCAGGAATAACGTAACTTGATTCCCCTCCCTCAATCTTTCCAAGCATCAAATGCAAGGAGGGAACAAAAAGAGGATGGGAGGAAAGGGAATTGACGATTGCTTCGCACTCTCGCACAATCTCCACAGCCAGACAGAGGGCGTTCTGCGCCGCATGCGGATAAGCTCCATGCCCACTCAAACCCTCAACGTGAAAGCGAACCTCCACATCTCCAGCAAGGGCCGTACAGAGGGAAAAACTCGTAGGCTCAAGAACTACCGCTCCCTCAAATTCCCGGTGAGGCACAAAGTGCCAGGACCCGGCTCCGGTCGTCTCCTCTTCAGAAAAAAAGACGAGTTCCACCGGAGAGCTGGAACGCTGTAGAGCGTCAAGCAATGCGGCAATTTGTCCTCGGGTGTCGAGCACCCCTGCCCCAAAGACAAAACCATCTTTAACCGCACAACCTCCCTTTCTCCCTGCGTAGTGCACATCCACATGGGTAGCCAAAAGAAAAGGCGATGTTCCCCGTCGGGCGTAAAGGTTCCACTTTCCCGGGTCGTATTCCTGCCAGTGGATCTCCTCAAAACCACACTTCTCAAGAAACTGGGCTATCCACTGAAGCACCTCCTGTTCTTCACCGCTTGTTCCGCCTAAAAAGAGGAGCCTCTCCAAAATCTCGAGGAGATACAGGAATCTCCACCTCCTTCACCATGCGCACCCACTTTCCGTACTGGATAGTTTTTTGAAACCCCCGCTTGAGGTAGAACTGCATGGCACCCTCGTTCTTCTCTCCGACCCAAAGACCAACCCTTTCCCGCCCACGCTTGGTAAGGTATTCAAGGGCACGGCCAAAGAGAGCGCTCCCAACGCCCTTGCCCTGGAAAGCAGGGTCCACGACGAATTCATGAACCTCTCCAAAGAGCTCTCCGTCCTCCCACCAGGTAGCATGGACCCCCACGAATCCCACTATGCGTTCCCCCAAAAAGGCCACAAAAAATCCCTGTGGATCCCCTCGCCACAGCCACCGGATATACCCCTCAATGCGCTGTGGAGAGTGGTATCCGTACTCAGGGAGGGTGGCATAAGCATGCTGGTAAACCGAAACGAGCTCTCCCATGAGGTCATTGAGGTCTCGCTCTTCGAGGGTAGTGATGCACAGTTCTTCTTCCATACCAAACACTTCACTCGCTCACTGCCTGCAGAAGCTGCGTCTCAGTGAGCGATCTCATTATACCACCTTGTAGAACCTCTGAAACCTCTCCCGCATACCCTGGGTGACCTCTTCCTCAGAAATACTGGCAGAATCCAACCGTCTTCTCTTCAACACTTCGGAAAGGAAAGAGATTTTTTTCCTCAAAGAAAAAGTACACGGGATTTCGTCCTCTCCAAAGCACTCGCCAGCCCTTTACAACGCCTCACCGAATTCCAAAGGTACTAAAGTACTTTCTTCTACAGGGCAAGCTTTTCAAGAATGGGGATATTGTGTCTTGCAAGGACCTCTCTGGCTTTTTCCAGATCCTCGACTCGCAAAACTACGTAAGCCCTTTCTCCCTGAGGGGAGACGAAGGCATAGAGATACTCAATGGGTATGCCACCCTGGGTAAGCACCTCCACCACATCACACAACCCCCCGGGGCGATCCTCAATCCCCACAGCAAGAACCTCGGTCAGAGTGGCAGCGAATCGTTCTTCCTTAAGCTTGGCCACAATGGTTTCGGGATTCTCAACGATGAAACGCAAAACTCCAAATTCTGCTGTGTCGGCCAAAGAGAGAGCCCGCAGATTCACACCCCATTCCTTGAGTTTTCTGAGCACCTCGTAGAGACTCCCAGGTTTGTTCTCGAGAAACACAGAGACCTGTTTCATGCTCTACCCTCGCTCTTTCTAAGGTCCATAACCCTTTTGGCTTTGCCTTCTGCACGGGCTATGGACTTGGGTTCAAGGAGCTTCACATCACAGTGAATACCCAATTCGGCCTTGAGACGTTCTTCGATCTGCTTTTTGAGACGCTCAAGGACCTTCACTTCGTCCGAGAGAATACGAGGAGCCACTTCCACATGAACTTCAATGACGTCAAGGTAATTCTCTCTTTTAACCACAATCTGGTAATGAGGCTCTACTCCATCAAAGCTTAAAAGAACACTTTCGATTTGCGAAGGATAGACGTTAATTCCCCGAATAATGAGCATATCGTCGGTGCGGGAAGCCACCCGTCTCATGCGTACCAGGGTCCGGCCGCAGCGGCATGGTTCATACGTCAAAGCAGAGATGTCCCCGGTGCGATAGCGAATGACGGGGGTACCTTCTTTGGTGAGGGTGGTGAAAACGAGCTCTCCTACTTCTCCTGGAGGGAGAACTTCCCCTGTCTTGGGATTAATGACTTCAGGGAGGAAGTGGTCTTCAGAGATGTGAAGGCCTGCCCGCTCCTCGCATTCAAAGGCTACCCCCGGCCCTATCACTTCACTGAGGCCATAGATATCAAAAGCCTGGATGGGGAGCTTTCGCTCAACTTCAGTTCGCATCTCTTCTGACCAGGGTTCGGCCCCAAAGATTCCCAGACGAAGTTTGGTCTTTGCCCAATCGATGCCATTTTCTCTGGCAACCTCAGCAATGTAGAGGGCATACGAAGGTGTACAGCACAGAACCGAAATTCCAAAGTCGCGTATGATTTGAATCTGTCGGAGAGTATTTCCCACAGACATCGGAACAACCGTAGCTCCCAGCTTCTCTGCCCCGTAGTGTACCCCTAAGCCTCCAGTGAAAAGTCCGTATCCAAACGCCACCTGAATGACGTCTTCGGCACTCACCCCACACCCGCAAAGGGTTCTGGCCATAAGTTCTGCCCAGGTCTCAATGTCACGCCTCGTATATCCCACAACAGTGGCCGTTCCAGTCGTTCCGGAGGAAGAGTGGATGCGGACAATGTTCCGCATAGGCTCGCCAATGGCTCCAAAGGGGTAAACTCCTCTGAGATCGTCCTTTGTGGTAAGAGGAAGATATTTTAGGTCCTCCAGAGAGCGAATGCCATAGACGTTGATCCCTGCTTCATCAAGTTTACGGCGATAATAGGGAAGACTGTGGTATGCTCGGATAAGTACCTTTTTCAAGCGATTAAGCTGTATTTTTTTCAGTTCCTCCCGAGATAAAAGCTCAAAATATTCATCCCAGAACGTAGGCTTCACCCCCTTCCTTTTTTCCTACTGTACAATACAATAAAGGAAGCGAAAAGGGAAGGCAGGAGTGAAACTCTTATGCAGGAACTTCGACTCATCTGGAGAAATGGGAAACTCGTGGATTGGCAAGAGGCCACAACGCACATTCTTACCCATGCCCTCCACTATGGTACGGCTGTTTTCGAGGGCATCCGTTGCTACAAAACCAAAAAGGGGCCAGCCGTCTTTCGTCTGAAAGAACACGTCCGGAGGCTTTTTGACTCCGCCCATATTATTAAAATGGCCATCCCCTATACCCCAGGAGAAATCGAGAAAGCCATCGTGGAAACGGTGAAAGCCAACGAGGTGGAAGAGTGTTACATCCGCCCGGTGGCCTTCCGGGGATACGGCGAGATGGGTGTGGACCCAACCCGTTGTGAAGTAGACTGTGCCATAGCTACCTGGTGCTGGGGTGCCTATATGGGAGACAAGGGCCTCAAAGAAGGTATTCGGGCTAAAATCTCTTCCTATGTTCGAACCTATGTGAATTCTGGTTCTCCTCGGGCCAAAACGAGTGCTAACTACCTCAATTCGGCTCTGGCCAAGATGGAAGCTAAAGAACTGGGATACGACGAAGCTATCCTTCTTGACATTCACGGATTTGTGGCTGAAGGAAGCGGAGAAAACATCTTCTATGTCAAAGACGGGATTCTCTACACCCCACACTCCTATTCCATTCTTCTTGGTATCACCCGTGATACGGTCATAAAGATTGCCGAAAAGATTGGTATCCTCATACGGGAGACTCTCTGTACTCGTGACGACCTCTATCTGGCCGACGAGGCTTTCTTCACCGGGACAGCAGCAGAAATTACCCCCATCGTGGAGGTAGACGGGCGACGAATCGGCGAGGGGAAACCTGGCCCCTTGACAAGAAAACTCCAGGAAATTTTCTTCCGAGTGGTACGGGGAGAAGAGCCAGGGTACGAAAACTGGCTCACGTATGTATCATAAAAGAAAGGGGGAAGTCATATGTGTTACGTTGGTCCGCTCTCCGGCGCCATCGTTACGTCACTTCTTTGGAAAAGAACAAAAAGCATGAAGGTCTTCTGGCTGAACCTTCTTTTCTGGGGTGGGGCGCTCTTTGGGGTCATCGATCATCTGCTTAACGGTGAACTCTTTCTCATCTCAGAGGAAATTGGCTGGGATCTCCTCCTTGGAGCTATTATCACGGGGATAATTCTCTGTGTTTGGGGAGGAGTTGTGGCTCTCTCTCGAAAGCATCCGGTTCTCTCTCGAATGCTCTCGTAAAGAGGTCTCTGCCTGAGGTTCTTGTAGAACCTCAGGCAGAATGGATTCTTATGGCTTTATTGCTTTTTCTCTTTCACTTTTTTATTGACTGGGCGAGCTCTTTCCCCGCGCCCCTTGGCCCATACCTTGTAGAGCATTATGGTCTTGATACCAGAACCGTTTCTGTGGCTATCACTGCGCTGGGTTTTCTTGGATCTTTTGTCCAGCCAGTTTTTGCTATCTTCCTTGGTAGGGTCAAGAATCACCTTGCGAGTCTTTACCTTTCCTTGTCTCTGGCTGCTCTTTCGGTGATCTTTCTTTCTCTACCTCTTTCCTTTACGCTCCTTTTTGGGACCCTTATTCTCCTTTTCTTAGCCAATGCCTCTTTCCATCCCCTAGGAGCAGCCCTCTCTGGAGTACAAAATGGAGCCCAGGGTATAGCGTTTTTTACTGCAGGAGGTATTGCTGGCGGGATTGTAGGACCTTTGTGTGTAACCTGGCTTGTTTTGCGCTTTTCTCTTGCGCCGCTTTCCTGGATTGCTCTGGGACTTTGGGGATTTCTAAGTATCAGTTTCTTTCGCTTTCGGGGAGTTGCGCTTCATGTCCCCTATGCGTCCTTCTCTTTGCGCCTTTTTCCAGTTCTCTTTCCCATCTGGTTCCTTGTAGGGATACGAACATTTTTCACCTCTCTTTTCCACACCTTTTTGCCCCTCTATGTTGCTTCTTTTGCCCCCATGTTTTGGGGTGGAATACTCCTTTCTCTTGGGGTTCTTGTTGGATTCTTTGCTAACTTCCTTGGTGTTGCCCTTCTAAGAAAGGTTCCTATCTGGGTCATTAATTTTCTCTCTTTCATTGGCCTTGGGGTGGGGCTACTTTTCCTTCCTATGACTCAGAGAATCCCTCTTCTTTTTCTCCTTTCCCTTTTTGCCGATTTCTCAGCGTTTCTCACTATGAGTGCCAACGTGCATGAAGCGCAAGAAATCCTTCCTGAAAACCGAGTCTTTGCTTCTTCTGTTGCCATGGGCCTGGCCTGGTCTTTTGGGAATCTTCTGAGTTTTGCCTTTGCAAGTGCTTTCGGCGATAGAGTAACCTTTGTCCTTGAGGCGTCAGGGATTCTTGGGATTCTTGTAGCCTTAGCTCTCCTTGGTATTCGTCCTCGTCTTTTGAGGAGGTGAAACTGTGCGTTATGTGCTTGTAATCTTCTTTTGTTTTCTTTGGACTTCTTGCCTTTTTGCTGCGGAACCCAGGGGTATTCAGGGCGTATGGATTGACGTTCGGAGTATTCCCGAAACCCCAGAGGGTATAAGAGACCTTGTTGACCGCCTCTATAGGGCTAACTTCAACACCCTTTTTGTAGAATCCTTTTATCGTGGGGAGACTATTTATCCATCTTCTTTCTGTGCCCAACAGGGTCTTTCTCCCCAGATGGAGCGTTTCAGCGTCTCTCGTATTGACCCCCTTGCGCTTTTTATAGAAGAGGCAAAAAATCGTGGTATGCAGGTTCATGCCTGGTATCACATGTTCTACGTGGGTCTTGATGTACCTGGGCCAATACTCTCCCGTTTTCCTCAGTGGGTTGCCCGAAACCGTGATGGAACTGCAGGATATGTCCAGGGTGGAAAGCGTTTCTTTTTCGTTTGTCCAATGCATAAAGGAGTGCTTGAGTTTTATCAAGGACTTCTTGAAGAGGTTGCTACAAAGTATGACCTTGACGGTATTCACCTTGACTACTTTCGTTTCCCTGACCCAACCATTGCCGATGCCTGCTACTGCAAAGATTGCCGGAAAGCTTTTAGTAAAGCTTATGGCTTTGACCCTCTTTTCCTCGACCCTGTGGGGGACTTTGAAAAATACCAAAAGTGGGTTACCTTTCGAGCAGATTCTCTTTCTCGCTTTGCTGCATCCCTGGTAAGTTCTATTCGGAAAATTCACCCGGGAATACTCCTCTCTTGCGCAGTCAAGCCCTTTGGTTTCCCCCTTTTGGGGTATCCAGGCTTTCTCCAGGACTGGCCCCGGTGGGGTAAGGAGAAGATTTTCGATTTTCTTGTTCCCATGACTTACAGTTCGCGACCAAAAGAATTCGAGGGGCTTCTCCTTTGGGTTAGAACATTCCTGCGGGAGACTCCATTCTGTGCTGGTGTTTGGTGCGCTGGGATGGAGAAAGAGAAGGTTCTCGATGAAGTTAATCGAGCCTGGAAGCACACCCCTGGGGGTGTGGTGCTCTTTGCCTTGCCGTACCTTTCCGAAGACCTTTTGACAAGCATCTTTGAAAAGCCCATTACTCCTTCTTCTTGGGAGGATTTCCTCAATCTTTTAGCTTCACCCCTTTCTCCTCAGGATTTTCTGGACCGGCGGCGTACCATCGTGGCAAAGCGTGTCGCGTCTTCGGTGACTATTGATGGAGTCCTCGAAGATACGTGGAAGGATGCTGACTGGCAGGGAGATTTCGTGTCCATCCTTGGAGAGAGGGCACAGGAAGAAACCAAAATTGCTTGCCTTTACGATGCACGTAACCTCTATGTTGCCTACATTCTCAGGGGTTCTTTCACCCCGGGCCGTATCACCACCTATGATGGTCCAGTGTTTTATGATGATTCTGTCGAGCTTTTCCTCGATCCCTGGCTAAGTCAGAGTTTCTTTGTTCAGTTTGCCACAAATGCCCTGGGCACGAAATACGATGCATCATCGTTTCTTGGAGCCTGTTTCGAAGGGACATGGGACGTGAGCGTAAAGGCAGAAGGTGATCAGGCCGTTGTAGAAATAGCTATTTCCTTTGCTTCCCTTTCAAAAGAAGCACCAGAAGGGAACGAAATATGGGGCGTAAACTTTTGCCGAAACAGCATAACTTCGGGAGAATTTTCAAGTTGGAGCCCGATGCCAGGAATATATGGGGCGTCGTTTTTCTTTGGGACTCTTGTTTTTGAGCCTTAAAAAACACCTATAGGGGAGCCGCCTCTCTGTGGGAAGGCAGCCCCCCTATAGGTGCAAGGAGGGGATTTTCGCTTGTCAGAAATCTTTTACTTTCCGAATTTCAAAGGATATTATAGGAAGTTCTTTCCGGGTGTCAAGGGGGTAGGAGAAATTTTTTAAAAATTTTTTGGAAGTGGTGCGCAACGTTCTCTGCAGGACTAAATCCAGGAAAGGACAGAGTCGCATCATGTGTCTCTACAGGGGACGTAGATCTCAGTCAAGGTGGAATACTTCTTCCATCTCTGCCCACCATTCTCCTTCTTTTCTGGTGGGCAGAGGTTCCTGACAGGGCTTGCACAGAGCCCACCACTTCTGGGTTATGGGGTCCTCGGCCATTTTCTTCATATCCTCTTCATAATCGTCCCCGGTGTACTCATAGTAGCTGAAGAGATACCCATCCTTGTAAAAAATGGTGTAGTTTGCGATGTGACAATCCTTGATGGTTTTTAAGACCTCAGGCCAAACGTTGCGGTGGAGTTCTTTGTACTCCTCAACCTTCTCAGGTTTCAATCGTATGACCATCCCGAAACGGCGCACTACAACCAACCCCCTACTATAGCGTGGTATAACTACCCCAAGGCATTTAGGGGAGGGATATTTCCCTCCCCCTTCTTCATAACTATACTTCCTCAAACTCCAAAGCTGTTTTCTCGTTCATCTCCTGGATGATGCGGTTGTTCTCTGCTCCTCTGTCAGGAAGGGCAACATAGTAAGCCTCTTCTCCCTTGACCCGGTACAGGCGTACTCGCTCAGCAAGGTCTTTCGCCTTTTCCCGAGCCTCCTCCACAGTTCCGCCAACCAAGACCCTACCTCCCACCTTTGCTGTCAAGTCCTTCAGGTCCTTCATTTGCCACCCTTTCATGTCCCCACCTCCTTGTCCCTATTGTACTGCTTTTTCGGACAGAGAGCTATCGGAGGGTGGCAACAACCTCCTCGGGGAGAGCTTGCCTGACAATACCGGTAAGGTCAATGAAGCCGTTATAAGCACAGATGGAACGGCTGACAAAATCCCAACCCCTACCGGAGAGTTCCCGCACCAAGCCCCCTGCTTCCTGCACAAGACAGACACCTGCGGCTACATCGTAAAAAGAAACACCAAGCTGAATATATCCCTCGCACCTTCCACAGGCCACATATGCAAGCCCCAGAGCTGCACTGCCAAAAGATCGGAGAGCCTGACACTCTCCCAGAAGGTAGGCATAGAGGGGCTCCATGACTTCCCAGCGCCTCTTCCGGTGGGGAAAACCGACGACAAAGATGGCCTCGTGTAGAGCATTGATGAAAGAAACTTGGATTCTCTCCCCATTCAGGAAAGCCCCTTTCCCCTTTTCTGCCCAGAAGAGTTCCCGGAAGGCTGGGATGTAGATGACCCCAAGAACCGGTTCTCCCTGGGAAAAATAGGAAATGGCAACACCATAAAAGGGGAGTCCATGAACATAGTTACTCGTACCATCGATGGGGTCAATAACCCAGGTATGGGAAAAATCAGAAAGCACCTCAGAACTTTCCTCTCCCCAAAAGACATCCTCAGGAAAGGAGCTCTTCAACCTCTCTATAATCATGACCTGGGCTTCTTTATCCACTTCGGTGACCACATCGATGGAGCTCGACTTGGCCTCAATGTGCTGTATGGAGTTTTGCCGGGAGAGGACAAACTCTCCCACTTCAAGGGCTACTTCCTTTGCCCTCTCGAGTCGCGTTGCAAACACCTTGCCTTCACTTCCTTTCATTCCCCAAGGTACGTTCCCATAGAGCGAGCTATGTCAAGAAGAGGTGAATCAAGGGGGACCGTCTTAAGACAGGAGATTGCTTCTTCTATTGGAGCGGACACAAGGGTATTACCCCGCACGGCGGGAAAATATCCGAACCGACCCTCAGCCACAAGGTCTATTGCCTCCGCCCCCAGCTGCGTTGCCAGAACCCGGTCAAAGGCAGTGGGCGAACCG
>CAYRSB010000009.1:20380-59458 GCA_964426875.1 uncultured Atribacterota bacterium
TGCCTCCGCCCCCAGCTGCGTTGCCAGAACCCGGTCAAAGGCAGTGGGCGAACCGCCCCGCTGGAGGTGCCCCAGAATCACCACTCTCGTTTCAAGGCCGGTCTTTTCTTCGATGGCCTGCCCCACCACATGGCTTATGCCTCCCAGACGAATCTGGTCATGACTCTCCCTTACGATTTTTTGTACCACCACGTCGCCACCTCTGGGGCGAGCTCCCTCGGCCACAACGACGATGCTGAAGCGCTTACCCTTTCTGCGTCTCTCCTTGATGAACTCGCACACCCCATCGATATCGAAGGGTATCTCAGGAATGAGGATGACGTCACCCCCTCCGGCAATGCCTCCATGGAGCGCAATCCATCCCGCATATCTCCCCATAACCTCGATGACCATAACCCGGTGGTGGGACTGGGCAGTGGTGTGGAGGCGGTCGATGGCCTCGGTCACCACGTGTACAGCCGAATCAAATCCAAAGGTGACATCAGTGGCGCTGAGGTCGTTATCGATGGTTTTGGGAACCCCCACAACTGGAATGCCAAGTCGCAAAAGTCCTACCGCGATGTGGAAGGTTCCATCCCCTCCGATGGCGACAAGGGCCGAAAGCCCGAGCTCCTGGAAATTCCGCACAGCGTCTCCGGAGCGGTCTTCAAAATCGAGCTCCTCTCCCTTTTTTGTGGGATAACGAAAGGGGTTGGCCCGATTTGAGGTCCCAAGAATTGTTCCTCCCAGAGGAAGGATGCCAGAAACATCGTTGTAGTGGAGTTCTCTGAATTTCCCCTCTATCAATCCTTCAAAGCCATCAAGAATGCCCACTACCTCAAAGCCATATTTGAGAATGGCCCGCTTCACCACGGCATGGATGACTGCGTTGATGCCAGGACAATCTCCTCCACCACTCAAAACCCCAATTTTCTGCCGCATCCCTTCACCTCCTCACCAGGGCCACCGCCCGGGTGAAACTCGAATCAATTCCTCGAGCTCTGTAGGGGAAGGCAATGAGGAAAAAGGTACTGCCTTCAACTTTTGTGAGATTGGCCAAACCCTCAAGGAGAAGGATGTCTGAGGAAAGGAGAATTTCGTGAAGCTTTCGAGTGGAGGTCACGTCCTTACCCAAACGCACAAAGTTATCAATACCAAGCATCTTTATACTCCGGGACCGCATCCAGAAAGCTGCTTCAGGTGTGAAACAGGGAAGAATATTGCGATCTTTTGTTTCCCCAAAGAGACGAAGATTGTTTCCATCAAGGTTTCGGGCTACAAGGATGTCTCCGGGGACAATTTTTTCCTCAAGCTGAATGGAGAGAAGCTCTGGCGTTATGACCCCATTTTCTGGGACATGCTCGATGTCAAAAAACCAGGCTCTTCCCCAAAAAGCCGAGAGGGGGAAATCACTCAGATCTTTTCCCTCCTCGAAGAAGTGTAAGGGTCCCTCAAGATGTGTTCCCACGTGAGTATGGGTGGAGATAAAGTACTTAAACGTCTGGTCATGCAGGAATCCCCGGGAGATTTCAAAAGGACGCTCTTCAGTCCCCGGGGGGATAACTTCCATCGAGAGATCTACAAGAATGTACTCCTCAAAAGAATACACGACGTTCACTCCCTTTCCTTAAGAGCCAGAGGTTGTTGGAAAAAACCTCTTCCGTATTTTACAATATACCCAAAGGGATGTATATGCTTTCGAGGTCTCTCAATGCTTTTAAGGACCTTTTGCCACATCCCCTTAGTGGGGGAAAAGACAGAACGGCGGCTCTGGGAAGAGGGAATAAGTGACTGGGAAGAGGCTCTCTTTTCTCCTCTACTCGAGCGATTATTCTCTCAGACTTTTACTCTGCACTTTCGTTCCTTCCTTGAGAAATCTATAGTTCGCCTCCGGCGAAAAGACGTTCACTTTTTTAGAGAACACCTCCCTGCAAGGGAGCTCTGGCGCCTTTTTCCCGAATTTCGTAACGAAGTTGTATTTCTCGACATCGAAACGACAGGCCTCATTCCTCCCGATGATTACGTTACCGCCGTCACCCTCTTCGATGGATACCATATAAAAACTTTCGTTCACGGTATTAACCTCCATCAGTTTCCCGAAGAAGTCATGCGCTATCGGGTCATTATTACCTTCAATGGGAAGTGCTTCGATCTTCCTTTTCTTGAGCGCAGCATGGGTGTACGGCTTCCCCAGGTACACCTTGACCTTCGCTACATTATGAGGAGTCTTGGCTTCAGCGGAGGGCTCAAGGCCTGTGAGAAGGCTCTGGGGATAGACCGGGGAGCACTGCGGGGAGTTGACGGATTCACAGCAGTTCTTCTCTGGCGGAAATACCAGGATGGATGCCCGGAAGCCTTAGAGACACTGCTCGCCTACAACACTGCCGATACGGTGAACCTGGAACGCCTCATGGTCTTTGCCTACAATGAAAAGCTTCGTCGCCTTTCTCTCCCGCATCTTGCTCTTCCTGAGCCCCGAAAAAAAATCCTCGTTCCTTACAAAGTACACGAAGAAGTATTGGAGGAAGTCTTCTACGAACGCCTTCGGATACTCTCGGGGAAGGGAGGGAGATAATGCGGGAAGTGACCGAAGCCCTGGTCCGAGGAGATGTAAGCGACCCCTCCTTTTTTCTGGGAATGCATCGAGAAGGGGGGAAGACGGTAGTGCGAGTGTTCCGACCTTGGGCAGAACGTGTTACCATCCGCCTCACAACCCCAGAAAATGCCTCTTTCTTGGCCGAGCGGGTACATCCTGCCGGTCTCTTTGTGGCCACCCTTCCTAAAACCGAAGACCCCCTGTACCTTCTTGAGATTACCGAGGAAGGACAAACCTTTCTCACTTTTGATCCCTATGCTTTTCCACCTCTTTTAACCGATCTCGACCTCCACCTCTTCAACGAGGGAACTCACTGTCGAGCCTACGAAAAATTGGGCGCTCACGTCCTCGAGGTCCTCGGTGTGCGGGGTGTGCACTTCGCCGTCTGGGCGCCAAACGCCCTACGGGTAAGCGTAGTGGGAGATTTCAACCGCTGGGACGGAAGGGTACATGTTCTACGCTTGCAGGGAAACTCAGGGGTATGGGAGCTTTTCATCCCGGGGCTTGGAGAAGGAGAAAAATACAAGTTTGAGATAAAGACCAAAGAGGGTCATCTCCTCCTTAAAGCTGACCCCTATGCCTTCTTTTCCGAAGTTCGCCCCAAAACGGCCTCGGTGGTCTTTGACCTCTCTTCGCTCCCCTGGAGTGATGAAGAGTGGATGGAAAAACGCAGGCATAAAAATCTTCTCGCCTTGCCCATGAATATCTACGAGGTCCACCTGGGTTCCTGGAAGAGGAAAGAGGACGGATCCTTCCTCTCCTACCGGGAGCTTACCGAAGAGCTCATCCCCTATGCCAAAGACATGGGATATACCCACCTTGAGCTTCTACCAGTCGCTGAACACCCCTTTGACGGCTCCTGGGGGTATCACGTTACCGGCTATTTTGCTCCTACAAGCCGCTTTGGAACACCCGGTGACTTTGCGGTTTTCGTGAATGAGTGCCACAGGGCAAACCTGGGGGTCATCCTCGACTGGGTTATCGCTCACTTCCCTAAAGATGCCCATGCCCTCGGGCGCTTCGACGGCACCGCTCTTTACGAACACTTTGACCCTCGTCGGGGAGAACATCCCCACTGGGGAAGTTACATCTTCAACTATGGAAGGTGTGAGGTAAAGAGTTTCCTTCTCTCCAATGCCTTCTTCTGGTTTGAGAAGTACCACATCGACGCCCTGCGGGTCGACGCCGTGGCTTCCATGCTCTACCTCGACTACGGGAGGAAAGAGGGAGAATGGATTCCCAACCGCTTTGGAGGGAAGGAGAACCTTGAAGCTATAGAATTCCTGCGACTCCTTCACGAGCGAGTGTATACCGCTTTCCCAGGGATAGCCACTATCGCTGAAGAGTCCACCGCTTGGCCTGGGGTGACACTCCCGCCGTATGCCGGGGGGCTGGGATTTCTCTTTAAGTGGAACATGGGCTGGATGAACGACACACTCCTTTACATGAGCAAGGACCCCATTCACCGCAAGTACCATCATACCAATCTCACTTTCCCCATCTGGTACGCCTTCTCAGAGAACTTCATTCTCCCTCTCTCGCACGACGAAGTCGTCCATGGTAAAAGGAGCATCCTTGAGAAGATGCCTGGGGATGACTGGCAGAAATTCGCTAACCTGCGACTTCTCTTGGGGCTCATGTTTGGCTATCCGGGGAAAAAGCTTCTCTTCATGGGAGGGGAATTTGGGCAACGTCGGGAATGGAACCACGATGAGGCTCTCGATTGGTTCCTCCTGCAGCATAAATCCCACCGAGAGTTCCACCGTTTTGTACGAGACTTCAACCACCTCTATCTTCGGGAGCGAGCTCTCTGGGAGTGTGATTACGAGCAACAGGGTTTTGAATGGATAGATTGCAACGATGCGGAAAACTCAATCATCACGTTCCTGCGCAAGAGCAAAGATCCCGACGACTTTCTCCTCTTTGTCCTTAACTTTACTCCCGTCCCTCGCCTCTCGTATCGGGTCGGTGTTCCCCGTCCAGGATTCTACGAAGAAATCCTCAATAGTGACTCAGAACTTTATGGAGGAAGCAACCTGGGCAACCTGGGAGGGGTCTTTGCTGAACCTACCCCCTTCCATGGAAGGCCCTATTCACTATCACTTGCGCTCCCGCCCCTTGCATGCTGTATCTTCAAGTGGCGGGGTATATAGAGGAGCATAGAGGGCAGCGATTCTGCAAGCCTCGTACATGCTCTCATGATTTGCCTTCCCTTTCCCGGCAATGTCAAAAGCCGTCCCATGGTCGGGGGAGGTACGAATACAGGGAAGCCCCAAGGTCACGCTCACCGTGCGGAAGAAATCGAGACACTTCGTGGCTATGTGTCCCTGATCGTGGTAGAGTGAGATGATTGCATCGAACCTCCCCTGGAAGGCAAAGAAAAAGACCGAATCCGCCGGATAGGGTCCCGAGACTTCAAAACCCTCGCTTTGGAGATGAGAAACGGCGGGGATAACCTCCTCGATTTCTTCCTTCCCCAGAAGTCCCCCTTCCCCGGCGTGAGGATTCAGGGCGGCAATGGCCACCTGTGGTCTTTGCACTCCCAAGGCCCTAAGGTAGAGGAATACTTTCTTCACAAAGACAGAAAGAGCATCCTTCTTGATGCGCTCTATGGCCTCCCGCAAGGGAAGGTGTCGGGTGAAGAAAAAAACCCGCAAATTTCCTACCTGAAACATGGTGAGAGCCTGTGGGGAACCAAAAAGTCCTTCAAGCATCTCAGTGTGCCCAATGTAGGGAATGGAAGCTCGGTACAGAGCTTCCTTACTTATGGGAGCAGTGACGATGGCGTCGGCGAGTTTCCGCTCTACGAGTTCCTTTGCTTTCGCGATGTACTCAAAACTCGCCTGTCCGAACTCTGGCAAAATCACCCCCCAGGAAAAACTCTGAGGATTGACATTGGCAAGGTCAAGGAGAAAAGGACCGTCTCCCTCAAGGGGAAAACGGGCTTCCCGCCAGGGAATGCGAACCCCCCATATTTCCTCGGCCCGACAAAGAACCGAGAAATCCCCAATAACGCAGGCCCGAGCCGGTATGTTCCACTGAGCAAGCGCTGCAATGATGATCTCAGGACCCACACCTGCAGGATCCCCCATGGTGATGGCCAGGGTCGGTTTCATAGTCTCTCTTTCCTCCACTCTAATAAACGGCGCACCCCCTCTTCCACTTCTTCCCTCCTGCGGCAGATAGAGACACGGACAAAGCCCTCACCGCTCTCACCAAAAGTGTCTCCCGGAGCAAGCGCCACACACTTCTCCTTTAGGAAAGCCTTGCAGAATTCCAGAGAAGGCATGCCAAACTCCCGCACGTCCACCCAGACATAATACCCACCTTGAGGCTTGAAAAAGGTGAATCCTTCCCCTTCAAGGAGAGAAGAAGCAATACGAACATTCTCCCGGTAGTATTCCACCATCCTCATGACTTCCTCCTCAGGAAGGTCAAGGGCAATTTCGGCTGCCTTTTGTGAAAGGTGAGAGGTACAGGCGATGAGGTATTCGGCAACCTTAGCAAGGTGAGGAACGAGCTTCAGAGGAGCCACCATGTACCCCACTCTCCACCCCGTGAGAGCATAGGTCTTTGAGAAGGAGAAAATACTCACCAAACACTCCGGGTTGACGAACTGGAAAAGACCGAGATACTTCCCTTCATAGACGTATCTCTCATAGGCTTCGTCAGAAACTACAAGGAGGTTGTACTCCTCAGCCAACCGGGCGATGCCCTCAAGAACCTCCCTCGGGAAGACAACCCCCAAGGGGTTTGAAGGGGAGTTCACAAGGATGATTTTCGTGCGAGGTGTCAGAAGGCAGCGAATCTCTCCAAGGTCTGGAAGGTAAGCATTCTCTGGACGAAGGTGGTAGTGCAGGGCCTTCCCTCCACAGAGCTCTACCTGGAAGAAGTGGTTCGTGAAACCCGGATCCGGCACGAGAACTTCATCCCCCGGGGAAAGGAACGTGCGGAACACCGTCACCGTTCCGAAAAGGGAACCGGGCAAAACAATAACCTCATCAGGTGTCACCTGCCACCCTTTTTCTTTCTTGAGCTTTTCGGCGATTTTCTCTCGAAGAGAGGGGATGCCTACCGTCGGGGTATAGCGGATCTCTCCCTGAGCGTAGAAGTCTTGCAGACGCTCGAGAATCAAGGGAGGCGTAGGAAAATGAGGCTCTCCCATCTCCAAGCGTATGGCCTGTGGCATACACAGGGCCATACCCATGAGTTCCCGAATACCAGAACGGGGAAGATTGAGGATATCGTCCGGAACAGTGACCACCGTATTTCCCCCTTTGTCGTGTTTTGGCTTATTATACAAAAGAAGGGTTCTACACAAAACGTTTCCGCCTCAGTGTATTATGGTAAACAAGAAGGAAGACTATGGAAAGAGACTCCCTTGATTTTGAAGAATTTCCTCACCACCACAGGAGAGCTGATCGGACCCTTCCTGGGGATTTCAGCCGCTTCGGAGTGGTTCTTTCTCTTTTTCCCTGAAAAACGCACATCCGAAACGTTCCCAAAAGAGAATATTTCCCTCTTTTAGGAAGTCTTCTCGGGACAGTTTTGGGGTCTTAACTCTTCTCTGCTCCTATTCCAGTGTCCCCCTGACCATTTCCTTCTTGCGTTTTGGAGTGCCTTTTGAAGCCGTAGCCTCTTTCTTTTGGTATCGCTTCTACTCAACTCCATTTTGGCCTCATTTCCCTTTATGCTCTCTGGTTTGAAGAAAAGTCTTCTCTATATCTCATTCACTTTCCCCCAAACGATTCTTTTGGGACACGTCCTTTCTCTTCCTGAGAAATCCTTCTGGATGCGGAAAGACTTTTCTTTTTCACCTCCCTTTTCAAATATCTCTTCGGCGATAAACGGTTTTTGCGAAGCGATATAGAGAGTGCTTTTAGGGGTGTGGGGTCTGGCTAAAAATCCTTCCTTTTCTCCTTTTAGGTAACTCTTTGGGTACCACACTTGATTCTTTATGCCTCAGAACGCCGTATTCCGAGCCGTAGCTTTCTCCGATTCCCTGGCTGTTCTTTGGGTGTCGCTCCTTGGGATACCTGTCTATCTCAAGGCCGAATCCGTCCTACCCTTGCCCAAGTTTTGTTGCGGCCCTCGCTTCCCTCGTTTTCCTTTTGGCCGTTGAAAATGGGACTCGTCTTTCTTCACTTCCTCAGACAGAAGGGCATGCTCAGGAGAGTTCCTCAGGATTTCCCACCACCCCCAAAAAGAGTAACACTCCAGTCTCTTCATCCCTTATACCTATAAAGAAGGGATGATCCACTCGCATAACGAAGCGATACTCCGGCAAAACGGCAGTAATACTTATAGTTACCGAAGTGGCCCCCGCCGCCACCGTGCCCTCTTCGTTTACCTCAAGGAGGACCTTGTGTTTCACCTCACTAATGTACGCATTGGCATCAAGACTCACGGAGAGCATATCACCAAAGTCGGCACCTTCCGGGTCAAAGGCTCTTTCCATTCCCAGAGCCTGCAGGTCCTCGTTGAGCGTGCGTTCAAAGGTTACCCGAAATCGAGGGAGATACACCTCGCCTTCCTTCTCGGTCAACGCGGTGATGTAGTTCTCCAGAGTTTCGACACTCAACCCCTCAAGAAAGGCACCCATGTCTTCTTGCTCCTTGGGAAGAAAAATGTACATGCCGAACCGTTCCTGTGTGTACGGAAGTCGTATAACCTGGAGAGACTCTGTTTCAAGATACGGGAAGGAACCTTCCCGCCACATCATAGGGATTTCTTTTTGCCCACCGCCCTCCAGGAAAAATGGTAGAACTTGGGTCCTGGCTGGGTCAAAGGAAGTCGTCCACTTACCCTTAAAGTACGTGGCGTTGAGGAGCGCAAGAATGGCGTTATCGGGAAGACGGTTGATGATGTCCTTTATGGCTCCCTGTGTCTTTTCTCTCACCCACTGGTTGATAAGGGAAATGGTTTGTGGATTGGCAAAATTCACGGTTTTCACTTCTGCCCCATAGAAATGACGCACCGCCTCGATGTACTCCGGAAAGAAGTCTATCCCCTCCCGAGCCCAGAGAGAGTTCGCTAAGGACAAGGTAACTCCTGACCCCGAAACTCTAAGGGCTCGAAGCAGAGCAAGGTTGTTCGCATTCACTTCTTCGCGCACGAAAGTACCAAACCCCAAAGCAGTATGCATTTCCCGTTGCGTCTCTCCCCGGGCTCCATTTGCTGCCATAGAGAGAGCAAGTTCAATACTCACTGGAGAAAGAAAGACATTCTTTTCATCTCTTTGTCGGAGGCCTTTCAGGAGACGGAGACCAAAGTCATTGACTCCCCGAGAAAAGGAAGGATCCACAGAAGCAGCCCCCAGAGAGGAAAAAGAACCTCCAAAGGAACAACCTACCAAAAGGAACACCAAAAAAACGATAATCGTCCAAGCTCCCCATCCTTTCATAAATAACCCCTCTCCTTTCCAGGGAATTCACGAGGTACCCCTGTGTCCTCCCGACTACTCCGGTTCTGACTCCTCAGTCTTCCCCAAGGTTCACCCTTAAGCCTGGCAACCAGAAATCCAAGTCCTCTCAAGAATCTTCCCGGTGGTTCCCGTGGTGCAGAGCTCGTATTATAGAGAGTCCCTTTCCCCATTACCACAAACAGCGGGATAACGCTCTTTTAGACCCCGGTGAATACTTTCCTGCATTTACAAGGATTGCTCTTTTTGTATTCTACTCCATTGTAGCACATCACCATTTATGTGGTACTCCAGACTACCATTTTCTTCTTGACCTTATGAAGGAGAAGATGTACAATAAAAAATTAAATATTTTATGAAACTTGAGGTGGTTAATATGCGGTGGAATTCCGGGCTGTTCTCCTTGCAGGAACTCGCCTTAACATATTGGGAAGAGGGAAAAAGGCCTATTGTCCCCCTCCTTGGTTACCCCGGGTTGCAGCTCACCGGGACAAATATTAAACAAAATCAATTTAATCATCTCGTACAGTTCCAGTCCCTAAGCAGGCTCTATGACCGTTTTCACCCTGATGCTATGTTCTTCCTCATGGACCTCTCCGTCGAAGCCAGTGCCCTGGGGTTGTCGGTGCGCTTCCCCCTTGAGGACACGCCCTCTGTGGAAGAGCACCCGGTGAAGGGCCTTGGTGACCTTGAAGCTTTCCGAAAAATCGACATCTTGGGAGATGGAAGGGTCATCGTGTACCTTGAGACTCTACGGCACATGCGGGCGGCCTTGCCCTGCCCTGTAGGGGCATACGTCATAGGACCCCTGACTCTTTCAGGACTCCTTGTAGGGGCGAACGAGTTGGCCATGCAGAGCATTCTCAACGAAGCTTTCTTCTATGGGGTACTTGAGTTCTCAAAAGAAGTGGTGCGTGCTTACGCTAAGGCCCTGAAAGAGGCAGGAGCTGATATCATCATGATTCTTGAGCCCACGGCAGTCATTTTCGGACCCGACACCTTTCGCAAAAACCTTGCTCCGCTCTATCGGGAACTCACGGGGATTCTCGATGAGGTCGAGGTTATTCTCCACGTCTGCGGGGACACAACGCACCTTATCCCGGAAATGAGTCGTTGTGGAGTGGCCGGCCTGAGTCTTGATAGTTCTGTGGACCTTAGACAGGCAGCCGAAAAAGCTAACGGCCTTCTCCTCATGGGTAATGTGAGTCCCGTCATGATGCTCCTTGAAGGACCAAAGGAGGTGTATTCAGCAACCTATAGACTCCTTGAAGCCATGAAGGAGTATCCGAGTTTTGTCTTGAGCACCGGGTGTGATCTCCCGCAAGATGTACCTTTTGAGAATATCGATGCCTTTTTCCATGCTGGCCGAGAATGGAAGGCAGAAGGCAAAAGATGGAGAGAGAAAGTTTTAACCCCCAAGGAGTATCGATAGAGGTAACACAAGGAATACCGGAGGAAAAAAAGGCTTTTCTCCTTATGCTCGAACTCTCAGCAGGGAGAACCCTTTGTCGCTTTCTTGGGCCTCGCTGGAAAAAAATCTTTGAACGACTCTTCCAGCAAGAAACCACTCTCTTTGGATTTCCTCACTGTTTTGTCTTGCGTCAAGGGGAAACGGTCCTTGGAATGGCTCTGGGGTGGAATGGAAAGGCCCGCAAAGCTAAGGGTTGGGCTACAGTACTACGCCTTTTGCCTCACGCTCTATTCCACGTTACGCCATCTCTTCTGTGGGAAATTTTCCACATGGGGTTCCCACAAGAGGCTTACTACGTGAGTAACATTGCCGTTTTTCCACCCCACCAGGGAAAAGGCCTCGGAAGCTTTTTTCTCAACTTTTTAGAAGAGGAAGCCAGAAAGTGCGGAGCAAAAAGAGTCATACTCGACGTAGAAAAAGAAAATGAAAGGGCACTCCACTTCTACCGAAGGCAAGGATACGCTGTGCTCTATGAATCACACCACTTCGTGCGAATGGGAAAGGAGGCCTACGACGAACATAGGCCTCCTTGGTGATTTCAAGGGATGAGGGTGAGGATCTGCTTTGCCTGCTTGGGGTATTTGGCAATGAAACGGAGCTCGTCCTCTACAAGGGGTTTTTGCTTCTCAACGTTGGCAAAGCGCGCCAGCTCAAGGATTTCCCGGGCCTCCTCTTCGTCTTTAAACTCAATTTCGAGCTTTTCATAAACATTCCGGAATCCCTTGATACCACTGTACTCTCCTACAACGATTTGCCGTCCAGTTTCGATGATTTCCGGTTCTCCCCGGCCAAGCTCCTCAAAGTCATAAAGTTCATAGTTTTTGCGGTCTTTGAGGACTCCATCAGCGTGTATCCCTGAGGAATGAGCAAAGGCATTAGCACCCACTCCCGGCTGAGTTATAGGGATGGGAACTCTGAAGGCATAGGAAGCATATTTGCAAGTTCTCCAGGCAGCTTTGAGATTTACTCGCTCATCAAGCTCGTATTTCCCTTCCATTCCGCTCGCGTACTTGATAGCAAGAATCACCGATACCAGATCAGCATTGCCCGCTCGCTCTCCGACTCCATTGATGGTAGTGTTAATGTAAGCATCCACTCCGGCATCAATGGCCCCTTTAGCTCCAGCGATAGAATTCGCCACAGCCATACCGAGGTCGTTGTGGCAGTGCATCTCAACGGACATCTTGGTCTTCTCGGCAATGTACCTGACGCGCTCGTAAATCGTGAAGGGACTGTCATAACCTAAGGTGTCGCAGTAGCGAAAGCGTTCAGCTCCCGCCTCCTTTCCAGCTAAGGCAAAGTCGACAAGGAAACCAAGATCTGTACGGGAGGCATCCTCAGCATTGACACCAATACCAAGAGCTCCAAAACCCTTGGCCGCCTTGACAGCCTCAACCATCATACTTGTGACTTCTTCACGGGTCTTGTTGAGTTTCCCCTTGAGCATTTGATCGGAGGTGGAAATAGAGAGATTGAGATACTTGAGTTTCGGAACAAGTTTGTATGCAAGTTCCACGTCGCTCTTCGTGGCTCTCAACCACCCACTCAAACGTATCGGAGCAATGACTCCCATTTCAGCAAGCTCAAGATTTGCGTTGAGGTAACTTGTCTCGTGTCTCGTCGTAGGAAAACCAAATTCGCTCTGGAAGATCCCCATTTCGTTGAGATACAGGTTCACCATGGTCTTTTCGATTTTTGCCAGTCCCAATCGCGCCGTCTGTACCCCGTCGCGGTTCGTCACGTCAATAATGTAGATTTTCGGCACGTGCTCAATACCCCCTTTTCACTCTACTTTCCTCACAAAATCCTTAATCCTTCGCATGCCCACTTCTATTGTCTCCTCAGAAGTGGCATAGGAAAGGCGAAGGTACCCTTCCATACCAAAGGCTACTCCCGGAACACAGGCCACACGGGCTTCCTCAAGGAGCAGTTCTGCTAAACGTACCGAGTTTCCGATGCGCTCTCCTTTGTAGCTCCCTTCACAGTACTTGGAAAAGTCCACAAAGATGTAGAAGGCCCCCTGGGGAATGGGGAAAGCAAGATGCGGTATCGCAGAAAGGTGCTCGATCATGAGTCTCCTCCGACGATCGAAGATACCTACCATCTCCTGAATGACTGAAGGAGGACAGCACAAGGCCGCCAGAGCTGCTCTCTGACTTATAGAAGTAGGGTTGGAAGTCAAGTGGTCCTGCAAGCGAGACATGCCTTCGATAACCTCTTTCGGCCCGGCAGCATATCCGATTCTCCATCCCGTCATGGAGAAGGTCTTTGATACTCCGTTGACAACCACAGTCCTCTCCCTCATTCCTGGGAAAGTGGCAATGCTTCGAGGAAAGGGGACCTCGTATACTAAGTGCTCATAGATTTCATCAGAGATAACCCAGAAGTCCTTTTCCACAGCAATGCGGGCAATACGGACAAGAACGTCTTCGTTCAAAACCACTCCGGTGGGATTGGCGGGATTGTTGAGGATGAGAAGACGTGTTTTTGGAGTCACCGCCTTCTCCAGAGCTTCAACGCTGGGTGCAAGAGAACCGGGGTCGCACTCTACAAGAACCGGCTTACCCCCGGCGAGACAGATTTGCTCCCAGTATGTTACCCAATAAGGGACAGGCAAAAGGACCTCGTCTCCCACCTCACAGAGGGTCATAATGGCATTGTAGAGTGAGTGCTTTGCTCCACAGGAGACAATAATTTCCTGAGGATTATAGTAAAGGCCATTTTCCCGCTCGAGCTTTTCACAGATAGCCTCCCTCAGTTCCAATATCCCTTGGGTAGCAGTGTACTTGGTAAACCCTTCGTCAATGGCCTGCTTTGCCTCCTCCTTTATGAGGGAAGGCGTATCAAAATCTGGCTCTCCTGCACTGAAGGAGATGACATCAATCCCCTGCTTCCGCATGCTCTGAGCTTTGGCCGAGACAGAGAGCGTAGCAGAGGGAGCAATGAGTTTCACCCTTTCCGATATGCGGACATCCACATTTTGCCCTTCCAAGGTGTACCCTCCTTTGGGTAAAGTAGTCCCCTTGTCTTGCGTTCTGCCTGTCGGGAGGATATACTCTAAGGAGTGCAGTTTTATTTTTTCTTATATAAGAGCAAAGACAAAAAGTCAAGAGGGGTGGGTTTTCTATGAAGATCGGCGTATTTCTCGTTCTTTTCCAGAATGAGCCCTTCGAAAAGGCTCTCGATTACGTGAAGGCACAGGGGGTTGAGGCAGTAGAAATCGGCACCGGAGGGTATCCCGGAAACGCTCACTGCAACCCTCACGAGCTCCTCAAAAATCCTGACGCTATGAAACGCCTCAAAGAAGCAGTGGAATCGCGAGGTCTTGAGATCAGTGCCCTGAGTTGTCACGGCAACCCCCTTCACCCCAATCCTGAGATTGCCGCAAAGCACCATGCCGACTTTGAAGCCAGCGTTCTTCTTGCCGAAAAATTAGGAGTTCAAAATGTCATCACCTTCTCAGGATGCCCTGGAGACTCGGAAAACGCCAAATATCCCAACTGGGTTACCTGTCCTTGGCCCTCAGACTTCTTGGAGATCGTCAAGTGGCAGTGGGAAGAGAAGGTCATCCCTTACTGGAAGAAAACAGGACAATTCGCTAAAGACCATGGCGTGCGGGTATGCCTGGAAATGCATCCGGGATTCTGCGTCTATAATCCGGAGACACTCCTGCGTCTGAGAGAAACAGCAGGGGAGGTTGTCGGAGCAAACTTTGACCCCAGTCATCTCTTCTGGCAAGGAATTGATCCCATCTTTGCTTTACGGAAACTCGAGGGGGCTGTGTACCACGTCCACGCCAAGGACACGAAAATCAACCTGGTTACAAGCATTATCAATGGCAATCTCGACACCAAGGTGTATACCTTTGAGAAAGAACGTTCGTGGATTTTCCGTACCGTAGGCTATGGACATGATTTTAGCTTCTGGAAAGACTTTGTGAGCACCCTTCGCATGATTGGGTACGATGGAGTCCTCTCCATAGAGCACGAAGACTCCCTCATGTCTGGACGGGAGGGTTTTGAGAAGGCCGTAGCCTTTTTGAGGGAAGTAATCGTCCGGGAGAAGATTGGACAGGCCTGGTGGGTGTAAAAGATAAAAAGGAGGGACCCTGTGGTCCCTCCTTGAAGAGCAGGAGGAAAAGGTGCAGTTCCTCTCTTACACCAAAAGGGTTCTCCCCTGTGGTGCCCGAGTTGTCTTCCGAAAAATGCATTCTCCCCTTGTAGCAGTCAACCTCTGGGTGAGAGCAGGAGTGAAAGACGAAGACCCGGAAAAAAACGGCATATCACATTTTTTTGAACACATGGTATTTAAAGGAACAGCGAATTTACCCGGACTTTTACTTTCTCGCAAGGTGCAGGCCTTGGGAGGAACACTCAATGCCGGAACATCCCTCGATACCACAGACTTTTACCTTGTAGTACCGGAGGAATTTTGGAAGGAAGCTTTTTCCTTGGAGATGGAGCTTGTTCGGCAGCCTCTCTTCGATCCTGAAGATGTCGAGCGAGAAAAAATGGTCGTCATCCAGGAAATCCACATTGATGAAGACGACCCTGAAGAACGCTTGGCCCGCCTTCTTTACGAGCGGGTATTCTCCGGAACTCCTTACGGTTTACCCATTTTAGGAAGAGAGGAAACAGTACAAAGTTTCACCCGGGAAGACCTTCTGAAGCACAAGGAACTCTTCTATCACCCGGCTAACATGGTCTTGGCCGTGAGCGGAAACCTGAAAGAAGAAGAACTCTTCCCCTTTGCAGAAGGGTTTTTTAGCGCCTTCCCGACCTCCTCTGAGGTCTCTCTGTCCCCCTTTCCCGCCCTTCCTCTACCGGAGAGGCAAATTGCGGAGTGCGTTATGGATGTGCGGCGTTTCTACGGAGCCATTGGTTTTCTCTGCGAAGGCATAAAGAGCGAAGATTTTTACTTTCTGCGGCTTCTTTCCTTAGTCATGGGCGATGGGCTGGGGTCGCGTCTCAATGTGGCCCTGCGGGAGGAAAGAAGGCTTGTAGACACCATCCATACTACCTACTCCTACTACGAGCATGCCGGAATCTTTGCCGTTTTCTACACCTTTTCTCAGGGAGACCGTGAAGAAATCGAAGAAGCGATAAGAAGCGAATTTGCCAAACTCACCTACTTTGTACCTACCGAGGAAGAACTTCGCCGGGCCAAAAATCTCCTAAAGAGTGGCTTCTTTGGTGCCACTGAAACCACCCTTGGAAGCACAGAACTTTTAGGACGCCTCGATACTATAGACAGCATCGACCGGTCTCTGCGGGCTCTTTTCAGAATCGAGCGGGTGAGACCGGGGGACATCGTGGAGGTTGCCCGAAGATATGTGGACTTTGAGCGGGCCACCTATATCTTCATTAAGCCGGGTGATTGAGGTGAAAACCGATCCTCTCCCCGTGGAGAAACGGGTGTTCAAAAACGGCCTTGTTCTTCTTCTCATACCCCGAGAGAGCGAGCTCGTGGTCTTCCACCTCCTCCTGGGTCTTGGCAATATCTTTGAAGGTGAGGGAGAACGAGGGATTTCTGCCCTCATGCAGGAAGTGCTCCTGAAGGGAACAAAAAGAAGAAGCGGTGTCGAGTTCAGCCGGGCGGTAGAAAGCCTGGGAGCCACCATCCAGAGTTCTTCGAACTACTTCACCGGTAAGGTAGTCCTTGAGGGACCGGCAGATGAAGCCGATGCCCTCCTTGCCCTTTTCCTCGAAGCCATCAAGACCCCGGCATTCCTTCCGGAAGAGATTGAAAAGGAGAGACGCTTCCTCCTCGATCTCTTGCGCTCCTTAGATGACGACCCTCTTAAAGCGGCAATGCTTCGTTTCAAGCGAGCCTTCTTCGGCAGACACCCCTATGCCTTCCCTACCTTGGGGGAAGCAAAAAGCCTCGAGAGGATAGAGCCGGAAAAGGTGCGCTCTTGGTATGAGCGCACCTATGTTCCTAATAACATGGTGCTTGCCGTCGTAGGAAAGTTCGACCCCGAGAAATTGGGGAAAACCCTGGAACGAGAGCTGGGAGAGGTTATTCCTCGAGAATTTGCCTTTCCTCCCTTAGATCGGTTCTTTCCCGCTTCTTTAAAAATCGTGGATTGCAAAGAGGTCCGAGACAGCTGGGTCGTTCTGGGCTTTCGGGCCCCAGGACTTTCTGAAGTTAAAGAGCGAGTGGCTTTCGAAATCCTTAACAACATCCTGGGTGGGGGGATGTATTCCCGGCTTTTTGTGAAAATCCGAGAGCAGAGAGGCTTGAGTTACCAGGTGGGGTCAATGTACGTGCCCCTCCTTGGTCCCTCGTTTCTGTGCGCCTATTGTGGCTTTGCTCCCTGCTACTTTGACACTGTGGTGAGCATCCTGCGAGAGGAATTCCGCAATCTCCTTAATCTTCAGGAAGAAGAGTTTGAAGAGGCCAAAACTTACACTCGGGGGATGTTCCTCCACAGCCTTGAAACCATCGCTTCCTTGGCCTCAGTCCTTGCATTCTACGAGCGAATCGGTCTGGGGTGGGACTTCCCCTCCCGGTACGAGACCATGCTCCAGGAGCTAACCCTCGAGGAGGCTCGGGCAATCTACCGGAAATTCATGGGCCAGGGAGAATCTCTGGGAGCCGTCATGCCGGTGGTGTAAGAAATTTAGGCAAACATCTTAGGCAGCCATCCCTGGCTCTGGGTACGCATTGACAGAGAAGAACCACAGATGTCTGCATTGGCCTTTGGGGTTGAACCAGGTGCTGAATTCCACCACGTCTGGGAAGATTGGGGCACCATGTAGATGAGTAAGATGGGAGGGGGAACAATAAAAAGAGGTGGTGAGTCATGTTTAAAGGATTTAGAACGGCTTTTGTGGCCCACGTGCCAGACGCAGATCCAACCAAACACCGATGCACCATCGCAACGCCCCTCTACAAGCTCACCAGCGTTCTGGTGAAGAACAATGAAGAGGCCATCGAAGTGTACAAAGAACTTGCCCAAAAGGAGGGGTTCGCGCATTCATCCTGTGCCCAGGGTTCACGCACCAGGCTATAGCCCGAATCGTCGATGCTCTCGGGGACGGTTTCTCGGTGAGCGTGGCCTGGGGTGACGGGCCAAGTAACAGCGTTGCTCTCAAACTCATGCGTGAAGCAGGATGGTCTGGAGGAAAAGAATCGTCTCCCTGAGACCCCATGAACTCACTCAAAAAATTTTTTCTACTCCCTTGACGAAGAAGGAAAGTCCTTTATATAATTCCCCCAGGAAATTGAATAGGGAGTACCCCACTAGCACCTCCTTACATAGAAGTCTTTCCCCTCCTTGCACCTAAGGGGGGCCAAGGTGTCACCTTGGCCCCCCTTAGGTGTTTTTTGAGCTCTTGTACCGCTATAATGGTCGGTAAAGGAGGTGGGATGATGGCATCACCGTTTCTTAATGTAGCCCGCAGAACCGGTGTGACTGTGGTTGAACGAGATGGAGCGACCTTCTGGGAAGGACCACACGCTGGGGCACGCAAACCTCAGGGGCCCCTCGTGGGAAAACACCTTGGTCTTCTGGTGGCCAGCGAATTCAGCGATTTCCAAGCCTACTATCTTGCTGAGTATCTGAGTGAGTTCGGAGGATTCCCAGAGTTCCTCCTCATTGACTGGGTTACCTGGAAGTTCACCCGACCATACCTAAAAGGAAAGGGTGTTACCGGGATGTGGGACATGGGTGTCGATCCCATTCCCACCATCAGTCCTAAACGTTACAGCTGGAAATCCCTTAAGGAGGCGAATCCCAAAGAGTACGACGCCGTGATCGTCATTGGGGGACACTCAGCTGACATTATGATGACCGAGGATTCTGTGGTCGAGTTCCTCGCCAGAGCACACAAGCAAGGAGCTCTCATTGGAGCCATAGGTGACGGGGCCTTGGTTCTGGTCAGCGCCCACATCGCCCATGGAAAGAGCATCACAGGAAGTTCGGTGGTGTCGTTCATGCTCCGTCGTATCGGCGCCTTCGAGGACCTTCCGGTAGTGGCCGATGGAGAGGTTGTGACTGCCCGGGGAACAGTGGACACTCCCCTTTTCGTCCGAACCCTCTGCCGCCTCTTTGACCCTCACTTTTTGGATGAGCGAGAGGGAATTCTGCAAGGAAAGAGAGTGATCATCATCGCCGGGGAAGATTTCGAAGATGTAGAGCTTGTGGTGCCGGTTATGGAATTCCTTTATCGAGGAGCAGAGGTCATTCTGGGAACTTTCGAAGCCCCCATGCGTTCCCGCCCCCCTCTCCTTGGTCTTCCCGTGGTGATGGGGAACTTTGGAGTCTCAGTACCTCTCCAGGAAATCCCCAAGGAGTGCTATGGCCTTGTTCCCCTCGAGGACATTACCCCCGAGGATATTGACCTTGCCATGGTTCCAGGAGCCTTTTGCCCGTGGAACTGCATCGCAGCCGGGACTCCTCTTGAGTTCCTCAAGAGAGCCTACGAGGCCGAGAGAATTGTGGCCGGCATCTGCCATGCTCCCATTGCTCTGGCAGCTGCCTCACTCCTTGAAGGGAAACGAAGCGCGGGATGGTTAGCAGCCCAAGAGGCCGTCACCATCATGGGTGGTACCTACAGCTTCGACTGGTCGGCAGTGATCGATGGACGTATTGTCACCGGGAGAGTACCAGAGGATGTTCCCGAGTTCATGGATGCCATGACCGAGGCACTGCTCAGGTAGCATGCTTCTCGCTCCAGAAATCTCGAAACGGTATGAGGTCCTGGATTTCTTTGGGCTTGAGTCCTTCTGGATAAGGCGCAAAGAAAGTCTGTTGGGCAAGATATGGCTCTTCAAAGCGCACAATCCAGGACCTCATAAGGGTCACAAGGGCGAAGAAGGGGACAGCACCCCGGCGGAAGCCTTCAAGAAGCTCGAGGAAAAAGGATTTCTCTTGAGGAGCCAGCCGATCCTTGAAGTACCCCAGAGTATGCTGGAGGACGTTCACTACAAGCTTTCGATTCATTGACCGCCGAAGTGCCCGAAAGAAATGCTCTTCATACTCACTGAAGGCCACGTCCTTTCCCTTCCTTTTGGCCTCAGCCACAATCCTTCCAAGTTTCTGAGCCTCACTCTGGTTGTGGGCCATGAAAAAGAGCTTATAGCGGGTGTGAAAGTCCACAAGCTCTCCAAGACTCTGGTGTTCTCGTATTCTGAAAAAGTCTGCCGTGGCAAAGACCTTTTCGAGGAAATGTTCTCGAATGGCAAGGTTCTCCAGGCGTCTTTCAGTTTCTACCGCCAGGTGGGGGTAGAATTGCAGGATTTCCTCGGTGAAAAAGCCATGTCCCCTGGTAAGGATTCGACCGTTTGGGGCGTGAATGTTGACATCCCTGAAGCCGCAAGAAGGCGATTTGGCCTTGAGAACGAAACCGCTCACCCCCCGGAGCGACGAGAGAAATCCCCGCGAGAACTCCCTCATGTGCTCGGTAAGGTCAAGCCCCGTCGATTCCTGCAGGAGGCACCGCGTATTCCCAGAAAGAACAATGCGGATAGGCTGGCGGGGTACCCCAAGGCCTATCGCCATCTCCGGGCACACTGGGATGAACTCCACGTAATCCTTGAGGACCTCGGTAATCGTGCCTTCGATGATAGCACCGTCATAGCGACAACGAGAAAATCCCAGGCACTGGCTCACCACAATTCTGGGGCATGGAAAGTTTCGTTCTTCCATTTCTTCATCCTGCCTCTCTGAGGATTTTCCGGAACACTGGAGCAACGATCCCCTCACGGTCAAAGTCCTCATTGAGGACAAAAAGCGTTCCCCCATGACCTATCCCAGGAAGTGAAAACATTTGAGCCCGGTTCCCCCAACGGCGAAGCTCTCGAAAGAGTGCTTCGGTCTGCTCTTTGGGTGTCACTTCGTCCTTCTCCCCTACGGCAAGGATGAAATCGATGTGGATCTTTTCCACTTGGTAGACTGGGGAAATGTCTTTGAGGTTTTTTCTCCCCTCAAAGAGGTCGAGAAACATCCTCTTCACAAGTTCCCGGAAGGGTAGATTGAGGTTCTCCTCGTAAGTAAGAAGGTCATAGGGACCACTCAAAAGAAAGACCTGATGGACACTCTTGAAAATCTCAGGCGGGAGGAGATCATCCTGCACGGTCAAAAGAGCCACCAGGTGTGCCCCGGCGGAATGTCCACACAGAACGAAACGGCGCTCTCCCCCATACTCATCGATGTTTCGATAGAGCCATACAAGCGCCCTTCGGACATCGTCAACAATGCCTGAGAACTTCACCTCAGGATACACCCGATAGTCAAGACTCGCGAAAATGTACCCTGTCCTTACCACTTCTTTAGCAAAATGGCTGTAGAGCACTTCGTCCTTCGTTCCCCCAATCCATGTTCCTCCATGGACAAAGACGAAGACCGGAAGCTTTTCCCCTGAGCTTATAGAAAGGGGAACGAGGATATTGAGCTTCTGTTTCTTTTCAGGACCATACGGAACATCCCTGTAGATGAGAGCTTCGGTGTATTCAGCCAGAACTTCGGGAGGCATGAGGAAGGCCTTCCCCTCTTGAGGCTTTGGGAGACCAAAGAATTCAGCAAACCTGGCTTTCTGCCCCTCATTCTCAAAGAAGGAGAAGGCGAATTCCCTTTTGAGCTCTCGGACAAAGACATCCCTGACGTTGTCAAGGGCAATATAACTCAAAAGGAGAAAAAATATAAGGAGCACGGCGCTTCCCTGGAGTACTGCTTCTTGCCCTCTGTGCACTATATACATTTTTCCTTCACCGCGGCGAAAAGCCAAGGTCTGCTTTTGTTCTGGCAAAAGAGGGTCTCTCCACAGTCACCACTGCGGTATCGCCTCGTCCCTTCTCGTCGGAGGCCACAATGGCGTACCGCCCCGGCGGAAGCTCCACAAAAAGTGTCTCTCCGGGGGTGCTCTGACCTCTGCATTCTCCATTCACAAACCAGTACACTCTCCCCTCTCCTCCTTCTGCCCTGAGGGGCAGACGAAGAACGGCTGATGAAGGGAGGAGAAAGTACCGACGCTGGGAAAGGGGAGAAACAATGGAGAGTGACGAGGCGCTGGTTTCACCAAAGAACAGGGCAATTTCCCGAGGCCAGAAGGTGACAACACTCTGCGGAGTCATACGGTGCATGTCACAGACTTTCAGGGGAGACACGCCTTTCAAAAAGGGCGCAAGGGTCGTCCTGGTGCACAGAGGAGAAGCAATCTTTCCCGAGACTGCACACACCTCATGCCACTCAATGTCCTCCGGACATTTATACCAGGATCGTTTTCCCTGCATGAGGTACTCCATAACCCGAAGCGCGAGTGGTGCCGCCAGACGAATTCCCACAAGTTCATCATGGGGGGTACCCTTGGGGTCTCCAAACCATACCAGAACAGTATAGCGGGGATTATATGCCACTGCCCAGGCATCTCGCAAACCGTATGAAGTCCCAGTCTTAAAGGCACAGAGCGGTATGCGGGGAGACACCCGCAAGCTCGTAAAGCGAAGAGTATCGGCAAGAATATCAGAGATCATGTAGGCGCTGCCTTCTGAAAACACTCTCTCTTTCTTGTGCGCCGGGTCGCTCGCCAGGAGAGAGAGCGACACGGACTCTCCAAGACGGGCCAAAACGGCGTACGCTCCGGCAAGTTCCCAAGGGGTCACCTCGCACCCTCCGAGAACAAGGGCATCACCGTAAAAGCTCTCATCCTTCGTAATGTATGAAAATCCCAGAACCCGAAAGAGGTTTAAAGCATCCCTCAGGCTCACCGTTCTCGCCACTCGCACCGCCGGAACGTTCAAAGACAAGGCCAGGGCGGTACGACAGCTCACCGGACCCCGGAAGGCCTCGTCAAAGTTCCGGGGAACATTTCCTGAGAGCCCAAAAGGCGTATCAGCCAAAAGTGAAGAGGGAACGAGAAATCCCCGGTCGAATGCCCGGGCATAGACAAAGGGCTTTAAGGTGGAACCAGGAGAACGGGGTGCCTGGACACAGTCCACGAATCCTGCACCAGAGCTCTCTCCAAAGCGAGCATTCCCCACATAGGCAAGGATTTCCCCGGTTGTGTTCTCCACCACCAGAGCACAGGCAGTGACGTCCTGGGGGAGAGTCGCCGTAGTTTCCTTGAGGCGCTTCTCAAGCCAGGCCTGGAGGGGAAGACTTATGGTTGAGGAGA
The DNA here is from genome assembly GCA_964426875.1 of uncultured Atribacterota bacterium. GTDB lineage: Bacteria > Atribacterota > Atribacteria > Atribacterales > Caldatribacteriaceae > Caldatribacterium. The sequence continues at coordinate 42,964 of CAYRSB010000009.1, forward strand.
GCGAAGAAGCATGAGTGAGTTTCTGTAACAATTGCCCTGCGTGGTACGCGAAACGGGGAAAGCCCAAAGGTGTGGGGATAGAAGCACTCCGGGCCAGGAGGTATTCCCTTTGAGCAATCACCCCTTTTTTGCTCAGGCGCTCAAGAAGAGCATTTCTCCTTGCGAGAAACCCCTGTGGGTTCTTATCAGGACGAAATCGCTCAGGAGCCGGGAAAAGGCTTACTAAAGCTGCAGCCTCAGCCAAAGAAAGGTGTTGAGCCCTCTTTCCAAAATAGTACAAAGAAGCTGCTTCCACTCCCCGGATGTTTCCTCCCAGAGGTACCCGATTGAGATACGATTCAAGGATTTCTTCTTTGGTGAGCTTTCGTTCCAGGCACAGGGCTTCCACATACTCAAGGACCTTGGTCGGGAGGTTCCTCGGGCGGGGTCGCACAAGACGCACGAGTTGCGTGGTAATGGTGGAGGCCCCAGACACAACCTGCCGAACGGAGAGATTCTGCCAGAGAGCCCGCAAGAGCGCCAGAACATCCACCCCATGGTGCTCAAAAAAGCGCTGGTCTTCGCTCTCTACAGCGAGGAGTGGAAGCCATCTCCCCATTTCCTTGAGAGGAACAGGGAGAAGCCATTCATCCTGGGGAGAACGAAAAAGACAGAGGATTCTCCCTTCCCGGTCGTAGAGGGCAAGAGAAGAAACATATGTCCGAAAAGGAGCCACATCAAGGGGGAGGGGAAAAAACGCCATCCCTCCCCCCAGGAGGGCACAGAGGATGACCACAAGGAGGATCACCCACCGCCTCAAGGTGTTCTCTCCTCCACAATTGTGAGCGTACCGTACCCGAAAAGGCTGGCAATCTCAGGATTATACATACACTCGGCTTTCACCGGAGGAACGATGAAGGTGCCTGCTGTTATGGCCGTGACGCTGTACTTGTAGGTAAAGGTCCCATCAAGGTGAGGAATGAAAAGCAACAGACGGTCGTCCCGACGGTCGACGAAAGACCCTTCCTGAGACTCAGCACCGGCAATTTCAAGTCCTCCGGGAAGGAGGTCGACCACGACCACGTTCTCTAAGGGTCTTTCGGTCTTGAGTGTCAGTTCAACAGTCACGCTCTCTCCGCGATGTATTCTGCCCTCAGAAAGAGGATTCCCATCCTCACCGTAGTAGACCTTCCGCACCTGTACTCCCCGATCGAAGGGGGCAGGAGCTTCAAGAGGTACCCCGTCGGCCACAAGGACGTAGAACACCTTTCCTTCTCCTTCGTTCCTGAGAATCCATGGCGGAGAGGAAAGGAGGGAAAGATCGAGAGAAGCTCTGTCTTTATCTGTGAAGGAGGCGATAACCTTTCCTTCCTGGGATACCAGGCTGGCCGAGAACCGGTCAGTACGTCGCTCAACGGCAAAGTATTCCGAGAGCGCCAGAAGGAGAAAAGCTCCTTCCTGCGTGGTGAGGTATGGCCGTTCATTGACGGCTTTTCGCAAATCGTCAACTAAAGCCGTTCCCTGCGCATGGGTAGGGTCAAGATCCAAGGCCACAAGAAGCGCCAGGGCCCTTTCCCGGAGAGGTGACTCATACACTCCTCCCGTCTGGGGTTCCCCGTAGAGAGAGGGTGCATAGCTTCCTGCAAGCTCCCGGGCGAGCTCCCTCTGTCCCAGGAGGCTGTAGGTGAGTGCCAAAAAGAACACACCCGACGTTCTCAGATACTCCCTTTTCTCCCGAAGTTCTTCCAAAGTGGCAAGAGGTCGCTCGCCGGCAAGGGTCAGAACGTAGGTTGCGTAGGCTCTTGCAGTATAGAAGTCCTTGAGCACCTCGAGTGAAGTATCGTACGGCACAGCCACAAGAACTCGAAGAAGATAATTTCGAGCCTCCTCAAGGGCCTCTGGAGGAATATCCACTCCTTTACCTCGAGCAGTAAGGAGGAAGTGGGTGGCGTACGCCGAACACCAAGGATCGCTTTCTCCTTGAGGCCAGAAGCTGAAACCACCGTCATAGGTCTGTAGAGACAGAATGCGTCGTATCCGACGGGAAAGGGCCTTTTGTACCGACTGTGGTTCCACAAGCTGTGGATCGATGTCCTTGAGATACTCAGGTAGAAGGAGGGCCACCCAAGCACCAGATACGGTCTGCTCTAAGCACCCATAGGGATAGGCCCAGAGGAAGGAGGCAATGCGGCTCACGTCCACCTCTGGTGTAGCCGAAAGCCAGAGCTTTCCCTGAAGTGTGGAGGCGATGAAGCTAAGGGAAGGGCTAAGGGTTGTTGATCCTCCAGGTTCTACACTCCCTGAGAAAACAACCGGCAGTCGAGGAGCAGCCGGACGCACCGGGAAGCGAAAGTTGAGGGCCCTTCGCTGTGCCTCCCAGAGAAGGTCAAGCCGCAATTCCGCCTCACCCACAAGACGCTGAGCCCGGGCCCTTAGGTACACCGTGGACTTACCCCGTGAAGGGAGATCCAGGACGAATTCCTGAGGGTCAATCGCCAGAAGGTCATTTGCCACAAGGGAGAGCGTAACATGTACCGGCTCGTCTTTCTGAGAAAACACCGTCATCGGCATGACGAAGGAATCCCCTGGAGCTACCGCCCGAGGATGGGTGAGCTCGGCCACCACCTCCTCCTCAAGGAGAACCTCTTGAGCATTGCTTCCAAAGGACTCTCCCTTGAAGGCTACAGCCGTTACCCGAAGGGTTGTGGCCACATCAGGCAAATCAAACGAAGCGGTGACTCTTCCATTTTCGTCCGTTCTGAAACCGGTGCGGAATATGGAGACAATTCTGAAAAGAGCTGGCCGAATAAAGGAGAGCTGTGCCCTAAGGAAGGCTTCTTCCGGTGCTCCTCCGGCAGGGTGTAAAAGCGGTGTGGTCGCCGGCTCTTCAGGAACAAGACTACTGTAAAGGTCAAAAGTTGAAACGGAGAGCTTTCTCTTGGTATTGAAGAAGGCAAAGGGGTCTGGAACCGGTTCTTGCGTCAGAGCCAGCACCCCTGCATCGACCAGGGTCAGGGTAACCTCGGCATCCTTCACCGGGTTGCCGCTTGAGTCCCGTACCAGGCAAGTAACAGAAAGAGAAGTTCCCGGACGCACCTTCTCTGCAGCTGCAATTTCCACCGAGAAGCGGGTCCTTTCCCGGTCTACAAAAATCGGTACCGCCCCCAGGGCTCTCAGGGCAAGACGATCCTCTGTGTTGCCCTCTCCAAGGAGCACAAGAGAGCAGTACGCATTGGGGCTCTGGCTTTCTTCCACCCGGAACCGGATCTCGCCACTCGTCTCCTTAAGCTCAAGAACCTCAAGATGAAGTATAGAGTCGGTCTCTATAGTGAAGAGCGCTTTCCCGGGGAAGGGAATCCGATACCGCAGGATTGCCTCTTCGCCAGGAAGGTACTTCGGCTTTTGCAGGGTGAGAATGACCCGGTCGGGAAGGACCTCTCCCTCAGGCGCAAAGCCATACCGTCCGTACACCAGAAAGCGACGAGTGGTTGTACTCTGCGACACGGGTTCCTTCACTTCAAGGAGGTATTCCCCATAACTCTTTGGAGTGAAGGTATAACGCCCCTTGCCCTCGGAAAGAGTGAGCTTTTCTTCCACTTCAGGGATTCGTTCCTCTTCCTCCCGGTAGCGCATACCGGATTCCCCGGAAGCGGCTGAAAGGACGAAGTGGCGGAAAATGCGGAAAACGCGAAGCTCTATCGTCTCTTCTTTAGGCTGTCCATGCTCGTCAACGGCCAGAAGGGAGAAGATGACGGGCTCCTCCCGCTCATAGCTTTTCTCAGGAAGAGCCACACCCAGATACACCGGGTAGGGTGAAACCGTAAAAGTGGCACTTGCACTCACTGGCCGGCTTACCGGGTCATTCAGAGTGATGTTGACCCTTCCAGTTAACATGGCTGGAGGACGAAGCTCTGGTGGAATGGTGAAGGTGAAAGAGGCCTTCCCTTCTTCGTCGAGCACTCCCTCACCCAGAGAGAGCGTCATTGGAGCAAAAGAGAGTTCTCTATTTCCAAAGGCGAAATGGGCAAAGTCCGGCAGGGTGAAGGGAGCACTCTCAAGGACCACCTCGGCGCTATAGGAAATCCCGGAGGCTTTCCGTCCGAAGAGGTATTCACCCTCCACCGCAACCGTCACATCCTCTCCGGTCTTAGCCAGAGTCTTATCTGTGGCAACGTTCAGCCGAAGACGCGGGGGGACAAATTCTTCGACCAGGAAAGATTTTTCTGCCAGGACCGTACTCCCGTCAGGAAGAGTGAGACGGAGATTGTACACCCCTGTTAGGGCATTCTCGGGGAGAGCAAACGTCAGAGAGGCACTTCCCTCCGAAGAAAGCATGACGCTCTCCTCGCCCACCACTCGTCCCAGAGGATTGACCACCATAAACTTCACCGGAAAGGGAGAGGGTGAAGAAAGCCCTGGGCCTCGGACGATACCCTGGGCCATAAGCTCCTCACCCGGTCGGAATATCCCTCGAGCAAGGAAAAGGAAAGCCTCATAACCCCTTCGCAGATATTCTCTTCCCGTGACATCGAAGCCACCGGTAGTGAAGAGTTCGTTCTCGAGCACCACAAAGGAAAGGTCACTTTCCGTCTCTACCGTCACAATGTAGGGTTTCTCTCCCTCGCTCCAGGGAGTCTCTCTATGAGCAAAGAAGAGGCCCTCTTCATTGCAGGCCCCTTCAAGGAGTAGTTGGTTCTTCGCCGAGAAGACCTTGACCCTGGCCCCCTTCTGGGGTGCCCCATCCTCAAGAGCGTTAGCCCAAACAACTACTCCCCAAGGAAAGACTTTGGCCACCACTCCGATGTCGGTAAGAACGAAGAGATGTTCGGCGTAGCTCCACCCCTCTGGGGAAGCATCCCGCGCCATAATGACATAGGCACCTTTGCGGTTCCCGGTCAAAGACACAAGGTCGATGGCCTTCCGTACTGGAGCATTGGGGGGTGCATCATTGAAAAGCTCCATTTCTGCTACGGCCTCCGCAAGGGCCTCTGCCGGAATCTGGGGCATGGTAGCCAGAGCGACGGGGATATTGTTGTCATGGAGTCTCCACAGCGTCAAGCGCACTTTGGAGACATTGACAAGTTCTATGGGTATGCGGGCCCCAAAAGCCGAACTCACGTACGTCCCACTCACGGGGAAGGATATGGAAGGCCAAAGATCCGGAATAATCACTGCCTGAACGAAATCTTCAAGAAGTCGTGCTCCATTCCATGCCGGAGCCCCTCGCTTAACCGTGATGACCTTCCGTTCCCGGGGAAGAAACGGCCCCACAACAGCAAAGCCGCTGTAACTCCGCCGAAGGACAAAGGGAGTGGGCGGGTCAATGCTCACAAAAGGGGCTAAGGCTTCTGGGTCCACAGGGGTAGAAGTGTTGAAATTGATGACGCACGATGATGGCGACTCAAAGTAGACCCAGTTTCCCAGGATTTCAAAGGCATACGTCACGGAAAGCACCTTGCGATAGGGGCTTGTAAGGCCCAAGGGCCCCTGCTCGCTCGTCAATCCCGGGAGTATCTCCACGTGTACCGTAGGTTGCAAGAGGGGAGCAGTGGTAAGGTAGAGCTTGGTGCTCGCCGGACCGAGGGGGAGACTATAGGGGATTTCCCGTCCCTGTTCATCCTTGAGGACGAGAAACCCTCGCAATTTTTGAGGAAGAACAGAGAGAGAGAAGCTACATTCTAAGACTACCCCTCCCTCTTCGGTGTAATCCACCTGCTTTACATCAAGGACTTTGAGGGGCGCAGTGGAAAGGACAAAATCGTGTCGCCCCGCCAGAAGTTTTCCTTTTACATTCTTGAAGTCGTCCCGCAGGCGAAAAACATAGCGGGTAGCTTCTCTAAGCGTTCCCTTAGGTTTTATGACCAGAGTCTTCTCGTCTTCCCAGAGGAAATGACCGGGAAGAGGAGGGTCGACAGAGAGAGGAGCAAGGGAAAGGTCTTTCATGACCCCGACGTCTTGAGAAGACACCACTTCTTGGGAAAAGGCGATGCGGATTTCAGATAGCGCAAGAGGAACCTCCGCGTCCGGGGGGGGAGAGATAGAGAGAATCTGAAACTCTCCCTCCTGTGCCCGGACCACGCTTCCGATTCCCGCAAGGAGAACCAAAAACACCACAATCCATCTTCGCATGAGAGAATCCCCTCCTTTCTCTTCTATCATACCACTCTACAGAAATTTGAGAAGACGTACGTCCAGGTCGATGAGGTTGAAAGCCCGGAAATACTTGTCCATGGAACGTTCAATGCCCAAAAGAACCGCCTCTTCCGGTCGATAGCCATATCTTGCGAGGTTCTCATAGAGGAGGCTCCGGGAGGCCACCACCTCCGGCTGGGCCCAGATGTAGCGGCAGCCTGTTTTCACGAGCCACTCCTGCCGTTCCTTGGAGAGCTCGGTAAGGTCCTTCCCCACCTCTTCGGGGAGAAGCCACTTCTTCCAACGATTGCTCTTGTAAACCTCCTTAAAGAGAATCTGAAGGATGTCCGATTTTTTGGCCACGTATCCTCGGGCAAAGAGCTCCCCTTCAAGGGCGGCAAGTTCAGACAGAGCATTGTACTCTTCTTCGGTAAACTCAGGACCCACATTTGCCGCCCCCATACCTGAAGCAGGGTACTCCTCGGGATTCTCTACGTAGTCCGTATAGTGCCCTTTGATGAGAGAACCGTAAGGTTGAACCTTCTCAGTGAGAGCCCGAGCTACACGGGGGTCAAAGAGCGTGGTGTGGAGGTCAGTCCCCACCTTCCCCACCACGAATATGGGCCACACATTCGTAAGACCTGCTCGGGAAAGTCCTTCCCTGAGGCCACACAAAAATTTCTCAAAGACCTTAAGATCCGCCAACCCACCGTGGACTTCTTCTGTCCCTACCTCGTAGGAGATGGGAGGGCAACCCCGATGCCTCCGGTATGTTTCGGCATGGTGGATGAGTTCTACTGTCCGCTCTATGACCACCTCAATCGGAGGAGGAGTGCCTAGAGGAAGTGTGCGGTCGACTGTGGGGTCCACGTGGAGGAGATCATATCCGGCGTCAATGGCTGCCTCAAAGGACTTTTTCACCCAGTCCATGCACTCTCTGAGGCTCCAGCCTTCAATGGTGTGACGATCTTTCACCCAAGGACCCCCATGGTCCACGGCAATGATGATACACCCCTGGTAGTTGAGGCTCTCGGCCTCGTACTTCACAAGCTCCACGAATTCCTTCTGGGTGAGGCCGGTGTATCCCCGATCAATGTCCACCTGGTTCAAGGTGGCAGCAAATTTTATTGGTGCCCGGGCCCTTTTGGCCGCCCGCAGAGCCGCCCGAATGACCGTCTGGGAGTTGGGACACACTGCTAAAAGCGTTTGAGGTTTTCCCTCCACCGTGGCAAGTTCCTGCATCTTCCGTACCAGGAAGTCAACCACCGGAAGACCTGCTTCTTGGGCTTTTTTGCGTATAGGGCTTTCATCGATGGCTCGGCGAGGAAACATTCTTTTCGATTCCCCCTCTCTAAAACTGCGCCAAAAAAGCCTGGACCTCACAGAACTTTGGCGCTCCCTCCATCGGTCCCTTTTTCGTCACCGCCAAAGCTCCCACAGCATTGGCGAACCGGCCGGCTTCCTCCCTCGTCATACCTCGCGCCAGCGCTGCAAGGAACCCGGCACAGTAACAGTCCCCCGCCCCCGTGGGATCCATTTCCTCCACCGGAAAAGCGGGAATGGACCATTTGCCTTCCCTGGTAACAACAGTAGAACCTCGCTTCCCTTGCTTTATGGCCACAATTTCTGGACCTTCAGAGAGAACTTTCGCACAGGCCCGATCGATATCTCCTTCCCCCGTAAGGACGGTAAGCTCCTCTTCGGTGGGAAAAACTACGAAACTCTCCCGCAAGACCGGTTCAAAGAGCTCTCGAGCTCGGTCCTTTCCAAGAAGCTCGGGACGAAAATTGGGATCGAAGCTTATACGTTTCCCATTGCGCTTCACAATGTCAATGGCCTTGAGATAAGCCCGGTGGCAATTATCGTTAATGAGCATGGTCGAACCCATAACGTGGAGAATATCCAGGCGAAGAAAATCTTCTTCACGAACATCCTCAGGGAAGATTTGCCCTGAAGCCGCACGAGCAATGTGATAGATAAATTTCCGGGAACCATCGCTGAAATATGTCACAAAGGCTACACCGGTCGTGTAATCCTCGAGGACCTTGATGCCCTTTGTATCTACACCATCCTCCTTGAGCCGATCGACGATGAGAGTGCCAAAATCGTCTCTCCCCACCGCTCCCACAAAAAAGACCTCTTCCCCCAGGCGAGCCAAGCAATCAGCAAAAATCGCCGGAGCACCACTGGGGTATGGTCCCAAAAAGATTCCTGGAACTCCCAGGGGAACGTCCACTCCATCCCGCATGATTTCCACGAGTAGCTCTCCCATGCATCCAATACGCATTCCTTTTCCTCCTTTCCTTTTTCAATACCTTAGCGCAGGCTTCTCAGGTGCGCAAGTAAAAAACGAATGAAAACAGCAAAGCAGGTATTTCTCTGGTAGTACACCCTGGGAGTGACAAGAGTATCTTTCAAGAAAAGGCACACACGAAAAAGAGCGTGCCTTCCCTGGAAAGAAAGCCACTCACCCCCTCTCCTAAGAGGAAACGGCAGGAAGGAATCCCTAAAGCCTGTGGATCAGTAGTCCTTTTCGCTGCAGGATAGGTGTGCTTCTCCCCATCTTCCCATCTTCCCTTACCTTTTCCGCAAAGCGCAAAGACAGGCCCCAAGGGCCGCAGTAATCTGAGGTTCTTGAGGGACAAGAACCCTGCAGCCAGCACACTCCTCGAAGAGAGCGACAACAGCCCTATTTTTCGCCACGCCTCCAGTGAGGACAACCGGTGGAACGATGCCGATGCGTTCCCCCAAAGCCACCACCCGTTCGGCCACAGCTTTTGCTACGGCCCGCACAAGAGTCTCTCGCCTCTTTCCCTGAGCGATGTAGCCTACAAGCTCTGACTCAGCAAAGACTGCACAGGTGTGCGAGAGTGTAAGGTGTTCCTGAGCCTTCTCAAATAGCCTACCGTAATCGTCGAGGCCAATTTCTAAAACCTGAGCCATGAGCTCCAAGAAGCGCCCTGTTCCAGCAGCACACTTGTCGTTCATGACGAAATCGAGGACTTTCCCTCCTTCACCAAGATGAATAACCTTACTATCTTGCCCGCCGATGTCCACCACTGTTTTGGTCTGGGGCAATAAATAAGCCACTCCCTGGGCCTGGGCAGTGATTTCGCTCACCGACATCACCGCCCCCTCCACCTGATGCCGCCCGTAGCCGGTAGCCACGATCGAGCAATCTTTGAGGTCTATCCCGGCTTTACTTGCTGCTATTGCAAGGGCTTCCTTAACCCGTCCTCGGGGATTTACACCGCTTAAGAGAACAGAGAAAGAGACGATCTCTCTCCCGTCGAAGATGATACAAGCCGTTGACTGAGAACCTACATCCACTCCGGCGTAGAGCACAACCAATCACCCCACCTTTTCTTAACACAAGGATTTCCCAAAGTCTACCCTTGATTGATGGACGACAATCTGCCACAATGGGGGTGGCACAAAGGGTGGAGGGTATGTGGTTACCTTGCCAAGACAAGGTTTATGACTTTTTGCAGGAGTGAGGAATGAAGGGGAAGGGTATTCTCGTAAAGGTTTTTGTCCTTTTCATCTTGGTCCTCGTTTTCTTTGGAATCCATCTCCTAATAGGCAATCCTCTTTTCTCTTCCTTCAGTGCTCTCTACACCATAGACCAAGCCCGTATCGAGAACCGAATGCTCTCTGATGGAATGGTGGAAGTCCACGAGACCATTACCTACAGGATGCAAAAGCCCTTCCGGGGAGTCTTTCGGGAAATTCCTCCCTCCCGTTACGTGACCATCGAGAACGTAGAAATCTGGACCGAAGGAGTGGAGACCCAGCATATCGAGTGGGAATATCAGAACGAGCGGGGTTTCTCGGCCCGAGCCTGGCTTGTACCCTTTAGGAGTACCTTTCGTCTCGACCCTCGAAGACACCCGGAGGTGGTGCTCCATGTACGATATCGGGCCCGGTATGTTTTCGAAAATGGTCTCGATGTTGCCCAGGTCTTTCGCCAGTTCTGGGGGAATTGGGACTCAAGGGCCACAAACGTCGAGGGAATTTTTGAGTTTCCAGAGAACGTCACGATAGACAAAGTCTACACCCATCCCACCCTCCCGGTGACCCAGGAGGGAAACCGTTTCACAGTCCTGGCACGACACCTTCCCCCCAAGGCCATCGCCGAAGTACGATTTGTGATCCAACCGGCAGAAAATATGTCTTATGCAGCCTGGAATCCTACTCTTACCCTCTCGGCCATTGAAGAGGAGGAAAAAGCGTACCGTAAAGAGGTGCAGGGAGGACTTCTCCTTCTTTCAGGAATTCTTGGAGTTTTCGTGTTTCTCTGGATACTGATATACCTTCTCCTCGGCCGAGAACCCGAGGTGGGCTACGGAGGACTCTATGAATGGGAACCTCCCTACGACGATCCTCCCGACATCGTCAACGCTATCGTCAAAAGAATCGGAACTTCTTGTGACAATGATGGCATAGCAGCGGTACTCTTACACCTTTACCACCTCGACCTTGTGGACTTTCCTGAGAAGGAGAAAGGAAAGGCCGTCTTCCTGAAAAGAGAAGAAGTACCTCATGACCTTCCTTCTACAGAAAAGACATTCTTTGCTCTCCTCAAAAAATTTTCTCTTTCCAGGGTCTTCCACTTCGAACGGCTTCAGGAGGATCTGGAAAAATCCACTTCCAGGGCTCAAGAATTCAACAAAGCCCTCTCTTCTTATCACAAGGAAGTATTTAGAGAGGTCTCCCGGCGGCGGTATTTTTATTCTGTTGGCAACATTATTGCTAAGATTTTGGCCTTTCTGGCCATGCTCTCTGCCATCGGGATAGCACAAAGCAGCACCTCTCTGTTTCTCGCCCACTTCTCTCCTTTTGTGACTGCCATCTCGGGAGCACTCTTTTTCGGTGGTGGGGGAATACTTCTTGCCCGAAGGGACCTCTTCGGCCGCTTCAGCAAAGAGGGCCGAAAATACTATCTCCGCTGGCAGAACTTTGCTCGCTGTATCACCGACTACTCCCTTCTTTCCGAGCGGCCACCGCAATCGGTCGTTCTCTGGGAGAAGTATCTCATCTATGCTACAGCCCTGGGGCTTGGAGAGACAGTGAGCCACCACCTACAACGTATGGTACCAAAAGAAGTCGTAGAAGAAAAAAGCCCGCACCCCTTCTTCTTCAGCCCTCACGTTTTTCTCCCAGGAAGGAACTTCACAAACCTCTCAACACAGGCCATGGCCACCGTGGCCCGTTCTTCCTCGGGGGGAGGAGGAAAATTCGGCGGAGGCTTTGGGGGAGGGGCCGGGGGTTTTGGTGGAGGCTCGGGAGGAGGGCGAGGAGGAGCATTTTAGGAGGTGTAGGATGTTCAAAAACAGGACAAAAGAACTCCTGCATAAAGGACAATGCGCTGTGGGCATCATGGTGGCTGAGGTTCGCTCTCCAGGCATTGCAGTGATGCTGGCCACCGCCGGGTTTGATTTCTTTGTCATCGACATGGAGCACTCTGCCTTTAATCTTGAAACTGTGGAAGACATGTGTCTTGCTGCCAAAGGGACAGGAATCACCCCCATTGTCCGGGTCCCCACTCGTTTCGGGTACCACAACCTTGCCCGACCTCTGGACTGTGGTGCTGAGGGTCTCCTCGTGCCCCAGGTAGAGACAAAGGAGGAAGCAGAAGACATTGTTAAAGCTACCCGGTACCATCCCCTTGGTCAGAGGGGCATGGCGCTGTGTCGAGCCCACAACCGTTTTGCCCGGGGGAATCCTCAAGAACTCATGAAGTGTAACAACGAAGAAACGCTCCTCGTCTTCCAGATAGAGAGCAAAACTGCCATCGAACATCTTGAGGAGCTCCTTACAGTTCCAGGGGTTGATGCTGTCCTGGTGGGTCCAAACGATCTCTCCCAAAGCTTGGGAATCCCGGGGAATACCAAACACCCACTTGTTGAGGAGTACATTGATCTCCTTCTTGAAAAGTGCCACAAAGCCCGAATTCCGGCAGGGATACATCTACGAAACCCTGAAGCCCTGCACCCCTGGATAGCAAAAGGTATGAAAATTCTCATGTGTTCGAGCGACATCGACCTCATCGTCGAGGGAGGAACGAAAATCACAAAGGAACTCAAAAACACCATCAACGAGATAAAATCTCGCTGAAAGGAGGTGTTTATGTGTACCCCTGGCATGACACGTTCCACATAGGCATTGTGCATTGCATGGCCTATCCTCAGGCTCAGGACGAGGAAGAAGTCTTAAGAACGATCAAAAATATCCTCGCCGACGAGTTCTTCCAGGCTATCGAGGTCAGCGCCCTCCTTGAAGAAGCACTTCTTCAGGAAATCGGTATAAGGTGCAAGGTCGCCTCGGTGGAGTGCATTCTTGCCGCTCAACCCCTGGTCCTCTCTCAAAAGCTGAATCTGAATTCCCTGCAGGAAGACGAAAGAGAGAGAGCGCTTGAGGCTCTCAGAGAGGCTATCGACAAAGCGTACTCAGCCAAGGCTAGAATTCTGGGTTTCCTTTCGGGAAAGCGCCCGGAGAAAGAACAAGAAGAGGAAGCCAAAGAAATCCTTGTTGACTCCCTTGTCCATCTTTGCAAGTATGCTCAGAAAAAAACCCGAGAGCATGGATACCTCCTGCACTTGAATCTCGAGGTCTTCGACTATGCCATCGATAAGAAAGCTCTCATTGGTCCGGCAAGCTACGCCTTTGAAGTGGCGTCAAGAGTCAGAGCAGAGTGTCCCAATTTCGGGCTGACGATCGACCTCTCTCACGAGCCACTCCTCTTCCAGGACCCCTCCCGTGTTCTTCTTCTCCTTTCTCCCTTCGTCACCCATGTCCACATTGGCAATGCAGTACTTGAAGAGGGACATCCCGCGTATGGCGATCAGCACCCCCGCTTTGGCCTTCCCGGGAGCATAAACGACATCGAAGAGGTGGCCGCCTTTCTCAGGGCACTCTTCCGTACCGGCTTCTTCGAGCAAAAAATCCCTACCGAAAAGCCGGTCATTTCCTTTGAGGTCAAACCCCTCCCTGGCGAAGACCCCGACTTTGTGGTGGCCAATGCCAAAAGAACTTTTCTCTCCGCCTGGAACAGAACCTTTCCCCTGCCACGGAGGTGAAACAATGGCCAAGCCTTCAGTTTTCATCACCCGAAGAATTCCTGAAGAGAGTATTCACCTCATTGCCCATACTTGCGAGGTTGAGGTGAGCGATTTCGACGGAGTTCTGCCCCGTGAGATACTCCTTGAAAAGGTCAAGGGCAAAGATGGCATCCTCTGCCTTTTGACCGATACCATCGACCAGGATGTCATGGAAGCTGCCGGACCGAAACTCAAAGTCATTGCCAACTACGCCGTGGGTTACAACAACATCGACGTTCTGGAAGCCACAAAACGAGGCATCATGGTGACGAATACCCCCGGTGTCCTCACCGAAACGACTGCCGACTTAGCCTGGGCACTTATGATGAGCGTGGCCCGCAGGATCGTTGAAGCCGACCGTTTCGTGCGAGCAGGAAAATTCCGGGGGTGGGAACCGATGCTCTTTTTGGGGACCGACGTGCACGGAGCCACCTTGGGAATTGTGGGCTTCGGGAGAATCGGACAGGCCATGGCCAGAAGAGCACAGGGGTTCGATATGAAGGTTCTCTACCACGATGTAAAGCGCGTACCTCAAGAAGTCGAAGAGGCACTCGGGGTGACATTCTACTCCCTTGAAGAACTTCTCCAACAATCCGACTTTGTAACTATACATACCCCCCTCACGCCTCAAACACACCACCTCATCGGAGAACGAGAACTCAGGATGATGAAAAAAGAAGCATACCTCATCAACACTGCTCGGGGACCCATAGTGGATGAGAAGGCCCTCGTGCGTGCTCTCAAAGAAGGATGGATTCGGGGAGCGGCCCTTGACGTCTTTGAGCGGGAACCAGAAATAGAACCAGAACTCCTCACCCTCGATAATGTCATTCTTGTCCCCCACATCGGTTCGGCATCTTTTGCTACCCGCACGAAAATGGCTATTATAGCAGCAGAAAACCTGGTTAAGGCCCTGCAAGGAGAAATTCCTCCCAATCTTGTGAATCCTGAGGTCGTAAGGCAATGATTATTGTTGTCTGTCCCGATTCCTTCAAAGGAAGTCTCAAAAGTACGCAGGCAAGTAGCGCCATCACGCGGGGCCTGACGATGGCCTCTTTGCGCTTTCAAGCCATCGAAAAACCCCTGGCTGATGGGGGAGAAGGAACAGTAGAGGCCCTTCTGAGAGCCCAAGGAGGTGAGCTTCTTGAAGTGGAAGTGACCGGTCCCCTCTTTGAAAAGGTCAAAGCTTCCATAGGGATTCTTCCCGATGGTACCTGCATTCTTGAGCTTGCCCAGGCGGCAGGTCTTTCCCTCGTCCCGGAAAGCCGACGAAACCCCCGAAATACCACCACCTACGGAGTCGGTGAGCTCATCATAAAGGCTCTTGAAAAGGGGTGCAAACACATCGTTCTTGGAGTGGGAGGAAGCGCTACCTGCGATGGTGGCATAGGAGCACTTACAGCCTTGGGGGTACGCTTTCTCGACAAAGAAGGTAGGAAGCTCCCTGGCACCGGTGAAGACCTTGCGCGGATTGCCACAGTCGACACCAAAAACATGTTACGAATTCCCAAAGATGTTGAACTCATTATCGCCAGCGACGTCCAAAACCCTCTCTATGGACCCTCCGGAGCAGCCTATGTCTACGCTCCCCAAAAGGGGGCAAGTCCCGAAGATGTACAATTTCTTGATGAGAGCCTTCGCCATTTCGCCCGAATGACCGAAAGATTCCTTGGAACTCCGGTCGACGACCTCCCTGGGGGAGGAGCTGCCGGAGGCATCGTTGCTGGACTCTATGCCTTTTTGGGAGCAAAAGTTACCTCAGGGATTCGCCTTATTGCCAAGCTTATAGGACTTGAAGAGGCCATCGCCAGTGCAGATCTGGTCATAAGTGGAGAAGGCAAAGTTGATCGGCAAACCTTTTTTGGCAAAGCCATATGGGGCGTTTTAGAGCTTTGTGCAAAATATCAGAAACCTCTTCTCATTCTCGCCGGAAAAATCGCCTGGGAAGAGCTCACCTCTCTACCCCAGGAAGTCATCGGACTCCTTTCGATAGTCAATGGGCCACTCTCTGAAAAGGAGGCCATGGAGAACGCCACCTTGCTCCTTGAGAGAACTTCTTTTTCCATAGGGAGAATGATCAAGAGGTTTGCGGTTCATCACAACATGGGAATTCGAACCTCTTGAGCACTGTGTATCCTTACGAAGTCGTGATTCCCGTTTTCTGCAGCAAATTATCCTTTCCTCACTCGAAGTCTTCAGAACCACCAAGTGTTCTAAAGACCCCCTCCTTCAAGAGAGGGATTGTCACCCAAAGAAGAGGAACGCATCGAAGGCCCAAGGAGTGGAAGGGCAGCCGCTCCCATGACACTGGATTTTCCCCGGAAGGCGCCAAGGAGAAGTTTTGGAACACCTTCAAAATTCAAAAGGTGCATGCGATACGCTTCCTCCACAGAGCGAAACCAGAGTGCCCCTGCTTCCGAAACTCCTCCTCCCAGGATAATCGCCTCTGGGTCGATGGTTCCGGCCAGATTTGCCAAAGCAAGGCCCAGAAAGAAAGAGGCATTTCTTAAAATTTCCCGAAAGAGTGGGTCACCGCTTTCTGCCCTCTCGGTGATGACGGACCCCTCTACTCTCTCTCCCACAAGGTACCATGCCTCGCGCTCCATAGCACTGCCAGAAGCCAGGGCTTCAAGACAACCCCTTTTGCCACACCGGCACATCGGCCCCCCGGGCATAACTACCGTATGCCCTATTTCTCCAGATGCATTGTGACTCCCCCTCACAACCTTTCGGTCCCACACTATGGTCCCTGCGATACCGGTCCCAACACTGACATACAGGAAATTTGCGAATTCTCTTCCGGCACCAAAGAAGAGTTCGGCCAAGGCACCACCTCTCACGTCATGCTCAAGAAAGCATGGAAGATTGAGCCTTATTTGAACAAGATCCCGAATCGGTACATTCCTCCAGCCAAGATTTGCCGCATATACTATTACACCACCGACAACGTCGATGATGCCTGGAGCAACAACACCAACGCCTAAAAGCTCGGATTTTTTGATGTTCCCGGTTAAATACTCTACAAGCGACGCTATCTCTCCGACAACGCCATCCGGGGTCTTATGCGCAAGGAGGACCTTCTTGGAGAGAAGAACGTTTAGGTTTTCATCAACCAGAACACCGGCAATTTTTGTTCCTCCAATATCGATACCACAGGAACACCTCAAGGTTAACCTCCGAAGAAACTACCTGTCTTTTGGTGTTCACCAAATCACACACTAACGAGTATACCCTCCCTGACAGACTTCCAAGCAGCAAGGGCAACCTGTAAGGCCAAGGTGGCC
>CAYRSB010000010.1:0-56636 GCA_964426875.1 uncultured Atribacterota bacterium
TTTCCTTTCTATCTTTCTGTTCTCATCTTTTTCTCATTCTCTATGCTCCTTTTTATGACACTGGTACCTATCTCCGTATCTATCTACAGGCTTTTTGTGCTTTCCTATTGTTCTTCTTCCCTTCCTCCTGTATAATTTCGGAAAAAACTAAGGGGGAGGGCTTCATGGTTCGGATCATGGATACCACCCTCCGCGACGCGCACCAATCTCTTATTGCTACCCGCCTTCGGACTGAGGACATGTTGCCCATCTTGGAAAAGATGGACGAAGTGGGTTTCTATTCTCTCGAATGCTGGGGTGGTGCAACATTTGATGCTGCAATGCGATTCCTCTGCGAAGACCCCTGGGAACGGTTGCGCAAAATTCGCGAGCGGGTACAAAAAACTCCACTGCAAATGCTCCTTCGGGGACAGAATCTTCTTGGATACCGCCATTACAGCGATGACATTGTTAAGCGGTTTGTACCTCTTTGTGTCAAAAACGGCATCGACATCATCCGGATATTTGACGCTCTCAATGATATTCGCAACATGGAGCTTGCCATTAAGGTCGCCAAAGATGCGGGAGCTGTCGTGCAGGGAGCTATATGTTACACGATAAGCCCGGTACACACGATTGATTCTTTCGTCGAGCTTGCCTTAAAACTCGAAAAGCTGGGGTGTGACGTCATCTGCATCAAGGATATGTCTGGTATTATCTCTCCCCAGGCAGCATATGACCTTGTTTCTGCTCTTAAGAGACATCTTCGTGTTCCGGTACATTTGCACACCCATTCCACAAGCGGTATGGGTATGGTGAGCTACTACGCTGCTTGTCAAGCGGGTGTCGATATTATCGATTGCGCTTTTTCTCCCTTTGCTGGAGGTACGTCGCAGCCTCCTCTTGAGCCAATGGTGGCCTGTCTCAAAGGAACACCTTATGATCCTGGCTTTGACCTTGAAAAACTTGTAGAGATTGGGTATTACTGGCTGAAGGTTCGCGAGAAGTACCAGGCTCTCATCAGTCCCGTGGCCGAACGACCCGACGTAAGTGTTCTCATTCACCAAATACCTGGGGGAATGATTACGAACCTCTATGCTCAGCTTAAAGAGCAGAAGGCGGTTGACCGGTACCATGAGGTACTTCAGGAGGTGCCACGAGTCCGAGAAGATCTTGGATATCCACCCCTTGTTACTCCTACAAGTCAAATCGTAGGTACTCAAGCAGTACTGAATGTCCTCATGGGTGAGAGGTATAAAAAGGTTACCGAGGAGGTTAAGAGATACTGCCTTGGACACTATGGGAAACCTCCTGCTCCTATTAAGGAGAAGGTACTTCGGGAGATCGTTGGTGACGAAAGGCCAATTGATGTGCGCCCAGCAGACCTTCTTGAACCTGAGTGGGACAAAATCGTGCATGAAATTCGAGAACTTGGGCTTCTGATTGAAAAGGAAGAAGATATCCTCACCTATGCTATGTATCCGCAGATTGCAACAAAATTCTTCCGTTGTGAACTTGTGCCTGAGGAAGTCCCTGCATCCGCGCAAGGGGGGCAAGGAGTAGTTATGCCTGTACGTGTGCCGGACGAGTTTGTCGTGATAGTGGATGGTGAGGAATTTCGAGTTAAGGTACAACCGGTTCTTGCAGTAACAGGAGCTGAAGAGAGAAAGGAAACGTTGCAAAAAGAAAAGCCTAAGGAGGTTCCAAAAGGAGCAATTGTGTCACCGATGCAGGGTATGGTTGTGGCGCTCAAAAAGAAAGCTGGAGATCTGGTGCGAAAGGGCGAGACGGTAGCTGTTCTTGAAGCCATGAAAATGCAAACAGAAATTCACTCAGATTTCGAGGGAATCGTGAAAGAAATCTATGTGTATGAAACGGAGATTGTGGATTTTGGCGACATCATAATGGTTGTGGAGTGATCCTCATGTTTCGGAAAGTTCTTGTTGCCAATCGTTCGGAAATAGCAGTACGTATCATGCGGGCTCTGCGAGAACTTGGTATAAAGTCTGTGGCCATTTACTCTGATGCTGATCGGCACGCTATCCATACGTACTATGCTGATGAAGCTTATCCCCTTGGGGGAAATCACCCCAAGGATACGTACCTCAATATTAAAAAGATTATCCAAATTACCAAGCAGGCCCAGGTAGATGCCATTCATCCTGGGTATGGGTTTCTCGCTGAGAATCCCTCCTTTGCTTACGCTTGCGAGAAGGAGGGCATAGTTTTCATTGGTCCCTCGAGTCGAGTTATTGAGCTCATGGGAAATAAGATCGTGGCGAGGAGAGTTATGAGAGAGGCTGGTGTTCCTGTTGTTCCAGGAAGCGATGGAGAGGTTCGCTCTCTTGAGGAAGCATTGCAAGTTGCAGAGAAAGTTGGATATCCCGTCATCATCAAAGCAGCAGCCGGGGGTGGAGGCATTGGCATGCGCATCGTGCGTACTCCAGGAGAGCTCGAACAGGCAATGGAGCAGGCAAGAGCAACAGCTTTGTCTGCTTTTGGTGACGCCAGCATCTTTATGGAAAAGTATGTTTCTAATCCCAGACATATCGAGTTTCAGATCCTTGCCGACAAATACGGCAATGTCATCCACCTTGGAGAGCGAGAGTGCACTATTCAGCGACGGCACCAAAAGCTCCTTGAAGAGGCGCCCTCTCCAATCATGACCGAGGAACTTCGCCAAAAGATCGGTGCCATTGCCGTGCAGGCTGCGAAAGCAGTGAACTATGTTAATGCTGGAACAGTGGAGTTTATCTACAGCAATGGTCATTTTTACTTCATTGAAATGAATACCCGTATCCAGGTGGAACACCCCATTACTGAAATGGTTACAGGTGTGGACATTGTTAAGGAGCAGATTCGTATTGCTGCCGGAGAACCGCTTTCCATTCGACAGGAGGATGTTGTTATTCGGGGGCATGCTATCGAGTGCCGCATTAATGCTGAAGATCCCTTAAACAACTTTGCTCCTTCTCCAGGGAAACTCCTTGGATATCGTTCCCCAGGTGGTATCGGGGTCAGAGTAGATTCAGGGGTATTCACATCCTACACTATTCCGTCCTTTTACGATCCGATGATTTCTAAACTTGTTATTTGGGGTCGGGACCGGGAGGAAGCTATCAGACGCATGGAACGGGCACTCTATGAGTACATTATTGTAGGTCCTAAAACAAACATTCCCTTTCACAAGACTGTCCTGGCTAATGAGCGTTTTCGGCGCGGCGAGTTAACGACACATTTCCTGAGTGAGGAGAGTTCCCTCTTTTCGGAGATGGAACGCATTATGGTCGAGGAGAAGCCCTTGCAGGAAAAGCTCCAGAAAATTTTCCGAATCGATGCAAAAGCAGCGGTAGCAGTTGCAGCTGTAGAAACCTTTTTGCACTACGCATATAATGGGCAAGGGAAAGGATGACATGTTACAATATCCCCAAGCGATTCCTTTTAGAGTGGGGGTGAACATATGTACCTTCTTGGAACCGACATTGGGACCAATGGTACCAAAACGGTTATGGTGGACGAAAAGGGGAATTTTATTGCCGATGCTTTCGTAGAATATGATGTTATTACTCCTAGACCTTCCTGGGCGGAACAGTGGCCTGATGTGTGGCTTGATGCGGTGGTGAAGACTGTGGCTTGCTGTGTGGAGAAAGCCAAAGTCAATCCTAAAGACATCGCGGGCCTGGCCATAAGCGGACTTTACGGGGGATCGGGAATCCCTGTAGATGAAGACATTAGGCCTCTTCGTCCCTGCCTCATCTGGATGGACCGTCGAGCTCGCAAGGAGACCCAGTGGGTAAAGGACAACGTGCCTTTGGAGAAGATCTTTGGCATTACAGGGAATTATGTCGACTCTTATTTTGGTTTTACCAAAATCATGTGGATTCGCAACAACGAGCCTGAAGTCTGGGGAAAGATTTACCAATTCGTCACCCCCAAGGACTACGTGATCTACTGTTTCACCGGGGAGCTTGCTACTGATTATTCCTCAGCGGGTAACCTTGGTGGCGTCTTTGATATTCGCAAGAAAACTTGGTCGGATGAGATGTGTGAGATTCTTGGAATTCCCAAAAGGATGCTCCCTGAGCGGATTTGTAAATGCTCTGATATCGTGGGGAGGCTGAAGCCCGAGTTTGCCGAGAGGATGGGAGTTTTAAGCGGTATGCCCATTGTGGCTGGGGGAATAGATGCTCCAGTAGCACAGTTTGCCGCAGGAGTTCTTGGTCCTGGAGAGCATGTAGCCATGGCTGGAACTTCTATGTGCTGGGGGACGGTGCACGATGGGACGTATATTACGCCCGTCCTCGTGAGCTACCCCTACGTGGTGTACGACGACAGGCTTGTGTATACTTTTGGGGGGAGTGCTACCTCTGGAGCCTTGGCCCGCTGGTTCCGAGATCAATTCGGCCGCCTGGAGAAAGAAGCAGAAAAGGATTTTGGTATTCCTGCATACACCCTTCTTGAACTCCAGGCCAGAGACATTCCCCCTGGGAGCGAGGGTATCATCGTTTTACCCTACTTCATGGGAGAACGCTCCCCCATCTGGGATCCCGATGCCCGGGGAACCATCCTCGGACTTTCTCTCTACCATACCAGAGCCCACATCTACAAGGCCATGCTTGAAGCAGCAGCCTATGCCCTGCGTCACAACATAGAGGAAGCGTTGAAGACAGGTATGAGGCTTGATCCCGAATGCTGGATTGTAGGAGGAGTGGCCCGTTCATCCTTCTGGGTGCAGATTTTTGCCGATGTCACTGGCTTTGACATGAAACGTCTTTCCAAAGATGTTGAAGCGCCTTTTGGCGACGCCTTCTTGGCCGGTCTTGGTACAGGAGTCATCGACAAACCTGAACGTATTAAGGAGTGGGTGAGCTTCCGACCAGTGATAAAGGTGGATCCGGAGCAAAAGACTATCTACGACCGCTATTACGCCCTCTTCCGAGAGCTCTATGAGAACACCAAGGGTACTATGAAGAAACTCGCCGAGATGTAGGAGGACTACACTTGAACCTAGATGCTCTTTTTACCCTGAATTGTGGGATGTACGTTCTCTCCTCGCGATTCAAGGAAGAGATGGATGGTTGTATCGTCAATGCTTTGGTGCAGGTCACAGCCTTTCCCCCTCAGGTGGTGGTCAGCGTCAACAAAGAGAGTGTGACTCTCTCCCTGATTGGGCGAAGCGGGTACTTTGTGGTATCGGTGCTTGACCAGGACACGCCGCTTCAGGTCATCGGTCTTTTTGGGTTTCGGAGTGGCAAAGATACGAAGAAATTCGAACAGGTGAAGTACTTTTTGGGGAAGACGGGCTTACCCATTCTTGCAGAGCACGCTGTGGCCTACGTTGAGGCAAAAGTGGTCGGTCGTCTTGACGCAGGAACGCATGTCCTTTTTCTTGGGGAAGTCGTGGAAACAGAGTTTGTGAACCCTCAGGCCTCTCCTATGACTTACGGGTACTACCGGGATGTGAAAGGTGGCAAGGTTCCCCGAACGGCGGCGACATACAAGGAGGAGAAGGCGCCTCAAGAAGTGGAGCGGTACCGTTGTAAGGTATGTGGGTACATCTACGATTCTCGTTTTGGGGACCCTGACTCAGGAATTCCCGCGGGAACCCTCTTTGCCGATCTGCCCGATACCTGGGTCTGTCCTATCTGTGGAGTGGGCAAAGACCAGTTTGAGAGAGTATAGGGAGCGTCCCCTTGGGACGCTCCTTGTTGTTTTTTGAGTCCCTACTCGATCCCTATCTCTTTTCCATGGGAAGACAGAAGGTGCTTCATGACTTTTCCGGTGACAGTCTGGGGAAGCTCGGGAACGATCTCCAAAATGCGCGGTACCTTATAAGATAGGAGTTCTTTTTTGCAGAAGCGGATGATTTCTTTTGGGTCCAGAGAGACACCCTCTTGGGGAACGATGTAGGCCTTGACGATTTCTCCCCGGAAGGCGCGTTTAACTCCTATTACTGCTACCTGGGCTACCCCAGGAAAGCTCATGAGGACGTTTTCCACTTCCTGGGGATATACGTTGAAGCCTGAGACAATGATGAGGTCCTTTTTCCGTCCCTCAATATAGAGGAGGTTTCGCTCATCCATCCGCCCCAAGTCCCCGGTATAGAACCATCCTTCCCTGAAGGACCGGGCATTTTCTTCGGGATTGGCAAGGTATCCAGGGGAAATAGGGTTACCGGAAAGTACGATTTCGCCTACTCTCCCCTGGGGTACATCCTTTCCGGCGTCATCGACTATCCGAAGCCGTATGGCATCGATGACCGGTCCTGCAGAACCCGGAACTCGTACCTCAGGAGAGGGATTCACGGAAACCACAGGTGATGCCTCAGTGATGCCATATCCCTCGATGATGAGAAGGCCAAAAGCTTCTTCGAAGGACTCTCGAACTCGGGAGGGTAGAGCGTCTCCCCCGCAGATGAGGAGCCGCAAGGGGTGGAGGTCAAACTCTGCCTTTCTCCGAGCTCCGGTAAGGATGGAAAAGACGGCTGGAACTCCCAAGAAAACCGTGGAACGGTATCTCTTGAGGGTGGTGATGAAGTTGTCAAAGGGGTAGAGGGACGGGACGATGGTAAGCGTCATGCCTCTGAGAAGGGGCAGAAGGTAAGCGATGGAGAAGCCGAAGACGTGGAACATGGGGAGAACACCAAGCATCACGTCTTCTGGAGAGATGTCCACAAGCTCAAAGCAACTGTCGATGTCTGAAATGAAGTTTCGATGGGTAAGCATAACTATTTTAGGTATACCGGTTGTTCCAGAGGTAGCAAAGAGAGCGGCAACAGGACTCTCGAGTTTTGGGATAGGGGCATTGTCAGGTGAAAAGAAGGGAGAATAGACGACATCGCCCTTTTCATTCATGACGGCGCAAGGTATATTTCCAGTTTCTGGAGGAATACTGCTCACCACGCACTGTACCTGAGCAATCTGGGCAATTTTGATCACGAGGTCCCAGGGCATCCGGGGAGAAAGGGGGAGAGGAACTACTCCAGAGAAGAGACACGCCAGGAAGAATCGCAAGGTCGACCAGCTGTTGGGAAGGACCGTCACCACCTTCATGCCGGGCTTGAGCCCAGCCTGTCTCATCTTCTCTGCTTCTTGTGCAATCTCAGGGAGGAGATCCCGGTAGGTAATGGCCCATTCTCCCTGGGCAACGGCAATTTTGTCTGGGTACTCTCTGGCAATGCGTTCTACGCGTTCTGGAATCGTCTCAGACATAGAGGGGGCTCCTTTCTTTTTTGTCCTTATTAAAGATACAATCTATGGAAGCGAGGGTAAAAGCTACAAAATGGCTCGCCTTGGAAAATCTGGTCGGGGCGAGCCGACTTGAACGGCCGACCCCCTGCTCCCAAGGCAGGTGCGCTTGCCAGGCTGCGCCACGCCCCGACGGGGGGGATTATACCAAAACCCTATTGTTTTTGACAAGGAGTGTGTAGGTTCAACACATGGGAGACGCTTGAGGTGGTCTCCCCTTTGTACTTCCAGGGGCTTCTATATCCAAAAGCACCTTCAGCACGTAGTGGCCCAAGAATACTTCTTTCTTGGCAAGCCTAGGGATCACAAGACAGAGTTTTGCTTCTTGGAAATATCCTTTGGTGTTTCTCTTTATACATCCAGAATCTAAGAATCACTGTGATTTTGGCATAGTTGTTCGGAGATGTTGCGGTTTGAGAAGTTCGTGGTTTACGGGCTTCGGATTTCACGACGATTCAGGAGTGGAAGAGGTTTCTTTCTCGAGAATTTTCACAAAGGCCTCCACAATTCGTGGGTCAAACTGTGTTCCAGCACACTTTTTGAGTTCCTCAATTGCTTCCTCTTTTGTACGGGCTTTGTGGTAGGGGCGTCCTGTCACCATGGCGTCGTACGCATCGCAGATGGCGATGATGCGTGAGAGAAGGGGAATATTTTCTCCCTTGAGTCCCCGGGGGTATCCCTTACCGTCAAAGCGCTCATGGTGGAAGAGGATGTAGTTGGCGATAGGAGAGAGTTCCCAGATGGATTGGGTGATGCGGAAACCCACTTCGGGGTGTTTTTTTACTATGGACCATTCTTCTTCATCCAGGGAGCCAGGCTTTTCAAGAATTGCCTGGGGAATGGCTATTTTGCCAATGTCATGGAATTCAGCCAGAAGACTCAACTCATCAAGTTCCCGCTGGGAGAGCCCCAGAGCTTTTCCCAGGCGTAGAGCAAAGTCTCGAATTCTCTGAGAGTGCTCCTCGGTCTCTTGGGTTACAGCCCTAAGAGAGACCCTAAAGGCCTGTAGAACCTGACTGTGAAAGCTTGTGCTTTCGGTAAGCTTTCGCTGGTACATCCAGTTTTCGGCAATCTGTAGGGTTTCAGAAAAAGGCTCCTTGGGATCGGTTTTTGTCCCGTACCCGAGGGAGATGCTCAAAGGGATCAATTCGACGAGGGTCCCATGAAAGGCTTCCTGGATTTTCTCTCCTAGGGCTTGGACCTCGGTGCTTGTGGTTCTGGGAAGGAGCACCACGAATTCATCTCCTCCCAAACGGGCAACGATGCCTCGATCTTTGCAGGCTTCCTCGAGGATTTGCGCTGCCTTTTGGAGGAGTTTGTCTCCCATGGCGTGTCCAAAGGTGTCGTTGATAAGCTTGAGACCATTTAAGTCTCCCATAATGACGCTCAGGGGAAGGTTTTCGGGGATGTCAAGGCGATCGACCTCTTTTTCAAAGAAGGCCCGATTGTAGAGGCCAGTCAAAGTATCATGGAAGGTAAGGTAATAGATGCGTTCCTCGGCCAGCTTTCTTTCGGTGATGTCTTCAAAGATAGTAGCAAATTGCCCCGGTCGTGGGCTGTAGGCGGTGACAGAGTAGTAGCGCTTCAAGGGTTCGGCATAGTGCTCAAAGTGGACCGGCCCTCCTCCCTGAGCCACCCGACCGTAGGTTTCCACCCAGAAGGGCTCAAAACCTGGCAGAACCTCTCTGGCAGTTTTTCCGAGGATATCTTGAGCTCGAAGTCCTGTCAATTGCTCGAAGGCCGGGTTCACTTTGAGGAAACGGTAATCTGTGGGGTTCCCTTTTTCGTCGAAGATCATCTCGTGAAGTGCAAATCCTTCCACCATGTTGTGGAAAAGGTCTGCATACTGGGCTTCGCTCTCCTCGAGGGCCTTATGGATCTTCTCTTTCTCTTTTTCAAGCTCGATGCTGTAGAGGGCAAAGGAGAGATCCTGAGAAAGCTCAAAAAAGAGCATCTCCTCTTCTTCATCTTTCAAGTACCAGGAGGGGAGCGAAGCTACAAGGATTCCAAAAGAGTTGCTCTTCCATTCAAAGGAAACTACAAAAAGCCCTTCTCCGGGTCGGAGAAAGGAGGCAAAAGCTGGAGGAAGATCCTCGCTTCTTTTCTCGATTTTCCAAATTTTACCCGGAGGAATTTTTTCTTGAAGCTTTTCGCAAAGCTCTCTTGGAATAGGGGGAACATTGTCAAAGCCGAGGACAGAAACCAAGACCTCACTCTCCCCCGGGGGATACAAGGCCACAAAAGCTCCAGTGTACCCACGACCCTCCACAAGTTCTTGACAGATGCCTTCAACGAGGTGCCTTGGGTCTTTTTCTCTGGCAATAAACTGATTCACATTACGCACCGTTTTCAAAACTTTATTGAGGTGGAGGATTCGCTCTTCTGCTGCCTTTCGCTCGGTGATATCCAGAAGGGCCACTAGTCCGGCAAAGCGTCCTTGGAAGCGAATGGTAGACCCCCGAAGGAGAGCCCACCGGACCGTTCCATCCTTTCGAACGATGCGAAGCTCATACTCCTCTTCAGCTTTTTCTCCCCTCTGACGGGCTTCAGCATTACGGCGGGCACGCTCCCGGTCTTCAGGGTGGATGGGGGCGAGAAGAGGCATGGAGAGAATTTCCTCCTGAGAATATCCGGTGAGGTATTCTGCTGCCTTGTTGCAGTAAACGCAGCGGTTGTCCTGATAGATGACGATGGCTGCAGGAGAAAGTTCGGTGAGGGTGCGAAACTTTCGCTCGCTTTCCCGTAAGGCGTCTTCGGTCTGTATTCTCTCAGTGACGTCTTTGATGTACTCGATGACCCCAAGAATGTTCCCCTCACGATCCCGGAAAGGATAGGCGGTGAGTTCAAGCCACCCCTTGACCTCCCCCTGGCGCACATAGGGGACAACGTGAGTCACCTTTCTCTCCTGTTCCATGGCGGGAATGACAGGGCAGAAAAGGCAAGGGGAGGTACGACCGTAGTATGCTTCATAGCACTTTTTCCCCACCAAGGGCAAGGAGTCCTCGTACATACGTTCCATGAAGGAATTCACCATGAGGATGGTGAGGTTACGATCGAGGACGGAGATACCGTCCTGGACGCTTTCCAGAACGTCCTTGAGGAACACCCTCTCTCTTACCAGAGCCTCTTCTTTTTCCTTGAGCTCGGTAACGTCCCGGGAAATCCCTACAATGCCAATGATTCTTCCCTTTTCATCGTAAAGGGGGATTTTCGTGGTGTGGACCCAGTTTGTTCGCCCATCCGGCCAGGTCTCTTGTTCGATTTTCCCGATGACAGGTTCGCCGGTCTTTATGATTCTCTGTTCGTCAAGGAAAGCCTCTTCAGCGTGGGGCTTGGAGAAGAAGTCGAAGTCAGTCTTACCCAAGAGGTCTTCGACACGCTCAAGACCAAAATGTCGGGCATGAGACAAACTTGCCCAAATAAAGCGACTTTCCCGGTCCTTGAAGTAAACAAGGTCGGGGGTGTATTCGAGGAGGGACTTGAGGAATTTTTCCTGTTCCTCTAATTTCTTTTTGAGACGCTCCTCCAGGGACATGAAGACGGAGCCAAACAGGAGAGCAACGATGCCCCCCGAAAGGATTGTACCCCAGACGATGGGTGGGAATTCCATAAGACGGGTACGAAAGACGATGAAGATTCCCAAGAGTAGAAGACCAAAAGCTACGGAACCATATCCTCTTACCTTTTGACCCACAGAGAGATGGAGGAATTCCCAGAAAGATGTCAGCTTTCTTTTCTCTCTGGAAGAAGAGGGCACTCCTTACACCCCCAAGAATCAAGGAATTCCACAATGGTATAGTGTACTGCCATTCTCGCATTGAGTCGTTTGAGGAAAAAGAAAGAGAAGAAGAGACCTCCGAAAAGTGCTACAAGGGACAGCACCTTTTGGGCAAAGAGGGCCTCAAAGAGCACGTAAACCCCCAGGGCAAGGATAAGGGGGAAAATGTACAGGAAGAAGGCGATGGAAAGGAGAACTGTGTCTTGCACTTCCACTAAGACTTTGTCTTCAGGGACGGCTCCAATGGCATTCCGGGCCCAAACGGTGTAAAAGTCACTCCCACTGTCATCGATGAGGGAAGCACTCAGGGGGCATTTCTCCCCCCCACACCCGGATCTCTTAGAAAGATGTACAAGAGAGTATTCTCCCTCGCAAAATACCACTTTTCCGGCTTGGAGCACCTTTTCCTCCTTTGGATTTTTGCCTCTCTTCTTTTACTTATATCAGAAGCACTTCTCCAGTGCAACGTTTTCTTCAAGAAGGCCCTCAAGGATAGGAGCGATATCGGTATTTTTTCGGGCTTTGGAGAAGAGTTCTGCCTTAACTCCCCAGGCAAAGAGGGGTACAGGCTCCCCGGTGTGTCCGGTAGTCGTCCAGGTGATGCCCCACTCTGAGCTTGCACAGTGTGCCAGCCGAATCCATAAAGCCTTTTCGTCTTTACCGGCAAGAAAATCCCTGAAGATTTGGCAATACACTTTGTCTTCTGCAAAGAATGACGGTGGCTTTCCCCAGGTAAGGGAACAAAGTTCAAGAAGAGCCTTTTCGTCCCGGGGAATAGCCTGCAATGTATGGAGAAACCGTTCATAGGAGGAAGTTTGGAAGGGCTTGCGCAGAGGGCGCTTTGGGTTTCTCTGCATACCCCCGGTGCTGTGGTCAGCGGTGACGATGATGAGAGTCTCCTCGGGATGGTTTTTGAAGAATTGCAAGGCTTCTACAATGGCTCCCTCGAGGTCCTCAAGTTCTATCAGAGACGAGGCGGCGTCGTTTGTGTGGTTACACCAGTCGATCCTTCCCCCTTCCACGAGGAGAAAGAATTTTTCTGAGTCTGCAAGAAACTCAATTGCCTTTTTTGTCGCCGAGGCAAGGCTCAAGGCGTTGTCTTTTTGATCGATAGCAAACGTGAAAGGAAGGAGAGCTATGGTGGGGGAAGAAGGAGGAAGGGCTAAAAAGTCCGAGGGTTTAGTCATCACTCGATATCCCTGTTTCCGGGCAAACTCAAGAATGGTTTCCCTTGTGGTCTTTTGGGAGGTAGCAATGCCACTGCCTACGAAAAGGTCAAAGCCGCTTTTGGGGAGTTGCCAAGCGATCTGGTCGTAATTTCTTCGAGATGCGGCATGAGCATAGAACGCCGCCGGGGTAGCGTCATTCAAAGCCACATTGGTAACAATGCCCACCTTCCATCCTCTTTCCTTGAACTTTTGGGCGATGCTTTTCAAGGAACGACCTTCCGCATCCTGGGCAACCACTCCTTGAGGGACCTTGACACCACAGGCGATACTTGTGGCTGCGGAGGCAGAGTCAGGAATAGTTCCCTCTCGGGTTCGGTTTTCGAGACTCACGCGGACGGGAAAGCGAGAGAAAACAGTAGTTTTCCCTTCCTCGTGGGCGAGGCTCTCAAAGATCTCGATTTGCTCCTGGCTCAATCCGTCTCCGATGAAGAGAATAACATGGCGTGGGGCTGCTTCTCCCAAAGAGACAAGGAGCAAAAAGAGAAAAAAGACCCAAAGAATATAACGCATCAGAGCCGAGAAGCTACCCTCTCTCCCCGGTCGAGTTGGGCAATGGCTTTGTGTTCTTCGGGAGTCAGGGAAAAATTGAAAATATCCAGGTTTTCTCGCTGGTGCTTTTCGCTCTTGGCCTTGGGAATGGCTACCACCATATCCTGCTCGATGAGCCATCGCAGAACCACCTGGGATACGGTTTTGCCGTACTTGTTAGCGATGTCACGGAGCACGGGATCTCCAAAGAGTCTTCCCCGGGCGAGAGGAGAGTAGGCTGTAAGGATAACCCGGTGCTTCTGGCAGTACTCAAGGAGTGGCTTTTGGGAGAGGTAAGGGTGGTATTCTACCTGATCGGCGAGGATGGGGAGAGGACTTATCCGGCGTGCCTCATCCAAAAGGGCAACATCGAAGTTACTCACTCCGATGTAGTGTACCTTTCCATCTCTGTGGAGTTTTTCCATGGCTTTGAGGCTCTCCTCAAGGGGTACGCTTTCACTGGGCCAATGGATGAGGTAGAGGTCTACGTAACTGGTTTGAAGTTTTCGCAAGCTCTCTTCGCAGGAACGGATGAGATCGTTGGAGCGGAGGTGAGTGTACCAGACCTTGGTGGTGAGGAATATCTCCTCTCGAGGGACTCTGGATTCTCTCAGGGCCTTCCCGACCTCTTCCTCGTTATCGTAGAACTCGGCGGTGTCAATGTGACGATATCCCACAGAGAGTGCACTCAGGACCGCCTGGTATCCCTCTTGCCCCCGCAGGTCCCATGTTCCAAGACCGATGACTGGGACCTTTGCTTCGTGAAGTTCAACGTGGTTCATCATCTCACCCCCTTTTTCCCATTGTACCGTGGAAGTGTTTCCTTGGGAAGGCCTGGCCCATTGTATCATCTTTTTGAAAGGTTGAAGGTTTAGGAGTAGGGAATAGAGGGGAGATTTTTGGGTTTTTCTCCTAAAAAGTCTGAAGGGGGTTGAGAGAATGCCCAAAGTTTCCCGCAAGATGACCCAGGAGAACATGGAAAAAGCCTATGCTGGGGAATCCCAGGCCCACATGAGATACCTCATTTTTGCCGAGGTGGCAGAAAAAGAAGGAAAGCCCAACATTGCCCGACTCTTTCGGGCCATTGCCTATGCTGAACAGGTTCACGCTGCCAACCACTATAAAGCCTTGGGGAACGTTAACGACACTGTAGCCAATCTTGACACGGCCATAGCCGGTGAGACCTTTGAGGTTGAGGAGATGTACCCAGTGTACAACGAAGTGGCCAGGTTCCAAAATGAGAAAGAGTCGGAACGGAGTACCCACTATGCTCTGGAGGCAGAGAAAATCCACGCTAAAATGTACCGGAAAGCTAAGGAAGTGGCCCAAAAGGGGCGAGACCTTGACCTTGGGGTGGTGTCCATCTGTCCGGTGTGTGGGTACACCGTAGAAGGAGAGGTTTCAGAATTCTGCCCCATCTGTGGTACACCAAGACAGTCGTTTAAGAGTTTTTGAGGAGGTGTTACTATGGCTTTTGAGACACTCTTTCAGTCGGCGGATTGGAAAGCGGAAAAACACGTCCCGGTCATTGAGGGTCCGGACAAGATGAAAAAGGGAGAAGTGGTGACGTTTCGGGTAACAGTGGGGAAGGAAATACCTCATCCCAACACCACAGAGCACCACATTCGCTGGATTGCACTCTACTTTGCTCCTGAAGGTGGCAAATATCCTTACGAACTTGGTAAAGTAGAGTTCGCTGCCCATGGGGAGAGTGTAGAGGGGGCAAACCAGGGTCCGGCATACACACAGCCACAGACCACCTTTTCAGTGAAGCTTGACCGCTCAGGTATACTCTATGCTACTTCGTACTGTAATATCCATGGCTTGTGGCAAGGTGAAAAGTCTGTCACCGTTGAGGCATAGAAATGAGTATGAGAGGCTTGAGTGTGTGCTCAAGCCTCTCAGTTCTTGGGTATGTCTTTGGCATACAATGAACACCTGAGGGGAGGTTCACTTCCTTAAAGTTAAGTATTTTCCTTAACTTGGGAATTTGTGTGGCTGAGATTGTGGGTGGAATCCTCTCAGGAAGCCTTGTGTTGCTGACCGATTCCTTTCATAATCTCACCGACACTTTTTCTCTTTTACTTGCTTTCTTCGCTCTGCGAATTTCCCTGCGAAAACAGACACCGCAAAAACCTATGGTTACCGCAGAGCAGAGACTCTGGCAGCGCTTTTCAATACTTTAGCGCTTTTTGGAGCCTCGGCTTACATCCTTGGGGAAGCCTTGGAGCAGCTTTTTCATCCTTCGTTACCTCGCTTTTCGGTGGCAATAGTGGTGGCCACTCTGGGACTTTTGGGCAATCTCGTTGCAGTGTTACTTCTTCTACCCTCTTCTCGGGAGAACCTCAACATTCGCAGTGCTTTTTGCACCTCTTTGCCGATGCTCTCTCTTCAGTAGTAGTCATAATAGGTATTCTGGTGGCCAGACAATGGAATCTCCTCATCGTGGATCCTCTTCTGAGTATGGGTATTGTAGCTTTCGTGCTCTATGAGGCACTTCCCCTCTTTTATAAAGCCCTGCATATTCTCATGCAGGGTACTCCCCTGCATGTTCAATCTGAGGCCCTGAAGCAGCGCCTGGAAAGAATTGAGGGGGTTAGGAATGTCCATTACCTGCACCTCTGGTCCCTAAATGAAGGGGAGCACTACGCCGAGTTGCACATCGTCACAAACTGTAGCACTTTCAAGGAAGTAGACACTCTGTGGCTTTGGATTGCTGATGTCCTCCACAGAGAGTTTGGTATTCACCACAGTACCATCCAGTTTGAGTGCAACACCTGCGAAGATGAGAGCCTCATAGTCCAGGAGCGAGGTCTTCAGTGGAGTGTAAAATTCTCTGGACTTCTTCTTCCGCCATGCGAAGGCGATTTCGCAGGAACTGGCAGAGGAAAGAGGCTCGTTCTATCTTCTTGGTAAGGTCGTCGATGTCAACCACTCCATTCTCAAGTTCCCGTACAATGGTTTCGAGCTCTTCAAGAGCCTTCCGGTATGAAAGGTTCTCGGAATTCAACCCCTTTCACCTCACTTTCTGCTCTACCGTCAAAGAGTAGAGTGTTTAGGACTTTTTGAGGGTTGCACTCTCGAGCACTTTTGAGAATTTTTCCTCCCTGCAAGGTCAGGGTGTATCCCCGCTTAAGAACCCTCCGGGGATCAAGGAGGACAAGGTTTTGGGAGATGTTATTGAGGAGGTTGTGTTCTTTGAAGAAGAACCATCTGAGTGTCTCTTGAAGTCTCTGCCATGTCTCCTTGGGAGGATGGCTTGCTTCATGGAGAACGTTCATTGTCTGGGTTTTGAGCTGCCAGTGGATATGGGTAAGCTCCTCTCTTTCTCTCTGGAGGAAGTCTTTGACACTCCGTTCAAGAGAAACAGAGAGACCGAAGAACTTTTCTTTTTGGTCTTTCAGGAGGCTTTCTGCCGATTGCGCGAGAGACCGCGTTATTTCGAGGAGGTATTCGTCAAGCTCTTTCATTCGCTCAACGAGGAAATCGGCCACGGCTGTGGGAGTTTTGAGGGAACGATGTGCCACCCGGTCAAGAACCGTTTCATCACGTCTGTGCCCAATACCCACAAGAACAGGGAGCGGGAAAGTAGCGATGGCCCTCCCCAGGGTGTAGCTGTCGAACCAGTGGAGGTCTGATTGAGCACCCCCGCCCCGAAGGATAACCAAGACATCGAAGTTCTCCACTTTTTTGCGTACCTCCTCAAGGACTGCAAGGAAGGAGGTCTCCACTGATTCTCCTTGAACGAAGGCTGGGAAGAGTTCCACGAGAAAGCAGAAACCGTAAGGGTTTTCTCTAAGATGAGCGATAAAATCCTCAAATCCTGCTGCATAGGGTGAGGAGAGGACGGCCAAGCGTTGAGGAATCAGAGGAAAGGGAAGATTCCGATTTTGGTCGATGAGGCCCTCCTGTTCAAGGCGAAGGAGAGCCTCTCTTTTGTGGCGCATCATTGCCCCCAGAGAGTACTGGGGATCGATGTTTCGTACATCGAGGGAGAGGCCGTACACAGGGTGGAATCGCACTCGCACGAGAAGGAGAACCTCCATCCCTTTGGCCAGGGATTGTCCGGTCAAGGAAAGAAAAGCCGAAGAGAGCGTGGGATAGAGTGAGGACCAGATGATTCCCCGCATCCGAGCACTGAGCTCGTCACCCTTTTTCTCCACGAGCTCAAGGTAACAGTGACCGGCCTGGTCAAAACGTAGGTCACCGATTTCTGCCACCACCCAGACTGGGTAGGGAAAGGATCCCTCAACTACTTCTCCCAGAGCCGAAAGAAGCTCTGAAAGGGTGAAGAAGAAAGTGTTTTTCATCCTCTTCATTGTACCAGAAAAGGGGTGTAGGTATTTATCCATGTGGCTTCTTTCAGTTATACTAAAAGAAAGAACGACAGGGGAGGTCTTCTTACCGTGGGAAAGGGCGATCATCGAACGCGGCGGGGGAAAATCTTCGCGGGGACCTATGGAAAGGTTCGCCCAAAAAAGAAGAAGAATTCTTCAAAGGTTTCGTAGTAGAATGAAGGCGTCTTTTGGAGCAGAGAATGAACACCATGAATTTGGCCCTTGCTCTTGCAGGTACAGGAGATTGTTGCTGCCACCGGTAACGGTCCCTTCAAGTGGTTTGTGGCCAGCGGCGCGGTGATGGTTACTTTGCTCTCACTTTGTTGCTTGCCATCGCTGCCAGATTCGGAAACCTCTGTGTCCTTGGCTGTCATAGTAGGGAGGTGATCCTGTGGTGGGTTGGAGAGAAAAAGTCTCTCCCTTTCAGGCTCTCTTTCCCCATTCGTTTCGAATGCAGCGACAGAAGCCGTGGAGATTGGCACAGATTCCTCCCATAATTGAGAAGAACCCCCAAAAGAGCGGGTGAGTCAGTATGTGGAGGAGGGTGGGGTGAGAAAAGGGAAGAAGGTATATCCCCCAGCTCACGCAGAGGCATCCCAGGACAATGCAGGCGTGTCCAAGGACGAGCGGTATGATTCGATGCGTCACTGTTCTTGCCCTCCTTTTTAACCCTATTGTAAGAAAATTTGGCAGAGGGGTACAATGAAATGTTCAGAAGAGAAGGATTAGGGAGAGAAATCGTTGCTGGGGTAACGATGTTTTTTGGGGTTTTACCCCTTCTTCTTTCGCAGGTTACGCTCCTTGAGGAAGTGGGAATGTCCAGAGAAAGCCTTCTTTTTCCTACTCTTTTTGCTTCAGCACTCATCACTGTCCTTCTCTCCCTCTTTGCTGATCTTCCCCTGGTGGCTTTTCCTCAGGTTCCTCTTGTGAGCTTCTTTGTTATTTTCCTTTGTGGGGAGCTCCGATTTGCCCCTGAGACTGCCTTGGGGGTACTCTTTTTTGGGGGGGTTCTCGCTTTTTTGGCTTCCCTTTTCCCCGGATGGAACAGAATATTCCGGGCCTTTCCTGTAAACTTACGCCTGGGTCTTTCGGGGGCTCTGGGGCTTCTTCTTGTTTTCAGGGGGCTTGAAGTAGCCGGGATTTTCATACCTCAGGAAAGGGGGTGGTTCGGTCTTGGAGACTTGAGTCATCCCCGGGTTTTCTTGACCCTTTTGGGATTTTTGGTAGGAGCCCTGGCTTATGGGGTCAAGCTTAAGGGGGCAGCACTTTTCGGTGTTGTTCTTGTAGGCGTGCTCTCCTTTTTTAAGGGGCTTTGGCCCCTTGAAGCCGAAAAGGATATTGCCCTGCGTCTTTCTTCCCTGCTGCCTTCTCCTTGGATAGACTTTTCCGTTCTGCGATACGGAATACTTGGCGTTGTGGGCGTTGCAGCATTTTTCGTTTTCTTGGAAAGTTTTGGGACGGTAGGGGGGTGTATCATGCGCCTCGGTGAGGATCGGGAAAATCAGAGTCTTTTGAGATTTCGCCGAGGCCTTCTTTTCGGGAACTTAGGGATGGTAGTGGGGACGCTCTTTGGAGTTCCTGGAATCGCACCTGCTTGGGAGAGCGCCATAGGGATGGGGGAACGGGGGAAAGGGGGGCTTTCCGGTGTGACTTGTGGACTATGCCTTTTTGGGGGTGTCTTTTTGGTGCCATATCTTTCTCTTCTCCCCGCCTTTTTGGCCACTCCCGCACTCATTTTGGGAGGGTTCTTTATGGTGGAGTCTCTGGGCCGTCTGGACTTTAAGGATAGGGTTGAGGGATTGGCAGCTCTTCTTCTTCTGGCCGTCACCCTTTTGACTTTATCCCTGGCTACTGGTCTTTCCTTCGGAATTTTAGGGTATACGATTTTGGGTCTTTTTTTGCGGAGAAGAGAGGTGCATCCCTTCTTTTTCTTCCTCTCACCTCTTCTTGTTTGGTGGCTTCTTGTTCGGTAGGAAATTCCCCGAAAACTTCTTCTTGGAATGTATTGCAAAGGGGGTAGGAAATGAATATACTTCATGCGGACCTCTGTAGGGTAGAGGTACTTTTTGAGTGAATCGGGTGAATGCACATACATGGGGAGAAGATTGAGGATTCTTGAAGAGCAGGCATTTCCTCTCAGTGAAGAGCGCATTGAAGAGCTTGTAGAACAGTATGGAACTCCCCTTCTGGTTCTTTTGCGGGAGCGGATTTTAGAGAATTACCGCGCCCTCCAGCGTTTCCTTCCGGGAGTGGAGATTTTTTACGCGGTAAAGGCCAACCCGCATCCCTCTATTGTAGGACTTTTGGCTCTTTGTGGGTCGTCTTTTGATGTGGCTTCTCAGCAGGAGATAGCCCTTGTTTCAAGTTTTGGGGTTTCTCCAGAGCGGATGATCTTTGCCAACACCATCAAGCGGCGGGAAGGATTGCTCTATGCCCGTCGGGTAGGGGTATCACTTCTCACCTATGATAATGAGGAAGAGCTGAAAAAGATAGAAAGGTTCTATCCTGATGCAAAACTCATTTTGCGCCTCAAAACATCCTCTAATGGAAGCCGCATCGATCTTTCCTATAAGTTTGGTGCTGAACCAGAAGAGGCGCTGAATTTGCTTTTAAAGGCTCAGGAAAGGGGGCTTAATCCGGTAGGCTTGAGCTTTCATGTGGGTTCTCCCTGCCACAATCCCGAAACCTATGTTTCGGCCCTTCGTATTGTAGAAGAAGTACTCTCGGTAGCGCAAAGAAGCGGTCTATACCTTACCCTTATTGACATAGGGGGAGGTTTTCCTCTCCGCATCTATGCTGAGGAGGGAGGAACCGCGAGTCTTGAGGTAGTGAGCGAGGCCCTTTCCCCGCTTCTTAAATCTTTCCTTGAGCGAGGCTTTCGGGTAATCGCCGAGCCAGGACGAAGCATTGTGGGCAATGCCGGAGTTCTCATAACCCGGGTCATCGGGAAGGCAGTACGTTCTGGAAAAATGTGGTACTATCTCGATGACGGCATTTATGGAGCCTTCTCTGCTATACCCTTTGACAAAGCTCGCTTTTCCTTCTACGCTTTCCGGGAAGAGGAGAAAACGATACAGTGTATCCTTGCCGGGCCGACCTGTGATTCCCTCGATGTCGTGGCAGAGGATGTTCTTCTTCCTTCTCTTGAAGTGGACGACCTGGTTGTAGTTCCTGATATAGGTGCTTACTCGTGGGCTTCGGCAACGAACTTCAACGGTTTTGATAAGCCCCAGGTGGTCATGGTGTAGTGTGCTATAATGGAGGAAGATGGGGGAGGATGAAATGGAGACCGTGCTCTATGTAGAAGGATTGCAGGTGGCGGTGGGTGATTCTCTCATCCTCAACGGGGTGGACCTCGAGATCAAAGAAGGAGAAGTTCATGTTCTTTTAGGACCGAATGGGTCGGGGAAAACCACCCTTCTTATGGCCATAATGGGAATGCCAGGGTACTCGATTGTTAGAGGGAAAATTTTTTTTCAGGGTGAGGATATCACCCACCTTGATATGGAAGAGCGGGTCTGTCTCGGTATTGGCATGGCCTTTCAAAAGATGCCCACGGTGAGCGGTGTAACCCTCGAAATGGTGGGGCGCATCATCCTTGAGAAGAGGGGTATCACCGATAGTCTCAAGGAGACGGCAGAAAAAATAAATTGCACCTATCTCCTCGACCGCGAGGTAGGCAAGGGGTTTTCTGGAGGAGAAATGAAGCGGGCGGAACTCTTTCAACTTCTTCTCCAGCGTCCACTCTTTTCCATGGTGGATGAGCCGGAATCTGGTGTTGATCTCGACAGCATCGCTCTCGTAGGTAAGGCCCTTCGAGAACTCTTCGAGCGGGAACAAGTGAGAACCAAAAGACGTTCCGGTCTTGTCATAACGCATACAGGGTACATCCTTGAGTATCTCAATGCCGATTGGGGACATGTTCTCATGAACGGCCAGATTGTTTGCCGCGGGAACCCCAGGGATCTCTTTGCTGACATCAGAGAGAAGGGATACGAAGAGTGTTTGAGGTGTGAGAAATGAAATTGGTAGAGGAGTACCTCAGGGATATTAAAGAGAGAGCCGAGAAGGCGCTCACCAAAAAGGCACCCTTGGGACCGGATATCGATCTTTCCCAGTTTTATCTTTGTTCACCGAGAGAAAGAGTTGAGGATGTGCGGGAGATTTCAGACCAACTGAGGGAAGCTGCCCTTTATGCCGGGATAGAGCTTGAGGGAGAAAAGGCCGCCACATACCTTCAGGTGGACCGCTCGGCGGTGTACGAGCGAGTACAAAAGGCTTTTGAGGGAAAACTTGAAATCATGAGTTCCCGGGAAGCCCTTCGCCGGTATCCGGAGCTCGTCGAGCACTTCTGGGGTCTTGTCTCCGTTGACGCCGACAAATACACGGCCTTTGCCGAACTCTGTCCTACGGAAGGCTACTTTATTCGAGTATTTGCTCACCAGAAGGTTGAAGTTCCACTTCAGGCCTGTCTTCTTCTTTCGGAAAAAGCTCGCATACAGAGCGTTCACAATGTCATCATCCTGGAAGAAGGAGCGGAAGCCAATGTTATTACCGGTTGTGCCTCGGTTCGAGGAAATCCTCAAGGGGTCCATATCGGGGTGAGCGAATTCTATGTTGGTGATAACGCCCGCCTTACCTTTACCATGATTCACAACTGGGGGGAAGAATTCCACGTTCGTCCTCGGACGATGGCAAAATTGGGCAGGAATGCCTTTTTCAGCAGTACCTATGTCCTCCTGAACCCTCTCTCCTCTATTCAAGCCTTTCCTCAAGTTCTTCTTGAAGGTGAGGGAGCCCAGGCTACCTTTCAGAACATCGTTTTTGCTAAGGGGAATTCCTATATCGATCTGGGGTCGGCTCTTGTTTTGAAGAACAAGGAATGTCGTGGTAGTTCTGTCTCCCGGGTTTGCGCCATGGACCGGGCCGCCGTCTACGCACGGGGCCAGCTTATCTCTTACCATGATGAAACTCAGGCACACCTTGAGTGCAAGGGCATTCTCTTTTCTCCAGAAGCTCAGATTATCTCTATTCCAGAACTTGAAGTTCATGGTGCTCCCAAGGCAAGACTCTCCCATGAGGCAGCAGTTGGTCCTTTTGAGGAGGAAGCGGTGAACTACCTTAGGGCTCGGGGACTCAGGAGAGAGGAGGCCCTTTCCCTCCTTACTCAGGGTTTCCTTAATTTGGATCTTCCCGGCATCCCCTCCGCTTTGCGGCAGTACATAGAGGAAATCATCCGGGTGACATCCCGAGAGGTCCTATAGAGGTGTGGGATTTGGCAGTTCAGGCGTATATCCTCATTCAGGTCCAGGCGGGAAAAGCTCAAGGAATCAAGAGGGAGCTCAGCCAGCTCCCTTACTTTCTACGGGTGGATCGTATCATGGGACCCTTCGATCTCATTGCTCTGGTAGAAGTGGAGAGCAACAGAGAGATTGGGGAAGTGGTGCTCAAAGAAATCCAATCGATGAGTGGCGTGAAACGAACCTTGACCTGCCCGGTCATTCCTTGAAAACGATGAAAAGAAAAGAGTCTGTCTCTTCTCGGGAGGAAGAAATTCTTTCTTTCATCGCCAAGTACTGCCAGGAGCGGGGATATCCTCCTACGGTGCGAGAGATTGGGAAAGCCGTGGGACTTCAGTCCTCTTGTAGTGTTCACTATCACCTCAAGAAACTCGAGGAAAAGGGTCTGGTTCGTCGGCGACCTTCAAAACCTCGAGCTATCGAGCTTCTTTCCCAGGGAGAAGAAGTTCTTTCCCAAGGAGAATTGGTGTTTTTGCCGCTTCTCAGAAACATCGTGCAGGAAGAAGGTGGCATTCACCTCGATTTTGCCCAGACCTTTTTCCCCTTTCCCCGTCACCTTTTAGGTGAGGGGATTTGCTTTGTCCTGCGAGTACAAAATGGTGCTTTCAGTCGCTGGCATATTCTGGAAGGAGATTATCTCCTTGTAGAACGGGGAGGAGTTTTTGAGGAAGAGAATCTTATTTTGGTCTTCGACCACGGAAGGATCTTTCTGGAACGGATGGCCCTCTGGGAGGGAGGAAAGCCGGAGAACATCGTGGGGAAAATTATTGGGGTGTGGCGGAAACTGTGAGGAAACCGTGGGGAAAGCACGATGCGAGAGTCCTTTGTCTTTAGGTTGCCTCAAGAAATTTATTTTGGGCCTGGAGAGGGGAAAAAGATAGGAGAATACCTGAGGCGCTTTGGTCAACGGGCTCTGGTAGTGGTAGGGAAGCGTTTTGCCCAAGAATCGGGAGTCCTTGGCGAGGTTTTGGCCTCTTTGGCTTCTTCCGGTTGTGAAGGCGTTGTGTTTAGCGGAGTTTCCCCTGAGCCCACCCTTGAGATGGTGGATGAAGGAATCCAAGCGGCTCGAGAGAGTGCTTGTGATAGTGTGGTGGCTTTGGGGGGAGGAAGCGTGCTCGACTGTGGAAAAGCCATTGCTGGAGTGGTCCCCAACGGGGAGAGCGTTGTTCCTTACTTTGAGGGAAAACCCCTTGAACGGCCAGCACTTCCCTGGATTGCCCTTCCTACCACGGCTGGAACAGGTTCGGAGATGACCAACAATGCCGTTTTGATTGATTCCAGAAAGAAACTCAAAAAGAGTCTTCGAAGCCCCTTTCTTGTAGCTCGGGTGGCCATAATCGACCCTACCTACACCTATTCCCTCAGCCCCTACCATACTGCTTCAAGTGGTGTGGATGCCATAGTCCAAGCAATAGAAGCCTACACGAGCCCCTTCGCCAATCCTATAACTGATGTTTTGGCACTCGAAGCCATCCGTCTTCTCTGGGAATTTCTTCCTCTGGCGGTACGAGAAGGACAGAACTATCTCTATCGGAAAAACGTTGCCAAGGGTAGTATGCTGAGTGCCATGGCCTTTGCCAATGCTTCCTCTGGGCCCTGTCACGGCCTTGCCCATATGGTGGGACCGGATTTTAATATTCCCCATGGTGAAGCCTGCAGCTTGCTTCTGCCACCGGTCATTCGCTTCAATGGAGAGGTTTTGAGAGAGCGATATCAGGATATTTTCCGCTGCCTTGGTCTTGAAACTCAAGGCGTGGAGATTCCTGAAGTACTGGCTCAGGAATTTGAAAATTTTGCCAGGAGCCTTGGACTTAGAACGAGACTTCGAGATTTTGGTGTGCCCTTCGAAGACCTGGAGAGGGTGGTGAAAGAGGAACGTATCGGTCGGAGCATTTTGGAAAATCCTCGTCCAATGAGCCCCGAGAACCTCAGAAGGATTCTCGAAGAGGTGTGGTGAGAGGGAGGGAGAAGAATGGAAATGGTTAACGAGAGGGAACAAGCTTTTCGCCAAGGTGATTGGGGAATCAAGTATCTTTTCCGGGGTCCCCGCCTTGATTGTGGAGTGGTCTATTTGAAGCCTGGGACGAACATGGGAGCCCACTACCACAAGGAAGTCGAGGAAACGTTTATCATCCTTGAGGGGAAGGGATATCTGCGCCTTGAGAATAGAGACATTCCTGTAGAGGCGGGGACAGCCTTTCGAGTAGAGCCTGGAGAGCGCCACGACCTTTTAGCCTTCGATATGCCTCTGCGGGGTATTTTCGTCAAGGTTCCCTACCTTCCCGAGGATAAGGTGTCGTGCTGAGAGAAGAGGTTGTTCAGGAACTCTATAATCGTCTTGCTCCTTGCTCTCTCTGTCCTCGAAGATGTGGGGTGAACCGACTTGAGGGAGAGCGCGGTTTTTGTGGGGGAGGAATGCTTGTCCGGGTGGCCAGTTTCCATCCTCACTTTGGGGAGGAAGAAATCTTGAGTGGACGGCGAGGTTCGGGAACCATTTTCTTTTCTGGGTGTAACATGCACTGTGTGTACTGTCAGAACTACACCATTAGTCAGCTTCGCGAGGGCATAGAGGTAACCGTCGAAGACCTTTCGGGGATGATGCTGCAGCTCGAACGCTGGGGATGCCACAACGTGAATCTCGTCACCCCCACCCACTTTCTCCCCCAAATCTTTGAGGCAATTGTACTTTCTCGGGAGAGAGGCCTGGACATTCCTATAGTTTACAACACCAGCGGTTACGAGGACCTTAAGGTTCTTCATCTTCTTAAGGGAGTGGTGGACATTTATCTTCCGGATATGCGATACTCTCGGGAGGAGAGTGCGCAGCGCTATTCGAACGCTCCTTTGTATCCGTCAGTTTGTCGGGAGGCGGTCCGGGAGATGTTTTCTCAAGTTGGCAGCGTGGTGCTTGATGAAGAAGGAGTTGCCCGACGGGGGCTCATCGTTCGTATTCTCATTATCCCTTCCTTAGAGGAGGAGGCTAAGGAGAACCTGCGATTTCTTGCCGAAGAGATTTCAAAAGATGTTTGTATAACTCTTTTGCGGCAGTATCGACCCATGTACAAGGCACAAAACTTTCCCGAGATTTTTGGTTTCGTAAGTGAGAGAGTGTACCAAGGGGTGCTTGCGTACGGAAGGTCCCTAGGTTTGCGCAATTTCATTCTCCAGTGAAGGGGGACGGAGAAGATGGAAGAAGCGATCCTTGAAGTAGCACGGCTTATGGCGGTGGCGGCAAGAACTGCTCCAAAGGCCGTGGGGAAAGATTTCCTGAACATTACTATCCTTCAGGGAGAGGAAGTCAGGAAATTAGGAGAGGCGATGATCCGGTATGGAGAGGAAACGGGGATACGGGGATTTATCCGGGATGGAAAAAACGTCCTTGATTCAGTTGCTGTGGTACTTTTGGGCTTGAAAGACGCACAACCTACAGGCTTGAATTGTGGAGGATGTGGGTATGACAGGTGTACCGACCTTCTCCCAAAAGAACGGCAAGACTTCAAAGCTCCCCAGTGTGCTATCCGTCTTATCGATCTGGGAATCGCCTTAGGTTCGGCAGTTAAAATGGCCTCGCTTCTTAATGTAGACAACCGCATTATGTATCGCATTGGTGTAGTGGCGCGAAAGCTCAAAATGGTGACGGATGACATTGTCATGGGAGTTCCCCTTTCGGCTTGGGGAAAGAACATCTATTTTGATCGAAAGGAATGAGGGGTGGGGGCATGCAGTTTGGATTGCGAATCCAAGACATTATCGGTCTTGTCCTTGCGGTTCTTATCGTGGCAATCCTTATAAGCATAATCCTGATTATCAGAGAGAACGCCAGAGAACGGAGGATGTGGCGGGAGGAAGAGTATGAAGAGGAAGAACCGCAAGAAAGACCGATACGGCGGGTTGTTTTCTCGCGAGCGGGAAAGCCCCAGGGCACTACGCCAGTAGCAGAGAAGAAGAGATTCTTTGTTCGCAAGGAGAAGAAGGAAGAGGAAGAAGAGGCAGTGATGCCTGCTCCAGAAGAAACGCACGAGGAGGTCGAGACTATACCCGTAGCTGAGGTGGTAAGGGAAGAGCCTCGAGAAGAACCAAAACAGGTGATCTTGGAGCGAGCACTGCGGAAGTTGGAAAGTCTGGGAATCGATTTTGGCACGATGAAGCCACTGGTCGGGGAAGATAGTATTCATTTTTCTCCTCTCCTTTTTGAAGCCAGAGATGAAGTCAGAGCAGGCAAGGAACTCGGGGATGTGGTGATTCATACCGTTTTCAAGAGCATTCCGGGGTATTCTCCTGACGAAGTCGTAGACCGCTATCGTTCAGGGGATGTCTCAGTAGTGGAAAAACTTGAAGCCCGGGTGAAGACGAGGGAGGGTCGGGATTTTCTCATTGCCACAATGAATCTTTCCCACTTTGAAGTACCAGAACTTGACCGACAGTTTCGACTGGGGAATTTGGAAAATGAAGAATATGAGCTTTTGCGAGCTCTGAAGTTTGTGGATAGAACGACAAAGAGAGATTTTGCCCGTGTAGTGTACGCTCGTATCGTGGGCGAAGATTAAAGTGAAAGGTTTCTCCTTTCCTCCTGGACCCTTCCTGAGGCGGCCGAGGAGTCAGAAGTGGTTTTGGGTGGTCTTTATTCTTCTTG
The DNA here is from genome assembly GCA_964426875.1 of uncultured Atribacterota bacterium. GTDB lineage: Bacteria > Atribacterota > Atribacteria > Atribacterales > Caldatribacteriaceae > Caldatribacterium. The sequence continues at coordinate 27,032 of CAYRSB010000010.1, forward strand.
CGGGTCTTTTTTTCCTTTTTCTCCTGCTTGGGCTTCTTCTTTCTTCAAGTTTTTGGGCTTTCTTTCCTTTGAGTGTGCTATAATTCAAAGGAAGCCTCATGTGTAGAGGGGGTGTAATCTTGAAGAATTGGCTTTCTCTTGGCTTTGCCCTTATTGCGCTCGTTGTTGCGGTTGTGCTTGCTGTGTGGTCTGGAGGCGTTGGACGAGGAGTACAGGAGATTGGAGGAAGAGTCGCCGAAATTGAGAAAAATGTACAGGAAATCCAAGCACTCCCCGAGAACCTAACCAAGATTACGGAAAAGGTGGGGGCTCTTGAGCAGCAGATTGCCGATCTTGGGATCGTTAAAGAGGAAGTGCAGGGACTCTCTTCTTCCCTTGAAGCAAAGAGCAAGGATATCGAGGCCCTCAAAAAGAGTTTTGGAGAAGAATTGTCTCAAGTGCGGGACCTTTTGTCTTCCTCAGGGTCTCAGGTGGAGGAACTTCGCCAGGCCTTCTCCAGTCTCCAGGAACGTCTCCAGTCCTTCGATGCCAAAGTCGCTGGCATAGAGGAAGCCCTCAAGAAGGCCGAGGCCACCGAAGAGGCATTGCTTGAGCTCGGGGAGAGAATCAATGCTTTGAGCATAGACGAGCGATTTTCTGCCCTTTTGCGGTACTTTGAAGGGAAGATGGAGGAGATGAGAAAACTCGTTGATGAGCTTTCCGCTCGGCTTGGAGACTCGGAGAGCCTGCGCCGAGACCTTGAGACTTTAAAGGAAGACTTTGGAAAATCTCGAACAGAGATGGAGCGTCTGCAAGAAGAGTCATTGAAGACTCTTAGGGAAGAAGTCTTGAGTGTTTCAAAGACCTTCGAGGAATTCAAAGAAAATATCGCCTCCTGGCAAGCCTCTGTTGTTCCCTTGGAGACCTTCACGCAAGCTCTTCAGAATCTCGAAGAGAGGTTGAAGTCTCTTGAGGAGAAATTGAGGGCAGTCGAAGAGGAAACGCGGGGCGGTCTTGAAAAGCTCAAGAGCCTTTTCGGGAAGCTCGAAAACTTTGTTGTGGAACTTCAGAGTGTCCAGAAAAAACAAGAAACAACGCTTGGAGACATAGGGAAGCAACTTGAAGAAAGACTCAAGTCTCAGGAAACCCGAGTCCTTGCCCTTTCTGAAGCCTTTAGCCGGTTGGACACTTTGGAGGGAACGATTCGGGAGCTCCAAAATAGGGTGGGTGCTTTGAGCGTTGATGAACGATTTTCAGCTCTCTTGCGCTACTTCGAAGAGAAACTTGGGGAGCTTAGGAAGAGACTTGCTGAGACGGAAGATCTTCGCAAGGACCTTGAAAATCTGCGAGGGACCTTTGAAGTCTCGAAGGCAGAGAGTGAGCGTCTCCGCAGGGAGGAGCTTCAAGTTCTTGAGGAACGCCTTAAGAAACTCGAAGAGAGACTCCAAGAGAGTGTGACCAAGGTAGAAAGCGAGATGGAACGCCTGCAGGAGGTTCTCGAAAAAGTCGAAAACCTTGCCTTACAGGTTGAGGGGGCACAGACCAAGCAGGGAGAGATCCTTGAGGATTTTAAGGGAAGCTTATCTTCTTTCAAAGATAGAGTGGCTGCTTTTGAGGAGGAACTCAAGAGTGTCTCTTTGTCTTTCTCTTCTTTCCAGGCCGAATTTCAGAGGGCTCAGGGAACAATGCAAGAGATTTCCGACAATCTCAGAAGCTGGCAAGAGAAACTCTCTGTTCTTGAGAAAGACATGCATACCTGGAAGGGAGAAGCGATTCAGTCTCTGCGATTGGAAATCGAGGCATTCCTTGCTTCCTTGCCCACTTCAGAGGAGCTTCAGAAAGTGCTTTCTGACGTTTCCTCCCTCCTTGAGGAACAAAACGGTATCCGTGCCCGTATTCAAGAGCTCAGTACAGAAAGGGAGAACATTCTGAAGGAGCTGGAGGGGAAAGGGAAGGATATTGCCGCCTTGCAGGAAAGCATCTCTCTTCTTTCCCAGAAAGGGGACGAGGCAACCATTCGCCTGGAGGATCTTGATAAAAAGCTCCGAGAATTTCTGACAACCCAGAAGAACCTTGAGGAAACGCTCAAGAAGCATGAAGAGGAGATTAAGGTTCTGAGAGACACCCTCAAGGCCAGGGACGAAGAAGCAGGGAAAGTGATAGGGGAATTTACCCAGAAGGTCGACCTTCTTTCGAAAAGTGTGGCGGAGTTGGTGGAGCGCTTCGGAGAAATGGAAGAAACTCGGGGAGCTTCTCTTCCCTCCCTTCAGGAAGACCTCAAGGGAGTGAAGGAGGGACTTCGTCTTCTGGACGGCCGCCTTCTTGAGCTGGAGAGTTTCGCCAAGGAGATTCTCAAGAAGGACCTTGAAGCAAAAGTAGCCTTGGTAGAGGAGAAGATGAATGCTTTGCAGGGAGAAATTGAAAAATTTTCTCAAACGTACACTCCCTCTGGTCCGGAGTGGGATACAGTAAAGAGCTTTCTTGAAGAACTCAAAAAGAGCAAAGAGGACCTGGCAAAGCGAATGGAAGAACTCTCCAAGCTTGTAGGGGAAACGAAGGAGAAAGAAGTAGCAGAGAAGGATGTAGAGTCTCTCCTTAAGGAGAAGGAGATGCTGCGGAGCGAGATCGAGCAGTTTGCCAAGGAAAAGACGTCTTTAGAGGAGGAATTGACCAGGAAGAAAGAAGAAATTGTTCGAATCGATCAGGAACTTGAACTTTTACGAGCTCAAAAGGGCTCCGCCGAAAAAATTCAAGAACTTGAGAGGGAGAAGGAGCAAGCTCAGAGCGAAGCGAGGGGTCTACAAAGTAAGCTTCGAGAAAAAGAGTCACAGATTGAAGCTTTGCAGAAAAGGAATGAAGAGCTCACCATGCAGCTTGAAGAAGCAAAGAAGTTTACCTCTTACATCATTCTTCCCTGGGACAATCTCTGGAGCATTGCCCGTCGGTATTACCGGGACGGGAGAAAATGGAAAATTATCTGGGAAGCTAACCGAGACATACTTCCTAATCCCGAGAGACTCACGCCTTACGTAGAAATTCGCATCCCGCGCGTCATCGACAACGCCTTGGAAGAGAAGTGATGGGACAAAGGGGGAATGTCTCTATGGATTTTCTGGAAGTTGTTGCCACTCGCAGAAGCATTCGTAAATTCAGGGCCGAAGATGTAACTGATGAGGATGTTAAGGCTATTCTCGATGCTGCCCGTCTCGCTCCTTCGGCGAATAATCTTCAGCCTTGGAAATTTATCATAGTGCGGAATGAAAAAAAGCGTCGCCTCATCGCCCAGGCCTGTTTTGGGCAGGAGTTTGTGGGAGAAGCTCCGGTCGTCATCGTTGCCTGTGCTACGGGAAGAGGGGGATGTATCGGGGGGTACATGGAGAGTTGGCCGGTAGATGTGACCATTGCCATAACACATCTTATGCTCGCGGCTTGGGCGAAGGGTCTTGGAACCTGCTTCATCGGTGCTTTTGACGAGGAGAAAATAAGGGAGGTTTGCCAAGTTCCACCGGAAGTACGGGTGGTGGCTGTTATCCCCTTGGGGTACCCGGTGAAAATACCTCAAGCAACCTCTCGCAGGCCCCTTGAGAGGATATACTGTGAGGAAGTATTTGCAGAGTGACGGTGGTACCTTTGGGTGTCCTGTATCTCGAGGTCGACGATGTCCTGACTCTGAGAAAGGCGCATCCCTGTGGGAGTTTTCAATGGAAAGTCATCCGTTTGGGAGCGGACATTGGTATAAAATGTCTGGGATGTGGCCGCTTTGTGATGATTCCCCGAAGGAAACTTGAGGGGAAAATCCGTGGAATTCAAAGGCAAGGCCAAAACCTGAAGCCTAAAGATTGTTTCATAGAGGTGTGATATGGGGCTTCAAGTTGGTGTTGTGGGCCTGCCTAATGTAGGAAAGACGCTTCTTTTCAATCTCCTCACCGGGGGACGGGCTGAGGTTGCCGGGCATCCCTTTTCCACCATTTCCCCCAATAGAGGTGTTGCCGGAGTCCCCGACGAGCGTCTTGAAATTCTTGCTCGTATTCTCAACCCACCTCAAGTGGTTCCCGCTACCGTGGAGTTTGTCGATGTAGCAGGCCTCGTGGAAGGAGCAAGCCGGGGAGAGGGTCTGGGAAACCAATTTTTGAGTTACATTCGAGGTGTAGATGCAGTGGTGGAGGTTTTAAGGTTTTTCGAGGATGCCACCATCCCCCATGTTTTGGGAAGCCTTGACCCTCTGCGAGATCGGGACATTGTGGATATGGAGCTCGCCCTTTCAGACCTTGAAATTATTGAGAGGCGCCTTGAAAAACTCTCCGATCTTCTTCGCAAGACTAAGGATGAGAAGTTGCAAAGAGAAAGGGACGTTTTGCAGAGGTGTCATGAGAATCTTTCCCGGGGTGAACCACTCCGGGTGCTTTCCCTTTCCCCTGAGGAGGAAGAACTGATACGGCCGTACCAGTTCATCACCGCGAAGCCCATCATATACGTAGCTAATCTCTCCGAAGAGCGGTCTTCTCTTTTGCTCTTTGAAGAGGCGAGGAAAAACTTCGAAGAGAAGGGGCTTTTCCTTATCCCGATTTGGGTGCGACTCGAATCAGAACTTCAAGAGCTCGACAAGGAAGAAAGGGAAGCATTTTTTCAAGAGTTTGGCATTCCTGGTTCTGGTTTTCCTCGTCTTGTACAAGAGGCTTATAGGGCTTTGGGTCTTATTACTTTCTACACCTATGGAGATAAGGAACTTCGAGCCCGAGAGCTTGTGCGGGGAACGAAAGCCCCGCAGGCAGCTGGCAAGGTACACACCGACATGGAGAAAGGGTTCATTAAAGCGGAGGTCATAAACTTTGAGGAGCTTCTGAAATATGGATCTCTGGAACGAGCTCGTCAGGAGGGGAAAATCCGTTACGAAGGCAGAGATTACGAGGTTCAGGATGGAGACATCCTATACTTCAGATTTGCTCCCCCTCACTGAGGGTCGTGTCTCTCGATAATTTTTCCTGAGTCTGCCACTGTCCGAAGAGTTTTCCTTCTTGAGCGAGTGTTCCAAGGAACTTTTTGAACCAGGGTGGTAGTGGTGTGCTTTGCCTTTTACCCCAAGGTGTTCCAGGAAGGGGTAAAAAGGTGTGGGCATGGATTATGGCTCCAAGACGTGTTATGCGAAGCATGAAGTCTTCAGTTTCCCTGAGATCTTCTTCTGTTTCTCCCGGACACCCGAAGATAAAATCGACGTACACCGTGAAACCTGCTCTTACGATGTTTTCTGAGGCTTTGAGGACGTCCTCGAGAGTGTGTCTTCTCTTCATGCGCCGGAGAAGGCTTGTGCTTCCGGATTGAGCTCCGATGACGATGTTTTTGTTGTCAACGGTTTGCCGGAGAAGGGAGAGTATCTCCTCAGAAACGAACTCTGGACGAACTTCGGAAGGAAAGGAACCAAAGAAAATCCTTCCTTTCTTTTCAAGAATTTTCCGAATACCCGTGAGGAGATTCGTCAAGGCTTTTGTGTTCGGTCTCTTCCCATCTTCAGAACCGTATGCCAGGGCATTGGGGGTGATGAAGCGAACGTCAACGCACTCTTTGTATTTTTTCATGGCCTTAATGTGCTCAAAGATAGATTCAAGACTTCGGTGTCGCATGGTCCTTCCGAAAATTGCTGGTGTCTGGCAAAAAGCACATCCAAAGGGACATCCCCGGCTGATTTCGATCGGCCCCAAAAATCCCAATTTGTAAGGGAAAGAGGGATAGCGATCGAAATCAACCCTCTGGGCGTCTATGATTGAGGCTTGAGGTAAACTTGGAAGACTCCCTGTGTAAAAGGAGGACACAAGGGAGAGGAAAACTTCTTCTCCTTCCCCTCTTACAAGAAAGGTATTGGGAAGGGTAAAGTCTTGAAAAGCGGCTGTTATATGGGGTCCTCCACCACAGAAAAAGAGGTTGGAACGCTTGGGAAGGCTTTGGAGAAGGCGAATTCGCCTTTCCTTATCGGTGGTCATACTGGAGAAACACAAAAAAATCGGGGTATCCTCGGATATGATGAACTTTTCGGCCTCTTTTTCGGTGTTGCTCAGGACGACCCTGCTTTTTGCCCAGAGGGAGCTTTGGGACAAGGCTCCGAGGAGGGCGTTCATACTGAAGCGGTTTTTGGCGCTGTACAGGAAAAGGAGAATCGATTCTTTCATCGTCTTCCATTTTAGGCGTTGTCAGGGAAAAGTCAAAGAGAGATTTCCCCAATTGTGATACAATTGGGGAAAGCCCGTGTGGTGGTAAGGGAGGAAGAGGCATTGCTGGAAAAACGAAGCGAAGAAGCCCTGAGGAAACCTTTTGAAGAAGCACTACAACTCCACGCTTTCTACCGGGGGAAGATTGAGACGACTCTCAAATGTCCTGTGAGGGACTACGGTGATTTCGCCATATGGTATACCCCTGGGGTGGCTGAAGTTTGCCGTCGTATTGCTGAAGAACGGGAGTTTTCCTTTCTCTATACCAATCGCTGGAATACGGTGGCGGTGGTTTCAGATGGTTCGAGAGTCTTGGGTCTCGGTAATATAGGACCGGAGGCAGCACTCCCTGTCATGGAGGGCAAGGCTCTTCTCTTTCGTTATTTGGGAGGAGTAGATGCTGTGCCTCTGTGTCTTCAGGTAGAGCGGCCTGAGGACCTTGTGGAAGCGGTAAAGATGCTTGAACCCAGCTTTGGAGGTGTCAATCTTGAGGACATTGCTCAGCCGGCCTGTTTTGCCATCTTGGAGAAGCTTCAAGAATCCTTGGAGATACCGGTTTGGCATGACGACCAGCAGGGTACAGCTTTGGTGGTATTGGCCGGGCTTCTGGGAGCTCTTGAAGTCGTGGGGAAGAAGATGGGAAACATTCGGGTTGCCCTTATCGGAGCGGGAGCATCAAATCTGCGTATTGCCTCTTTGCTTATGAAGGTGGGAGTACCAGGGGAAAACATTGTCCTTTGCGACAGTAAGGGTATCCTCAACCGGGAAAGAGAAGATATAGCCCGAGGAAATCCCTGGAAATGGCAGCTCTGTTGCCTGACAAACAGGGAGAATCTCAGGGGAGGAAAGAGGGAAGCCATAGAGGGACGAGATGTGCTCATTGCTCTCTCAAGCCCTGGTCCGGGAGTTATCGAGCCGGGATGGATTGAGAGAATGAACAAGGATGCTATCGTTTTTGCCTGTGCCAATCCCGTTCCTGAAATCTGGCCTTGGGAAGCGAGAGAGCATGGGGCAAGGATCGTGGCTACGGGAAGATCGGATTTTCCAAATCAGATCAATAATTCTCTTGGTTTCCCTGGCCTTTTTCGAGGAGTTTTGAGTGTACAGGCTCGGAAAATTACCGACGAGATGTGCCTTTCGGCAGCCTTTGCCCTTTATCGTTTTGCCCAGAGGCGTGGTCTTAGAGAGGATTACATTATCCCCAGCATGGAGGAGTGGGAGGTGTACGTGGAAGAAGCCAAGGCCGTTGCTGCAGTGGCAAAGGAACAGGGATTGGCCCGAAGGGACTGTTCCTTAGAGGAAGTAGAGGAAGAATCTCGGAGGCTTATCCTTCGAGCTCGGCGAATGGTTGAAGAGGCCACAGAGAGTGGCGTCATTCCCATTTCAAAGGAGTGAAGAGGGGTGAAGGAAGTCCAAGTCTTCGAGATTATTGAGGAAATAAGGAGAGCTCTCCTTGAGATGAACATAAAGAGTGACAAAGTTCTTCGCCAAAAAATGCTCGACGCCCTGGTTGTGGAGGAGAGTGAAGCCGGAAAGGAGATGCTCACCCAGATTTTGGAGAACTATGTAGTTGCAGAAGAGCGAAGTCTTCCCCTCTGTCAGGATACGGGGATGGTCATGGCGGAGATTCGAATCGGGGACGGGGTTATTATTAAAGGAGGAAGTCTTCGGAAGGCATTGAACGAGGGGATTCGAATGGCATATCAAGAAGGGTACTTTCGAAAGTCCATTATCTCTGATCCCTTCTTTGGGAAAAATACCCAGGACAATACTCCTGGAGTGTATTTCTTTGACTGGGAAGAGGGAGACCATCTACAGATCGATCTCTTGGTGAAGGGGGGAGGGTGTGACAACATCACCACCTTGGGAATGCTTGAGCCGGGAAGTACTCCTGAAGAAGTGGAACGGTTCATACTGAGAGAACTTGACAGAAAAGCATCCTGGGCCTGTCCACCCCTTATTGTGGGAGTAGGCATTGGAGGGAATGCAGCCTATGCACTTTTTTTGGCCTCTCGGGCGCTCAGTCGTCCCTTAGGCTCTTTGCATCCTAATCCCTGTTACCGGGAGTTGGAGAAGAAATGGTGTGAGGACATCAATCGCCTTGGAGTCGGTCCCCAGGGGGTGGGAGGAAGGATGACTTGCCTTGAGGTTCGTATTGAAGCGTATCCCTGTCATATTGCCAGTTTCCCGGTGGGTCTTGTGTGCAGTTGTCACGTTTTTCGGAGGAAGACCTTACGATGGTGAAAGAAGAGAAAGGACGAGAGTTCATTCTGAGGACGCCTCTCGGTATGGAGGATACCGTAGCTCTTAGGGTTGGGGATCGGGTCTTTCTCAACGGAGAACTCTATGTAGCCCGTGATGCCACACATCGGCGAATGCTTGAGGATGTGGCTTTGGGCAAAGAGCTTCCCTTTCCGGTGCATGGGGCAGTCATATACTATGCCGGTCCTACTCCCTCCCCTCCCTATGAAGTGATAGGGTCTATTGGACCTACGACGAGTCGGCGCATGGATCGATACCTTGCCTTTTTCCTTGAGCGAGGTCTTCGGGCCACTATAGGTAAGGGGGAACGGGGGGAAGGAGTGAAAAAGCTTCTTGAAAAATACAAGGCGGTATATTTTGTTGCCTGTGGGGGAGCAGGAGCATATCTCTCTACTTTTGTGGTCTCCAAAGAAATCTGTGCCTATGAAGATTTGGGGGCACAGGCTCTTTTGCGTCTCGTGGTTAAGGATTTCCCGGTGATTGTGGCCTATGATGCTTTTGGAGGAGACCTTTTTGAGGAAGGTAAAATCAGATACCGCCGTGTCCTCCTTTACCAGTTTGAGGCGAAATGACTTCAGGAAAGGAGGAGTGAAGGGTGTTTTGGGAGATTCTCTTTCTCATTTTCTTCTTGAGCGTGTACTTTCCGGCCTTGCAGCAAAAGATTTTGGAGCAGCGACGTATCATGATGATCAAGGAGTTCGAACGGAAACGTCGCTCTCGGGCTATTGTGCTCATCCATCGTCAGGAATCGGTGAGCTTTTTGGGATTGCCCATTGCCCGCTATATAAGTATCGAGGATTCGGAGAGAGTATTGCGAGCTATTCGTATGACACCCCAGGATATGCCCATCGACCTTGTTCTTCATACTCCAGGAGGGTTGGTTCTCGCTGCAGAGCAAATCGCCTGGGCAATCAAGAAGCATCCCGGGAAGGTCACCGTTTTCATCCCTCACTATGCCATGTCGGGAGGAACTCTCATCGCGTTAGCGGCTGATGAAATCGTCATGGACTCTAACGCTGTTTTAGGGCCAGTGGATCCCCAGGTTGCTACTGCTCGTGGGCAGTACCCAGCGGCTTCAATCTTGAGAGCACTGGAAGAACCAAATCCCAATCGGGATGATGAAACCCTTATTTTGGGAGACATTGCCCGAAAGGCCATCCGGCAGGTATACCAGGTGGTGTTTGATCTGGTAAAGGACAAAATGCCGGAGGAAAGGGCACAAAAGGTAGCAAGAATTCTTTCTGAAGGACAGTGGACCCACGATTTTCCAATCACCCCGGAGATAGCCCGAGAGTTAGGTCTTCCGATTCGGGAAGGGTTGCCTGAAGAGATTTATGAGCTTATGGAACTTTATCCGCAGCCTCCTCAGCAGCGGCCGACCGTAGAGTATGTCCCCCTTCCTTACCGACCCTACAGACGACCTACGGCAAAGGATTGAAGGGAGAGTAATTCATGGGAAAGAAGCTCATCATTACCGAAAAACCGAGTGTAGCTTTGGACATTGCCAAGGCCTTGGGATCTTTCACCAATGAGAAAGAGTATTTGGAAAACGAAGAATACTTAGTGACCTGGGCAGTAGGGCATCTTGTGGGATTGGCCGAGCCCGAGGATTACGATGAACGTTTTCGAAAATGGGATCTCGAGCTTTTGCCCATCATACCTGAGAATTTCAAACTTAAGCCCCTTGAAAAGGCAGAAAAGCGTCTGAGGGTTATAAAGAGATTGGCAGAGCGAAGGGATGTTGAAGCTCTCATCAATGCCTGTGACGCGGGAAGAGAAGGTGAGCTCATTTTCCGCTATATTTACGAATTTTTGGACCTTGGGAAGCCCGTCTTGCGCCTTTGGCTTTCATCAATGACTAAGGAGGCTATAAAAGAGGCTTTCTTCCAACTTCGGCCGGCTTCAGAGTATGAGCTTCTTGCTCAAGCGGCTAGGTGCCGTTCCGAAGGTGATTGGCTTGTAGGAATCAACGGAAGCCGAGCCTTTACGAGTCGTTACCGCATCCTTCTTTCGGTGGGAAGGGTACAGACTCCTACCCTGGCCATTCTCGTTCATCGAGAGAGGGAAATTCAGAATTTCCGTCCCGCCCCTTACTGGGAGGTCTTTGCCCGTTTTCGGTACGGAGAATCCCATTATGTAGGAAAATGGTGGGGAGAGGAAGATCGCCTCTTTGAGAAGGGAAAGGCAGAAAAGATTCTTGAGAAAGTTCGGGGGAAGAGAGGAAGAGTAGTTGAATTCATAGAACAAAGAACCCAGGAGCTCCATCCTCTCCTGTATGACCTTACTGAACTTCAACGGGATGCCAATAAACTCTTTGGATATTCAGCTCAAAAGACCCTTGATATAGCTCAGCGCCTTTATGAGCATCATAAGCTCATAACCTACCCCAGGACAGATTCCCGCTATCTCTCTGAAGATCTCTTGGGGCAGGCGAAAAAGAGCATTCTTATGCTCTCCCGGTGTGGTTTTTCAGAGTACGCCGGGGGCTTGGACCCCAAAGATTCGTTGAAGGACCGGCGGGTTTTCGACCGCAACAAGGTCACTGATCACCATGCCATTATTCCTACCGGGGAGGACATTCGCTGGGAGACGCTGGCTGAGGCGGAAAGAAAGGTGCTTGATCTCATCGTGCGGCGTTTCTTAAGTGTTTTCTATCCTCCGGCGGTATGGATGCACCGGAATATTAGGACAGAAGTGGAAGGAGAAATGTTCCTCAGTAAGGCTAAGGTTCTCGTTGAGGCAGGGTGGCGGATACTCTATCCTCGAGAAGAGGAAGAATTTCTTCCTGTGGTTCCCAAGGGTGAAGAGGTTGGGGTAGAAGAGGCTTGGAGTGAGGAAAAGGAGACAAAGGCTCCTCCCCGGTACACAGAAGCCACCCTTCTTGCTGCCATGGAGGGGGCGGGACGATTTGTGGAGGATGAAGAACTACAGGAGATTCTTAAAGAAAGTGGCATTGGAACCCCGGCCACACGGGCCGCGATCATCGAGCGCCTTATAGAGGTGGGCTATGTGGAACGGGAGGGGAAAACCCTCATTCCTACTCCTAAGGGAATGGAGTTGGTGAACCTGGTAGAGAGTATCCCCATACCGGAGCTTGCCTCGCCGCAACTCACCGGAGAGTGGGAGAAAAAACTCAACTGTATCCAGAGGGGGGAATTCGCCCGGGAAATGTTTATGGAGGGCATCAAAAAGCTCACCCGGGACATTGTGGAGAAAGTGAAGGTTCAAAGTACTCAAGAGGTGAAGGATGCCAAGGGGAGAATGACAGCCCTCGCACATCCTGTGGGTAAGTGCCCGCTCTGTGGAGCACCGGTGTATGAGAACAAGGTTGCTTTTGGCTGTTCTCGCTGGAGGGAGGGGTGTACCTTTTCAGTGTGGAAGAAAATTTCGGGCAAAACCCTTTCCCGTCGGCAGGTACAAAAGCTCCTTGAAACTGGGAAAACTGGGAAAATCTCTGGTTTCCGTTCTCGAAAGGGAAAAAGATTTTCGGCAACACTCGTCCTGCGAGAAGATGGAAAAGTAGAATTTTCCTTTGCTTCCCCCCTTCCAGTCCAGGGTACTCAGGAGAAAGATGTGTAAGTTCAGAGGGGAACGCAAACTTGAATAGACAAGAATGTGAGAGAGACAGAGGAGCAGAGAGTATATTCTCATTCTTGAGAGCATCTCTCAATCTTTGTGGTACCCTTCCTTTCTCTTCCGAAGAAACCGGTTCGCACTGCTCTTGATGCTCTAAGAAAGCCAAACTCCCTCTTCCGGTCATTGAGTTTGCGAGAAGTATGCTTTGGCCACTGCCTGAGAGGATATGGCATTGCCCGACTTACCTTCTGTCGGTGGATGGAGAAGCCTGAGGGTAGGGAAGAGAGGGCTACCGCAGGTGTCTCGCATGTGTTGAACGTATATGGAATGAAGGGTATGATACAATAAAAGGGGTCCTTAAGGATTTGAAGAACCATTCAACCTCAAGATACTTCGGCGAAACCTTCACTCCCCATCTTTGGCAATACAAAGGGGCCTGGGGTCACGATGGAACGTTGGAATAGGCGATTGGCGATCTGGGGAATTGTTATCACTGCCATTGTGGTGGTCACCTTTCATCTTTTTGGATTGGGATGGCGTGAGGAAATCTTGGTAACAACGGCTACTCCACCAAAAGATCGGATGGTTCCAGAAAGGGAAGCCATGTTCTACGAGAAATTGGAGGGGAACCTTGTTCGATGTCGTCTTTGCTTTCGTACCTGTGTCATTCCCGATGGAGGAAGGGGATTCTGTCGTAACCGGGAAAACCGGGGTGGAACTCTCTACAACGTCGTTTATAGTCGACCTTCGGCCTTTATGATCGATCCGGTCGAGAAAGAACCCCAGTTCCACTTCTTGCCTGGGAGTCAGATCCTCTGTCTGGGGACAGCGGGATGTAATTTCCGCTGTAAATTCTGTCACAATTGGCATCTTTCTCAGCGGAGTATTGAGGAAATCGGTTACTACCGGCTTCTCACTCCCGAAGAAGTGGTGGAGTTCGCAAAGTTGTGGGAGATTCCCACCATTTCCTTCACCTACAACGAGCCAACCTCCCAATACGAGTACATGTACGACATCGCCCGCCTGGCCAGAAGGGAAGGTTTGCGGGTCATCTTCCACACAAACGGTGCCATGAACCCCGAACCCTTGGAAGCCCTTCTTCCCTACATTGATGCAGTAACGGTGGATCTCAAAGGCTTTACCGAGGAGTACTATCAGAAACTCTCTGAGGCAAGGCTTGAGCCGGTTTTGAGGAATCTTTGCCTTATCCGGGAAAAGGGAGTTTGGCTCGAGATTGTGAATCTCGTCGTGCCCACCTTAAATGACGACCTCTCCACCATTAAAGCCATGTGCCAGTGGATTCGGGACAGCCTTGGGGAGGACACACCGGTCCATTTTATCCGCTTTTTTCCGGCGTATCGCCTGACAAACCTTCCCCCTACTCCCATCGAAACCTTGGAGAAAGCCCACCGCATTGCCCAGGAAGTAGGCCTCCGGTACGTCTACGTGGGTAACGTTCCCGGGCATCCTCACAACTCCACTTACTGTCCCCAGTGTCATGAGGAAATCATCGGACGTCACCATTTCACCGTTCACGAAGTCCACCTCGAGGAGGGAAAGTGTCGATTTTGCGGTTTTCCCATCCCCGGGATTTGGAAGTAAGGTGCAACCTAAAATCCCTCCTTCTTGAGGTCACCGCCTTGGTGGGAGGAGGGGGGATGCTTGCCCAACTCGTCCTTGTGCGGGAATTTCTTGTAAGTTTTTACGGCAACGAGCTCACCCTGGGGGTTGTCCTCTCAAACTGGCTCATCCTTGAGGCCTTTGGTGCCTTAGTAGCGGGTAGAAAGACCTTTTCTTTTTCGGTAACCACTCTCTACGTTCTTTTCCTCTTCATCTTTGCCGGGGTTTCCCCCCTTGTCTTTTTTGGAAGCCGTGTCTTGACTCATCAGCTCTTTGACCTCCTTCCAGGAGAAGTACGGGGTATTACCCCCCTTTTTCTCTCTTCCCTCTGCCTCCTTTTTCCGGTGAGCTTCATCCATGGAGCGCTCTTCTCTCTGGCTTGTCGACTTTTGGGGGAACACTCGGGTGACTCCACCCTGATAGGAAAGGTGTACGTTTTTGAGACCCTGGGAACTCTTTTGGGAGGAGTACTCTTTACTTTCGTCCTTTCTCTGCACTTTCTTCCCTCTGACATTGTCTTGGTTGTGAGTTTCCTTCACCTGGGAGTGGGTAACCTTATAGCCTTCCTTGAACCCTCTGCTTTGTGGGGAATACGCCAGGGTGCGAAGGTGGCCCTTGTGGGACTGGTAATCCTTCTTTTCCTCTTTGCCCCCCTCTCACGCCTTCTGCAAGAATCATCTCTCAAGAGACAGTGGCTGGGATACGATCTTGTGCACTACCAAAACACCCCCTACGGCAACCTCCTTGTCCTTCACCGCCAAGGAGAGTACACCATCCTCTACGATGGTCAACCCTTCATCACCATTCCTTTTCCCGACACCGCTACCCTGCAAGAGTTCGTCCACCTGAGCCTGAGTGCTTCTTCGTCTCCTCGAAGAGTTCTCCTTTTGGGAGGGGGGCTGGGAGGAATGCTTTGGGAGGTTCTGAAGCATCCTGTAGAGCGTGTGACTTGTGTGGAGCTTGATCCCTACCTTCCTGAGGTACTTCGGCGGTTTTCCACCCCTCTCGCTGAAAGAGAACTTCAAGATCCCCGGGTCCAAGTGGTGTGTTTGGACGGGCGGCGATACCTTGCTCAAACCCAAGAGGAATTCGACTTCATAGCCCTGGGTTTTCTCACCCCGGAGACGCTTCAGGTGAACCGCCTCTTCACCAAGGAATTCTTTGCCCTTCTTCGACTTCGACTCTCACCCCAAGGGATTGTGGCCATTCCATTTCCTGGTTCTTCGGTGTACGTGGGAGAGGAGCTTGCCGATCTCAACCGCAATCTTTACTACACTCTTAGGGAATGTTTTTCCAGCGTTGCTGTTATTCCGGGTGACTTCCACCTCTTCCTTGCGAGTGGAGGAGACCTCGTCCTTTCCCCTTCCCTTTGGTATGAGTGCCTAAAAGAGCGAGGGCTTTCAGGGGGAATTTGGTCCCCCTCGTACCTCAATTACCGGCTCCAACCTTACCGCCAGAGGTGGCTTGAGGGTATCCTCAAAGAGAAAGTAGTATCACCAAACAGCGACCTTAACCCTCGGGGGTTTTTCTACGCTCTCCTCTATTGGGGGAGGATGTTTTCACCTCCGGTGGCAACGGCCCTCCATTTCCTCGACCATCCTTGCTTTTTCCTCCCTTTCCTTTTGGCCTTGGGTGCTATCTTTGTAGGCATTATCCGAGCGCGAAAGCGTTCCAGGGCCGTCTCCTTTGCCATTTGGACAAGTGGCGTCACCGGGATGGCGTTCGACCTTTTGGTGCTCTTTCTCCTCCAGTGCTTCTTCGGCTTTGTGTACCAGGCCACAGGCTCCATTGTGGCTGCCTTCATGGGAGGGACACTGTGGGGAGGGAACTGGGGAGTGCGCACTCTTGAAAAAAAGAGGGCCTTCCCCGTGTTCCTCCTTTTGGAGGAGTTTATCCTTTTGCTTTTGGGGGTACTCTACCTTGCTGGGTTTCTCGGACTGCTTGCCCAGCACCTCTTGAGAGATCTTCCCCTTGTGGCTCTTTTGGCCGCCTTGGCCTTTTTTGGAGGGATGACTTCCGGAGCCCAATTCCCCTTGGCCTCGGCCATCCTCCTTGAGGAAGAACCTCATCCTGGAAAGGTGGGAGGAAACCTCTATACCCTTGAGCTTCTGGGTGGATGGTTAGGGGGATTGGCCATTTCCTTAGTCCTCTTTCCTCTTTGGGGCTTGAGAGGGACGATACTTTTTCTTGTCCTCCTCAAAGGGGGGAGTGCAGCGTCCCTTTGGGCGCTTCGTTCTACCCAATCCCCAAAAGGAGCCTGAGGAATGGAGTTCTTCGTGAAAAGTACCGGTTGGTTCTTCCTGGGATTGGCCAATGCCTTTGGGCCTTGCCTTTTTCACACCTTTGTGTTTCTCCCCTTCCTCAGCCTGACGAGGAGGAAATGCTCTGAGAGCCTTGCTGAAGTACTCTATTTCTCCCTTGCCCGTTCCGGTACCTACATCGCCTTGGGGGCCTTGGCTAGTGTCGCCGGACGGATGGTTCGCTTCTTTTTCAGTCCCTCTCTTTTTCTTCTCTTTCGCTTCCTTTTGGGGGGATTGCTTCTGGGAGTGGCCCTTGTGGTTCTTTTGGAGGGGGAGAGTCACTTCTGTCGACGACTCGCCTCCCTTTTCGCCAAAGCTCCAGGAAGAACAATGGGACCCTTTGGGGTGCTCACGGCCTTCACCCCCTGTCCAGTATTTTTGGGTCTTCTTGTAGAGGTGATGGGTCAAGGAAGGGTGCTCTACGGCCTCACAAGTAGCGCCCTCTTTGCCCTGGGAACAGTTCTTTCTCCTCCTCTTCTTTTTGGACCCCTGTGGGGAGCCATACAGAACCGCTTTCCCAAAAAATACCGGGCCATTCTCGGGTATGTAAGTGGCCTGGTACTCTTTGGCTATGGACTACGCCTTCTTTTGAGTGGAATCTTGCCTTAAGGGAAGTCCTGTGGTTACAAAACTCAAAGAATGCCTAAAAGGTGCGGAATACCTTATTCCCTGGTCTTGCTTTTCTTACAAAGCGTGATACAATGAGTCATCTTCCAAAAAGAGGCGTTGACGTTGCCCTTCCCTTACATTCTGAGAAAACCTGAACCACTCGACATAGGGGAGCTCATCGTAAAGGCTCTGTGGCGATGGGGGAAGAAGGACTGGCGGAAGATTTTCTTTCTTTGACGAGTGTTTTTGCGCTTTCTCAGGGCAAAAATATGGCGAGAATGGCAAAAAAGGCACACGCAAGGAAGGATCCCTCTTGTTTTGGCCATCAGCCCCACGATGCACTGCAACTACAGTTGCTTGGGGTGTTACTCCCGAGGAAGAAGTGCTTCTTCTGAGCTTTCGACCGCCGAACTTGACACTCTCCTTGAGGAAGCAGAAGACTTTGGTATCCCCGCAGTGGTAGTCACTGGAGGAGAACCATTTTTATGTTCTGACTCGGTTTTTCTGATCCGAAAACACCGAAACTTCCTTTTTGTGGTGATCACAAACAGCTCTTGCGTTCCTTTGGATGTGGCCTCTGAGATCTCTCAAAGCGGCAACGTGATTGTCCTTCTCAGTATCGAAGGAAACCAGGTGGAAACCGATGATCGACACGGAGAAGGAACTCATGCTCTTTGTCTTCGTGCTATGGACAACTTAAAGGCCTGTGGTGTCCTCTTTGGTTTTGCAGCTACAAATACTCGAGAGAACGTGGAAACCTTAGTTTCTGAGACCTTTATCGATCAAATGGCAGCTTAAGGATGTACTTTGGGATTCTTCACCGAGTATGTTCCCTGTGGTGACCATCCCCGCCATGATTGGGTCCTTGACCGGGAATCTCGAGAGCAATTTCGTCAAAAAGTTCTCGAGCTTCAGGCCCGAAAATCCCTCGTGCTCATTCAATTTCCCCATGATGAGTATGGAAAGGCAAACCTTTGCTCTGCTGCAGGAGTGGCTTCTTTCCATGTCAACTCTCAAGGAGGCGTGGAACCCTGTCCTTTCTCTCCGTACTTTGTGGACAACATACGGCAGGAGGGTCTATGCCAAGCCTGTGGGTCATCCTTTTTGGAGTCGATCCGATGTCAACCGGCACTTCTTCGGCGAAGTGAGTATGCCTGTGCTCTTTTCGAGCATCGGGAGGAAATAATCCAACTCCTGCACCATATGGAAAAGGGCCAGAGGCGGGAAACCGTCACCAAGGCTTAGGGTTTCGTTGCCTCTATTGTGGGGGATCAGCACGTTCCCTTTCCATGACAAATCTGGTACACCCTGGTACCATGGCACTAGTGGCGAGGGGCGGGGTTTTTTGGGGAAAGGCCAAACCCGGGGCAATTCCGTATTCTCGTACCCCGACAGTGGTGGCAGCAATCGGTACCGTTGCAGTGGGGACCTCTTTTTCTCTGTAGTGGTAAGGAAACAAGCGCCTGCCTCCTTTGATCTTTTCCAGGATTGTTATACCCCTTCTTTTCGCCCTCTCGCAAGCCTCGACAAGCCTTTGGGAGGAGAGCAAGAAGTGGAGAGGTGGGCACGGTATAATTGAACTGAGATCTGATCAAAATTTCTTAGGGGAGGGATACACAATGCCCAAAATCTTTCGACCCCACTGGGAATCGATTAGGGAGCACGAGCTTCCCTCTTGGTATGAGGAGGCAAAGTTTGGGATTTTCATCCACTGGGGATTGTACTCGGTGCCGGGATGGGCTCCCACCACAGGCGAGTTGGGGACCATCCCCTGGGAAGAGTGGTTTGTCAAAAACCCTTATGCCGAGTGGTACGAGAACACCCTCCGTATTTCTCAAAGTCCTACCTTTGAGTACCATCGAAGAACGTATGGGGAGAAGTTTCCCTACGAGGGCTTTGCCGAGCTGTGGCGGGCAGAAAGATGGGACCCAAAGGAGTGGGCGCAGCTTTTTTCCAGGACAAAGGCTCGGTATGTGGTTCTCACCACCAAGCATCATGAGGGGTTTTGCCTTTGGCCAAGTGAGTATGGGGACTTCGGCGTGAAAAGTAAGGGTCCCAAAAGAGACATTGTGGGGGAACTCACCGAGGCGGTACGAAAGGAGGACTTGCGGATGGGGCTTTACTATTCTGGACTCTTAGATTGGCACTTCAGCGAAGAACCGATCCGGAATATTAAAGATCTGTGGACCCTCTACCCGCAGACTTACTCGTACGCCGATTATACCTACAATCAGTGGAGAGAGTTGATCCGGCGGTACCATCCTGACATTCTGTGGAATGACATCGGCTGGCCCAAGAAGGGTGAAGATCTTTTGACCTATCTTTTTGCCTTTTACTACAATTGCCATCCTGAGGGAGTGGTGAACGATCGCTGGACCGTTCCCCCTTCAAGAACACCAGAATGGTGTGACTACCGTACAGCCGAGTACACCCTCAACCGCCCCCAGGAGATCGTTCCTTACAAGTGGGAATTCTGTCGGGGTTTAGGATATTCCTTTGGGTATAACCGCAACGAAGGGGAAGAGTATCTCCTCAGCGTGGAACAACTCGTTGAGATCCTTGCCGATGTAGTAAGCAAAAACGGTAACCTCCTTTTGAATATTGGGCCCTGTGCAGATGGTACCATTCCTGAACCCCAGGTCAAGAGACTTTTGGGTTTGGGGGAATGGCTAAAGATTAACGAGGAAGCCATTTTTGGTACCCGTCCCTGGGTGCGGGCGGAGGGAGTAAGTAGCAACGGAGTACCCTTGCGCTTTACAAGGAGAAATGACACCCTGTACGTGATTTACCTTGGAAGGATCGCCGAGAAAGAGGTGAAGCTGAAGGATCTCACCTTCCATCCGGGGGCAGTGGTGCGACTTCTGGGTTGGGATGCGCCCATCCCCTTTGCCACTGAGGGAAAACACCTTACCCTTCGAATCCCCGAAGCCTCTATACGGAGCCTTTCCTCTTACCCGGTTTTCGCCGTGACCCCTGCCCCTTGTGACTTCAAAAAAGAAGGGAGTCAATCATGAGTAAGTGAGTTCTGCAATATCTCGAGTACAAAAGGAAGGATTAGAGTCTAAGGTAGTGGTGTAAAAAGCATACCGGGACATGAGGGAAGGAGGTTACTTCCGGACGACCTCTCAGGACATTTGATGGTTTGACAAAATCAGCCACTTTGGGTTCCATGCGAAGTGAGAGAAAATCACATGCAAAGGAGGAACCCGCTGTGACCGACGATCTTAGCGTAGCACTGGGAGATTTCTTGCGCAAGAGGGGTGTCAAGACCGACTTCCCTCGAGAGGCTTTGTCCACCTTGGTCCACGTTATCATGGAAATCGAGGCCAAATAGAAGACCAGGTCCTCACGTTATGAGCGGACGATAAAAGGGATTTCTACCGTAACGGTTACCGGTTACGTCCTTGGGACACAAAGGTAGGATGCCTGGAGCTTAGGATCCCCAAACTCAGATGTGGTTTGTACTATCCAAGCTTCCTGGAGCCGCGGCAGAAGGCCTTGCTTTCCATTATCCAGGAGGCCTATGTCCATGGGGTCAGTACCTGCAAGGTGGAAGAACTGGTCGGTGCTTTAGGTTTGGGAGGCATCAGCAGAAGCGAAGTCTCACAGATGTATGCTGAATTGGATAAAGAGATAAGTACCTTCTTGAATCGACCTCTCACCGGCCATTATCCATATGTCTGGCTTGACGCCATGCATCTCAAGGTCCGCGAAGGTGGGAGGGTCGTTAACATGGCTTTGGTGACTGCCACCGGAGTAAAAGAAATGGAGAAACGGGAATTCCTTGGGTTGGATGTGGAGTTAAGCGAGAGCGGAGAATACTGGATGGAGTTCCTCCCTGGTCTGGTGGCTCAAGGTCTTGGTGGTATACTTCTGGTGATAAGCGAGGGTCTCCGCCAGGCGATCACCAAGGTATTGCAAGGGGTGTACCTGGTAGCATTGCCAGGTACACTTCGTGCGTAACCTCCTGGTGCATGTACCCAAGGCGGCCCAGCGGATGGTGGCGGCGATGGTGAAGACTATCTTCGCCCAGCTGGACCAGGCCACAAGCCAAGGCCCAACTGGCTCGGGTAACAGATAGCCTCCATTCCCGGTATCCCAAAGTGGCTGAGAGGCCTTGGGCTGTGGAGGAAAAGGCCTTGACTTATATGGCTTTCCATCCAAGCATTGGCGCCAGATCTATTCAACCAATCCTTTAAAAAGGCTAAATGCCGAATTTGCCCAGCGGTTTGACGTGGTAGGGATCTCCCCCAACCGGGAAGCGGCGCTACTTTAGTCTGGCCTCCATGGCTAAGTTTTATGAGCAGAAAGTATTAACAAAGCAAGAACGGTGCTCCTTGCCGCCAGAGAGCCTCATAGTTAACCTTGGTAACTTACCTTCGCATGAGAACCATTTTTACGCCACTTGACGGGATACGACCCAAGATAGAGTCCTTTCACCCATAGGCATCCTGCAAGGGCAAAACGCCTCCTTTGATCTTGAGGTGCTCAGGGGCCCCTTTTCTTTTCCTCTCTCCTTCTGGAGCTTGGTTTTCTTTGAGATTTACCTTCCCCCTTGAGGGACCTCTCTGTGTATCGTCTCAACCTCTGTACCAGTGCTGACACCAGCAAGCTCAAAAGTATTGCCAATGATCTGAGTGTCTTCTTTTTGAAACCTGGATATAGTGCTGCACATACCTTCTCACTAACTCCACATCAAACTCCTTGAACATTTTCCCCACGGGAGTGAAGTGGTACTGACTCAGGAGGTAGTGTATCTTTCTTTCACAGACATTTTCCATTGTCTGGTGCGGTCTCTTGACTTTTGGTGATGATACGTTATAAAATTTTTGCGCAAACATTTTATAAAATGGGAGGAAAGGATGAAAAACAGAAAAGGACCTACAATTAGCGATGTAGCCGAGCTGGCAGGAGTTTCCGTGTCTACCGTATCTCATGTGCTGAATAGAACCCGCTTTATTTCTCCCGAGACCGAGAAACGCGTGCTTGAGGCCATTAGAGCTCTTGGTTACCAAAAGAGCCTTATTGCTTCTGCAATGCGAAAACAAAGCCTCCAAGTGGTGGGCTTTGTAGTTTCGCAACTTCACAACATCTTTTGGCTTCGAATCATTCGTTCCCTCGAATTTCACCTCTCTCAGGCTGGATACCATCTCTTTTTAGGATGTAGTTACGGGAAGCCTGAAAGAGAGATTGAGCTTGTGGAGATGATGCGCCAGAGCGGTGTCGGGGGTGTTATTATAGCCACATCTTTGCACTCTTTAGCAGATGTCAACATGCCTCAGGTCCTCAAGGAAGAATTCGTAAACTTTCTTAAAGAACGAGCCGTTTTCGTTGATACCGCTCCTATTGACGGAGATTTTGATTTCGTGGGGGTGGATAATGAGAAGAGTGCGTATTGCCTTACGAACATTCTTCTAGATGCCGGATACAGCATCCTTGGGATGATCAATGGGGAACCTACAGTGCTCACGGCACGAGAACGAGCTACAGGATTTTGGCGTGCTCTTCAAGAAAGGAACCTCGAAGTATGCGAAGAACACATTTTTTTAGGGTCAGACTTGGGTAGGAAAACCGGCATAGAAGGAGCCCAGAGGTTATTGAGTCTTCCCAATCCTCCGGAGGCAATTTTTCTTGCCAGTGGCAATATCACTATTGGATTCCTCGAGATTGCCCGGGACAGAGGGATTCGTATTCCTGAAGATATGAGTGTGGTTGCTTTTGATGATATTGAATGGACACCAGTTATTACGCCATTTCTCACTTGTGCCATACAACCGGCTTGGGATATAGGTGAGAGAGCTGTTGGTCTTCTCTTAGAGAAGTTGCGAAAAGGCGGAGAAAGGAGCCTCCAAGAGACTCGCTTGAAATGCAAGATCGTAGTGCGAAGTTCGGTGAAACTGAAATCATCAGGGGGTTAAAGTCGATGGATTTGATACGATTTTGCCAAGTTCACCTTGATTTTCATACCTCTCCTTTTATTTTCGACGTTGGCCAAGAATTTGACCCTAAAGAGTTCTCTACTCTCAAGTTACGGCAGCATGTATCTGCTGTGTTGTGTACACGCAAATTGCTCATCTCTTGTTCTCAATGCATCGGAAATGGGTTTATCCAGTCTATAGAAGCGTCATTCAAGCGTGCATCAAAAGACTTCTCCCCTCTCCTTAGGGTTTCCAATTTTCCCTCTCTTGGTGAAACCACCGCTCTTAGGCAGGGGGAATTCTTTGGTGCTGCATCTTCTTTGCTATCCTGCTATTCGTAAGGGTAAAGTCGATATGGCGGGGGATTTGTTCCCTTAACCAACGGTGAGTTTGGGAATGGGTGAAAGACCAAAGGGGGTGAGATGTGTTCTTGAAAATCATGTCCTTCCTTTTAGCCGGGATGGCGGGTGTGTCCATTTCATGGTACCTGAGGTGAAGGGACATCAAATGGTTGTAATAGGGTAAAAGGAGGAGGTAGAAGAAGGTGAAAATTGAGAGGTTGTTTGTAATTCTTCTGGTGGGGATAGTGTTAGGTTGTTGGTGTGTTGTTGCTTTTGCTCAGCCTCGCGAGCAGACATTGATCCACGACATGCTTGGCAGCGTGGTAGGTACACCTGATGACTTCAATACTTGGGTGGGTTGGAAATGGCCACACAGGGGATTACACCAATATTGCCTGGAGCCGTTGTGGATTGCCGAACCTGCTACCGGTGAGATATTGCCTCTGCTTGCCAAAGAATGGCCACCGTTGTACAACGAAGACTTCACGAAAATGACGATCCATCTTCGAGAGGGCATTACCTGGAATGACGGCGTACCGTTTACTGCTGATGACGTTGTCTTTACCATTGAGCTTCACAAGAATACCCCGGGGTTTCTTATGTCTGGGCCCATGGCTGAATATGTGAAAGAGGTTCGAAAACTTGACGACTACACAGTTGAAATAGAGCTTACGAAGCCCAACTCTCGATTCCACGCCTATCTACTCGACCGATGGGGTGCTCTAAGACCAATGCCGAAGCATATTTTCGAAAAAGTTGAAGATCCCCTGAAGTTCAACTTCAACCCTCCAGTAGGTACTGGACCATACAAGCTGCATTCCTATGATCCAGCAGGATACTGGACTACTTGGGTTAAGCGAGAAGATTGGGACCACAGTGCGACAGGAAAGCTCTATGGAGAACCAAAACCCATGTACATCACTGCCCGTGAGTTCGTTTCAGAAGAGGCCAGGATTCTTGCCCTTATGACAGGTGAGCTTGACATGGTGTACCTCTCGGTCGAGGGCATGAAAGCGGTGATGAAGGCACCGCATGTAAGAACGTGGCGACGCGAATGGCCTTGGAACTGCAATATCGATCCCTTTGTGCCAGGAATCGTCTTCAATAACCTCAAGCACCCTTACAACATCAAAGACGTACGATGGGCTCTTGCTCTGGCGATCAACATTGAGGAGTTCATGAGTGTAGCTGTGGACTTCATGGTTCCTGCGAGCCCAATCCACATCCCTCCTGTTCCAGCTTATAAGAAAGCCTACTTTGAGCCAATGTACGAGTGGTTAGTGAACTTTGAGCTCGACTTGGGCAATGGAGAGAAGTTCAAACCCTTCGATCCTGAGGTTCCACGTAAACTCGCAGAAGCTGCGAAAAAGAGAGGATACCCTGTTCCAGAAGATCC
The DNA here is from genome assembly GCA_964426875.1 of uncultured Atribacterota bacterium. GTDB lineage: Bacteria > Atribacterota > Atribacteria > Atribacterales > Caldatribacteriaceae > Caldatribacterium. The sequence goes on from CAYRSB010000010.1 coordinate 51,233, forward strand.
TGAAAAGATCAAGGAAATCTTTGGCATTGGGTGGTGGAAGTATGCCCCCGACGTTGCTGAGAAGCTTTTGGTAAAACACGGATTCCATAAGGACGAATTTGGTAGATGGCATCTTCCTGATGGAACTCTTTGGACCATTCAGCTATTGGGTACTTCCGACTCTGCGACTTTCGAGCATAGGACCATGCTGGGAGCAGCTGACCAGTGGCGGAAGTTTGGTATAGGCGTAGAAACCTGGACTCCGGTAGCGTTCCAGACTCTGAACTTGCTTGGCGAGTTCGATGTCACGACCACGTGGGCTGCGAACGAGCCATGGGGTGCTGGTGTTGACCTCTACCGCACGCTCTGGCCCTTCCATTCCTCGCAGGTGAGACCAATGGGTGAGTACGTTGCCGTTGGTCCAGGTGGTGCTGCACGTTGGTCGGATCCTCGAATGGATGATATCATCGAGCAGATGGAGAGAGTTGATATAGCAAAGGAGGATGAAACCATTGCACTTGGTCTCGACGCCCTTAAGCTTCTCGTTGAAGAAATGCCCACGGTTCCCATATACGGTGGTGTTGCTTTTCTTGCGTGGAGTGAAATGTACTGGATGAACTATCCGGGGGCGGAGAATCTGTATCCTAATCCGTGGCACTGGTGGCCCAACTTTAAGCTAACCTTGCCCTTCCTAAAACCTGCAGAAGAGTAAAAGGCAAGCCCCTGCCTTAGAGTAGGCCTACTCTAAGGCAGGGGCTTTAGAGGAGTTGAAGCAAGCGATGAAGTTCCTAAGAGAGTACTTAATATTGAGACTAGTCCAGTATTTTTTTGTGGTTTTTTTGGGGTTGACTCTGGTCTTCTTTGTTCCTCGACTTTTACCACAGGATCCAATACGAGAGATCATCGGTCAATTCCAGCAGAGCGGCGCAGGGCTTGATGCAAAAACGATTGAAAGCATGGTGGCAACCTTTGAAGAACTGTTTGGTTTGTCCGGGTCATTGTTCAATCAATACGTTGCTTTTTGGAAGAGGATTCTGAGTTTTGATTTCGGTCCTTCCTTCTTTCAATTTCCTACCCCAGTATCTCAGCTCATTAAGCGCTTCCTTCCTTGGACTTTATGGATTATGTTAACCTCAACCTTGTTGGCTTGGGTTGTCGGAAGCTTTGTGGGAGGAATCTCTGGATATTTCTCCAAAAGTCGGTGGTCGAGAATTGTGGAGGCTATCGCCATAGTTATTAGGCCGATCCCACACTATATTTTAGGGCTTTTGTTGCTTATTCTGTTTGCCTATGTTTGGCGGTTATTTCCCCTCGGTGGAGGAGCGAGCGTTGGCAGGAACCTTGGTTTTAACCTCGCTTCCATTTTGGACGTGTTGAGGCACTCGGTCCTCCCCATGACGACTCTGGTGGTGCTCAATGGAGTCATCTGGTACCAACAAATGAGGTTTCTTGTGGAAAGTATCAGGAATGAGGATTACGTACAATACGCAAAGGCTGGAGGAGTGAAAAAGTGGTGTCTTGTGTCCCGATATGTACTCAGAAACGCTATGCTTCCGCAAGTAACAGGACTCGCTTTAGCAATAGGGCAGAGTTATTCTGCCGCAATTATCGTAGAGATAGTGTTCTCTTATCCAGGTGTTGGTAAGCTTCTTTTCGAAGCTATCTTGCGAGCTGACTACAACTTAATCATGGGTGTAGCGGCCATTTCTATATTGACTGTCAGTACGCTGGTGTTAATTGTGGATTTGCTCTATCCTCTGGTAGATCCAAGAGTCCGCTACAGATGAGAAAGCCAAGGAGTGGAAAGTGATGAGTTTCTTAGGGGATAGGAAATTGACTGTCGGAGTTTCGTTTTTGGCTGTGCTTATAGTTTTGGCTTTATTGTCTTTCTCCTCGCCTTATGATCCGATCAAATGGCTTCAAGTGCCACGAGATCTTCCTCCCTCGTGGCCTCATGTTTTGGGTACAAACTCCAAGGGGCAGGATGTTTTCTGGGAAGCAACGTTTGCCATACGTAACTCTCTCGTCATTGCAGTTGTTGCTGCTTTCGTTTCGAGAATTATCGCCATTGCTGTGGGTTTCATTGCGGGATACAAAGGGGGCGTTGTTGATAGAGTTCTCATGTCCGTTACCGATGGTATTCTCGTGTTACCCTTGGTTATGATGCTTGTTCTTGTAGCTTCAATCATGAAGGGGAAGTTGGGGCTTGGAAGTTTAGGAATAATTTTGGCTTTCTTCGGTTGGCCTTGGGATGCAAGAACAATACGATCACAAGTTTTAAGCCTTCGGGAAAGGCTTTTCACGCAAACTGCTATGCTCTCTGGCAAAAGTATTCTTGCCCTTGTATTTGGGGAGTATTTTCCTCACGTCAGCCCGCTCGTTTTTTCTACCGTTCTCAGCAATATGCATTGGTCGATTTCCTCAGAGATTGTTTTGGCTATCCTCGGGTTAAGTAAATTAGAGGTGCCCACTCTTGGAACAATGCTGTACTGGGCTCTTCGCCGACAAGCTCTACTTCTTGGGTATTGGTGGTGGATACTCACCCCTGTAATGTTGGCAGTACTACTCTTGACTGGTCTTTACCTTGTTTCTTTGGGTCTTTGTGAATGCTTGGACCCGCGGCTTCGGGCACAGAGGATTCAGGCAAGGTGATATCATGGCGAATATCATACTTGCGACCAAGGATCTTAAAGCGGGTTACGTGCTCCAGACCTATAGGGATAGGAAGCTGATAGTAGCGGTGAACGAGGTTGAAATAGAAGTCCACAGCGGGGAAATCTACGGAATTGCCGGTGAAAGTGGGTCGGGTAAGACCACGCTCTTAAAGACCATATTTGCAGATACTGAGCCACCATTAACAGTTTTTGGGGGGAAGACATATTATTACCTCCAAAATGGTCCGGTTGACGTGTTTCTCTTTTCAGAGGAGGAAAGACGGAGAACGCGCTGGACGTACATCTCATACATCCCCCAAGGCTCCATGAGCGTCTTTAACCCCGTGCGAAAGATCAAGGCTACCTTCTTGGACTTCCTCGAAAGCCATGTGGACGAGGGCGAAAAAGAGAAGCTTTTGAGCTTAGCCTACAACCACCTCAAGGACCTTGGTCTTCCCCTTCATGTCCTTGAGGCCTATCCTCACCAGCTCTCAGGAGGCATGCGCCAGAGAGTGGCCATTGCCCTGGCCACTCTCCTTGAGCCCAAGATCATCTTGGCCGATGAACCCACTACAGCCTTAGACGTCGTAGCTCAGAGGGCAGTCCTTGGCCTTCTTTTGGACATCCAAAGATCCCTGAAGAATACCATTGTCCTTGTTACCCATGACATGGGAGTCCATGCCCAGGTGTCGAACCGCCTGGCCATCATGTATGCTGGAAGGATTGTGGAGGAAGGAGAGACCAAAGAGCTCTTTGCTCATCCCCTCCATCCTTACACCCGTTACCTTATTCAGTCCCTTCCCAGAATAGGGGACAAATCCCCTCGCCTCAGTGTTCCTGGATCCCCCCCTTTGCTTCTTTCTCCTCCCCTGGGTTGTGCCTTCCATCCCCGCTGTCCCTTGGCCCAGAAAAAGTGCCAGGAAGAAATCCCTCCACTTCTCCCTTTCCCTCCCACCCACAGAGTAGCCTGTTTCTTCGCCAAGGAAGAATGACCATAACTCCCCTTTTGGGTGTTTGAAACCTCACCAAGGTTTTCGCCGTGGGCAGCCTCCTCTCCCGCCTTCGGATCGTCGCCGTTGACACATCTCCTTCACCATTGAGAAAGGAGAGATCTTTACCTTGGTGGGAGAAAGTAACTGTGGCAAAACCACCACCGCCTGGCATCATCCCGGGCTTTGAAGAACCTACCGCCGGTGAGATTCTCTATGAGGGAGAATCCTTGAAGAGAGAAGCCTTAGGGAAGTCTTGGCTTAGGAGAGTGCAGGCTGTTTTTCAGAATCCCTATGAAACCTTCAACCCCTTGAGGAGGGTGGAATCTTACTTCTTTGAGACTATCAAGAACCTTTCCCTCACTCCTTCTGACAGAGCCGAAGAAGTCATTGCTGAGAAATTCAAGACTGCGGGCCTTTCTTTTGAGGAGATCCAAGGAAAGTACCCAGCAGGGTTCTCGGGAGGACAGCTCCGAAGAATTTCTATTGCCCGAGCCTTTCTTCCCAACCTTCTCTCCTTGTGGCTGATGAACCAGTTTCCATGGTGGATACCTCTCTCCGAAGGAGCATTATCAATCTCTTTAAGACTCTTCGGGATACTCTGAAAGTCAACATCCTCTATATCACCTATGACCTGGCTACAACCTGATATGTGGCGGATCGAGTGGCAGTGACCCTCCCCCAGTTTCGTGGAGGCAAGAAGGAGAGCATCATGAACTGGGGGTGTCGGGAAATGGAAAAAAGGAAGTACGACCGGGAGTTCAAGCTGGAGATTTTGCGCCTTGTTCGGGAAGGGAAAGAGGCTATAGCACAGATTGCCAGGGACTTCGGCATTGGAGAAAGTCTCGTCTCCGGGTGGAAGAGAGCCTTCCGGGAGGAATCGGAGGACCCCTTTCTTGGGAAGGGAAATCTTCGGAAAGACGAGGCTTGTGTTCGCTAATTAGAGAGAGATCGCAAAGGGGTTACTGAGGAACAGGATTGCTCTAGAAAGTCCTGGCCATCTTCTCAAGGACGCCACCATGGAATGCCGGTTCATGGAGGACCATTGCTCCCTCTTTTCGGTGGAGAGGATGACCAAAGCGCTACAAATCTCAGCGAGCGGGTCCTATGCCTTTCGAAAGGGAGGGGCATCGAAAAGAGAGAAAGCGAACCGAAGGCCTCTGGAAGCAATATAGCATACTTCCAAGGAGAGTCGGAGAACCTCTGGAAGTCTAAGAATCACCACCTCTCTTGCGAAGAAGGGCTCAACCTGCAGTGGGAACCGGGTAGCTCAATGCGACACAAGCTCAAAAGCGGTATCGGGTTACCATGAACTTGGCCCATTCCTTGAGGAAGGCTCCCTCGCCTCCTGAGGGAAAAATCCGGAGTTGAGAAACCAAACACCATCCGGCGTTCCGATATTACTTATATCCCTACTCAAGAGGGATGGCTGTACCTCTCGGTGATCATGGATCTTGATTCCCGGAAAGTGGTGGGGTGGGAGGTGAAGGAGAAACGAAACCAGGAACTGAGCCTCTGAACCCTCCAAAAGGCTATGGAGAGAAGAAGACCTGCCAACTCCTTTCTCCCCTATCCCAAGAGGGAGTTCAATATGGTTACCATGTATACCAAGACCTCCTTGATAGGCTGGCATGGTTCCCAGGATGAGCCGAAAGGGATAAAAACGGAAGTGATGCAAAAAGAAAGTACGAAACCCAGAAGGAGACAAAACTGAGCCTCTTTGCCTTCATTGAGGAGGGGTTCTATACCTCAAGGAGACTCCACTCCGCATTGGGGTATGAG
>CAYRSB010000011.1:0-56158 GCA_964426875.1 uncultured Atribacterota bacterium
CCAAGGCGTATTTGTCCTGGGATATGCCCTGCACGAGGACGTTATCGTCTTCACTAGCAATGTAGTCTCCTCGACTCTTTTTGGCTTTTCCTACGATGGCCTCGGTAAAGTAATCGAAAGTTCCTGAGTCTACTCCTGGCCCAAAAAGGGTGATTTTTTCGTGGGGCCACCCAGGACGGATTTGGTCCCAAAAGAGAACCTTTCCTTGTGCTTCTGGCTCCCAGAGCTTTTTGAGCTCTTCCACAGTAAGGTAGTCTACCCAGGTGTTTTCAGGATGTACTACGACGGCAATGGCGTCGAAAGCCACCGGAAGTTCAATGTATTCGATGCCGTTTCTCTTGCAGGCCTCGGCCTCAGTGGGGGAAATGGGTCGGGAGGCATCGTTAATGTCGGTTTCGCCTCGGACGAAGCGCTTGAATCCTCCACCGGTTCCGGAAATTCCTACCGTAACTTTAATGTCAGGATTTACCTTCTGAAATTCCTCGGCAATGGCTTCGGTGATGGGATAAACCGTACTTGAGCCATCGATGGCTACGATTTTTTCTGCTGCCAAGGCCGTCCAGGAAAGTGCCAGAATCGCCCAAAACACGCAACCTTGAACTATGCTCTTTTTCACTGTATCACTCCTTTCTTGGTGATTGCCTCTCTATTGTCCAGAATGGGGGTCTTTCTTTGGCAAAGGGAAGGTTAAAGTTCGGTTAAAAAATTTTAACATTGCCTTACTCCTCCCAGGGTGGAAATTTTTGTTTGAGTACAAGGTTTTTAAGATTTTTTCGTTTAGAAAATCCATGTCTTTTCCCTTGGGATTAAAATTTTTTATTCTACATATTGACTAATTACTTTTTTGTATTTATTATAAAAATGTAACCGACAAAGGAGGCGAAGTTCACCGCGGACGATTTCGGACGTCTCAAAGACTTCTTAAGGGAACGGGGAGTACGCCCTTCATACATACGCCTGAGGATCTTGCAGTATCTCCTTGATCGACGGACTCATCCTGGCGCCGAGGAAATCTACCAAGCTTTGGTGCACGATATCCCCACTCTTTCACGGGCTTCGGTGTACAACACTCTTCGAGTTTTCGCCGAAGCTGGGGTGGTAAAGGTTGTGGTGGGGACAGACGAAACTCGATACGATGCCAATCTCGAAGAGCATGGACACTTCCGCTGTAAGGTATGTGGGAAATTCTATGACTTTGGTTGTAGTTTAGAGACACTGCAGTATGAAGGTCTTGAGGGCTTTGTGGTGGAACAAAAGGAGTTATATTTTTTGGGGATTTGCCCCTTTTGTCAGAAAGGAGGAGAGTTTCATGGAGAGCGTAGGGAGAATGCCGCTTCTGGGAGAGAAGTTTCCGGAAATGGAGGTAAAGACCACTCACGGGATGAAGAAACTCCCCAATGACTATGCGGGGAAGTGGTTTGTTCTTTTCAGTCATCCCGGTGATTTTACCCCGGTATGCACTACAGAATTTGTTGCCTTTGCCAAGAAGGCGAAAGAGTTTCAAGCCCTGAATACTGAGCTCATCGGCCTTTCTATTGATCAGGTCTTTGCCCACATCAAGTGGACAGAGTGGATTAAGGAAAAGCTCGGTGTGCCTATTCCTTTCCCCGTCATTGCCGACGACCTTGGAAGAGTAGCTCAGGCCCTGGGAATGATCCACCCCGGAAAGGGGACCAATACCGTTCGGGCGGTGTTTATTGTGGATGATAAAGGGGTTTTGCGCCTCGTCATGTACTACCCGCAAGAAGTTGGGCGGAGCGTTGACGAGATTTTGCGAGCCCTGAAAGCCTTGCAAATTTCCGATGCCCACAAGGTAGCCCTTCCTGAAAATTGGCCAAGTAACGAGCTCCTTGGGGATAAGGTCATTGTACCTCCTGCCGGGACGGAGGAACTTGCCCGGGAACGCCTTGAAGCGGCAAAGCGAGGAGAACTTGAGTGTTTCGACTGGTGGTTCTGTTATAAGAAATTCTGAGCGCTTTTCATCGAGAAATCCCCACAGGTAGTCTCTTAGCACGGCTTGTGGGGATTGTATCTTAAAAGGAGGCGATTCTTATGGCCAGGGTAGCACGAGAAATGGTGGAAAAAGCAGGAGTCAACGTGGACCAGCTTGTGGGACTTCTCGTAAAGAACGCTGCAGCTGAGCTTACCACATACTATTACTATACAATCCTGCGCTGTAATCTCATCGGTCTTGATGGCGAAACCGTTAAGGAGATTGCCGAAGTAGCTCGAATTGAGGACCGTAACCATTTTGAGGCATTGGTACCGAGGATATATGAGCTGGGAGGCTCACTCCCCAAAGACATGAAAGAATTCCACGACATTTCCGGGTGTCCTCCGGCCTACCTCCCGGCTGAAATCAGAACGGTTGGGGACATTCTCAAAGTACTTGTTGAAGCTGAGCGCTGTGCGGTGCGCCAGTATACCCATATCTGTAATCTCACTCAGGGCAAGGACCATCGCACCTATGACCTTGCTCTCTCTATTCTCCACGAAGAGACAGAGCACGAGTCATGGTTCTCGGAATTTCTTGGTGAAGGCCCCTCTGGACACTTTATGCGCCGCGGGGAAACCTCTCCCTTTGTATCGAAGTTTTTGAGGTGAGAAAAGGGGAGGGTTTGCCTCCCCCTTTTCAAACTGAGGTGTACAATGTTCCCTTAAGTTTTCTCCGACGTGGAGGATGGCAACGGGCATTCTACAGAGCAGGACAAAAACTTTCCGAGCGCCTCATGGGTCAGAATTGCTTTTGAGGTTTCCGGTTGTGAGGGAATTCGCTGAAGAGTGGAAGCGCGGGAACGGTGCCGAGAGCCTGTGGGTTTTTGATTTTTTGAAAAAATGAGGTGATGGCGTGGATAAGGTAATTTTTTTCGTTTTCCGGGACGAGGAAATGTGCTTTGTGCACGTTCTCCTCTATGCCCTTGACTACACTGCTTCGGGAAAGATTTTTCACATCGTCTTCGAGGGTGCAGCAACTCGCCTTATACCTCTTCTTGCCCGGGATACACATCCTCTTCACAGAATGTATGAGGAAGTGAAAGCGAAAGGGTGTGTTGCCGGAGCCTGCCGGGCCTGTTCTCTGAAAATGAAGGTCCTTGAAGAGATTCAGAGAGAGGGACTCCCCCTCCTTGACGATATGAACGGACATCCGGGCATCCGGCGCTTTTTGGAAGAAGGTTTTGTGGTCATGATGTTCTGAGAAAAGACATTGCTTCAGAAAAAGGCCTGGGGGGCACCAAGAGGGTGGGTCCATAAAAAGCCTCATCGTTGTGATTTCGGTACACCATAGGAATACGGGGCTCATAGCCTAGGTGATGGGCGAAGTTCTCAGAGCCGAGCGCGAGAACCAGAGGAAGTGAGCCCCTCGGAAAAAGCTTTGCCCGTACAATTTTAAAATTACTTGGGGCCGAGCAGAAAGGCGTTTCTTACTGCTTCGAGAAAGCGAAAAAGGTCTTCCACCTTTCCCTGACCGAAAGAAGGATTGACCGTTCCTCGAAAACCGTGTTCTTTGAGGAGAACGAGGACCTGTTCTCCGAGGCCCGGTAAACAAGAGAGGGCAATCTGATTGTCTTTGTTACCCAAAATACAGGATATACCTCTTTCTTTGAGTTTTCTGGCCAGGAAGGTCAATTCTCGGATTTCCCTCCTTGAGAACTCTACAACCGCCTTACCCCAGACTGTTGACTGAGCTCTCTGGGCTAGGGACTCGGCTTCAGTATCGAGTAATTCTTCTTTGAGCCGTTTAAGGTCTTTTTCCAGGGTTTGTGCCTTCTGCACAATCTGTTCTACGCCAGTGACGACGTCCTGCGTACCCAAGAGGGCAAGGGCATGGTCAAGCTGCGTGACAAGATTCTGAAGATATCGCTCGAGGCGGCTTCCGGCCACAAACTCTATGCGCCAGAAGTCTCGATTTTTACGGTAGTATCGCAGGACCGAGAAACATTTCACCCTACCCGTGTCTTTCACGTGCAACCCCCCACAGGGGTTCACGTCAAGGCCCGGTATTTCCACAATCCGCCGTGATTCGTCTTCAAAGAAGATGTGGAGGGGAATTCGTTCCTCAATGCATTTGCGGGTTTTTGCCTCTGCCTCTTTGATGATAGAGGGAGGCAGTGATTCTTCCTTCCAGGGCACTTCGATTTTCGTCCATGTGTCGAGGATGGCAAAACCGGTGGTAGGAAGACGGTACTCTTGCTCCAGAAAGGCGGAGAAGATGTGCTGGGCAGTGTGTTGTTCTTCCATTTCCCGGCGCCATTCCCCATCAACTTCCATTGTTATTTCTTCTTTCGGAATTGGTTCCGCTCCCTGTATCGCTCCCCAGTGCCAGATTATCCCCCCTTCCTCCCTGGCTTCTTCCACTGTGAGTAACCACTTTTCTCCCCGGATAACGCCCCGATCCGAAGGTTGGCCTCCCCCTTCGGGGAAAAAGATGCTCTCAGGGGAAGAAAGGCCTACTCTTTCTCTCTCTTCATGTACAGAGAGGACGGTACTCTTAAGAAAAAGTCGCTCTGGCTCGACATAGAATATTTTTCTCGTCATTGCTCTTTCAAGGTAGAGGAAAAATGGTGCTCCGTCAAGGGGTTCACTGTGGCGGAAATCGAGCATTGCGTGCGTGGCTGCAAAATCGATATCTGTTTGGTATAATATGATGTCGTTTACAGGGGGGAGTGCAGTGGAAGACACTGGGTTTCTTGTACAACGTCGGGCTCGTCAGGAAAGACGCTTCCGTTTGTTTCTTTTCCTTCCTACCATTGTCTTTTTGGTCCTTATAGTCATTTTTCCTCTCGTATACTCGGTCGACATCAGCTTCTACGATTACGTTCGAGGGCGGGAGCCTCGTTTTGTGGGGGTTGGCAACTATGCACAGCTTTTCCGAAGCGAGCAATTTTGGCTTGTCACCTGGGTGACACTTCGCATAACTTTGACCTGTCTTGCAATCGAGATGGGCCTTGGGCTCCTTTTGGGCTTTGCTCTGAGTCAAAGGATTCCCGGCATGGGATTTTTTCGACTTTTAATCTTTCTCCCCATGATGTTGGCGCCTCTTGTGGCTGGTCTTTTCTGGCGTTTGCTTCTCGACCAGACTTTTGGATTGGTTAATTTTTTCTTAGAACGGCTGGGTTTTGGAGCGGTAGAGTGGCTTACTGACCCTCGCTTTGCCATATGGGGTATCATTATCACCGATGTGTGGCAATGGACACCTTTTGTGGTGCTTCTCGTACTTGCCGGTCTTGGAACGATTCCTCAAGAACTCCAAGAAGCAGCCACCCTTGATCGAGCAAGCTCTTGGATGCGCTTTAAGCACATTTACCTTCCCTATCTTCGGATGCCTATTCTCCTTGCTGTGCTTTTCCGGTCCATCGATACTCTGAAAATGTTTGACGTTCCCTATATCCTCACCGGTGGTGGTCCCGGGGATCTCACGACCACTCTTTCGCTTCTTGGTTACCGAAACCTCTTTTCGTTTTTCAAGGTAGGGGTGGCTTCAGCGATCTCCTGGTTTGTGGTGATTATCGTCAATGTGCTGGTCAACATCCTGTTGAAAATTTTGAGTCCCCGGAAAAAAGTCCCCCAGGAGATGGTTGATACTGGATTGTGAGGGATGGATATGCGCGAGGAAACAAAGATAATCTTGAAGTGGACGGTTTTCCTTATCATTGCGCTTGCTATCACTGCAGCGTTCATGTTCCCTTTAGGATGGGTGGTACTCTCTTCCCTGAAGACACGCCTTGAGATATTTGTTCTTCCTCCCAAGTGGATTTTTTCCCCTACCTTCCAGAACTATCAGGATATATTGCACTCTGACTTCATGTACCAGCTTAAGAACAGTCTCCTTGTGGCAGCAATATCCACCGGTGTATCCTTAGTCTTTGGAAGCCTTACAGCCTACGGTTTTTCTCGCTATCCCATTCGAGGAAGTGACAACATTCTCTTTTGGATCCTCTCTCTGCGCATGTTGCCACCCATTGCCGTAGTGATTCCCTTTTATCTCCTCTTCCGTTCCCTTGGACTTTTAGATACCGCCCTTGCTTTGGTCCTTGTGTACTGTATCTTTAATATTTCCTTCGCCATATGGGTTCTCAAGGGATTTTTTGACGAGATTCCCATAGAGCTTGAAGAAGCGGCAAAGCTCGATGGTTATTCGCCCATGCAGGTTTTTTGGCGGGTTAGCCTTCCCCTCGTGCGGCCGGGATTGGCCACAACCGCAATTTTTTGCCTCATTCAGTCGCTTAATGAATTCCTCGTAGCCCTCACACTCACTACCAGGAAGGCGGTTACTGCTCCAGTGGGACTGGCCAAGCTCCAGACCTTTCTCGGCACCGACTGGGGGAGGATCTCAGCAGCAGCGGTGATCTTCATGATTCCTGTGGTGGTGTTCACAATCTTTGTCCGAAATGAGCTCATTCGGGGAATGAGCTTTGGACGAATGCGGTGAAAAATTATGGCTATGCTGGTTCTTGAAAAACTCAATCTCTGGTATGGAAAGCATACCCATGCCGTTCGTGATGTGGACTTGGTGGTTGAAGACGGAGAACTCTGTGTATTCCTTGGGCCTTCGGGATGTGGAAAGACTTCTACCCTGCGAATGATTGCCGGTTTTGTCAGGCCAACTTCTGGCAAGATTTACCTTGACGGAGAGGAGATCAACGACCTCTATCCTGGGGACCGAAATGTGGCTATGATTTTTCAGAGTTACGCTCTCTACCCTCACCTTACGGTACGAAAGCAACTTGCCTTCCCCCTCGAGGCAAAAAGGGTTTCTCGCCAAGAGATCAACAAGCGTGTAGAGGAGATAGCCCATTTCCTCCATATGGAGGACTTTCTCGATCGGTACCCTCAGGAGCTTTCGGCAGGGCAAAGGCAGCGTGTAGCTATGGGACGGGCCTTGATTCGAAAGCCCCGTCTTTTTTTGATGGATGAGCCCCTGAGCCAGCTCGATGCCCGCTTGCGGGTGGAAATGCGGGCCAGCCTCAGGAAGCTCCAGCAGGAATTGAAGATCACGACGATTTATGTCACTCATGATCAGACGGAAGCCCAGGGTTTAGCAGACAAGATCATGGTGATGCATCTTGGGAGAGTGCAACAGGTTGGTAAGCCTATCGAGATTTATGAGAATCCAGCGAATCTTTTTGTGGCTGGTTTTATTGGAATGCCGGCCATGAACTTCCTGCGAGGGGTTTTCGTGAATGGAGAACGGGTGGAGTTTCGAGGGAATGGGTCACGCATAGTTCTCTCCAAAACACTTGGTGAGAAAGTTACCTTTCTTCCTCAGAGAGAAGTTATTGTTGGAATTCGGCCGGAACACCTTTCGCTTTCTGAACCGAACCGGGAAGAGAATGTTTTACAGGGGGAGGTCTATGTTGTTGAACCTCAAAGTAACGAGTACATTATCGACCTCAGGGTGGGTGAAGAGGTGGTAAAGGCAAGAGTGGAAAAACGAGAACTCTCTGCTCTTCCCAGAACTGGAGAAATCCTTCGCCTCTTTTTTGAAGATAGATATTGTTACGTTTTCGATCCCGAGAGCGAGAGGCGGCTCCTTTGAAGGAGAGAACATGTCCGAGATTCGTCTTGAGGGAATAAGGGTTCGTTATGGGAGGAACGTGATCCTGAAGGACGTGAGCTTTGCGGTCAGGGAGGGGTCGCTTTGTGTGATTACTGGTCCCTCAGGCTGTGGAAAGACCACGGTCTTGCGGGTCATTGCCGGGCTGACAAAACCCGAAAAGGGTACAGTACACATCGGGGGCCAGCCGGCACACCGCCTCTCTCCGAGCGAACGGGATATAGCTATGTGTTTTCAGACCTTTGCCCTCTATCCCCATATGACTGTTCGGGAGAATTGGATGTTTCCCCTGTATGCGGAGAAAATTTCTCCCCAAGAAATGCAAAGAAGGATCGAAGAGGTCACCAGGCTTCTCCACATGGAATTTCTCCTCGACCGTTACCCGGGGCAGCTCTCGGGCGGGCAACAGCAGCGAGTAGCGTTGGGAAGAGCCTTGGTGCGTCGACCAAAAATCTATCTTCTCGATGAGCCGTTGGGGAATCTTGATGCAAAACTTCGGGTAGAGATGCGGGCCGAAATTCGAAAAATTCAGGAAACCTTGAGTATAACTACGGTATACGTCACCCATGACCAAACAGAGGCCCAGGCAGTGGCTGATATTATGGTGGTCATGGACTTTGGAGAAGTGAAGCAGGTTGGAACACCGGAGGAGGTCTACGAAAAGCCGGCAAACCTTTTCGTGGCTGAATTCATCGGAACTCCACGAATGAATCTCTTCCCCTTTGAAGTACGGGAAGAAGGAGGAAGGATGTATCTTGTTGCTCCCTTTGTTTCCCTGCTTCTTGGAAACGAAAAACTGGGTTTGTTCCATAAGAAGAATTTTCCTTCCGTCATCCTTGGAATTCGCCCAGAAAACATACTTCTTTCCCCCATTCCTCGGGAAAACTCCTTTTTAGCAACGCTTGAGGTCATTGAACCGCAGAGCAACGAGTACATTCTTACTCTAAACGCGCAGGGTACCACCTTTAAGGCTCGCCTGCGCCGCAATGTCCTTGGGTTCACTCCGGAAGTGGGACAGAGGGTTTGGGCGCAGCTCGATGAAGGATTTTGGCATCTTTTTGATCCTAAAAGCGAGAGGCGTATCGAGGGGGGTGAGAGATGAAACTTTCTTGTTTTTGACGGAAAAAATAAGCAGGATCAACAAACTTGAAGGGAGGAGAGGGACATGAAGAGGTGGATTTGGTGTATGGTGGTGGTTGTACTCCTTTTGAGTTTCAGCGCCTGGGCGGAGGAAGTGACTCTGCGAATTTTGAGTCTTCCCTGGCCACAGACGCCGGTCGAGCAACGCCTGGCAAACGAAATCTTTACGCAGAAAACTGGTATCAAAGTCATCATTGAAAGCCCACCGTACCAATTTGTAGAGTACAAGATTCGAGAAATCATAGACAGCAAAAGCGATGAGTACGACCTCTTTGAGTACGACAGCCAGTGGATCGGGGAGATGGTCCTCGCCGGAGGGCTGGAACGTCTGGATACTCCCGAATATCTCTTTTCCCCAGAGAGTGCCATAAACTTCGGGAAGGATTTTATCCAGGGCTTTGCCACTTACATTGGAAAATTCCCCACTTTGGGAGACGATGCTCTGCTTCCGGGAGAGGCCTGGAAGAAGTATTCCGATGCCCCGCTTTACGGTCTTCCCTGGACCTGTGGTGGATTGATCTTTAGTTACCGCAAGGATCTCTACCAAGAGGCTGGTATTTCTGGACCTCCGGATACCTGGGATGAGATGCTTGAGTATGCCAAGAAACTCACCGTTGACGTTGATGGAGATGGGAAGGTCGATCGCTACGGTATGGCCTGGTACGCGACTCGCTTGAGCGACGGTATAACCCAGCAATGGCTTCCCTTCCACTTCTCCTTTGGTGCCGAGCTTTGGGATCCCAATACCTGGACTGCCCAGGGAATTATTAACTCTGACCGAGCAGTTGAGGCCCTACAGTTCTTTGTGGACTTCAACCTGAAACACAAGGTCGTCGATCCGGCAACAGCAAACTGGTTTGTGGACGAAATCATGAATGCCGCCACGCAGGACAAGTGTGCCATGTGGTTCACCTGGGTGAGTTTTGCCAATGTAGCTGATAACCCTGTGCTTTCCAAAACTGCTGGAAAGTGGGGTTACAGTGTCATGCCAGGGTACAAAGACCCTCAGACTGGACAAATTCGTCGAGCCACCACCTTTGGTTCCCAGGGAATCGGTATCAATGCATTTTCCAAGCACAAGAAGGAGGCCTGGATGTATCTTGAGTGGTTGAAATCGTACGAAATTGAGAAGATGCTCGTTGATGATCCCACCGCTGGATATGCCAGCGCTCGTATGGATCTCCTTGATTACCAGAAGCAGTTTGAGCCGAAGTGGGCCTCCATTCGCACCATTGTTGAGGGCATCGCCCGGGATGTATGGACCTGGCCGGAATACGCAGAGCTCCTTGATATTCAGCAGCGAGAGATCAACCTTGCTTATATTGGTAAGAAGACCCCCAAGGAGGCTCTCGACAACATTGCCCTTTTGCAGCAACAAGTTCTTGACACAAGCCCCAACAACCCGAAGAACAAATAGAGGGCCCAAAAGGGGAGGAGTAAAAGTACTCCTCCCCTTTTTCTCTGATTGAGGAGGAGGAAATATGCCAGATAGAGTGAGAGTGGGGATTATCGGGTCGCGTTTTGAGGCGGAAATCCATGCCATTTCTTTTCAGAAAATTCCCCATGTTGTGGAGGTTGTGGCTGTTGCCTCTCCCACCCCGGGACATGCAGAGAGTTTTTCACGTCGCTTTAATATTCCTCGTTTCTACACCGATTATCGCAAAATGCTTGAAGATAGAGATATAGACCTTGTCACCATCTGTACTCCCAACTACCTCCATGCTCAGATGACGATAGATGCCGCCCAAAGTGGAAAACATGTAGTGTGTGAGAAGCCTTTGTGCATGAATCTTGAGGAAGCTGAGAGAATGATTGCGGCATGTCGGGACAACAAGGTTTTTCTTTTTTACGCCGAAGAACTCTGCTTTGCTCCTAAATACGTCCGGGCTAAGGAGCTCGTTGACGAGGGAGCCTTAGGGAAGGTGTATCTTGTTAAGCAGAGCGAGAAGCACTTCGGCCCCCATTCGGATTGGTTCTGGGATGTAGAGCGTTCTGGGGGCGGTGTCCTTATGGATATGGGGTGCCATGGGATTGAATTTGCCAGGTTTGTTTTGGGAAAACCCAAAGTACAGAGCGTCTTTGCTCATCTTGGTACCTATGTCCATAAGGACAAGACGAAGGGGGATGACGAAGCGATAACCATTGTGGAATTCGAGAATGGTGCTTATGCCGTCATCGAAAATAGTTGGGCAAAGCGGGGAGGGATGGACGATCGAGCAGAGGTCTACGGTGAGGGGGGAGTGACCTATGCCGTTCTCCATATGGGGATTTCCCTTATAACCTACAGTGAGTATGGCTATGGCTATGCGGTAGAAAAAGCTCCCACAACCAAGGGTTGGACTTTCACGGTATATGAAGAACTCTGGAACTACGGTTTCCCTCAGGAGATGGAGCACTTTGCCCGCTGTGTCATGGGTCTTGAGAAACCGAAGGAAACGGGAGAGGACGGGAGAGTAGTTCTTGAGATTATCTGCGCGGCCTATGCTTCGGCCGGGATGGGGAAAAGAGTTACTTTTCCCTTCGATGCCCGGGGAATGCAGAAACCCATTGATTTCTGGCTGGAGAGGGCAAAGTGAAGCCACGTATCGTCCTTCTGGGAGAAAGAGAGATCATAAGCCTTCACGAGACATCCTGTCACATTCTCTCTCGAATAGGTGTTGTAGTGCCTGATGAAGAAATTGTCTCCTTCCTTCTATCTCATGGAGCAGAAAAGAGAGATGGTCGCCTTCTTCTTTCTCAAAGTTTGGTAGAATGGGCTTTGGCCAAGGCGGGGAGAGAGTTCCGTCTCTATGGAAGGGATGGGAAGAGGTCTGTTATCTTCCAGCAAGGGGAAATGGTTTTTTGTTCCTCTCCGGGACAATTCGCCTGGTTTGACGGTGAAGTGCGTCGTGAACCTCAAGAGGAGGACCTTTACCGGGCGATCCATCTTGCCCATCACCTTCCTCATATCGATGTTGTAGGCGGTGTGGCCATGCCCTCCTCGTATCCTCCGGCAAAAAGGGAAGTCTACATGGCGCGGGAACTTTTTGTCCGCACCGATAAACCAGTGTTTCTTTGGTTTTCAAGCCCGGAGAACTTCCGCCAGGTCTTTGCCATGAGCGAGGTCGTAGCTGGAAGCAGAGAAGCGGCTCAAGAAGAGCCGCGTCTTTTCGCCTTTCTTGAGCCCATTAGTCCCTTGCGTTTCTCCAAAGAGGGACTGAATATTCTTAAAGAGGCTACATCCTTGAGACTCCCTGTTATGATCGGTCCCATGAGCCAAGCCGGTTCCACTGCACCGGTTACCCTTGCCGGGACCTTGGCCCAGGAGAATGCCGAAATCCTCGCCGGAATCGTCATTACAGAGCTTCTTTGTCCCGGAACCCCGGTGTGTTACGGAGGAATCCCCCATGTTTTTGACCCCAAAACCGGTGCTATCTCTTTCGGTTCTCCAGAGCAAGGGCTTCTGAGTCTGGCGATGGCAGAAGTCGGTGCCTTTTATGGTTTTCCTGTCTACATTAATGTGGGACTCACTGACAGCTGCACCTTTGACCCTCAGAATGGCTGGGAAAAGGGGGTTACACTCATTCTTGGGATGCTCTCGGGTGCTTCTACCTTTGGCCATATGGGGATTGTGGGAAGCGACCAGGGAGGAAGCCTTGAACAGCTCGTCCTCGACAATGAACTCATCGGGTTTTGCAAGAGAATTGTCAAGGGGTGTGAAGTGGGTGAGAAGACCATGGACCTGGCAGTTGTTGAGGAAGGGATAAGAGAAGGATCGTTTTTGGCCTTAGACCACACGGTGCGGTTTATGCGAGAAGAACTCTGGAAGCCTTCATGCAGCTTTCGAGGAGCTTTTCGCGAGGGCAGGGGGATTTTGTCTAATGTACGAGGGCTTATGGAGAAAATATTTGCTCTTCCCTTACCCTCGCTTGACGAGGAAACAGTACGTGCGCTCGACACATTTTTGAGAGAGAGGGGTTGACCATGTTTTTGTGGGGTGAAATGAATTCCCAAGAGATTGCGAAACGACAGAGAGAAGTGGAGCGAGTTATTGTTCCCTGTGGGTCAACGGAACAGCATGGCCCCCACCTTCCTACTACGACCGACACCCTCTGTGTTCTGGAAGTAGCAAAGAGGGTAGCTGAGAAGTGTGGGGCTCTTGTGACACCTCCGCTCTTTTTTGGCCTTTCTTATCCCCATCGAGGCTTTCCAGGAACTATCGAACTCTCTCTCAAGACGTATGTTGTGGTCATTCAGGACATTGCCCTTTCTCTGGCTCGTGGAGGATGGAAGAAAATCGTCTTTTTGAACGGTCACTATGATAACCTCTATGCCATTGCGTATGCCCTCTCTGAGGCCTATCCCTCTTTCCCTGAGGGAACCATCGCCTATGTACTCTCCTACTGGGAGGGGCTCTCGGATGAGGCTTCCGGGTTCTTTACGGAGAACGGGAAGGGACTCCATTCCGGGATGGGGGAAACGGCCCTTTGTCTGGCCATTCGAGAGGACTTGGTGGATTGGGAAAACATGACGGCGGAATTTCTCAATCGTTGTCCTCTTCCTTCCTCGGTCCATCTTGCATATTTCCTTACCCATCCGGGGTCGCTTTTTCAGGCTACGGTAAGCGGTGTCTGGGGAGACCCCAGCAAAGCCACCAAAGAAATGGGAAAAAATCTGCTCGAAGAGCTTGTCGAGTCCTGTACAAGGCTTATAATAGAAGTAGAGGTGGTTTTTGCCACTCTTCCCAAACGGCTCTAAGGAGGGGGGCTCGGGGAGTCTCAAACCCCTATCCCGGCTGACTCCCCGGGTACACCCAAACTGTAGAAGATGATACTGTGTGGCATCTGAAAAATCAAGGTCCTCATGAGGGTGTATCCTCCTTTTTCTTCCCAAGTTCCCTGGGAACTTCTTTCCTTGAGGAAAAATATTCTCTGAAAGGGATTCTCTGTACATTCTGAAAGGAGGTCGATGAAAGATCCATGATTCAGACGGTGAACCTCACCAAGGAGTTCAACGGGTTCAGGGCGGTGGACAGTCTCAACCTTCGAGTAGAGAAAGGCGATGTCTACGGATTTTTGGGTCCTAACGGCGCAGGAAAGACCACAACCATCATGATGATCCTCGGCCTTATTCCCCCGACAAGTGGGAAGGTTTTTCTTCTGGGGGAGGAACTTAGGCCTAACAATGTTTCTGTGAAGCGAAGAGTAGGCGTGGTGTCTGAGAACCAGTATTTCTATAAGGAGATGACGGCACAAGAATACCTGACCTTTTTTGGGGAGCTCTATGAAGTCCCCAAAGTCCAAAAACGCATCGACGAGCTTCTTGATGCAGTGGGACTTCGAAACGACCGAAACAAAAAGTTAGGGGCGTATTCCAAAGGAATGCAGCAGAAACTCGCTTTTGCCCGAGCGTTGCTCCATGACCCTGATCTTCTCATCCTTGATGAGCCGGTGGCTAATCTCGATCCCACGAGTATCAAGCAAATCCGCGACCTCATAGAGGAGGAACATAGGCGTGGTAGAACGGTTTTCGTGTCTTCCCACCTTCTTTCTGAAGTAGAGAAACTCTGTAGGAAGGTAGCCATCATTAACCAGGGGAAACTTTTGGCTGAAGACACCATGGATAACATTAAACGTCGTCTGACGGACACAATCCACATGGAGATTGAACTTTCGACCGACGCCGGAGGACTTACCCCTTCTCTTTCTGAGCTTCCTTTTGTCAAAGGGTTCACTGTTGAAGGAAATAAACTTGAGGTCCATCTCAAAACGGGGCGGGATTACCGTCTCGATCTTTCCCGATTCTTTTACGAGAAAGGGTTTCTGGTGCTCACCATGAAGACCAAAGAAATGAGCCTTGAAGAGGCGTTTATCACTATCACCCAGCAGAACATTTCGCTTCTGGCACGGGGGGAGGGAAACGTATGAAGCGTCTTCGCACTGGGGGCATCATTACTTTAGGCGTAGGGATACTGGTGGCTGTTTTGTTTGTGGTAGCCTACTTCGCCACCAGGGTGAACTATGGAATCCTCAAAGGTATGGTGGTGGACCTGTACTCTCAAGACGTAGTACGGAACCTCTCTCTTACTGTTGATGGTCGCTCGGACGTCCTCTTTCGGAGCAAGGAATATCAGCTTACCAAGATACCCCCTGGAAAGCATGTTCTCAAGGCTGAAGCTCCGTATTATCATTCCTTTTCCCAGGAACTCGAGATCAAGAGGGGTATAAATGTGTTGAACTTTGCCATGGAAGGGAAAGAAATCCCGGATCTTGCAGGGATCATCTGTTTTGCCGACCCCACCGATCGGGGAATCGAAGTCGAGATTCGCTTTAAGGATTCCAAGGGCATCGGCATATCGGATTTTCCGGGTATGCCTCTTCGCTTTGAGGGAAAGCTCTATGTTCGGGAAGGAGATGAATCGAATTACTCCCGGGGTCGGTTGATCTATGGAGGGCCGATAGAGCTTTTCTGGGATCCCAAGGCCTATCTTGCCCGCAACAAAGGCCTCATCCCCTGGGACAAGATTCAGGTGGACCGGGAGAAGGAAAAATACGGCATTATGGAAGTTGTCCTCCACACTCCCCAGGGGGATTTCGGAGAGTTCATCGAAGACGTTGAACTTCAGAAAAAGGAGGAATAGAGTATGCGATCTTTCAGAGTAATGACGACCCTCTTCAAAAGAGATTTCCTCTACTCCCTCTATGGCCTCGGTTACTATGCGGCGCTTTTTGCCTCTTTTATTGTTTCCTCCTTTATCCTGAAAAATTTCTTAGACAGTATTGGTGAGGAGGATATTCTCGTTTCCGCCTACCCGCTCAACTACCCTCTGTACATCACTCTCATCATAATCTCCCTGTACCTTGTTATCCTTTCAGGGATTTCTATTTCTCGAGAGCGGGAACAGGGAACGTTAGAGGTTCTCTTTTATGGTCCGGTCACACCGGGGAGTTTCTTGTGGGGAAAATATCTCAAGGACCTATGTCTTGGTATTGTTGCCCTGGGCTTTACGGCGCTCTACTTTTTCCTTGTGAGTGTGCTCACCAACATTGGCTTCACGGTGGGTCTTGTGAAAGCTCTCGTTATGGGGGTGTTCCTGCTCTCCTGTATCGTAAGTTTTGGGCTTTTTATCTCCTCCATCACCGGGCGCATTCGAAGTTCCGTCCTGGCGCTCGTCGCTATTTTGGGAGCATTCCTTGCCATACAGTTTGCCTACAATGCCCTTTTGGGATTTGAGAAAGAGTCTCTCTCTGTAC
Organism: uncultured Atribacterota bacterium; assembly: GCA_964426875.1. Lineage (GTDB taxonomy): Bacteria > Atribacterota > Atribacteria > Atribacterales > Caldatribacteriaceae > Caldatribacterium. The sequence goes on from CAYRSB010000011.1 coordinate 15,928, forward strand.
CGCTTCTTTATGTTCGCCAGACCATGTCGTATGTTTTCCGAGGCATCAGCTGGATTTCCCCCTTTGCTTACCTCAGTCGGGGGCTGGACAGCGTCGTGCTTGAGAATCCGTTCCTCTATGCCACACATATTGTATATGCCCTCGTGTATTCCCTCATTTTCATGTTTCTCTCGGTGTATGTTATGACGAAGAGGGGGGTTAAGGCATGATACGAAGAATCACTCTTTCGGTACTTTTGGGAGTAAGCTTTGTATTTGGACCCTTGGTCTTTGCTCAGCCACTCATGCGGGAACAGCTCGTGTACTCTCTTACCTCCTTTAACGGCTCTACATACAGCAAGAGCTTTGCTCCTCAGAGTGAGGACGCCGTCTACTTTATTGCCAATGTCAATAACATCGTTGTTCCCCGCAAAACCATTGTCTACTACTGGCCTATTACTCGCCGGTACATGGCCGGCTTCAGCACCCTCAATGAGGGTGTTCCGGGAAGGCTTGAAATTCTCCAGGGTGGGAAGGTCGTAGCTACGCTGAGCGAGCGGAAATACGTACTCTATTACCCTGAAGGGTACTGGTCAGAAAAGGCCGTAATGTACCTTGATGAAGAGGCCGATGCCTATTATGACAAATACAAGAAGGCAGTAGATGAGTTCAATAAAAAACTCAAAGAGTACTATGAAGCTATGCAGAGATATCGGGAAAGGCTGAATAAATTCTTCGAGGAAGTTCGCAGGCGAAGAGAAGCGGGGGAAATAGGCCCCCTCGATATTGCGGTTCCTAAGGAACCCTCGCCCCCCGAATTTGTGGAGTTTTATACCTCTGAGCCGGCATCCGGTTTTGTGCTAAATCTTCCTCCTGGACATTATGAATTGCGAATACGCCTCGACGACGGAACCATTCTTGAGGGCAGCGAGAAAAAGGTTATTGTTTTTACTTCTCGTCGGCGAGGTGGTGTGGGATATGAGATCATTCCTGGGAACCGGTGGACAAAGAGGGAGAATTGTGACGATCCTTCTTGGATTATTCACGCTGTAGGGAAGAATGAACTCTACTTTAATCCCTTTATACAGGAAGAGTATAATGAACTCTATCACAATAAACTCCAGGATCCTCAGAACATTGGGAGAATTGAACGATGGAAGTGGGTTCACGTGGACCCGGTGAAGGATGCAACCGTTCTTCTCGGTCGTGGAAAAGAAATTCTTAAGGCGGTTACCAAGGCCCCCTACTTTGTCAAGCAGATTCCTGGGCCGGAATTGGGTTATGAGATTGTAGAGTACGGTGAGGAGCTCAAGAAAAAAGGGTACAAGCCTACCTTCGAGAGCTTCAAGGTTCTTTTAGATCCCAATCTTCCCAAGACCAGCTACACCATTCAAGCTGTGGCAGGTGAGAATCAAGCCCCTCTTCCGGAAAGTGAACGGACCATTCAGCTCCTTCGCAAGGAGAGCAGTACCTACCTTTATGTTCTTGCGCTTTTGCCCATTATAGTGGGTATGGTGGTGGTCCTGGGGCGAAGAACAAAGATTGAGGTGTAGGGATGTTTGAGAGGGCGACTTTTCTTTATCGCCTGAATCGTTTTGTGGTACTCTGTGAGGAGGGTGGGCGCACTTTCCGTGCCCACCTTCCTAATCCTGGAAGGCTTTGGGAGATTCTTCTGCCGGGACGCATTCTCCTTCTCAGAAAGGGCAACCCCCATGGAATGCCTCGAGTGTGGGGAGCTATAGTGGGTAAAGAGATTGTGTGTCTTGATACCTCTTTTGCCAATTCTGTAGCTTCCAAGCTTCTTGAAAAGAATCGTATTGAGGGGCTTCAGGGCTTCCGGATAGAACGCCGAGAGGTTCCCTTAGACGGTCACCGAATAGATTTCCTTCTCCGACGTGACTCCAAACGCCTTTTCCTTGAAGTAAAGTCCTGTACCCTCTTTTATGAGAATTTGGTCATGTTTCCCGATGCAGTGACCATACGGGGAAAAGAACACGTAGAGCTTATGGAGAAGGTAAAAGGTGCTGTTCTTTTTGTGGCTCATTCCTCTTCACCCTCGTTCTTTTTACCGGATTTTCACACCGATTTTGATTTCTCCTTGGCCCTGTACCGTGCCCGGAAGGAAGTGGAGATCAAAGCCGTGGCAGTGCGATGGAAGGAGGATGGCACATTCTCTTTCGTTCGAGAACTTGCAATTCCCTGGTCTCTTTACGAGAGGGAGGGACAAAATAAGGGTACATATCTCCTTGTAGGGTATCTCCCTTGTTCGCGCTTGGTCGAAGTGGGAAGACGAGGGATGTATCACTTGGAGAGAGGATATTATGTGTACGTCGGCTCAGGCAGGGGTTCGCTTTCTGGAAGGGTGAAAAGACACCTTAGAACTTCCAAAAAGACTCATTGGCACATTGACTTTCTCTCTCCCCTTCTTGAGAATATCCGGGCCATTTGTATCCGGGGCTCGGGGAGTTTAGAGTGTAACATTGCCCAGGAACTTGGGGAGTTTTCTCGTCCCGTTGCCGGTTTCGGCTCTTCAGATTGTTTCTGTGGAAGCCATCTTTTCTTTTTTTCATCGAACCCCCTCCACAGTGTTCCCTTTGTGAATCTTCTCCTTCGTTTCCGCATGGGAAGATTGGCAAAAGTACTCAGAGAAGGAATTTATGGTGCAGGTACTCATTGACTGTTTTGGCACAGGTCTTTATAATTTTGAACAGTAAAAATTCTTCCCTGAGGGGGGTGAAAAGGGAAAAACGTTACACCTGGTTATAAGTTTTTAAGTTTTCCTTTCGAAACAGAGAAACCTTGAACAGGGGGGATGTATTTCATGGGATGGCGTAAGTTGTTAGTGCTTTGTGTATCCTTGGTGTTTGTCTTGGGATTTGTGTTTGGTGCTTTTGCCCAGGAAGGGGCTTCAGAACTTGAGATTCAAACGGCCAATGCTGCATTTGAGGCTGCTGACAAAGGCAATCCTGATCCAGCCTGGAAAGGTCAAAAACTCACAATCGGTGTTTACTCTGCGGGTCCTCGAGGTGCTATCTCTGGTCCTTTGTACTTCTGGCGTCCGTACTTTGAAAAGCTTACCGGTGCTACCTACGACATCGTAGAAATTCCTTTCGGGGAACTTCGAGAAAAAATCTTCACCGACCTTATGACCGGTACTGGGACGTACGACATCATCGTCGGGCCGAGCTGGTTCTACGGCGACTACATTTTGAACGATTGGATTGTTCCAAGCCAAGATTTCATGGGCGATCCACGCATGCCCAAGTGGGAACCGGAATCTATCCTTCCACCACTTCAGGAACTTTACAGCTGGGGTGGCAAGTGGGTTGGCTTCAACAATGACCACGACGGGCAAGTTCTCTACTACCGCCGGGACATTTTGAGTGATCCAAAGTGGCAGGAAGAATACAAGAAGGAGACAGGAGAGGACATGCCCACTCCTCCTTGGACCTGGGAGGATGTTTACAAGATCTGCAAGTTCTTCCATGGAAAAGACTGGAATGGTGACGGGGAGTCAGACTACGGAATCAGTATGCACCTTAAAGTCGGTGGACAGGGCTTCTTCCACTACATGGCACTCTCTGCTCCTTACGTGGTTGCCCCTGCACCCGGTGATGATCCCAAAAAGGTCACCCGTTACCACAATGTGTACTGGTTTGACCCTGAGACCATGGAGCCCCTGGTGAACACTCCTGGTTTTGTTGAGGCTCTGAACATGCTTCTGAAGCTTTCAAAGGCCGGTCCAACCGCCATGTGGGGTTGGAGCCTCGGTGAAGCATGGGACGCCTTCCTGCGGGGTAAGGCCGTGATGTGCTGGTCCTGGGGCGACGTGGGCTCTTTGGCTCAGCTTCCTGACCGTTCTGTCATTAAAGGGAAACTCGGTGTAGCCCCGATTCCTGGAAGCGATAAGTACTACGATCTTGAAACGCAACAGTGGGTTTACAAGAAGAATTTTGTAGCCAACACCGTAGGTGCTTCTTGGCATGGAGTGATTTCCAAGTATTGCAAGAACAAAGAGCTTGCTGCCTACTTCCTCTCCTGGCAGGCAACACCGCCCATCAATCACTGGAACGTCGTATGGGGTTGGACAGGCATTGACCCTGGAACACTTTATGACCTCTTGCAGCCTACCGGGAAAGCTACGATTGAAGAGTATGTGGCCACTGGCTATGATGCCGAGGACGCACGGCAATTTGTGAACGCCTATGAAGAGATGTGGTACCGTTACCCGCTGAAGCAGTCGTATCTCCGCCTTCCGGGCACTCCAGAAATGTGGGAGATTTGGGACATTCACCTCTCCGAAGCGATAACAGGGCAAGTGTCTCCCGAAGAGGCCTTGAACCGAACTGCTGAAGACTGGAGAGCCATCGTCGAACGTTACGGTAAAGACACCCTCAAAAAGCTCTATCAAGAGGCCATCGGCTACAAGCCTGAGTGAGGGCAAAACAAAAAGAGGAGGAAGGAGAACTTCTCCTTCCTCCTCTTTTTGTGCCTGAGAAAGGAAGGTCTCTCAAGATGAGGCGAGGACGAAAGGAAAAGGGAAATGCCTTTGTCATTCCTGCCATCTTTTGGATACTTCTTTTCACTATCTTTCCCCTTGTGTACTCATTCCGGGTAAGCTTGTCAAAGGTCTCTTATGGGAAAATCGTAGGGTTTGCTGGGACAGGCAATTACCTTCGCATGTTTTCAGATTATCGTTTTTGGTCGGTTCTTCGCTTTACGGTAATCTTTGTGGTTATTAGCGTGTGCGCTACAACTGCCATTGGCCTTGGTCTTGCAGTGGTCTTCAATCGGAAAGTGAAAGGCATCAGAGCCTTTCGATCGATTCTTACCATGCCTCTTTTTACTGCTCCCGTTGCCTTGGGGTACCTTGGGGTGATGATGTTTTATGAAGAGAATGGTCCCATCAACGTCCTTTTGAGGTACATCGGGTTGGGAAAGGTTCCCTGGCTTTCAAACCCCCTTTGGGCTACAGTAGCAGTATGTCTTGTGGACGTTTGGCAGTGGACTCCTTTTGCCTTCATCATTCTTCTTGCGGGGCTTCAGTCGATTTCTGATGAGATCTACGAGGCAGCCATTATCGACACGTCTTCTGGGTGGGCTATCTTTCGACATATTACCCTTCCAATTCTTTCTCCCGTTTTGGGGACAGTCGTCATGCTCCGCATGGTTGATGCTTTTAAAGTTTTCGACATTCCCTTTAGCCTTACAAGCGGTGGTCCAGGGACGGCGACCCGAACCCTTACCTTCTATATCTACACCCAAGGATTGCGGAACTTCGACCTGGGATATGCAAGCGCTATGGCATACTTTCTTCTTGCCTTGACGATGATTATCGGTCTTCTCTTCTTCAGGAGATACCGAGAGCTCTACGAGTAGGGGAGAATAACGATGAGGCGAAGAAAAAGACAAAAGATGTTGACTGAAATCTTCATATGGATTGTAGTGGTGATCGCCGTAGGGTGGGTCCTTTTTCCCTTCTATTGGACGGCCATCACCTCCTTTAAGAAACCGGCTGACGTCTTTCGCTTAAGTAGTGTCCCATGGCTTCAGTTCCGGCCTACCCTTGACAACTGGAGAACTGAGTTTGAGCAACGTGGTCCGGAAATTGCTCGAGGCATCACGAATAGCATCACTATTGCGGTATGTGCCTCGCTGGTAGCGGTCACCTTAGGAACTCTTGCTGGATATGGTCTTGCCCGGTACAAATATGTGAAGTGGCGAAACCAGAGCATGGCCTTTTGGTTTCTCTCGCAACGATTTCTCCCCCCAGCAGCGACGGTTATACCCTTTTTCCTCCTTATGAAATCCCTTGGTCTTTTGGATTCGAGGGTAGCCTTGATTGTGGTGAATGCTACCTTTGCAATGCCCTTTGCCGTCCTCATCATGAAGGACATGTTCCGGGAACTTCCGGTGGAACTTGAGGAGGCTGCTTTGGTTGATGGGTGTTCCCGATGGGAAGCTTTTTGGAGGATTGCTTTGCCTCTTGCGGCACCGGCGCTGGTAGCCACCGTCATTATTTGTTTCTCCTTTGCCTGGAATGAGTTCCTGTTTGCCCTCGTTTTGACCTATAAAAAAGCCTCTCCTATGACGGTGATCATCGCTGGAACGGAACACACCCAGGGGGTACAATTCTGGTATGTTTCCACAAGGTTACTCCTTGCCATTATTCCTCCCACACTTCTTGCCCTGACGGTTCAGCGCTACATTGTTCGTGGCCTCACCATGGGAGCAGTAAAAGGATGAGAAAGGGGGCTAGTCGTGGTCCCCTTTCATTAAGGCATTTGAGATTCCTCGAGCAGTTCCCTTATGGAGACACTGAAGGCGTGTTCTGTTTTCACCCATCGCTTTTGGTTCCAAGAAAGTAAGAGTCCGGAGAGGGCGATGGGTATCCAGCTCAAACCATAGGCTGTGTAAAGGAAGAGATAAGAAAAATAGCGAAAAGTTAATCGGCCTTCCCGAAGAGAAGGACCGAGAATCACCTGATACGTGCTTTGGACGAGAGCGAGAGGAATCCAGAGATAGAGGCGAAAGAGAAAGGGTGAGTTACCGTAGAACCCTTGCCTGAAAGCCTCGAGTGTAAGGAGTGCTGTGGTAAGGACAATACTTAGCGGTGTTACGAGGTAGAGGAAGTAATCGAGGTATGTGAGATGCCCCGTGCACAAGAATTTCCAGAGGAGTTTTCCCCCATAGTGCCAAAGGACGAAGGAATGTCCTTGCATCCAACGCGTTCGCTGACGGTGACTCGCTCTGTAGTAGAGGGGTTTCTCATCGTACGTGATTGCCCACTCGTTCCAGTGAACCCTTCCTCCTGAGAGAACAACCTGGGTACTAAATTCAAGGTCCTCGGTGAGGCTTTTGAGATTCCACCCCAAGCGTCTTATGCAGGATGTGCGGATCACAAGTCCTGTTCCTCCAAGAGTTGCTGACATCCCCCAATTGGTACGGGCCAGCTGCCAGAAACGGTTGGCATACCAATATGCTAAAGCGTACATTCTCGTGATCCAAGATTGATTGGGATTTTTGGTCTCAAGGTATCCCTGAATGACTTCGGCTTCAGGGTGAGCTTCAAGGTAGTCGTTCATTTTTGGCAAAAAAAGAGGATGGGCGAGGTTGTCGGCGTCAAACATGGCAATGGCATCGTATTCGGTGAGAGGAATTTTGGAAAGCGCCCATCGTACATTGTGAGTTTTTCCAGGATGTTCTGGATCATTGCGTTCGAGAACGAAAGCTCCGTAACACAGGGCAACGTCCTTTGTTCTGTCTTTACAGGCATCGCAGGCAACGTATATGTCAATGCAGTGTTCTGGGTATTTCTGGTTTTTCAGACTCTCAAGGAGTGAGCCTATAACTCTTTCTTCATTGTGAGCGGGAATGAGGATGGCAAATCTTCGGAAAGTTTGAGCTTTGGGCAGGGGGCGAGGTCGTTCAAAACCTCGGAGGGCTACGAAGGTTTCGTAAAACCAGAAAATGTAGAGCAGAACGGCAATAATCTTTAAAGAGTCAAGGGGGCTGTCAAACCACTGCTCGTAGAAAACAAGGGGTAGATGCACGAATTGTACAACCTCCCTGACGTGTGTTCGAAGACTCCGAAAGAACGTAACACGCCTTGCAGGATAAGTCAAGGACTTTGAGGACTTTTTCTGAGAAGAGTGATAATGTAATCTCGTTGAGGGCGTAAGTTGACCTCTTCAAAAACAGGAGTAAACTTTCCTCGCTCAAGGAAAAGGTCATGAATGAGTTTTCCCGAGGGGTAGAAGTGCACGAGAAGGAGATATCCTCCTTCTCGAAGGTGATGGTAGAATTTCTCTTCTAAGTGAAGAAGGACCGTTCTCCCTCCGAGATAGTAAAGTACTTCTGAGGCGAGGATAAGGTCGAAAGTACCGGTAAGGTCTTCTCGAACGATATCGAGTTTCTCGAGGGTCACTCGATCGCCAAAGCGTTTGAGTCGTTCTCTCGCCCGGGAGAGGGCAGTCTCGGAAATGTCTATTCCAAAGACTCTTTTTCCGCTTTCGAGAAGAAGACCCGTGAACACTCCCTCACTTGTGCCCACTTCACAGATATAGTGGGCATCCTCGGGGATGGCTTTAAGGGTCTTGGCATACTTCTCTTGTTCAAAAGGGCTTTGGGTGTAGTTCCAGGGATCTTCCTTTTTGCGATAGAGTTTCTCAAAATGGGCTTCGTTGAAAATCCAGGGTAGAAAGGGAAGGGCCACCCTCCAGAGAAGGTTGGCAAAATAGGAAAGGAGACGTAGTTTTAGCGTGGTCCACTGTCGTTTAAGTTTTTCTGTCCATCTCATGGCTCTGGGGGTAGGGTATAATATTTCAAACTTTGCTTCAAGGGGGTAAGGGTATGCGTTACCGCAAATTAGGATGGACTGATCTTGAGCTTTCTGTCATCGGCTTTGGTTCTTGGGCTCTTGGAGGTGGGGGATGGCAATACAGCTGGGGTCCTCAGGATGACAGGGAATCCATTGAAGCGATACGAAGAGCAGTGGATTTGGGAGTGAACTGGATCGATACGGCTGCCGTATATGGCCTTGGTCACTCGGAGGAGGTTGTCGGTCAAGCTATCAGGGGGCTTTCTAAGCGTCCTATCATTGCCACAAAGTGTGGCCTTGTATGGGACGAGAGAGGCAATATCTCTAATCGCTTGAAGCGAGAGAGTGTGAGGCAAGAAGCAGAAGCGAGTTTAAGGCGTCTTGGGGTCGATGTCATCGATCTCTATCAGATTCACTGGCCTGTTCCTGATGAAGACATTGAGGAAGCCTGGAGGGAAATGAGCCAGTTGATCAAAGAGGGCAAGGTTCGCTATATTGGAGTTTCCAATTTCAATGTGTCGCAAATGAAGCGGATTGCCCCCATCCATCCCATTGCCTCACTTCAGCCTCCCTACAGCATATTGCGACGGGATGTGGAGAAGGATGTCCTCCCTTACTGTGCAGAACACAACCTCGGGGTTGTGGTTTACAGCCCCATGCAGAAGGGGCTTTTGACCGGGAAAGTCACCAGAAAATGGGTGGAAAGTCTTCCCTCTGATGACCACCGCCGAAATGACCCCATGTTTCGGGAGCCAGAATTAAGCCTTAACATAGAGTTTGTTGAAAAGCTTCGGGAAATAGGGGAGAAATATGGCAAAACCCCGGCTCAGGTAGCCATAGCCTGGGTTTTGCGCCGTAGGGAAGTCACCTCAGCCATTGTGGGTATCCGTCGACCTTCGCAGATTGAGGAAATTGTTCCTGCTGGGGACTGGGATCTCCCGAAAGAAGAGGTTGCTGCCATTGAGGGTCTTCTGGCCGAGCGAGAGGAAAAACTCAAGCATCTCCATTCATGAAGACAGGGGGTGATGCCCTCTGTTTTATTTCCTTTTCTCCCTCGGATATGCTGAGAACTTGCGGTATGGAGTGTGAAAGACGAGACCAGGAACAAGCTCTGTTATGAAAGTGCACTCTCAAGGAGAAGCACGCTCAGAACCACAAAGAGACAGGCAAGAGCGATTTTAGAGAAAAGGATGTTTTTCCGACCAAATTCTACCAGAGTCCTGGACTGGCTTCCAAAGAATACACTGAGAAAAACGGCTATGAGAGGAATGATAAAGAAGGCATTGTAGAAGACGAGGTACCCAAAGGCTCTGAGGCGATAAGAGGCTACCTCTCGAGCAATGTACATAATGGTGGGAAGATAGACCTGACCTGTGCAGCCGGCCTCAAGGATGGAGATGGCAAAACCGCTTACAACAGCAGCGGCAAAGAGCTTTCGCTTCGAGAAACTCTCTTTCAAGTACTGGTTGATTTTTACTCGCAAGCCCTTGGGCAGACCAAGGGTCATGCCGGTTTCCTTTCGTTCTTTTTTGTAGGTTATGGCGTCCCGTATACTGAAAAAGGCGAAGACAAGGAGAACGCAGGCCATGGCTCCATACACCATCCGAGAGATGATACGATACGCAGCCACCGTCTGCCAGATCTGGAAAATTCCCAGCCCAAGGAGGAGGTAGGTTACGAAAACGGCTATGGTGTAAGTGATTCCGATTTCCATCACCCGCTGGCGGGAATGACCAAGCACAAAGAGAAGGTTGACCATGAAGACGATAGTGGCAAAAGCACAGGGATTGAGCCCGTCGAGGAATCCTGCTCCTGCAACCACCCAGGGGGTGAAACCTTTGAATTGGGAAAAGACGAGCTCCTCAACTCTCCGGGAGAGTTGAGGAGCCTTTGTTGCTTTTGGGCCTTTCAGGGTTTCTTCAATGAGTTTCTCAAGCAGAGTATTCACCTTTTCTGGCTCTTCGCTGGCCACATATCCGGCGTCGGAAAAGATTTCCACGGAGGCTTTCTCTGTTACATTCCACTGCTCCTCGAGGAGCACAAGTTTTTCATAGTTCTGTGAGAGGATGTAGTCAAGGTACACGACTTTAATCTTGTCTCTGTATTTTTCAAAGATTTCGGGTGTTATATCCTCTTTGAGCTTTCGGCAAACTGGACAGCGAGAAGAATAGAAGAAGAGAAACACTGGTTTCTCCTCCACCGCGATTTTTTCGGTGAAGTTTTCAGGGAGAGTGCCTCGGTCAATGAAACGAGTTCTGTCGCCAAAGGGAGCAAGTTGCTCTTTAAGGAGAGGAAGGTTTTCTTCTGTACCCACGGCGATGATGAGGTCGGGATTCTCTTCCCTCATTCTGGCAAGGTATCGGTCGAAGGGGAAAGAGGTGACGTTCCCGGTGAAATTCAGAAGAAAGACGGTGTGATAGTTCTCGGTAAAGGAGAAGAAGGGTAGAAAAACCTTGTCTTGGGGGGTGTCAGAGACGACTATGGCATACCCTTTTTGGGCAAGCTCGGAGAGGACGTCCTGCGATTTGACCACATCCTGAGAGGAGGGAAGGATAATGGTGATCTCCTTGGGAGGCAGGATGTTTGGCCAGGAATCGGGTGAGAATCTGTGTCCCCCAAGGTCTACAAAGAGCTGTACACTGTCTTTGGGGGGGGAGAGGACTTCTTTCTGATTACCCCGGAGAAGAACCTCATAGCTGTAAGCTGCTGGCGAAAGAAAAAGAAGACACGCAATCACAATAAGCAGCTTTTTCATTTCAACCCCCTTCTTTTTATATCCTGTATTTCTTTTTACGGTTTTCCCCGCTTTGGGTTTCGTCAAAGCTTATCAATGTCGGGGACGGTACCATCCTTGAGACGGTAAAGTATCTCTCCGGCCCGGGGGACAACGAGGATACCTTCTTTTTCTCGATCACTGTAAGTCTCGAGATCGATTTGGCGATAGTCGAGGTATCCCAGGTTAATTGTTTCGCAGACTTCTTTGGGGATTCCTGTAGCAAGAATCACCTCAATTCGGGGGTATTCTTTGCCATCTCTGTACTTGCCGATGCCCTTGACATGTGTGGAATGGGCCAGAACTCCCCAGGGATAGTGCTTGTATCTGTCCCACTGGGCGAGAAAGAAGTCCCTTGTATGGTAGCCAATTTCAAGGAGGTGTTTTCCGTGGGTCTTGGAGATTTCTTTTATATGGGGTGCATAGATGATGATTTTGCCTCCATCAGCTACTACTGGCTCGAGTTTATACATGCACTTACCGCCCACCCAGAGCTCGTTGTACATGGGGGGAGCAACAGATATGACAGTGTGAAAGGGCTCATCCACGTGAGTGATGTTTACCTGTGCTGAGAGGTCTGCTGCCCTTGACCAGGCCTCTTGGGGGTCCCCAAAAAAGATTCCACAAGGGTCTTTTTCTTTCATCACAAGACACAGAGCGAGCGTAGGGGTAGGAATGAACCTTGCTGCCCGGTTGAGAACTTCCCGCACCGGAGTATCTTTATGACCGATGATTTTAGGATTGGTGATGAGGGCCGAGAGCCAGTGGAATTTGTCGGTGAGTTCTGGACCAGAAATTCCTGGGAAGAAGTACTTGTAACCTCCTGAAAAGCCCACAACTTCGTGAGGAAACACTGGTCCCATGATAAGGAGCTCGTCGTAATCAAGGATGCATCGATTCACAGTAACCGGCACGTCTTCAGCAATAAGTCCGCGGGAGATGACGTACATTTCTTCCCGTGATACAGTCCCTACATGAATCAATTCTTTAGGTTCCTGAAAAAGGTGGTTGTACACTGTAACGCCTTGATCTTCCGCTTCTTTGAAAGTAACTCCAAGGTGTACCTTGAGCTCTTCATCGCTCATGGGGGGATGTGTTCCCAAAGCAATAAGGAAATCGAGCCGTTTTGCTTTTGGCTTGATCACAGAAAGTGCGGTCTCAAAGAAGAGGCGCACCGGGGCAGTGCGAGTGTTGTCTGGAATAATAGCAAGAATTCTTTTATTTTGCCAGTCGTGTCTATCTAAGGCTTCCTGGAAATAGGTCTTCATCTCCTCCGAGGAGAAGGCTCGCTCTGTACCTCCCTGAGCAAAGAGAATCACAATACGTTCACCTCCCATTCCGTATGGAACACGCCCTCTTTGTCGATACGTCGGTACGTGTGTGCCCCGAAGTAATCCCGCTGTGCTTGGGTGAGGTTAGCTGGAAGAAGGACACTACGCCAGGAATCAAAGTAAGCAAGAGTAGAGGAAAGCGCAGGAAGCGTTACACCGTATTCAATTCCCAGGGTACACACCTTACGGAGAGTAGGAAGTTTCTCTTCCACGTCATGCCGGAACTCTTGCATGGCAAAAAGAAGAGGTGCGTCATCCAGGAGAAGTGCTTTTTGAATCCGCTCAAGAAGGAGTGCCCTCAGAATGCACCCACCTTTCCATATGCGGGCAGTTTCTGGAAGGTTTAAGTTGTAGTTAAGGACTTGGCTTGCTTCACGAAGAAGATGGAAACCCTCTGAAAAGGCAGCAAGTTCTGCAAGATACAAGGCATCAGCAAAAGGAACAAAAAGCTCCGATGACCAGGAAAGTGTTTTTGAGGACGGAGAAAAACACTGGGCAATTTGGATACGTTCGTTTTTAAAAGATGAGAGGCTTCGTGCTATAACCGAGTGGGTGATAGTAGGGGTAGGGATGCCAAAGTCCAAAGCCACTTGAGCGGTCCACTTTCCTGTTCCCTTTTGCTCGGCAGCATCAAGGATAAGGTCAACGAGGGGTTTTCCTATCTCTGGATCTCTGTAGCGAAGCACCTTCTCTGTGATTTCCACAAGGTAGGAGTTCAGATGGGGTAGGGCATTGAACCTGTGAAATATCTCGGCAATTGCTTCGGCTTGAAGCCCAAAGACCTTCCGCAAGAGGTCGTACACTTCAGCAATGGCTTCCATAAAGGCGTACTCAATGCCGTTGTGAACCATTTTTACAAAATGCCCACATGAACCGGGACCAAGATACGTGCAGCAGGGACCGTCATCGACCTGAGCCGCGGCTTTTTCCAGAACGTCCTGCACGAGTTCATAGCCTTTCTTATGCCCGCCAGGCATGAGTGAGGGTCCATGAAGTGCTCCGTATTCACCACCACTTATCCCCATGCCAAGAAAGAGTAACTCCCGGGATTCGGCTTCCTTGAGCCTGCGGTCTGTGTCCCGGAAGAAGGAATTTCCTCCGTCGATGATAAGGTCACCCTTTTCAAGAAGGGGAAAGAGCGTTTTCATGAACTCATCCACTGCTTCGCCAGCTTTTACCATGAGAAGAACTTTGCGGGGTCGCTCAAGAGCATGAACAAACTCTGAGAGATCATAAGTAGGGTATATTGGTTCCCCTTTGACCCTTGTTTTTTGGAACTCTTGTGTTCTTTTCGGGGTTCGGTTGAACACTGCCACTTTGAATCCCTTGCGGGCAATGTTGAGAGCAAAGTTCTGACCCATCACAGCCATGCCGATGATACCTATTACGCAAGATCCCACTACGATTATGCCTCCTTTCCTTTTCTCTGTTCATTATAGCGCAGGTTCACAAGGGAAAGCGGATGAGCCCGAGGGCAAGAAGAAAAGCAATAATTACTGGTTGATGAAGAAGGTAGATGGTAAGTGAGTGCCGTCCGAGAAAGGCAAGACCTTGCAGGAGGAGGTGGGGTTTCTCAGAAAAGGTAAAGCGCCTTTTTCCAAGAGGGTACAAGAGATTCCCAAAAAAGATTCCAAGGAGCACCACTCCAAACCAGGGAAAAAGAGGAAAGTAATCAAGAGTCAGAAAGTTTTGGGGCTTGAAACCGAGCCAGAAAAGGGACGAAAATGGAAAGGATCGGTTAGAGAGCACATTCCCTAAGGCGATGCAGCCAAGACCCAAAGGTAGGCTTAGCTGTGGTCGGGAGATAAAGGGATACGCAAGAATGGTCGACACCCCGAGGCAATGCAGAACACCAAAACGAATGTATGCCTCAGGAAACGCAAAGTATGTAACAATAGTTATCACTACACCATAAGCCAGAAGGAGAAAGCCCCTTTTTAGATACTTTGGGAAAAGGGAAAGATTGTGGCTTTCTTTTTCTCTGGTAAAACGCAGAGTCAGTGAAAGTCCTGCAATACCAACGAAAAGCGAAGCCCCAGTAATGACATACCCACGCCAGAAGGGAGAAAAAAGGTTTATCCTGAGGTTGCCAAAGAAGACAAGATCAAAGAGGGTGTGATAGAGAAGCATCATGATAATGGCACAACCTCTGAGAGCGTCAACCTCAGGAAATCGTTCCCTTCTTCTCTTTATTGCTTTCACCTTCTATATTCTACCAGAGATGTTATAATGAATACATGTGGCGAACAAAGATTATTTGTACTCTTGGGCCAGCTTCCCAAGATTGTACTGTTCTCAGGGAGATGATCGGTGCCGGGATGGATGTGGCACGCCTTAACTTTTCCCATGGTGATCATGCCTTCCACCAAAAAGCAGCACACCTTGTTCGAGAAGTTTCCCAAGAGCTTGGGAAACCCGTGGCAATTCTTGCTGATCTTCAAGGGATTAAGATTCGCATCGGAGAAGTTGCAGGGGATGGAGTAGAGCTTATCCCTGGTTCAGTTATTGAGATGATGCCTGGTGAAGGCGTCTCAACTTCGAAACGCCTTTTCGTTCAATATGCACCTCTTCTTGAGGACCTTAAAGTAGGCGATGATATTCTTCTTGACGATGGCCTTTTAAAACTGCAGGTTATAGAAAAATCCTGGGATGCTCTTAGAGTGCAGGTTCTTGAGGGAGGTGTGCTTCGATCTCGAAAGGGGGTTCATTTTCCTAAGACCGAGACTACTGTTCGGACCTTTACGGAGAAGGATAAAAGGGACCTCGAGGTAGCCATAAGCCTTGGAGTTGATTATGTGGCAGTATCTTTTGTCCGGGACACAAGGGATATAGAATGCATTCGGAAGTGGGCGGAAGGGAAAAGCATAACCCTTCCTCCTCTTATTGCTAAAATTGAGCGAAAAGAAGCTCTGGAGCGTGCAAAGGAGATAACGGAAGTCTCTGAAGGGATCATGGTTGCTCGAGGGGATTTGGGAGTTGAAGTTCCTGTGGAAATGGTTCCTGTGTACCAGAAGATGCTCGTTGAGCTTGCTAAAGAAAAAGGAAAAATTGCTATTATTGCTACCCAGATGCTTGAATCCATGCGTGAAGCTGTCTGCCCCACTCGGGCTGAGGTCACTGATATTGCTAATGCAATTCTTGACGGGGCAGATGCACTCATGCTTTCAGCAGAAACAGCCATAGGTAAGCATCCTGTCCTTGCCACGCAGGTCATGCATGCAGTTATCGGCGCAACAGAGCATTACCTTGCCTCAAGAATTCCTGCATTCTATAAACCCCGGGGCATTCTTCCTGAAGCCATCGTTTTTGGAGCTTTACAAACCGCTTGCAGTGTTGGTGCCAAGGCTTTGGTTGTTTTTACCCATTCTGGCTTTACCGCTCTTATTCTTTCTTCCTTTCGCCCTGCAATGCCTATTGTTGCCCTGACGCCGAAAGAGGAAACGTACCGAAGACTTGCGCTTGTCTGGGGTGTGCAACCAGCATTCCTTGACCTACCCCATGAGGCGGAAAGCGTTGCTCTTCTCAAAAGGGCTGAAGAACTCCTCCTTTCTTGGAAAATAGCTTCTCCTGGTGATCCTGTAGTTTTTGTTGCGAGTTCTCCTTTCCTGGGATACCGCAACCTCGTGAGACTCCATCGCCTTGGGGAGTCATAAGCTGTACTCCTTTCGGTACACAAGCCCATTGGCCCACTGTATAAAGCGGTACGGGTAAACTTCTTCTGGTGCACTTACTGTGTCAAGAAGTTGCACATCCTCTTCCTCAAGACGCCCCCGATGCATCCAAGGTTGTCCTCAAGCTGTGCAAGCGTTCGGACACCAAGTATCGGAATGACGTCTTTCTTTGTAAGGAGCCAGTTGAGGGCAACCTGGGAAACCGTTTTTCCATATTTTGTGGCAAGTTTTTAAGTGCTTCAAGAATGCGGAAATTTTTCTCTGTGGCTCGTCGTTCCCCCGCTTCTTCCCAATCTTTCTCGGCATGGGCTATGCGTCCTTCCTTTGGAGGGGTTTCTGGGCTATACTTTCCAGTAAGAAATCCCCCACCCAGGGGTCCCAAGCCATAATGCTTAGTCCTGTATCGTAGCACGTAGGGATAACCTCCATTTCGATGTTTCTTTCCACGAGGCTGTATTGCATCTGGGCTGAAATAGGATGGGGATATCCCCACCTTTCACAGAGAGCAACGGCTTTCGTAATTTGCCAGCCAGTATAGTTTGAAACCCCTATGTAGCGAACGTATCCTTTCTCAACAAGAGAGGCGAGGGTAGCGAAGGTTTCCTCAAGAGGGGTAATCCGGTCAAAGCAGTGAATCTGGTAGAGGTCAATGTAGTCGGTCTGCAAACGTTTAAGGCTTTCTTCCACAGCTCTCATGATGTGTTTTCTGCTTGCCCCACATTCATAAATACCTTCACCCATTCGGAAAGAGACCTTTGTTGCCACGACCACGCCTTCCCTTTTTCCTTTGAGGGCCCGCCCCAGGATGCTTTCAGAGATACCTCGACTGTAAACATTTGCTGTATCAATGAAATTGCTTCCCACTTTAAGGTACCGCTCAAGAATACGTATTGATTCGTCCTCAGAAGTTTCTCGGCCAAAAGTCATGGTTCCAAGAGACACTTCTGATACAAGAAGGCCACTTCGTCCAAGAACTACATACTGCACTATCATCCCTCCTTTATAAATTCCATAAGTGTTCCTTTTAAAAACTCTTTTTGGAGAAACGCTTCTACTTCTTTCTCTCGGCCTTTTGCGATTGAAAAGGTTACTACTTCTTTCGCCTTATCGAGGTGTACCCCGTCTCTTGATCTGAGAAAGCCAAAAAGTCGATGTACGAAAAGATCGAAAGTGCTTGGTGCAAGCCTCACGGTAAACCTCGTCTTTTGGACATATGGCATGCAACCAGAAATTTCAAGAACTTTTTCTGCTGCATATCCGTATGACTCAATAAGCCCCCGTATACCAAGCTTTTTCCCTCCAAAGTATCGGATAACAACAACCATGGTGTCCGTTAATGCATGGCGTCGTAGCACCCCAAGGATTGGCCTTTCTGTGCTTCCCTTGGGTTCTCCTCCATCCGAGGCATACTCTTCTTCTCCCCGAGTTCCACAGCGGAAAGCATGGGCGTAGTGAGTAGCCTGCGGAAAACGCTGTTCAGCTTCTCTGAGCCTTGTTCTGCTCTCTCTTGCCAAAGAGAGGCGAAAGCTCAAAGCTATGAAGCGAGACTGGGCTCTAACCATTTCCCACTCTTTTTCTCCCTGAATGGTGAAAATATCACTCTGTGACATTCTCTGCGAGCTTCTTTATGTCGGCAAGGACTGAGAATATCTCTTCTTTATTCCAGCGGAGAGGCTCAAGGGAACGCTTCTCCGCCTCTTGTATCCATTCCTCAACTTGTAGGCCTTTTCTCAGATATTGGAGAGCCCGAGAGGGATCCCCTTTCTCGAAAAGATACCCTCCTACGGCTTTGCACGCTCTGGCAAAGTTGAGATATATATGGAGTTCAAAGGGATTTTGAGTGATGGCTTCTTTAAGAAAAGAGAGACCTTTCTCGAAATCTCCTTGTTCCACATAGAGCACTCCCAGGTGTTCGAGGGAAGAGGGACTGTAAGGAGCGAGGCGGAGAGCGTATTCTCCTTCTTTAATGCTCTCTGTGCGGAAAACAGGCTGTTGCTCCTGCAGAAATCTCTGGCGCAAGACGGCACTTAAAACCCTGTGTAGGTCCGGGTTCCACGGTTCATGTTGCAAGGCTTTTTGGTAGAAAATTTGAGCTTTCTCCCACTCTCCTTGATTCGCAAAGTACTCTCCAAGAATACTCTGTCGCTCTGAGGTTGTGTACAGGGCACAGAAAACGAGGAAAAAAAATAAGACAAGGACCACGGGGAGAGGCGGGATACGCAATGAAGGGAGTAAGGACCCCTTTTGGTGTTTAAGAGATTGGAGAAGGAGTCCGGCGAAAAACCATATGGCAAGCTGATAGGCCCCGAGGTTAAAGTCGACATCTACGAAACCGTGCAGAAATCCGAAAAGGAGTATGAAGGCAAGTATCCCGGTTAGGAGAGAGTTGCTGTCCCCCCTTAGAGCCTTCATTCCCGAACGAAAGAGCAAAAAGACGGGGTAGAGAAGGAGAAGAATACCTAAGATCCCTCCCTCAATGAGAATCTGAAGGTAAAAATTGTGTGTACTTCGGGTGAGGTAGGGGAAAGAGCGGACCGAAAAGTACATGGCCTCCCATCCCCCACCTCCAAGGCCGCTTAAGGGACGCCGTGCAAAGAGCTTGAGCCCGTCACGGTAGAAAATCAGGCGTTCCCAGACACTTCTTGTTCTCAAGCTTATGTCAAGAAGACGCCCGGCTTGTCGCCCCAAAATGCCCAGGTGAACGGCCAGAAGAAAGGCCCCACAGGCTAAACCAAAGACTGCTGCCACAAGAATGAGGAACTTTCTTCCTGGCCATGAGGCTACCTTTTCTTCAAGAGGCTTCATCAAGCTCCTGAAGGCTATAGAAGAAGAGGCTCCAGCAAGGAGGATGCCGAAAAAGGAAAGGGAATTCCCCGTTTTCAGGGCTTGCTCGAGAAAAGGAACAAGAACAAAGAACACAAGGAGAACGGCCAAAAGGTGGGCTCCAAGCTGCACCCTTTCCCGGTGGGGTAGGAAGAAAAAGAGGAGGATGAGAATTAAACCAAAAAGGAGTAAACCTCCTCGGGAGTATGTGAAAAAGAGTCCTGAGAGAACAAGGAAGGAAAGAAAAACAGCCGTATCTCGCTTTTTCGGTGTGTTTGCGTTAAGAAGCGTACTCCCCAAAAGGGCGAGGAACGCCATCCCGAAGTAGGCAGAAGCAGTGTTGGGATACTGGAGGGTGGAGTGGAGCCTGCCTCCCACAAACATGCCAAAGAAAGACATGCCCAAGATGCCAGTGTTTGGAGGAATCCATCCGAAACGCTCGAAATACCCAAGAAACGACATTAGAGCTGCATTTGCTCCGAAAATAAAAAAGACGATGCCCTGCCTGGTGGGGACTGTTGCAGAACTCACCAGGAGGAAAAGCAAAATGTAAACCCCCCAGTTCACGAACTCCTCGCAGGCTAAGCCATGATGGGCGGAGAAGGGCACATTCACCCCATAGAGGAGGACAAAGAAAAAGAGGGGTAGGAAGATTCTTTTAGGGACTTCCAGAGTCTTGTGACTTGCCGCACGTAGTATTCCCAAAGCGACACCCCCACAGGCAATGGCCAAAAGGAGAGGATAGCGTTCCAGACGAAAGTAGAGCCCTCGGTAATAAGGGGAAAGGAGAACCAAGGAAAGGAAGAAGAAAAAGAGCACTTGCTCGACGAGATTTATTTGGAGAGGAATCTTTTTCCAATCTTTTTCTTTTGGAGAATGCAAAGTCCTCTTTTTTCGTGAGGGCATATTTCCTCCTCTGCTTTAGAAAATCATAGCATAAATCGGTGATTTTTGGCGAGGGGAATGGAAAAAAACTCTTTGGGGGATTGACAAGATAGAAAATACTTCGTCATAATCATTATAGTGAAAACGTTTTTATAAACACGCTATTCTCAAGGGAGGGAGTACGCTTGAGCAGAGCCAAGATTTCCATCGGGAGTTGGGCTTACGCTATCGGTCCCTACGCCGATCACCCGGTCCCACTTGAAGAAGTTGTTATCCGCCTTTCGGAACTTGGATTTGATGGTGTTGAGTTAGGTGGTTTTAAACCCCATGCGCACCCCGACCTCTATCCCACCAAGGAAGATCGCAAGAAGCTCGTTGGGTTTCTTGAGAAACACCGTCTTGGGGTCAGTGCATATGTGGCTGACCTCTGGAGCTTTCCCTTCGCAGGTGGGGACCCGAAAGCGGTCAGGGCTTATGAGGACATGTTCGATAAGTCCCTCGAGTTCTGTGTGGATTGTGGATTCGATAAGATTCGAGTCGACACTGTGACTGGAACCCCCTTCCCAGCTGGATGGGACTACCAAGAGACTTGGGAGCGAGTTGTGGCCATGTTCCAAAAATGTGCCGATAAGGCCAAGGGTGTGGGGGTTGTGGTGGTCTGGGAGTTTGAGCCCGGTTTCATCTTCAACAAGCCCAGCGAAATCAAAAAGATGCACGATGATGTAAACAGAGAGAATTTCAAAATCCTTCTCGACACAAGCCATGCCCAGATGTGTGCAGTAGTAGGAGCAAAGCAAACGGAACCTAAGGAAACGCTTCCCGGGGGAGTTTTTGAACTTATCGAGATGCTCAAGGGGAAAATAGGGCATGTTCACCTCATCGACTCAGACAACACCCTTCACGACAACGAAACGAGTACTCATGCCCCCTTCGGTACCGGCTATATCAATTTTGAGGAGGTCGTCCCTGCTTTGGTGCACAGTGGTTATAGTTCCCCCTGGTGGTGTATTGACCTCTGCTTTTGGCCCAATGCCTGGGATATTACTGCAGATTCCATTAGGTTCCTGCGAGGCCTTTTCACTCAATTGGGAATGCTTTGAGGAGGGAGACATATGGTTCCGAAAACGATGAAAGCCTGGGTTTTCTATGAACCTGAGGTGATGAAGTACGAGGAGGTTCCCGTTCCCGAAGTTGCCGACGACGAGCTTCTCATTCGGGTTCGAGCTTGTGGTATATGTGGTTCCGATGTGGCATACTACTTCGGTCTCTCTCCCCTTGAGACTCCCACGGGCAAAGGACCCCTTATTTTGGGGCACGAGTTTTCAGGCGAGGTCGTGCAGGTGGGGAAGATTCCGGCAGAGCGAAAGCTCTTTTCCGCGGGAGATCGGGTTACGGTCAACCCAGTACAATACTGCAATGCCTGTGAAGTTTGCTACCGGGGTTTTGTCAACCTCTGCGAGAACAAAAAGGTTCTCGGTGTCTCTACCAACGGAGCCTTTGCCGAATATGTGGTTTCTCATTACACGCACGTATATAAACTTCCCCCAAATGTTTCTTTTGAAGAGGGGGCCTTTGTTGAACCCTTGGCCAATGCGGTGTATGGTGCAAAGAAGCTCGAGGTGGGCCTTGGAAACACGGTGATTGTTTTCGGTCCAGGGGCCATCGGTCTTTCCATTGTCGCTCTCGTGAGGCGAAATGGGGCAGGAAAGGTCATCCTGGTGGGGACTCGGGACTACCGTCTTGAAGTAGGAAAGAAAATGGGGGCCGACATAGTCTTTAATGTAGGGAATGCCTCTTCTCCTTACTATGTGGCCAATCTCGTGGAAAAGATTGGGGAACTTACTGGAGGCAAGATGGCTGACCGCGTAATTGTGGTAACCGGGAGCAAAGAGGCCATGCAGCAGGCCCTCGAGATTTCGGGGAGACGTTCTGTTATCGTCTATTTCGGGCTCCCTGGAGCGAAGGATGTCATTGAAGTCCCGGCTCTTCCCTCTATTTTCTGGGATAAAGAAATTCGTTTTTCCTGGCTTGCACCCTTCACTTGGGTCGAGGCTATAGGAAGCATTGCTACAGGTTTGGTGGAAGCAAAGAATCTCATCACTCACACTTTCTCCCTGGAGAAGCTTATGGAGGGATTGCAGGTCGCTCGGGAGAAGAGGGGTAATCCCTTGAAGGTCATGGTGACGATGGGATAAGGGGATGAGAGGGTTGGGTTGCAGCGGAAGACGCTTTTGGGGTTCGAGAATAGGGCACACAAAGGTCCTGAGGAAGGAGGACAGTTTCGATTTGCTTCGGGTGCGAGTATCCAAAATCTTGAGTTTTCGGTGGGGGAGAAGATAAAGTGTACTTTTTCTCCCGACAAGCTCATTTTCTTTGATCCGGCTACTGAAAGACGCATTGGCTGAGGGGGGTAAAGGAGTGGACGGACCTCACAGGAGGGGGGGTTACACTGAGAGACGTAGCCAGGGAGGCAGGGGTAGCACAGTCAACCGTCTCCCATTTCCTGAATGGGACAGCTCCAGTCTCTGAGGGAACACGTCAGAGAATTCTCGAGGCTGTAACGAGGCTCAATTACCGGCCAAACGTTACGGAGCGGAATCTCAAAAGACAAAGAACGAACGCCTTGGGCCTTTTTGTACCTGACATTACGAACCCCTTCTACGGAGAGCCTTCCCGGGGAGTAGCAGATGTGGCCAGGGAACGGGGTTACAGCGTGATCCTTTATGCCACCTCCTATGAGCGAGCGATGGAACGGAATTTTGTAGAACTTGTGGAGCAACGCCAGGTTGGTGGGGTAATAGTTTCTTACAGCTTCTTTGACGAGAGCTTGTGGGCGCGACTTCTTGAGTGTGGTGTCCCCCTTGTCCTTGTTGACGTTTATCCAGTGGATACCATTTGGCCCTCGGTGGTGGTCAACAACGAGAAAGGAATTGAGAAAGCCCTTTCCTATCTTGTGTCTCTGGGACACTCTCGGATTGGATATCTCAGTGAACCCCCTTACGTTCTTTCCCTTGTGAAGAGACAGAGAGCATTTTTACAGTTTGTGCGTAAAAAGAATCTCCCGGTGAAAGACGAGTGGATTCTGGCAGAAAAAGCGCAGCGTAACCGGGTGGAGATTGGCTTTGATTTGGGGAAGAGG
Organism: uncultured Atribacterota bacterium; assembly: GCA_964426875.1. GTDB lineage: Bacteria > Atribacterota > Atribacteria > Atribacterales > Caldatribacteriaceae > Caldatribacterium. The sequence continues at coordinate 38,848 of CAYRSB010000011.1, forward strand.
CTCATAAGGGAGCGAAATATTCCCACTGCTGTGGTGGCCAGCTCGGACCTTGTGGCGGTAGGGGTGGTGAAGGCGTTTCTGAGTTCGGGTGTTCGTGTTCCTGAGGATATCTCCGTTGCGGGGTTTGATGACATTCTCCTTGCTTCCTACATCCATCCATCCCTCACCACAGTCCGTCAGCCCAAGTATGAAATGGGTAGAATCGGGGTAGAGTTTTTGGTACAATTGATAGAGAGCAAAGGGGAATGTCCGCAACTCACTCTCATCGAGCCAGACCTTGTGGAGAGGAATTCTTGCCAAAGAAGGGAGGTGAAAGAAGAAACTAAAAACGTAATCTCTGTGGTTTAGGGTGTTCCTCTTTTGGGTGTTTTGGAAACGTTAAGAAGAGTCCTGAAAGGAGGGTTTCTCAATGCGTAAGTGGACGTTCTTGCTCCTTGTGTTTTTTGTGGGAGTGCTTCTTGGGGGTGTGGTGTCAGCGGAGGAGGTGACGCTTACTGTCACCTGGGCAGCATGGGCTCCTATGGACACCCTCATAGCGCTGGCAGAGGACTTCACTGCTAAAACTGGCATCAAGGTTAAAGGCGATCCCATCCCCTGGCCACAGTACCACGACAAGGTTTTCACCGAGTTTGCTTCAGGGAAAACGAGCTTTGATATCGTTCTCCCCGATTCCCAGTGGCTTGGCGAGGCAGTGGTTGGAGGACATCTCCTTGACATCACCGACTGGTTCAATGAAAAGGTCAACAAAGAAGAATTCTCCGATATGCTTATCCATTCCTATTGTGAATATCCCGATGGCAGCGGAAAATACTATGGCGTTCCTGCTCTGGCTGACTTCTGGGGATTGGTATACCGCAGTGACCTTCTCAACGATCCTGAAGAAAAGAAAGCTTTTAGGGAGAAGTATGGTTACGATCTTAAGGTTCCCGAGACCTGGGGTGAACTCAGAGATGTTGCCGAGTTCTTCACCCGTCCAGAGAAGAATTTCTACGGAATTGCTCTCTGGCAAGCTCCCATGGCAACGGCAGGTTTAGTAGACCATTTCCTGGCTTGTCTTTGGTCTTTCGGGGCAGAGCTCTGGGATCCGAATACCAAGAGAGTAAAAGGCTACCTCAACAGTGAAGAGGGTAAGACTGCCGCTCGATACTGGGTAGACCTCTACCGCTTCCATCCTCCTGGTGCAGCGAATTACAGTATGGATGACACCAACACGGCTATGCAGCAAGGATTGGTTGCCATCGTGGGAACCTATCTGGCCTTCTATCCTGGCCTTGTAGACCCTGAACTCTCTCTCTACTGGGACAAAGTCGATTTTGCTCCCACTCCAAAGGAAAAAGAATGGTGGGTCCAGCTCGGCGGCCAGGGTATGTCTATTTCAGCGTACACTCCTTACAAGAAGGAGGCTTTGATGTTCCTTGAGTGGTGGCTCTCTCCCGAGACACAGTGGAAATGGGCACAAGCTGGAATGTTTAGTTGCTTTAACTCGATAATAAACGATGACCGATACCTTGAATTCGCTCCAGTGAACAAGGTACATCGTGTTAGTGCCCCGATTTTGAAGGACTTCTGGGAGATTCCTGAATACAACGAAATGGGTACCGTCATGGCTGAGATTCTCAATGCTGCAATCCTTGGTAAATACACGCCGGACGAAGCCATGGACCTCGTTGCTGAAAAGCATGAGGAAATTTTAGAGCGCGCCGGATATTATAAATGAAGATTCTCAGAGAGGACCTGTGTCTTGCAGGTCCTCTCCGCCTTGGAAAGGGAGGGAAGTCGTTTGTCGGACATTCGGAGTACGTGGGCTAACCGTGTATCTGATCGAGGAATCCTGTACCTTTTCCTTCTCCCCACTTTTGGGTTGCTCCTCTTTCTGGTCATCTTTCCTCTCATTTGGTCTCTGTACCTGAGCTTTTGCGAGTATTCGGCTAACGCGGCGAATCCTCCTATTTTTACTGGGATTCACAATTACAGTTCCCTTTTTCGAGAAAGGGAAGTATGGGATCGCTTTGTAGCTACGGGGAGGTTTGTTTTTCTTGCGGTGGCAGTGGAGTTCTTCCTGGGGTTTTTCATCGCCATGCTTCTCAATCGAGAGTTTTACGGGAAGGGATTTTTAACCACTCTTTTCATCCTTCCCATGATGTTTTCTCCGGCTGTCATCGGAAAATTCTTTCGTTTCATGATGGATGCAAACTGGGGCATCATCAACTACATTCTTGGAACTCTCTTTGGGATTCCCAAGATTGCCTGGACCACAAGTTATGAATATGCCCTGTACTCTCTGGTCATAACTGATGTTTGGATTTGGACACCTTTTATGGTTCTTCTGAGTCTCGCCGGTCTTTCAAGTGTCCCCAAGTATCTCTACGAGGCGGCAGATGTTGACCGGGCTTCGGGGTGGTTTAAGTTTCGTTATATCACCCTTCCTTATGTAGCTCCCATTCTCATCCTTGCCGTTCTTTTCCGTACCATGGATGCTTTCCGTTTCTTTGACGTCGTGTATGTATTGACCGACGGAGGACCTGGATATGCTACCCAAATTGTTCCTTTCTACATTTACAAACTTGCCTTCTCTTTCTGGCGGACCGGGAGGTCCTGTGCTTTGGCCTACATTCTCCTCATCATCATCATTGCCCTGAGCAACATCTACATCACCTACCTCAACAGATTGCGAAGAGCATAAGGGGGAGAAGGAACCGTGAACGAATTCCAAAGAAGAGCTTTAAAGGACCGAGTCATCGTGACTGTTCTTGTGGTGATGCTCTGCGTCTATCTTTTTCCTATATACTGGATGTTTTCCACAGCTACAAAGAGCAAGGTTGAAGCTTTTGCCTTGCCTCCCAAGTGGGTGTGGAGACCCCAGATCGATAATTTCCGAAACATTTTCTATGCCGCTGCCGGCGGAGCTTTGGGGAGAGTACGGGGCGTAGAGGTGAAACCTCAGCCCTCGGCTTTTCTGAGGCAGCTGAGTAACAGCATTGTTATCTCTTTTGTAAGCACGATCCTTGCCACCTTTCTGGGGGCTCTTTCTGGGTATGTTTTCTCTCGTATGCGAGTACGGGGGAAAGACGATCTCCTCTTTGTCATTCTCAGTAGCCGTATGTTACCTCCTGTGGCCATTGCCATACCTTTGGTTATGATGTATCGAGCCTTAGGGCTTTTTGACACCCGTTTTGGGCTCATCATCATGTATACGGTGTTTAATCTTGCCTTTGCGGTGTGGATGATGCGAAGCTTTGTGGATGATATTCCTCCCGAATATGAGGAGGCAGCTCTGGTGGACGGATACTCTCGCTTACAGGCATTTTTCAAGTTTGTTTTCCCCGAGATGCGAGTAGGAATGGTAGCAACAGCTATTTTTAGTCTCATCATGACCTGGAATGAATTCACCTTTTCACTTCTTCTCACTGGAGAGCAAGCGCGTACTGCTGTTCCCTCCATTGCCCACTCCCTGGGAACGGCGGGGGTTAACTGGGGGCACATTGCGGCAGGTTCGTTCCTTATGGTGTTACCGGTTGTGGTGTTTACCTTCCTCCTTGGAGGGAATCTCATCCGAGGTTTTACTTTTGGAGCAATAAAGGAGTAGAAGAACTATGAAGTTTTTGGCACAACTCAAAAGGGTTATGGAGCCTCTCTCAATTGTTTTGATCGTTTTTGGAATCTTTAGCCTCTGCCAGCCTTTCGCCTTTTTCCTGTACCATTATGGTTTTGCCTTTCTGGGTGTAGGTACAGGACTCTACATCCTCTTTTCTCATATCCCTCCTCTTGAGGAAATCTTGCGAGAGGAGGGGTAGTGATGTCTTCGGTGCGTGTGGAGAAGCTCTACAAGCGTTTTGGAAAAGTCGAGGCAGTGAAGGGTATATCCTTTGAAGTGCAAGAGGGAGAATTTATCGTTCTTCTCGGCCCTTCAGGTTGTGGAAAAACAACAACCTTACGGTGCATTGCTGGTCTGGAATTGCCCGACTCTGGGAAGGTTTACTTTGATGACGACGATGTGACCCCCCTGAGTCCGGCAGCCCGTAACGTTGCCTTCGTGTTTCAGCTCTATGCTCTCTATCCTCACCTTACGGCATATGATAACATTGCCTTTCCTCTTCGAGCGGAGGGTCTTCCCAGAGCGGAAGTGGAGAAGCGGGTTGATGAAGTGGTGAAGCTTTTGCAGATAGAAGATGTCCTTCGTTTGAAACCCCGAAAGCTCACAAGCGGTCAGAAACAGAGGGTGGCACTGGCCCGGGCCATTGTCCGTCGTCCCCGAGTGTTTCTTCTGGACGAACCTCTCTCCAATATCGATGCCAAGCTCCGAGAGGTGACACGGGCGGAACTCAAAAAGCTCCAAAAATCCATCAAAGCCACGACGATCTACGTCACCCACGATCAGGTAGAAGCCATGACCATGGCTGATAAAATCGTGGTGATGAATTTTGGTGATATCCAACAAATTGGTACACCCCATGAGGTATACCATTACCCGGCTAACCTCTTCGTGGCTCGGTTTATCGGAAGCCCAGGCATGAACTTCATTCCAGGGGAAGTAGAAGAGAGGGGTGGTAGACTTGGAGCGACAATCAATGGGGCTTACTTTATTCCTTTCCTTGAGGAACAAACAAATGTCCTTCAGGCTCTTACAACCTCTGTACGACGAGTCATTTTGGGGGTACGACCGGAGAATATCACGGTCGTTGCTCCTGGAGAAGGCGTAATGGATGGGGAAGTCTACGTCTTTGAACCTCTGGGAGCGCAAAACGTCGTGACCCTAAAGGTTTTGGAACATCTCCTCAAGGTCCTTCTTCCAGGAGATGTGGTCTTCCGTGTAGGAGAAAAGGTGGGTCTTGCATTCCGCGAGATTCGCGTCTTTCACGCCGAAACTGAAAAACTCATTGCGTAGGTGGTAGCCATGGCACATCTTGTTATTGAGAGTTTGACCAAGAGATTTGGAAGTATTACTGCTGTCTCTTCCCTGTCCCTTGAAGCTGAAAGTGGTGCTATTACCGTTCTTCTTGGGCCCACCGGAGCAGGGAAAACGACCACCTTGCGGTGTGTGGCGGGACTTGAGCATCCTGACGCAGGGACTGTCCGAATCGGCGGCGTGGTGGTGAACGACCTTCCTCCCAAGGATCGAGATGTGGCCTTCGTCTTCCAAAATTTCTCCCTGCATCCCCGCTATACAGTTTTCGAAAACATCGCCTCCCCCTTGCGCATCCGGAGCATCTCCAGAGAGGAAGTTGAGCGAAGAGTACGGGATGTAGCTCGCTTTTTACACATCGAGCACCTCCTCGAACGAAGACCCATTCACATAAGTGGTGGGGAAATGCAACGAGTGGCAATTGCAAGAGCCTTGGTGCGCAATCCTCAGCTCTTCCTCCTTGACGAACCTCTGACGAACCTCGATGCCAAAATCCGTGAAGAGATGCGGACTGAGCTCAAGCGTCTTCAAGGAGAGACCGGTGCAACGTTTCTCTACGCCACTCCTGATCAGGCCGAAGCCCTTTCCATGGGGGATCGGGTTGTCATCATCCGCCAGGGACACGTAGTGCAGGTGGGAACCCCTCACGAAATTTACCACTACCCTTGCAACGTCTTTGTGGCCGACTTTGTGGGGAGTCCGGGAATGAATTTTATTCCAGCCCGTTTCGAGGGAGAGAGCAGGCTCAATGTGGGACCGGGATACTTTGTCCTTAGCCTTCCAGACGAGGCCGCCTCCTTGTGTCGAAAGGTTCTCAAGAATCCTGAGGTCATTTTCGGGGTGCGTCCTGAGGACATCTTTATCCATCGGGAAAGTGGTGAGGGACTTTTCCCGGCTCGGGTCGAAGTCGTTGAGCCTCTGGGCGTCATTCAAATCGTGCGTTTGCGTCTCAATGGTCACACTCTTCGGGTGCGGGGCGAGGAGGGAGCCCGCTTCGAGGTTGGAGAACAGGTGTTTTTTAGCTTCAAAAAGGAAAAGGTTCGGGTATTCGACCGTCTGACTGAAGAACGCATCTTTTAGGGAGGGAAGGAAATGCTCGGTGTTAATTTATTTCTCTGGACAGCAGCGTACACGGACAAGGAAACTCACCTTATTCCTTTGGTGAAGAGGCTGGGATTTGACTGTGTGGAGATTCCTCTCGACCTTCTTGACGACATTTCTGTCGAAAAAACCAAGGCACTTCTTGAAGAAAATGGTCTTGCAGTGACTGGATGCGCGGTGGTGGGTGAACGACGGGATTTGATAAGCGACAGTGCCGAAGTCCGCAGAGAAGCTCTTGCATATTTTATTCGTTGTCTTAAAATGCTTTCTGCCTGGGGTGGAACGGTGCTCTGTGGACCATGTTACTCAGCGGTGGGTAAACTCACCGGAGAGGCCAGGGCGTACGAGGAGTGGAAAAGGGCGGTTGAGGGGTTGAAAGAACTTGCCAAAGTTGCTGAGGACTGCAATGTAAAGATCGCCGTTGAACCCCTGAATCGTTTCGAGACGTACTTCCTGAACACAGCAGAAGACGCAGTGCAGCTTGTGGGAGAGGTGGGAAGCCCTTATGTGGGAATTCATCTTGACACCTTTCACATGAATATTGAAGAGAAGAATCTCTACGAGGCCATAAAGCGTGCTGGGAAATACCTTTTCCATGTCCACACCTGTGAGAACGACCGGGGGACCCCCGGGGAAGGGCACGTGGAGTGGGGTGAGGTGTTTCAGGCCCTTCGAGAGGTTAACTACCGGGGGGCTCTGGTCATAGAATCCTTTGTTCCTGGGGTAAAGGAAATTGCCCGGGCAGCCTCTATTTGGCGCCCCCTTGCTCCTGATAGCGAATATATTGCCCGAAAAGGTCTTGAATTTCTGAAAAAGCACTGGGGTGTATGATTTCTTTCCCCTGAATGAAAGAGTGGTGTTTCACGCCATGCAGAGTTTTGAGTATTGGAACCCAACACGGATTCTCTTTGGAAAGGGAACAACAGATCAAGTAGGCCAGGAATGCCGGAAATACGGGGAACGAGTGCTTCTTGTGTATGGTGGAGGAAGTATTAAAGCAACTGGTTTACATGAGAGAGTCGTTGCGCGCCTCCGGGAGGCAGGGTGTTCAGTTTTTGAGCTTTCTGGTATCCAGCCTAATCCTCGCATTAGTAAAGTTCGGGAAGGAGTAGATGCCTGTCGTCGAGAGAACATCGAGGTTATCCTTGCGGTGGGCGGGGGAAGCGTTATCGATACAGCCAAGATTGTTGCTGCTGGGGCGTGTTACGATGGCGATGCGTGGGATTTTTTTACGGGGAAAGGGGTTCCGACGAAAAAACTCCCTTTGGGCGTTGTTCTTACTCTTGCTGCTACGGGTTCTGAAATGAATCGGAACGCAGTGATTACAAATGACGAAACAAGGGAGAAGCTGGTAGTAAAAAACCCTGTTCTTTTCCCTGATTTCTCTATCCTTGACCCTGAGAATACTTTCACCGTCCCGCGGGAACAAACCGTTTATGGCATTGTGGACATGATGGCGCACGTATTCGAACAGTACTTCCATAAAACCCCAGAAACTTCTCTCCAGGACCGACTTGCCGAGGGTATCATGAAGACCATCATTGATTATACTCCGAGGGTCCTGGCAAATCCCACTGATTACGAGGCTCGAGCAACTATCATGTGGTGCAGTACCCTCGCCCTCAATCATCTCATCGAGGCTGGAACAATGGGAGATTGGGCTACACACCGGATGGAGCTTGAGCTGAGTGGTGTCTATGATATCCCCCACGGGGCAGGATTAGCGATTCTTTTCCCTCAATGGATGGAGTACGTGCTTCCTCTTATCCCTCGCAGGTTTGCCCAGTTTGCAGAGCGAGTATGGGAAATTCCCAGAAATGACCGAGATGACATAGGGCTTGGGAAGATGGGTATTGTGAGGACGCGGGAATGGTTTCGTGAGATTGGTGCTCCTGTAGCTTTGCAGGAAGTAGGCATTGGCGAAGATCGGCTTGAAGAGATGGCAGAGCGGGTAGCACAGAGAGGACCTATCGGTGTGGTGAAAGTTCTCACGAAAGAGGATATCCTTGCTATTTACCGACGCTCTTTATAGAGGATAAAAATAGAGGATAAAAAACCCAATCCCTTAAGAGGGATTGGGTTTTCACCTCTTTATATATCCTCGATATATCCTCGTTTTTGGCATTCCTCTTTGAAGTGCTGGTATTTCTCTTCGTAGCGGGCTGCAAGATCTTTTTGGGGTTCTTCCACTGCTACAATGTGTACCATGGCCTGTGTGGTTTTCGATATGCTTCCAAAGAAAGGACAAGCAGCCATGATACAGGCACCCATAGCAGCATCGGGGAAACGGGGAAGATAAAGGGGAAGACCGATGATGTTTGCACGAATTTTTCGCCAAACAGCGCTTTTCGAGCCACTTCCTGAAATAAACACCCGTTGTATCCTTGTCGCTCCTAAAGCCTCAAGGAGTTCAAAACCGTAGCACTCCACGTATCCTACACCCTCAAGGCAAGCGGCATAGAATTCAAGCTCGTCTTTCTTTTCTCCTACCATAAAAAATTCTGCGTGTGGATGGGCAAAAGGAAACCGTTCGCCTTTGCGGGTCAAGGGGTACACAAGAAGCGGCGATGGGAGAGGAAGATAGTTTACTTTTTCGTCCCAGCTTGATAGGTTCTCGTTGGGGAAAAAGTGTTTCAGACATTCTCCACCCGTGTTTGAGGCTCCTCCGGGAAGCCAAAAGCCTTCGGGATGGAGATGGCAGTATATCCTTCCTAAGGGATCTTTAATGTGGTGTTCGGAAATACTCCGCACAACAAGCGTTGTACCGAGTGTTGAGGAGACATCACCGGGTCTTTCCGCCCCCGAGGCATAGAATGCTGCTGTTCCATCGGTTGCCCCAGCGACCACGGGAATATTGCCAGGAATTTGCCACTCTGCTGCAATGCTTGGGAGGAGATGACCGATAACAGTTCCACTCTTCACCACCTGGGGGAGCTTCTCGAGAGGGATACCGATTTTTTCAGGAATGAAATGGGGCCACCGGTTCTCCATAAGATCATAGCCCATTTTCAGGACGTTGGAGATATCCGAAATTCCCCAGTTCCCCGTAAGGTGGCCTACAAGGTAGTCCGTGGGATGGAGAAAGTACCTCGTTTTCTCAAAAACCTTGGGAAGGTTGCGCTTAATCCACAAAACCTTACACAGAGCAAAAGATGGGTCAAAGGTATACCCAAGACGTGCCGTAAAATCTCTTGTCTCTCCATTCACAAAGTGGGCTTCGTCTTTAGCTCGGGAGTCGTTGTACATGATGGCTCGAAGAAGCGGTGTTCCTTGATTGTTCACTGGGATTACTGTCCCGGAAGTGGAAGTACAGGAGATGGCAAAGAGAGCTTCTTTGGAGTATCCCAGGGATAGAAAAGACTGGAGAGCCTTTCCTATACACTGCCGTGTTTTTTCCCACCATTCCCTCGGCTCCTGTTCAAAGCGCTCCTCGGTGCGAAAAGAAAAGATAATGTCTTCCCTCTCCTCTACCACAACGTTGCCCTGAAGATTAGCTATGACGACGCGTACCCCTTGCGTTCCAAGATCAATACCCAGGACAAAGGTTTTCTCCACAGGATTGCCTCTCTTTCAGTGCACGCCCAGTCTTTCTCGCGATTCTTTAAGTTGTTTTTTTAGCTCCTCGAAAGGCGGTTCCCGAATTGGGCAAAGTGCCTTTCTATATCCCCTACTTCTGCCCTCCATGCTGACTCATCAACGCGAAGCAGTTCCCGTAAGTCTTCAGAAGGAATATCAAGACCCCTCGGGTCAAGGTCCTCTGGCCGTGGCAAAAGGCCTATGGGTGTTGCGATGGCTTCTACTTTGTTTTCCACTCTTTCACACATCCGCTTGAGTACACGGCTATTCTCCCCGTAACCTGGCCAAAGCCAGCGGCCATCGGGGGACTTGCGAAACCAGTTCACGTAGAAGATGCCAGGCGCTTTGTTGCCTAATCTTGTGCCCATATTGAGCCAGTGAGTGAAGTAGTCCCCCATGGGGTACCCACAGAAGGGCAGCATGGCGAAAGGATCACGACGCAAGTTGCCGACCTGCCCAAGTGCTGCTGCTGTTGTTTCAGAAGATTGCATTGCCCCAAGAAAGGCACCATGTTCAAAACTATAAGCCTCGAACACCAGGGGAATCGTTGTTGTGCGACGTCCACCCAGAACGATGATGTCGATGGGAACCCCCTCTGGATTATCCCAATCCGGGGGGAGTACAGGACACTGAGTAGTGGAAACGGTGAAGCGGGCATTAGGGTAGGCCGCCTTTCGCGAGAAAGCTGGTGTCCAGTCCTGGCCTTGCCAGTCTATGAGATGGTTGGGTAATTCAGAAGTCATCTCTTCCCACCACACATCTCCATTATCGGTTAGAGCACAGTTTGTGAAAATGGCATTTCCCCAGAGGGTCTTCATCATGGCCGGATTGGTTCTCCATGAAGTTCCCGGTGCAACCCCAAAAAACTCGTTTCCGGATTGAGGCATGTAGCCGGCCGTCAGGACCAATATGCAAAAAGGCAATGTCGTCTCCCAGGCACTCTGCTTTCCACCCGGGAGTGGTAGGTTGGATCATTGCCAGGTTTGTCTTCCCACAAGCAGAAGGGAAAGCTGCAGCGATGTGGTAGCGGCGTCCTTCAGGACTTATGAGGCGAAGGATGAGCATGTGCTCTGCCATCCATCCCTCCTTCCGGGCCATAAATGAAGCAATACGCAGGGCAAAGCATTTTTTACCCAAAAGAGCATTGCCGCCGTAGCCAGAACCGTAGGACCAGATGAGATTTTCTTCCGGGAAGTGGCTGATATACTTTTGTTCCACCGGCGTGCAGGGCCGGGTGATGTCTTTTTGACCTGGAGAGAGGAGTACACCCACGGAATGAAGACAGCAGACAAAATTTTCATTTGAACCCAAAGCATCCAGAACCTTATTGCCTACACGAGTCATGATATGCATGTTGCACACTACGTAGGGGCTGTCGGTGATTTCCACGCCAAACCTTGCAAAAGGGGAATCGAGAGGACCCATGGAGAAGGGCACAACGTACATCGTCCGACCCCGCATGCACCCTCGATAGAGGCCAGGCATCGTTGATTTCAATTCGTCGGGTGTAATCCAGTTGTTTGTTGGGCCGGCATCGTCCCGCGAAGTAGTGCTCATGAAGGTACGATCTTCTACTCTCGCCACATCACTGGGGTGGGAACGGAAAAGGAAGCTGTTTGGACGTTTTTTGAGGGGAATGGCCATGCCTCTTTCCACCATTTGACGCATGAGGGGATCGTATTCTTCCTTGGACCCGTTACACCAGCAAATGCTTTCAGGTTGACAGAGTTCGGCTACTTCCTGAACCCACTGGATGAGACGACGGTTATGGACCACAGAGGGTGACCCCTTTCACTCGTGGTTTAGAATACACCGTGTCGTGTTCTGGGTATTCTATGGGGGAGTTGTACGGACTCATCTGAATTTCTTAGAAATTCGGGGAAATGATACAGTCTCTTTGTGAGAAAAGCAATACCCTCTCCAGAAAATTGTCACTTGACAAGTGTTCTCTTGCTGGATATAATCCTCCCAAAAAGAAGGACTTCTTCAGGGCAGGGTGAGGGCGGAGGCCCGATTCCCGACCGGCGGTGAGAGGTTAAAACCCCAAGCCCGCGAGCCCTTTTTAGGGTTGATCCGGTGCAAATCCGGGGCCGACGGTAAAGTCCGGACGGGAGAAGAAGTCACGAGTCTATGCCCTCAAAGCCCTGAAGGCGAAGAGCTTTCAGGGCTCTTCTGTTGGCCTGGGGAGAAGGGGGTGAACTTTGGTGAAGAAGTATTTCATCTACGTAGGTGCTTTTGCAGCACTGTCCCTGGTGCTCGATTTTCTGGTGCACTTTCCCATCATACCTTCAGCTTCTTTTCTTTTGTACCGCCCGGGGGACATACCCATCCTCATTACGAGCTTCAAGTTTGGACCAGGAGTAGCGCTTGTTGCTACGGCGGTTGTGGCAGTGATTTTTGCCCTCGTCACGGGTGAAGGTGGACCGTGGGGGATGCTCATGTACTTTTTGGCCTGTGGAACTTTTGTAGGTGTTGCTGGGTGGGTCTATCGGCGAAACAGGACTCGCCAAGGGGCCTTTTTGGGTATGGTGATAGGGCTTTTTGCCATGACCGGAGTCATGGCTTTGGCAAATCTTGTAGTTACACCGATATACCTTGGTGTTCCAAGAAATGTCGTTGTAGGGATGCTTTTGCCTGCCATTGTGCCCTTTAACCTCCTGAAGGGCGCCATAAACGCCGCCGTTACGCTTCTTGTATACAAACGCATGAATGTCTTTTTAGAGGGTGCTATTCCGGCAAGAACTGTTCCTGGAAAGCTCCAATGAGAGAAGAAGTATCTTGTAGCGAAGCCCATATCCAGAAAAACCACCGAGGTGATGGTACCCTACCACTCGGTGGCAAGGTATGAAGAGAGGTACAGGGTTTTTGCCGATTGCCTTCCCCACGGCGCGGGCGCCGTGGGGAAGGGTGATTTTTTTGGCAATCTCCCCATAGGTTGTGGTTGCTCCGTAGGGTATGCAGACCACTTCTTTGAGAACCTTCTGAGTGAAGGGTGAAAGATGTTCAAGGTTAATGGGGTAAGAAAGCGCCACCCTCTCGCCCTCAAAGTAGGCTTGAATTTCCTCTGCGATGCCCAAAAAAGGCGGATGTTGTTCTTCAAGGCATAACTTTTCGTAGCCCTGTTGCACAAGGTGTCGTAACGCCTCTTCCTTGCCCCGCTGGGGAAGAACAAAAACCTCAATTTCTCGTTTCCACCCAAGAAGGGCAAAGCCAAAGGGGGTGGAGATAAAACAAAATAATAACTTCTCCAGCATATGGGTTTACTTCTCCCTTTTTCTGCGTATAATAGTGATAGCTTCATGACAGGTCAAGAGGGAAGTCCGATGAGGGGAGAGAGTAGTCTCCGCGTTCCCTCAAAGAGAGCCGGGGTGAGGTGTGAGCCCGGTAGGGAGAAGGAGATGAATGGGTCCCCAAGGAGTAGGCCGAAACGTGAGTAGGCTTTGCCGTTTTCCCCCGATAGAGGAAGAGAGTGGGGTGATGAGCCCAAAAAGGGTGGCACCGCGAGTTTGCCCCTCGTCCCTGGTGGCGAGGGGCTTTTTTGTAAATATTAAAAAGGGGGGTTGAGAGGATGAAGAGAATCGGTGTTGTGCTTGTGGTGTTCTTCGTTCTGGGTCTTGTTTGGGGATTGCAGGCTCAAGAAAAGTTCAAGATTGGGATTATGCAGATTGTTGACCATCCAGCTTTGAATGCTACCCGCCAGGGATTCATCGATGCCATGAAAGAGGTCTATGGGTACGTGGAAGGGGAGAACATCGAATACGATGCTCAGTCCGCTCAGGGGGACGTAGCTACAGCCAATACTATTGCTCGGAAGTTTGTTACCGAGAAAGTAGATCTCATCCTTTCCATCGCTACTCCTACCTCTCAGGCTGCAACTAATGCTACAAAAGATATCCCCATTGTTTTTGCTGCTGTGACGGATCCGTTGGCAGCCGGCCTTGTCAAGGACCTGGAGAGACCCGGCGGCAATGTGACAGGAATTTCCGACATGACCCCGGTCGCCCGCCAGATTGCTCTCATCAAGTTCCTTTTCCCAGAGGCCAAAAGAGTCGGGACTCTCTACAACGCCGGGGAGGTCAATTCGGTCGTAACGAATGAGTTGGCAAAGAAAGCCTGTGCAGAAAACGGCCTTGAGCTTGTGGAGGCAACAGTAGCAAGCACGGCTGACGTGGCGATGGCCACTCAGTCTCTGGTGGGGAAAGTGGACGCCATTTACGTTTCCACCGACAATACCGTAGTGAGTGCCATTGATGCGGTGGGTAACGTTTGTTTGACAGGCAAGATGCCTCTTGTTCTTGCCGATCCCACCACTGTCGGAAGGGGGGCGCTCTGTGCCCTGGGCTTTGACTACTACCTCCATGGACGCCAGGCTGCCGATATTGCAGCTCGAGTTCTTAAAGGAGAGAAGCCTGGGGATATTCCGGTGGAATTTGCCAAAAAACTCGTGCTCCTTGTGAATCCCAAAACCATAGGGGCTCTGGGATTTAAGATGGAGAATCTTCAGAGCAAGTTCAACGATTTCGTCGAAGCGATGGAAAAAGAAGGTGTTGAGGTGACCCTCAGCACCTTAGAGTGAAGGATAAGGGGCACGGAGGTTTGCTCCGTGCCCCTTAAAAGGAGAATGTATGATTCGGGAATTTTTCCTCTATAGTGTCCAAGAGGGTTTGCTTTTTGGAATTTTAGCTTTAGGCGTCTTTATTACCTTTCGGTGTTTGAATTTTCCTGATCTTACGGTGGATGGAAGTTACCCTCTTGGGGCAGCGGTCTTCGCTCTTGTGATGTACCGTGGGCATGGCCCACTGGCGGGAATTGTGAGTGCTCTGGGGGCCGGGGCCTTGGCTGGCCTTTTTACCGGCATACTCCACACCTTTTCTCGAATCCCGGCGCTTCTTTCCGGTATTCTCACTATGATTTGCCTTTACTCAATAAACCTTCGCATTATGGGGAGGCCAAACATTTCTCTTTCTGAAAACCTTGGCCACCGCACTATCTTTGTGATTTTGCGTGACGCTTTTCCTGGAATCCCTGAGGTCTATGTCCGCCTCCTTTTTCTCCTCGCCCTTATTCTCATTGTAAAACTCCTTCTCGATGCCTTTTTGCAAACGGAGATTGGTCTCTCCATTCGGGCTACGGGTGACAACGAGACTCTTGTAGCTACTCAAGGGATTGACCCCGACGATATGAAACTCATCGGCATAAGCCTCTCCAACGCTTTAGTGGCACTCTCCGGCGCTATGTTTGCCCAGTATCAAAGCTTTGTGGACATTAATATGGGGATCGGGATGGTCATCTCGGGCCTTGCTTCAGTCATTGTGGGAGAAGTTCTTCTGCGGGGAAAGACTATTTTTGTGATGACCTTTCAGGTTATTGTAGGTTCCGTGGTATATCGTCTGGCTACCGCTATAGCCCTTAACTGGGGCTACAGCATTGGCTTTAAGCCTTACGATCTTAAGCTTTTCACCGGGCTTTTGGTGATTGTCATTCTTTCTTTCCCGGTTTTGAAGGAGAGGTTGGGGAAAACGTGAGCATGCTGAGCCTGGAAAGAGTCAATAAATACTTTTTCCGAAACACCCAGGATGAACGGTGGGCTGTCCGCAATGTGAGCCTTGAAGTGCGAGAAGGGGATTTCGTCACCGTTGTGGGGAGCAATGGGGCAGGTAAAACGACTCTTCTCAACCTCATAAGTGGGACGTATTTCCCTGACAGTGGGCGCATCCTCATCAATGGACATGATGTGACGAATGTTCCTGCCCATGAGCGAGCAAGGTACCTCGGTCGGGTTTTCCAAAACACCTTTCAAGGAACTGCTTCGAGCCTCACTATTGAAGAAAACTTGGCTATTGCTTACCTCAGGGGGAAGAGAAAAAGCGTACGTTTGGCCATAAACGAGAAAATGCGGGAGTATTTCAGGGAGAGATTGGCGGAGATCGGCCTCGGCCTTGAGAGGCGGCTTCGAGAGAGGGTAGGGCTTCTTTCTGGAGGGCAGAGGCAGGCCTTGGCTCTTCTCATGGCCACTTTCGGCGGCCCCAAAATTCTCCTCCTTGATGAGCATACTGCTAACCTTGATCCCAAGACCGGGGAGAAAATTATGGAACTTACCACCCGCCTCGTTGCAGAGAACTCTCTCACTGCCATTATGGTGACACACAATCTCCAGGATGCTCTTCAGTATGGAAACCGCACGCTCATGATGGATGAGGGGGAAATCGTTCTTGACCTTTCGGGAGAAGAGCGAAGAAGAATGACCATAGAGGAACTTCTCGATCGCTTCAGTGCCCTGCGTCATAAGAGATTTGCAGAAGATAGAGCGTTGCTCTCTCACTATAAGGAAAGGGGGAAATGAGAATGAACGAAAATCGTATTCTTTTGAACGAGCGGGAGATGCCCACCGTGTGGTACAATGTTCTTCTCGACCTTCCTCGACCCCTGGACCCACCGCTTCACCCTCTCACGAAAGAGCCAGTGAAACCGGAGGACCTGGTACCCATTTTTCCGGAAAGCCTCATCGAGCAGGAAGTGAGCTCACAGCGTTTCATCGACATCCCCGGAGAGGTCCTTGATATCTATCGCCTCTGGCGCCCTACTCCTCTTGTACGGGCCAGGCGCCTGGAAAAAGCCCTGAAAACCCCAGCCCGTATCTACTATAAGTATGAAGGGGTGAGCCCTGCCGGAAGCCACAAGCCCAACACTGCTGTGGCTCAGGCATATTACAACAAGAAGGACGGAACAAAACGCCTTACTACTGAAACCGGTGCCGGGCAGTGGGGATCGGCGCTCGCCATGGCCTGCCAGTTCTTTGGTCTTGAGTGTACAGTCTACATGGTACGGGTGAGCTATGAACAAAAACCTTATCGCCGAGTCCTTATGGAAACTTGGGGGGCGAAGGTGTATCCGAGTCCCAGTGAAAGAACAAAGGCAGGAAGGGATATCCTTGCCAAGGACCCCAATTCTCTGGGAAGTTTGGGGATTGCCATAAGTGAGGCTATTGAGGACGCAGTGACCACTTCTCACTCCAAGTATAGCCTGGGGAGTGTTCTGAACCACGTACTCTTACACCAGACGATTGTCGGCGAAGAAGCAAAAATACAGCTTGAGAAAGTGGGAGAGTATCCTGACATCGTTGTGGGGTGTGTGGGAGGAGGTAGCAATTATGGAGGAATTCTTCTTCCTTTCATGAGGGATAAGCTCGAGGGAAAGAAGAACTTCCGGGGCATTGCGGTAGAGCCAGTAGCCTGTTCCTCCCTTCTTCGGGGAAGGTATGAGTATGACTACGGCGATGTGGCAAAAAACACGCCACTCCTTAAGATGCATACTCTGGGACATGAGTTTATTCCTCCAGCAATTCATGCGGGAGGATTGCGGTACCATGGTATGGCACCCATTATAAGTCTGCTCTACGATGCTGGTCTTATTGAAGCTCAGGCATACCACCAGAATGCGGTTTTCGAAGCAGCGGTTCTTTTTGCTCGTACTGAGGGCTTTGTGGTTGCTCCAGAAACAGCCCATGCGGTCAAAGCAGTCATTGAGGAGGCAAAGAAGTGTGTGGCAACGGGTGAGGAAAAGGTTATTCTCTTTAATTGTAGTGGTCACGGGTTCTTAGATCTTGGTGCCTACGATCAGTATCTCTCTGAAAGACTTCCTGACGTGAACCACGAAAAGTAAATTAAAGGTAAAGCCCCACAGATCTCTCCTGTGGGGTTTTTTTGTGCTTTGGTGCTTGGTATGGACATA
>CAYRSB010000012.1:0-53294 GCA_964426875.1 uncultured Atribacterota bacterium
GGCCACCTTGGCCTTACAGGTTGCCCTTGCTGCTTGGAAGTCTGTCAGGGAGGGTGTGGCGATTACCCTATGAAGCCTCTTCGAAAAGTTCTTCTTGTAGAGGATGACGCCTTTTTGAGGGAACGATGGGAAAATCTTCTACGGGATGAAGGATATTACGTCATCGCCGTCCGAGAGAAAAATCTGGCCATGAATTGCCTCGAAAAAGAAGTGATCGATATCATGCTTGTCAAGGAAGAGGTTCTGGAAGAAAATAGTTTCGAGCTTTTGTCCTTCGCTCGACAGCGTTTTCCTGATATGATCGTCATTGCAACTGGGAAGGAGGAGAATCCATCCCGGATTCGGGAATTCCTCACCAAGGGTATTTATGAATATCTCTCCCCTCCCTTTACCCCCTCGCGGATTCTTTCTGTGGTTCGGAGAGCTGATGAGCACCTCTCTCTTCTGGAGGAAAATAAAAACTTACGGCGAAAGTTTTCCGATCGTTTCTCTTTTGCTGGAATTACCGGTGTTTCTGAGAAGATGCAACGAATCTTTAACCTCATTCTCCAGGTATCCCAGGTAAGGCGTCCTGTACTCCTCGTAGGCGAGCAGGGAACGGGCAAGGAGATGGTTGCCCGGGCCATTCACCGTTATGCCTTGGGTGAGGATAAGCCCTTTGTGAAGGTCCTCTGCGGAGCGACCCTTCAAGGATTTCTGCAGAAGGAAGTTTTATCTCTTGAGGAAGGAACTATCTACTTTGAAGATGTACATCTTCTCTCCCTCCCCTTCCAGGCCGAGCTTCTCGAATTTCTTGAGGAGCATCGCTTCGGAGGGAGAGGAGGCAACGTCCGCATTGTTGCCTCCTCAGAAATACCTCTTGAGGAGAAAGTTGCCCAGAGCTCGTTCCGCAATGATCTTTATTATTTCCTGAGCGTGGTCAAAATAGAAATTCCACCCCTACGGGAACGAAAAGAAGATATCCCCTTCCTGGTGGACCAATTTCTGCGGGACATTGCCGAGGAGACCGGGCGGGGTACAGTGCGGATTGATCGAGAAGCATTGAAGATCCTCATCGAGTACGACTGGCCGGGGAATGTAGTGGAACTGAAGAATACCCTTGAGGGCATGGTAATCCTTTCTTTAAGTGATGTGCTCACTCCCGAAGACATTCCCGAGCACATTCGGAGGGGAAATATCTTGAGAGAGGGCATTGTCGGCATTCGCCTTGGGACTCCTTTAAAGGAAGTGGAGAAAGTCCTTATCTGGGAAACGCTTCGGGCCAACCGTTTCAATAAAACAAAAACCGCTCAGACCCTGGGTATTAGCCTTCGCACCCTATATCGTAAGATAGAAGAGTACCACCTTGAGGAAGAAATTCCTCAAAAGGTGTAAGATTTTTTTGTGAAATTTTGGCAAACTGCTGAAGATGTTTTTTGCCAAAATTGCAGGTTATACTCTTGTTGTTTGCCTATATGACAAATAATCGACCTTGACTGATTTTGTCTTCCTCTTGCAATTTCTCCGAAGATCGATACAATAGGAGACGCACGTAAAAAAGAAGCATTCAAAAGAAAGGGGTGAAGGAGCAGTGAAGATCAAGCCACTTGGTGATCGAGTTTTAGTAAAGAGATTCGAAGAGGAAGAAGTGCGGAAAGGAGGTATTATTCTTCCCGATACGGCCAAAGAGAAACCGCAACAGGGTCGAGTGATCGCTGTAGGGACCGGAAAAGTAGACGAGAATGGGAATCGCAGGCCCCTTGAGGTTAAAGAGGGCGATCGGATACTCTTCGGGAAGTATGCAGGGACTGAGGTCAAGATTGACGAGGAAGAGTATCTCATTATGCGTGAGGATGATATCCTTGGAGTCATTGAAGAATAGAGGAAAGAAAGGAGGTAGGCAGTTATGGCAAAGCAAATTCTCTTCCAGGAAGAAGCACGACAGGCAATCCTCCGCGGTGTGAAAACTCTGGCTGATGCAGTAAAGGTGACCCTTGGCCCGAAGGGCCGAAATGTGGTTATAGAAAAGAAATTTGGGTCTCCTACCATCACCAAAGACGGAGTGACCGTAGCAAAAGAAATCGAGCTCAAAGATCCCAATGAGAATGTTGGTGCTCAGCTTGTCAAGGAGGTTGCTTCCAAAACGAGTGACGTGGCTGGAGATGGAACCACTACGGCTACAGTTTTGGCTGAGGCAATCTTCCGGGAAGGCTTGCGGAATGTGGCTGCGGGATCAAATCCCATGCTTCTGAAGCGTGGTATTGATAAAGCAGTAGATGCAGTAGTGAAGAAGCTCAAAGGCATGGCCAAGGAAGTGAGCGATCGGAAAGAGATTGCCCAGGTAGCTTCCATTGCAGCCAATAATGATGAATCCATCGGAGAAATCATTGCCGATGCTATGGAGAAAGTAGGCAAGGACGGCGTTATCACCGTGGAAGAAGCCAAGAGCCTTGAGACCACTCTTGAGGTCGTTGAAGGTTTGCAATTCGACCGGGGGTACCTCTCGCCATACTTCATCACCGATCCGGAACGGATGGAGTGTATACTTGAGGATCCCTATATCCTCATCTACGAAAAGAAAATCTCTGCGGTACGGGACCTTCTACCACTCCTTGAAAAAGTTGTCCAGAGAGGCAGACCGCTGCTCATCATTGCTGAGGATGTCGAAGGAGAGGCTCTGGCTACCCTTGTGGTCAACAAACTCAAGGGTGTTTTGAGCTGTGCGGCAGTAAAAGCTCCTGGTTTTGGTGATCGACGGAAGGCCATGCTTGAAGACATCGCCATCGTTACCGGAGGTCGGTTCATCTCTGAAGACTTGGGTATCAAGCTCGAAAATGTCACTGTCGAAGACCTCGGTCGAGCCAGGAAAGTCGTTGTCGATAAGGAGAATACCACCATCGTTGAGGGTGCTGGGAAGCGGGAGAACATCGTTGCCAGGATGAACCAGATCAAGAAACAAATCGAAGAGACCACTTCTGACTACGACCGAGAAAAACTTCAAGAGCGTT
Organism: uncultured Atribacterota bacterium; assembly: GCA_964426875.1. GTDB lineage: Bacteria > Atribacterota > Atribacteria > Atribacterales > Caldatribacteriaceae > Caldatribacterium. Next base: position 2,988 of record CAYRSB010000012.1, read on the forward strand.
TGGCCAAGATTGCCGGAGGTGTGGCCGTCATCCGGGTTGGGGCAGCTACTGAGGCTGAAATGAAAGAAAAGAAGGCTCGGGTTGAGGACGCACTCCATGCTACCCGTGCAGCAGTGGAGGAGGGCATTGTTCCTGGCGGCGGTGTGGCCCTCATTCGGTGCGTTTCGGCCATCGATGAGCTGAAGCTCGAGGGCGATGAGCGGGTTGGTGCCCTCATCGTCAGGAAAGCTCTTGAAGAACCGGCGAAGCTCATTGCCGAAAACGCTGGTGAAGAGGGTTCCGTCATCGTAGAGAGAATCAAGGCGGCTGACAATCCTAACACTGGTTTTAACGCTCTTACTGGAGAGTTTGTGGACATGCTCGCAGCCGGTATCATTGACCCGGTGAAAGTCGTACGAATTGCCCTTCAAAATGCAGCGAGTGTGGCCTCGGTACTCCTAACCACTGAGTCCGTGGTAACGGAGATTCCCGAGAAGAAAGAAACCCCCGCACCACCTGCACCGGAGTACTGATAGAGGAGTATAATGGAGAAGGGGAGGGTTGCCCGGTGGGACTACTCTCACCGGGCAACTCGTTCATGGGGGTGAGGATAATGCCTATTTATGAATACCAGTGTACAGAGTGTGGAAAAGTTTTTGAAGAATGGCAATCCCTTAATGATAAGCCTGTAAGCCAATGCCCCTTTTGTAAGGGGAGGGTCAAGCGGCTCTTTGGCAAAAATGTGGGCTTGATCTTTAAGGGAAGCGGCTTTTACACAACAGACTATCGTTCTTCGAGCAGTTCTTCGAGCTCGAGCTGCGGTTCCTGTACTTCCACAAACTGCTCTACCTGTGGAAGTTCGGGTTCATCGAGTTCTAAGGAGAAGGACTAAGATATGAACTTTTTCGGGTACCTTCTCCTTGTTGGGGTACTTGTTCTAGTAGGACTTTTCTGGGGCACACGGAGAAGGGGTACCCAGGTATCGGTTAGCGAATTCTGGCGGGAGAAGGAGCAAGAGTTTGGAGAAAAGAGGATTCTTTCAAGCTTTGCTCGCTACATAGGGGGTCATCCGCGCTTTGAAAACTTGACGGATGGCCTCCTTTTTTTGATGTCAAAAAGTCTCTGGTTTGAGAATTTTGAGAAGGGGCCAAACATTTTTGGGCTTTCCCCTCCCTTTGAGAAAGTTATTTTTCGTATTCCTCTCCATCTTATCCAGGACATTGCTCCCGTTTCGGAAAGGGAGATGATGCTTGGGGAGTTTGGATCTCGCCTCTTTCGTCTGCATCGCCTGAGCAGGGCTCCTTTGTACCTGCGGGTCCGTTATACTGATGAGTGGAATAAGGAACACGACCTCTACTTTGACAGCATGGTGGATGTGGCCACCTGGCAAAAGGAGTTCGCCCAAGTCAAAGCCTCGTATGTCCCCGAGGAAGAACCCAAAAAAGCGGGTGTTTGTCCCTCCTGCGGTAAGAAGATTTCTCCCGATTTTCGCCTCTGTCCCTACTGTGGAAGGAAACTTTCTTGAGAGTTATGACCTTTCCGGGATTTCGCATCGGACATCGAGAGGATTTTCGACTGGCTACGGGATGTACCGTCTTCCTCTTTGACGTTCCCAACACCGCTTTGGCTTTGGTGTGTGGTGGAGCACCTGGAAGCCGGGAGCTCCCCGCTCTTTTTCCTGGACGCTTGGTCCAGAGTGTGGATGCCATCGTTTTAAGTGGAGGAAGTGCCTTTGGCCTGCGCTGTGCTGAAGGAGTGATGGACTTTCTTCGTGAACACCAAAGGGGCTTTGCCACGAAGGTAACCAGGGTTCCCATCGTGGCTCAGGCAGTGATTTACGATCTCGAGGTCGGAGAGGTTGCCTTTCCTGAAGCCGAGTGGGGGTATGAGGCGGCCCAAAGAGCCGAAAATAATACGAAGGAAGGCACGGTGGGGGTAGGAACAGGTGCTACTGTCGGCAAAATGTATGGAATGCCTTGGGCGATGAAAGGGGGATTTGGCAGAGGTGAAGCTGAAGTTCCCGGGGGGCACATCTGGGCGTTTGCGGTGACCAATTCTCTGGGGGATGTGTACGATCCCCATTCTGGTATGCGCCTTGCTGGGTCCCGAAAAGAGGGAGTTTTTGATGCTCCTTTGCCCCCCTTCAATACTACTCTTTCAGTGGTGATTTTCGATCTTCTGCTCTCCCGAGAGGATCTTTTGTCCCTCTCTTCTGTGGTGCATTCTGCTTTGGCTACCTGCATCCGTCCTTTTGGGACGATTTATGATGGAGACGTTCTTTTTCTTGTAGCGCTTGGGGGGAACCCTCCCCGGGATTATCTTGCCCTTGTTCGAGGGATTTATACAAGCGTGGTTGAGGCTGTCCTTTCCTCGGTGAAGAATGCCACTTCTCTCTGTGGCGTTCCCTCCCTTGGTGTGCTATAATAGTGAAAACCGCTGACCGGAGGGCAGCGAGACGCAATTGAGGTCGTCTCCGTCTGGTATCTCTTCCGGAACTGGAACGGAGGTGGATGGTATGCGTTTTTCTTACCGTCGTTTTCTCTTTGCCGGTATTCTCGGTGCAGTGTCCCTGGTTTTAAGCGTTACTCCTCTCGGTTTTATCCCCGTTCCCAATCTCTCCACCTATGCGACAACCATGCATATTCCTGCTATAATAGGAGGGATTATGGGTGGACCCCTTGTGGGGGCACTGGTAGGGTGTATTTTGGCCGTTTTCACCATGCATCTTTTTTTGGGAAACCTGGTAGCATGTTTTGTGCCGAGGATTTTGATTGGTGTGGCGGCGTTTTACGTTTTCAGGGCTTTCCGGGGAAGAGATTTAGGCATTGTTTTGGCGGCTCTTTCTGGAACGGCCACAAACACGGTAGGAGTTCTGGGTCTTATGGTTCTCATGGGATACTTTCGCTTTGAGCAGGTTGTGCCCGTTTTCCTCCTCAACGGTACTCTGGAACTCATACTTTCGGCCTTGGTTGTTTTGCCCATTGTGCGGGTGCTCAAGAAGGTGGTGAGGCTCGATTCTGATCCTGGTTATTGATGTTGGCAATACGCATACAACTTTTGGAGTATTTCAAGAAAGAGAACTCCTTGCTCATTGGCGGGTGTCTACTTCTTCTCGCCGTACTGCCGATGAGTGGGGACTCCATTTCAGACTTCTTGCCGAAGAAAAAAACATACAAAGAGAAGCTTTTGAGCGGGTGGTTGTTTCCTGTGTGGTTCCTCCTGTCCTTAACGCCTTGAAGCAGCTTTTTGAGGTTTTCTGGGAGGTGCCTTACCTTGTGGTGGGTCCGGGAGTGAGAACTGGTCTTTTCGTCCGGGCAGAGGCCAAGGAGGTGGGGGCTGACCGCATCGTCAATGCTGTAGCAGCTTCCACTCTCTATGGGGGAAACCTCATCATTGTGGATTTTGGGACTGCTACTACTTTCTGTGCTGTAACCCGCCAGAGGGAGTATTTAGGAGGAGCTATCGCTCCTGGTATTGGTATCTCTTGTGAGGCGTTGTACGAGAAAACTGCCAAGCTTCCCCGCATCGATGTCGAGGTTCCTGAGCGTTGTATTGGGAAAAACACAGTGGAGGCGATGCATGCTGGAGTATTTTTCGGGTACATAGGCCTGGCACGGGAGATAGTAGTGAGGATGAAAAAGGAATTCGCTGAGGATGCCAAAGTTATCGGTACGGGTGGATGGGGAATGTTTTTGGCCCAATACTGTGATTTCATCGACGTTTTCAACCCGGTCTTGACCCTTGAAGGGTTGCGGATTATTCATGAGCTCAACGGTCAACAGTAATAAAGTAGCCATTATAGGGGGACATTCAAGAGTGCGGGGGGATTTCACGAGCACGGGAACCCTTATCGTTTTGGGGGAGTTCAACGGCTTTGTCCAGTGCTCTCATCTTGTGGTGATGGAGGCGGGGAAGGTGGAGGGTTTTATCGAGGTGCAGAATGTTGAGGTATGGGGGAAGGTAGACGGATTTGCGCGGGTTGGGAAGATGGTGTGTCGGAGAACGTCACATCTCTCGGGGTGTGTAATGGCAAGGAGTATTGCCTTGGAACCGGGAGTGACTCTTGAAGGTGCGATCGTTTTTGAGCGGATTGGGGATGGGGAAGATGAGGGGAAAGAGAGTGGTGAGCGTAAGCCTGGGGTCGTCGAAGCGGAATCATAAGGCCGAAATAGAGTTTTTGGGCTGCCATTTTGTGGTGGAGCGAATTGGGGTAGACGGTGATAAGAAGAAATTCGCTGCTCTTTTGCAGGAACTCGATGGAGGGGTAGATTGTTTTGGTCTTGGGGGAGCAGACCTTTATCTTCGGGCAGGAAAGTACCGCTACAGAATGGTAGACGTGGCAAAGCTCGTTTCGGTTTTGCGGAAGACCCCTATCGTCGACGGGGGGGAACTCAAGGAAGTCTGGGAACGGGAAGTACCAAGGTACTTGCGGGAACAAGAGGGAATTTCCTTCGCGGGGAAGACGGCCCTTATCGTGAGTGGCATGGACCGCTATGGATTGGCAGAGGGACTCTATCAGGAAGGGTGTCGCCTTCTCTTTGGTGATTTGCCTTTTGCGGTGGGTTTTCCTTGGGCGGTAAAAAGTCTCTCTATGCTTCGTTTCCTCTCCATATTCATCGTTCCTGTGGTCCGTCACCTGCCCATAGAGTTTATATATCCTGTAGGAGAAAGGCAGGAAAAGCGCACACCCCGCTTTCCCTTTTACTTTCATAGGGCGGATATCATAGCCGGAGATTTCCTCTACATCAAGCGATTCATGCCCGACACCCTCTCAGGAAAACTCATTATAACGAACACTGTTACCCCTCAAGATGTGGAAGAGCTTCGCCAAAGAAGTGTCGCCGTTTTAGTCACCACCACTCCTGAGATCAACGGGCGTTCTTTTGGGGCCAATGTCCTTCAGGCGATGCTTGTGGCCCTTCTTGAGAGGCGTCCTGAAGAGATACGCCCTGAGGAATATCTCGCTCTTTTGCACGAGCTCCATATCCGGCCGAGGGTTATCCGATTCAAGGAGGTGTGGTGATGGAGAATTTGAGCGTTGAGGAGAAGCGAAAAATAGTGAATGAGACGGTTGAGAAGTACGTAAAGTACTTCAACCCGGGTTTGGCACGTCTTTACAAATTTGCCAACCTCGACACAGTGGAGTGGAGAGGAGAAGGGGCAAAGGTCTACGATATCTTTGGTAAGGCCTACATCGATTGCATCGGTGGTTTTGGGGTTTTCAATGTGGGGAGGAACCATCCTCGGGTGGTAGAGAAAGTCAAAGAGCAGCTTGAGCGCCTTCCGCTATCAAGCCGCACACTCTTCAATAAGCACCAGGCAGACCTTGCAGCTTTACTTGCCGAAGTAACTCCGGGCGACCTCCAGTACTCCTTTTTCTGCAACAGTGGTGCTGAAGCGGTGGAAGGAGCACTGAAGCTGGCCCGACTCTACACTAAAAGAAAGAAATTCATCTCCACTCAGGGAGGATTTCACGGAAAGACCTTGGGAGCCTTGAGCGTTTCGGGAAGAGATGTGTACAAGAAACCCTTTGAACCCCTCCTCCCCGATACCTACCAGGTCCCCTTCAACGACATCGAAGCGATGGACAAGGCTGTTGATGAGGATACTGCGGCGGTCATTCTTGAGCCCATTCAGGGGGAAGGGGGGGTCATCATCCCTTCGCCAGAATACCTTCCCGAGGTACGACGTATCTGTAGCGAACGAGGAGCCTTACTCATTCTTGATGAAGTACAGACTGGTCTGGGGCGAACAGGCAAAATGTTCGCTTGTGAGCACTACGGTGTGGTTCCAGATATTATGACTCTGGCCAAGGCCTTGGGAGGAGGAGTTCTGCCTCTGGGGGCTTTCGTAAGCACGCGGGAAATCTGGAGTGTTTTTGAGGAGAATCCCCTTCTTCATAGTTCCACCTTTGGGGGGAACCCTCTGGCCTGTGTGGCTGCAATTGAAACCCTGTGGATTCTCAGAGAGGAGGATATCCCAAAGCAAGCAGAGGAAAAGGGAAAGTACATCCTTGGGCGGCTTTCGGGGGTCCAGAAGGAGTTTCCCGAGCTCATTCGCGAAGTGCGGGGCATGGGACTCCTCGTCGGGATAGAATTTTTTGAGGATGACATGGCATCCCTCTTCGCCATGGAAATGGCAGAGCGTGGAGTACTTGTGGTGTACACCTTGAATAACCGTAGGGTTATTCGTCTTGAGCCGCCCTTGACTATAAGTTTTGAAGAGCTTAATACGGTCCTTGAGGCCTGTTACGAGGCGTTTCAGGGAGTGCAAAAAGTAGTTAAAGAAGTGGGGGAATGGTGATGGCTCGGATTTCTGTTTCTCGCGCCATTTTCAAAGACCTCGGCCTGGTTTATGAGAAAGCAAAAAACGTGGAAAGGTTAGCATCTTTTCTTCCCAACCTTGAGGAGGTGCGAATTCTCCGGAAAGAGGGTAGGGAGGTCGACAGCCTTTGGAGGGGAAGATTTCAGGGGAGGGAGGTGAAATGGACTGAACGCGATGTATGGGATGATGAGAAAAAGGAGTGCCGCTTCTTTGTTCTTGAGGGAGATTTCAAAAAGTATGAAGGAGTGTGGCGGTTCCTCCCCGAGGGAAACGCTACCCGGGTGGAGCTTGAGATAGAGTATGACCTTGGCATACCCCTTGTAGGTGCGCTCATTCACACTTTCTTGCGAAAAACGATGGAAGAAAATGCCCGGGCGATGCTTCAAGCGCTGCAGAAATCAGTAGAGGAGTGATGTGTTGTTATGGATAGCTTTGCCTTCGTTATCCATGCCAGGGATGTTGCAGACATACGAGAACATATGTTTTTCTTGCGCCCCTTTCCCGATTCTTGGGTGGAGTACTTTGCTTCCCGCGTTCCTCCTTTTGTCCTCTCCCACGTGCGGGGAGTGCGTTCTATAGCTACTGGAAAAGAAATCGAGGGAATTTTTGTAGGACTTCCCATGACTCCCCGAGCTCTTCTGGAATATTCCCCCTCCTTTGTGGTGGATCGTATTCGCCGTTGTGGACTTCTGGCAGAGAAAAAGGGGGCGAGAATCATCGGCCTTGGAGCTTTTGCTAAACGTGCCGTTGCCGAGGATGGGGGTAAGGCAGTTAAAGATGGCCTTCACATCGCCGTGACTACGGGGAATAGCTACACGGTGGCCACAGCTCTTTCGGCTTTGGGACTCGCCTGTGCCAAGATGGGGGTTGATCTGGAAAGCGAAACAATAGCGATTGTGGGGGGTACAGGATCTATCGGAAAGGCCTGTGCTTTGATTTTGGCCGGGCAAGGGAGAAAGGTACGCATCATAGGGCGGAATTCAGAAAAGGTGGAAAGAGTTTGCCGGGAAATAGCGGCCGTAAGCTCATACCCGGTGGAGGGTTTCGTGGACGTTGAGGAAGGCATAAGGGATTGCCGGGCCGTCCTCACCGTGGCCTCAGCCATAAGGGACATTGTTGATCCCTCTTGGATTGCGAGCAAGGCCGTAGTTTGCGATGTGGCTCGCCCCCGAAATGTGGCCGAAGAGGTGGCCCGAGCCCGCCGGGATGTGCTCGTCATCGAGGGGGGAGTGGTGGACGTCCCCGGAGAGCCGGATTTCGGAATTGATTTTGGTTATCCTCCAGGGAAGGCCTATGCCTGTATGGCTGAGACCATGATTCTTGCCCTTGAAGGGCGCTTTGAGGACTATACCCTGAAAGAGGTGGAAGCACAAAAGGTCAAAGAAATAGAGGTTCTTGCCGAAAAGCACGGCTTTAAGGTTTCAGGTCTTCGGAGTTTTGGAAGAGAACTCACCGAGGAGGAAATCGAGGCCATAAGGCGAGCTTAACCTTTGACTGAAAGCGGTTGTTCGAGTGGTGGGCTGAAGGGGAAAGTCACCTGTCTTGGTTACTGGAGGTAAAAGACCAGCCTCAAAAAGAGGTTGGTCTTTTCGTTTTCGTTGAAGTCCTGTCGCTCCCTTTACCTTCTGAGGAGCACTTTTGCAAAAGCATCGTTCATGGGGAAAAGGGTGGAAAGGGGAGACGGAGTTGACGGTACGACAGTCTCCCCATATAATGAAAAATGATAATACTTTTCATTTGGGGTGAGATTCTTGCCGGAGAGCTGGAAAGACGTCTTCCACAGTTTCAACAAGAAGGCTACGCCCTCCCGTTGTGCTATTGTCAAAGTATTTGAAGAAAAGGCGAAGCACTTATCGGCGGAAGAGATCTATGAGTGCTTGAAAATCAAAAAGCAGAAAATCGGCATTGCCACAGTGTACCGAAATCTCGACCTTCTCTCCCGGATGGGGGTTCTGCGTAAAGTCAACTTTGGTGATGGGAAAGAGCACTACGAGATGGTTCGTCGCCCGACTCAGTATCATCACCACCTCATCTGTATCCACTGTGGACAGGTTATAGATTATGAGGGAATTGTCCAGGAAGAAAGGAGGTTCCTTGAACGTCTCAAGAAAGAGTTGGAAAGAGAGTATCACTTTCACATTGAGTCGCACCAAATCTATTTTTACGGATTGTGCCATCACTGCCAGAAGGAGTGATGCGATAAGGAGTGTGGCTTTCATGGAGGAAGTCGTTACACTTGTCGAGATGGAAACAGGAGCAAAAGGGGAAATTGTGCGCATCGACGGAGGAGAAGGAGTGGTGAGGAGACTTTGGGTTCTTGGAGTCGTGCCGGGAAAAAGAGTAGAAAAGTTGAGCAACATCATCGGGAAGGGCCCCGTGGTCATTCGTCTGGGGCAGCAGGAAATAGCCCTGGGTCGGGGTATCGCCCAAAGGGTTTTCGTCCGGGTGGAACGTTAAAGCGGATTGTCCTTGCCGGAAACCCCAATGTAGGGAAGAGTGTCATTTTTACCCAGCTGAGCGGAGTGTACGCCTTCTCCTCTAACTACCCTGGAACCACGGTGGATTTCTTGCAGAGTTATGTAGGGTACGGGGGAGAGTGGTTTGAACTTGTAGATGCACCGGGAACTTATTCTCTTGAAGAGATGGTCGAAGCCGAGCGCATTGCTGCACGTCTTGTAGAAGAGGCAGACATAGTGGTGAATGTTGTGGATGCCGGGAACCTGGAGCGGAATCTCTACCTTACCTTTGAACTGGCGGAAAAGCAAAAACCCATGGTTGTAGCTCTAAATATGTGGGATGAGGCAAAGAAACAAGGAATTGACATTAACGTTAAGGCCCTTGAGGAAATTCTTGGGGTGCCCATCGTCCCGGTTGTGGCCACAAGTGGGGAGGGCATGAAAGAGCTCCTCGACTCCTTGTCGCATGCTCGGATCCCTCATCCTGTTTCTTCTGACCATGCTCATCGCTGGGAAGAAATTGGAAGGGTTATTGAAAGAGTTCAGCGGTTTTCATATCGGCGTCCGAGCTTGAGAGACGCCCTGGCACGCATCACCATACTTCCGGGTGTAGGCTTCGTCTTTGGGCTCTTTGTTCTGGCGGGTATTTTCTTTTCAGTGCGTTTTATCGGTGAGGGTCTCATCCGATATCTTCTTGACCCCCTTTTTGAAGGGTACTATCTCCCCCTTCTTGAGCGGCTGAGTGTCTTTCTGGGAAAGTATCCCCTGTGGCACGAAGTGCTTTTGGGGAAGCTTGTCGAGGGTCATGTTAACCTTGAGAGCTCCCTGGGGCTTCTTTCTACCGGGGTATACGTGTCTTTGGGAGCTGTGCTTCCCTATGTTTTTGCCTTTTATCTTGTTTTGGGTATTCTCGAAGACGCAGGGTATTTGCCCCGTCTTGCAGTGTTTCTTGATGGATTCTTGCACCGTCTTGGACTTCATGGATATTCGGTTGTACCCATGCTCCTTGGCTTTGGTTGCAATGTCCCAGGGATTATGGCCACGCGGGTTCTGGAGAATGAGAAGGAGCGCTTCGTGGTTGCTACCCTCATTGCCATTGGTATTCCCTGTTCAGCGCAACAGGCCCTGATCATTGGGATTCTTTCCCCCTATGGGGTTGGTCCTATCTTTGTGGTGTATGGGACCCTTCTGACCGTCATTGTTCTTCTTTCCCTCCTTCTCAAGTACCTTGTTCCGGGTTTCCGCCCTCCTCTTGTCTGTGAAATTCCTCCCTATCGGTTACCTTTTCCCAGGGCAGTATTCTCGAAGCTCTGGGTGCGACTGCAAAGCTTTCTCTGTGACGCTTTACCGGTCGTTTTTCTAGGAATTTTAGCGATCAATCTCCTTTATCTTACCAATGCCTTTCCCTATCTCGTTTGGGTGGTAAGCCCTAAACTTGCGGGACTCGTTGGTCTTCCTCGGGAAGCCCTGGTTGTCATTGCCATGGGTGTTCTGCGGAAGTACATGGCTATGGGACTTCTTCTGCCTTTGGGACTTTCGGTGAAACAACTCGTTATCGCCAGTGTCATTCTCTCTCTTTTTTTCCCTTGTGCGGCAGCCTTTGCAGTGATTCTGCGAGAGTTCGGCTGGAAGAGGCTTATTGAGGCTATAGGAATTATGCTCTCTTTTGCCTTCCTTGCGGGGATTTTTCTTAATCTCCTTTTGTAGAGGAGGTTGTGGGGAACGCGACGGAGATGCTTCTTCCACAATATGGGGTGCTTCTGTGTAGGAGGGCACTTCTTTTTCCCTGGGTTTGGTCCTTGGTGTTACTGGACCAGGGAGGAAGAGCTTGAGGCACTTAAGGAAGAAGCGGAATTTTTGTGTCAACGCCGTACCTACATTGAGCGCCGGATAGAGGAGCTACAAAAGGAAAAAGAGTAGAAAAACCGCGACACAGGCTGTAACATTTCCAAAAGAGCACAGCCTTAAAGGGCTGTGTGTTAGATAAAAATTGAATGTCCGTGAAATCGGTCATTGGAGAGATAACAATTTTTGTCCCTGAAAATGGTCCCTCTTTCTCTCACTGGACTTCTCTCAAAGAGTTCTTCTAACACCTCACCTGATCTCCTTCCCAATTCTCTCCTGCTGAGTTCTTGCCTCATTCTCTCGGTGCTTCCTTGACCTGAAAAAAGACCTCCGCGTACTCTGTGGGCCTTTTGTGAGGGAGCTGGTAGTGTCTCAGGAAATGCGTCCACAGGGCAGCATGGTAACCTTCCCAGAAACTAAGAATGGAAAGGGGGAAAGGCCCCTATAGCACAAAGAATACCCTAAAGAGCGCCCTACCAAGGCCAATGAGTATTACACCGGTGATTTTCTGACTCCCTGCGAAAGTAGGGATGGGAAGCTATCATGTTGCTCAAACACAATGAGCGTACCACTATGTCCTTTACACGACCTTGTTTTCCCTTTGACACAAATAGAGTATGCTACCCGCTGTGCTCTTTTTTACAACTCTCAAGTATAATAAAGAGGTTTACAAGGGAAGAGGTGAGACAATGGTCATCATCGTTCACGGAGGAATTTGTACTGAAGAGGTGCCCGATATCTACGAACCACTCTACAAGGCCTGCGTGAGAGGAATGGAAGCCCTCGAGTCTCTTGAGGCCGTTGATGCTGTGGAAGAGGCCGTAAAAATCCTTGAAGATGACCCCCGCCTCAACGCAGGAACCGGTTCTTTTCCCAACCTCTTGGGAGAAGTGGAGATGTCGGCAAGCATCATGAAGGACGATTTCTCCTGTGGGGGAGTGGCGGCCATAAAAAGTGTCCGCCATCCCATCTCGGTTGCCCGGGCAGTTATGGAACGTACCCACCATGTTCTCCTTGTGGGGGAAGGAGCAAGCCTTTTTGCCCGACTCCTCGGTTTTGAAGAGTACAACCCGGTGGCGGAACTCACCATAAAAACCCTCAAGAAATCCATTGAGCGGGCTTCAAAAGAGAAAGATTCTATCTACCGCCACTACCTTGAGAGGCTCAAAGAGCGCCTGAGGGATTTGCATCTTGGAACAGTGGGAGCAGTGGCTTTGGATCGTTCGGGGAGGATTGCTTCAGGGACTTCGACCGGGGGAATAGCGATGCAGCTTCCTGGGAGGGTAGGAGATTCCCCCATCATTGGGTGCGGGAATTTTTCCTGTGAGTGGGGTGGGGTCTCGATGACTGGAGAGGGGGAGGGTATCATAAGGCTTAGCCTTGCCCGTCGGATTGCCGAGTGGATGGAAAAGATGGGTGCTCAGGAAGCAGTGGACAAAGGTATGGAGCTTGCTGGAAAATCGGGCGTTGTGTGTGGTGCCATAGCCCTGAAGAAAAACGGAGAGGTTGGTTTTGGAGAGTGTGGTGGAAGGCTTACCTTTGCGTACTTATGCAAGGATATGAAAGAACCCTATGTTTTTCCACCGAAGTGCACAGAGGATAGAAGCAGCGATTTTTGAAGGGGCAGGGATTTGCTGGAGTAATATCGCCGGTTCAGCGGGGATGACGCGGATGAAATCCTGGAGGTGCGTCCTTGCGGGTCGGGTTGTCCAGTCCTGTCGTTTTTGGTATAAGAGATTCAGAGAGTGGACATGAACTTTACGAGGGGGGTTGCGGGTGAACGAGAAGATTGGGGCATTACTCCAAAAGTATGAGAGGCTTCTTGGTGATATCTGGGTGGTTTCCATGAGGTATCTGGGGTTTTTTGCGGTGAAGCTGCTTGTGGAGAGGGTAATTTGGGATGTCTCAAAGGAGTATCCGGAGATTGGGCTTTTGGTGTTCGACGAGAATGGAATCTCATTTAAAAGGGTAAGAGATGAATTGGGTGAGGCAGAGAATTTACCTTTTGAGAAGATGTTCGACAGATTTATCACAAGGTACGTTGAAATTCTTGCCAAACTCATTGGCAAGGATAAGGTAGAGGAAATTGAAAGGGAACTTTCTGAGGAGGGAGGATGATATGGACAGGGTAAAGACCGGTATCAAGGGCCTCGACGATCTTGTTCTGAATGGAGGCGTACCCGTATATTCGGTGAACATCATTGCAGGACCTCCGGGGAGCGGGAAGACCATCTTCGTGCAGAACCTGGTGTTTAATGGTGTACGTCAAGGGTTAAGAGCCGTCTACCTCACGACCCTCTCTGAACCGCAGTTCAAGATGGTGAGGAATCTTCAGGAATTTGCCTTTTTTGATGGGGCATTGCTTGGGGAAAGACTAATCTATCAGGACTTTGGCTCTGTTTTTCGCAAGGAAGGGCCTGCAGGTGGATTGAGGTTCGTTGATGAGGTACTGAAAGAGTATTCACCCGATTTGCTTGTCATAGATAGTCTGAAAACCATTCGCGACCTCTTTGAGAGCGAAAAGGACTTCAGGATCTTCATATTCGATCTTGCGGTGCTCCTTTCTGTTTGGGAGGTGACCTCTTTCCTCGTTGGGGAATACGAAGAGGACGATCTTACGAGACTCAGTGAATTTGCCGTGGTTGACGGCATAATTTACCTCTATGGACAGGAAGAGAAGCGGTTTCAGAGGCGCTTTTTACGTATTCTGAAGATGCGGGGATCCGACTTTGAGAGGGGGGAACACCTTTTCAGAATCACCACCCGTGGCGTAGAGGTATACCCCAGAACGAAGCCACAGGGGGAGGAACTCGTTTATCGACTTGCTACTGGGAAGAGGGCCTTTGGGATAGCGGGGCTTGACGAAATGCTGAGGGGTGGCCTCCCAGAGGGGACTATTGCCATTATCTCGGGAAGTACGGGTACAGGCAAGACCCTCTTTGCCTTAAGGTTTCTTCTCGAAGGCGCTTTTTGTGGGGAGAGGGGAATGCTCATTTCCTTTGAGGAGCCTGAAGACCAAATCGTAGGGTCTGCTCATGGTGTTGGTTGGGATGTTGCCGGGGTTATCGAGAGGAATCTCCTTGATATCTACTTTCACCCATAGAGCTCGACGTGGACTACCACGGTATCGAGATCCTTGAACGCATAAGGGAAAGCGGAATCAAGAGGTTGGTCATCGACAGCATTTCTTCTTTTGAGAGCAGTGTCCCCGATTTTCAAAAGTATCGCGACTATCTTTGGGCCCTGGCCCAAACCCTCAAGCGTCATCAGGTTACTGCTCTCTTTACCGTGCTCAACCACGAGCTCTTTTCTCCGCTTGTAGTCTCTCAGACTTACCTTTCTTCGCTTGCAGACAGTATTATCTTTCTCCGTTACGCAGAACACCACAATAGTCTCAAGAGGGTCCTGGGCGTTTTGAAGCTTCGGGGGAGCGATCATGACAAGACCCTGCGGGAATACGAGATAACCTCTGCAGGCATCGAGGTTCTTGGTAAGATCGAAAAAGAGGGTATTCTGGCATGAAAGGAGGCCCGATGGAGAGACAGCCAAATCTGCTTTTCAGTGTGCCTCTGAGGAGCTGGCAGGAGTTTCAAAATACTCTTGCTCATTCCACAGGAGTGGCGATGTGTCTGTTTGACATCGAGGGCTCTCCTTTTTCTTCTTACAGCTGGCCACCTGAGGAGTGCCTGAGTACTCTCCAGAGTGGAGAGGTGCTGGAACCCTCTTGTCTTGAATTCTACCGAGGATTGTTTGACTCCTTGCAGGATAGAACTTGTTTCACCTCCTGCCCGTATGGTTGTAAGCTCTTTGTTTTTCAGATTTCCACCTATGTCCAGAGAGTGGGATACCTCGTTATTGCTTTCCCTCCTGAGGCTGATGTTCAAAAGCAGAACGTGGCCCTTGAAGCAAAAGCACGGGATATTTATCGGATGGTTAACGAAGTTCTCGTGTCTCTCATAGAGAAGAACCTTTTGGGTTTGCGAAGACTTGAACTCAACAGTATCTACGAGATAAGCCGTTTTCTTGTCTCTACCGTAGAACTCGACAAAGTTCTCGGATTGATCACCGACTCCATAGTCATTCTCTACGATGTGGAACTCTGTTTTCTTGGACTTAGAAAGGAAGACAGGGTAGAGGTAGTACAGGCCAAAGGACCCTTGAGCAACCTCGTTCTTGGAAGCCGGTGGTTACTTACCGAGGAATTTATCGAGAAGATTTTCTCGGGAATTGAGCTTTCCTATTTTTCTTGTGAAGAACTTGAAACCCTCCTGAATAAGAAGGTTACAGATGTTGGGGATGGGATGCATTGTTTTGTGTACCCCTGTTAGGGAGCCTTGGGGTGGTAGGTCTTCTCGGTATCCTTCTTTCTTCTCAACTCGGTGAAGATGCAATGAGGAATCTGCAGATTTACGCCAATTTTGCCGCGGTTGCCTTGGCTAATGCCCTTCTTGTTAGGCGCCTTGAAGAAGAGTCCCGAACCGATTTTCTTACCGGTCTTTCAAACAGAAAGGCTCTCCTTGAGATTCTGAGTTTGGAAATTGCAAGGAGCACAAGATACGGAGGTCCGCTCACTGTGGTATTCTTTGATCTTGATAGCTTCAAGGAGTATAATGACGATTTTGGGCATCTCACCGGTGATGTTGTGCTGCAGAGGATAGCCCAAATTGTGCGGGGGTCTATCCGAGAAGTGGACCTGCCTGCCCGGTACGGTGGAGAAGAATTTGTGATAGTCCTTCCCGGTACTGACGAAAGGGGAGCCTTTGAGTTGGCAGAGAGGCTCCGGGAGAAAATCGCCTCACAGCCCCTACCTCACCGCCGATTGACGGCATCTTTTGGGGTAGTCTCTCTGCGGGAAGGTGATACACCGACTTCCCTTCTTGAAAGGGCCGACCAAGCTTGCTACGAAGCCAAGAGAAGAGGGAAAAACTGTACTTTTGTGACTTGAGCAATAAGAGTTGACGATGGATTGTAAAGAGAGTATAAAATGAGCAAACACTTCAGGGGGTGATTGTATGAAAAGGTTTATGGTGATTGGGATGGTAGTGCTTTGTGTCCTTTGGGGGATTTTTGCCTATGCTGCGGAACCGATCAAGATTGGGGTGGTCATGGGACTCACCGGTCCCTGGGCGTCTATCGATACTCCGGCTACAAACGGCGTGAAGCTTGCAGCTGAAGAAATTAACAAAGCCGGAGGGCTTCTAGGAAGACCGATCGAACTCAAAATCGTCGACACTAAGGCCGATGAAGGTGAAACAGTGGCAGCGGTTATTCGTCTTATCGAAGAGGAAAAAGTCTCTGCCCTTACAGGGTATTGTGACACCCACTGGGTGAACATTGCTGCACCCTTGGCGCGGGAGTACGGTGTGCCCTTCATTACCCCGGGAGCCACTCATCCTCGTATTCCAGAACGCACCGGTGCCTGGCTTGCCTGCTTTGGTGACAATGCTCAGGCAGCAGTGATAGCTGAGTATGCGGTGAAGGATCTCGGTCTCAAAAAGGGAGCTATTTGGGTTGACACGGCAGTGGACTTCAGCGTGGCGGTTTGCGCTTACTTTGCCGATGCTCTGAAATACTATGGAGGCGAGGTAGTCTATGAAGACTATTTTGAGACGAGCTGGACTGATTTCTCCAGCATGGTGGCCCGTCTCAAGGAGTACCAGGATCGGGGCGAGGTAGATTTCGTCTATGTAGGCGCTATTCCCAGTAACTGCGGGCTTATTGCCAAGCAAATCCGGGAAGGTGGTGTGACCGTTCCGATTTTTGGTGAAGACGGTTTCGATACCCCCCTTCTTGTGGAGACCGGTGGGGAGGCAGCAGAGGGTGTGGTTTTTGCCACTCATATGTCCCTGGAGGACCCCAACCCTGTGGTTCAGAAGTTCAAGAGCGATTACCAGGCCATGTTTGGAAATCCTCCGGAGAACGCCTTTGCCGCCTTGGGTTATGATGCCATGAAGGTTCTTGCCAAGGCTATCGAGATTGTAGGCACTGACGATCCCAAAAAGATCCCTGAGGGCTTGGCCCAGATCAAGGATTTCCAAGGTGTTTCTGGGACCATCTCCTATGAGGCGGGGAGCCAAGTACCGAACAAGTCTGTGGCAGTTATCGAGGTAAAGGATGGAAAGTTTGTCACCGTGAAGCAGGTTGCTCCGGCGTACTTGCCGGATCCCAAGATTGCTAAGTGATTCTTGTAAGGGGGGCGAAAGCCCCCCTTCTTTTTGTGGAGCGAAAATGAGCGAGGTCATTCTCAGGGTCGAAGGTCTCTGGAAGAATTTCGGTGGACTGACGGCAGTAAATAGCTATGAGCTCTCTCTACCAAAGGGAGCGATTTATGGCCTCATTGGTCCCAATGGGGCAGGGAAAACCACGATTTTTAATCTTATAAGTGGAGTGCTCAAGCCCTCACGAGGAAGAATTTTCTTTAAGGGGAAAGATATCACCTTTCTTCGTCCTGACCTTATCGCTGCCCTGGGTTTAACGCGGACTTTCCAAAGCCTACGCCTTTTCCCTTCTCTCACGGTAGAAGAAAACCTCAAGGTAGCTTGTCACATCCATGCCCGGACAGGTTTTGTAACGACTCTTTTCTGTTCCCCCTCCTTTTTCCGGGAGGAGAGGACCATCCTGAGGAGGGTAGGAGAGATGCTTGAGCGTTTCGGGATGTATGAGTTTAGAAAAGAGATTGCTGCCAATTTACCCTATGGGCTACAGCGGAAACTCGATATTGCCCGAGCCCTTATGACTGAGCCCGAACTTGTCCTTCTTGATGAACCTTCCGCAGGCATGAACACCAGAGAAGCCGATGACCTGGCCCATCTTGTAGTAGAGGTCAAAAAGGATTTTGATCTCACCATGATTATCGTGGAACATCGCATGTCTTTCGTTATGGGATTGGCCGAGATCATTCAAGTGCTTGACTACGGCTCGATCATTGCCGTCGGAACTCCAGAGGAGATTCGCAAGGATCCTCGAGTCATTGAGGCTTATCTTGGAGCAGGTGATTTAGTTGCTTAGAGTGGAGAATGTGACGGTCAGATACGGTGTAATTCCTGCGGTACAGAACCTCAGCATGGAGGTCAGAGAAGGACAGATCGTAGCCCTCTTGGGGGCAAACGGTGCGGGAAAGACCACGACCCTCAAGACCGTTGTCGGGGTTCTTCGTCCTGCTGAGGGTCGCATTTTTTACGACAGTCAGGATATTACCCACCTCTCTGCGCCTCAGCGAGTGCGTCTGGGGATTTCTCTTGTTCCTGAAGGTCGAGGTATCTTCAACCGTTTAACAGTACGGGAGAACCTTCTCCTTGGGGCATACCACAGGAAGAATCAGGATGAAATCCTGCAAGACCTTGAAGAGGTGTACCGCCTTTTCCCCCGTCTCAAAGAGCGAGAAGCCCAGGTTGCTGGGACACTGAGTGGTGGAGAACAACAAATGCTTGCCCTTGCCCGAGGACTTATGTCCCGCCCGAAGCTCATGTTGCTGGATGAGCCTTCATTGGGTCTTGCTCCCTTGGTGGTGCGAGAACTCTACACCCTTATCCGTCGCATCAGGGAACAGGGAGTCACTATCCTCCTTGTGGAGCAGAGTGCCCCGATGGCCATCAGAATAGCTGACTATGTGTACGTCCTTGAAACGGGAATCGTGAAAATCTCTGGGACCCCAAAGGAAGTAGAATCTCTTGAAGAGGTGAAAAAGGTCTATCTGGGAGGGTAGGAGATGTTTTCGCCTTCGTACTTCGTCCAGCAGAGTATGAACGGCATCATTTTAGGATGCATTTACGCCTTACTCGCTCTGGGAATGACGGTAGTTTATGGTATTTTGCGTCTCATAAATTTTGCTCATGGGGCACTCATAACCTTGGGGGCTTTCTTCATATATTTCCTCTTTTTTCGCCTGGGCTTGCCTTTTGTGGCTTCGGTTTTTCTCGTTCTCGGGTTTGGGGGCGTTATGGGTCTTGTTCTTGACCTTGTGGCCTACAGGAAACTTCGGGGAGGGCCGGAGGTGGCCCTTCTCATCACTTCTTTGGGTTTCTACACCTTTATTGAGAACTTCGCAAAACTTATCGTTTCTCCCCAGCCCTATGCCTTTAAAGCTCCCGCGTTTTTGACTACCCTCTATCGGACCCCTCTTTTGACCTTTCGGACGGTGGATGTCTTCATCATCGCCTCTTCTCTCCTCATCATGTTTATCTTCCATCTTTTCGTGAAGCGGACGAAGATGGGCATTGCCATGCGGGCGACGGCGGAGAACCTTGAGGTGGCCAATCTCATGGGGATTGAGGTCAACCGGGTAATTTCAGTGGCTTTTGTAATCGGCTCAGCTATTGCCACCTTTACAGGATTTTTATGGGGGGCAAAGTACGGGCAAATTTCATACGATATGGGTTTCCTTACTGGGGTAAAGGCCTTTGTGGCAGTGGTGGTGGGGGGTGTGGGGAGCATTCCTGGGGCCATGCTTGGAGGATTTGTTCTGGGACTTGCCGAAATACTCTCTATTGCTTTTCTCCCCACCCGTTTTGCTGAGTATCGTGACGGCATTGTCTTTGCCATTCTCATTCTCGTTCTTCTTGTTCGTCCTTCAGGCATTATGGGCATGCGGGAAGAGGTGCGGGTGTGATACACAGGCGCATACCTCAGGAGTTGTGGTTTATCCTTGGAGGAGCTGTACTCTTTGGAGTGTTATTTTTGGCCAAGCAAACCTTAAATCGCTACGTCCTTTACATTATTGTCCTCATGGGAATTTACTCTATCGCCACAGTGAGTTTGAATCTCACCAACGGTTACACTGGACTTTTCTCCCTGGGACACGCAGCCTTTATGGCCATTGGCGCTTATACTTCGACTCTTCTCACCTTCCCAGTGACCCTGCGAGAGGCGTACGAACTCCCCCTTCTTCCCCGCTTTTTGGGAGGACCGGAAGCCTCCTGGCCTCTTTTGCCTGCTCTCATTGTAGGGGGAGCGTTGGCAAGCTGTGCTGCTATCGTTGTAGGAGCGCCAGTTTTGCGCCTTCGGGGTCATTATCTTTCGGTGGCCTCTTTGGGCTTTATGGTCATCGTCGTGACGTTTACCAAAACCTTGAAAGGTCTCACTCGTGGTCCTATGGGGATTAGTGCCATACCCTCCTATACCAATATTTACTCTACCTTCTTCTGGCTCCTTGTCACGATCTATGTGGTGTGGCGTATTGTCAACTCTCGATTTGGGCGAGCTATGATGGCCATTCGGGAGGATGAGACAGCAGCTCAGGTTTTGGGGATTTACCCCATGAAGTACAAGCTCCTCGCCTTTGCCGTAGGAGCGTTTTTTGCCGGTGTGGCGGGGGGATTGTATGCTCATTTTACCAAGGCCATCCGACCTTTTGAGTTCTCGTTCTTTTTAACCTTTCAGATTGTGGTCATGCTCATTGTCGGTGGCATGGGGACGATGAGTGGTCCTATAGTAGGGGTGATTCTTCTTTTGACTCTACGGTATGCCCTGAAGCCCCTTGAAGAACACCTGAAACTCTATGGATTCATCGAGCTTGTGTATGCCCTTCTCCTTATTTTCGTGATGCTCTGGAAGCCGGAAGGAATTATGGGGCGAAAGAAGTCTCAGGCTCGGAAAAGGACCGTTGGAAAGGAGGAAAAAGAATGGGTAAGGTCTTCCATTCTGAGATGACTTATGTTGACTTCAAGGAGGGGAGCTTTGACAAGGCTATTGTGGCGGTAGGCTCAAGCGAGAACCACGGTTTTCACTTGCCCTTTGGAACCGATACTCTTGTAGCTCAGGCCATTGCTCTTGAAGTGGCTAAAAGAGTCCCAGGGATGCTTGTTTTGCCTCCTCTCTACTATGGGGTGAGTTTTCACTATGATGCCCTTCCCTTTACCCTGACTTTGCAACCTGAAACCGTAGTGGAAGTCTTAAAGGACGTCTTCACTTCCTGTATTAAACAGGGTATCCCCCGCATCATCGTTATCAACGGCCATGATGGCAACATTGCCCCCATTGAGATTGCTGCTCGAAGTGTCAAGGTGAGCTATCCCCATGCCTTTTTGGCCTGCCTTCCAGCCTGGTGGGTGACGGCGGGAGAGCTCCTCCCTCCTGGTACTTTCGAGGTTTGGGGAGGGTTAGGGCACGCCGGAGAGGGTGAAACCTCCATTGTCCTCTATCTTTTCCCAGAGCTCTGCCGTATGGAGGAAGCCCGGGGAGTCATTCCGGATCTCCCTGAAGGTCTTGAAATCAAGTGGCGCTTTGAAGAGCTCACGCCTTATGGAGCGACCGGTGACCCTACAAAAGGTACGGCAGAAAAAGGAAGGGAGATGTTCGAAGCCTTGGTGGAGTACGTTGTCCGCTTTGTGGGAGAAATGGAGAAACGAGGGTGGAAGTATGGTGAGAAATCCCGCATTTGAGAGAGGATGGACAAGCAACTCCCTCCCCTGGGCCTCCATTGAGAATATCGACCAATGGGGAGGGAAGGACGTCGAAATCCGGGGATGGCTCGCCAACCGACGCTCGAGCGGTAAGATTGTTTTTCTCATTGTACGGGATGGAACGGGTTTTATGCAGGCTACAGTCTCCTTAGGGGATACGTTCTCGAAGGACGACCTCAAGTTCCTGGAACGTCTGCCCTTTGAGTCAGCTTTACGTGTGCGGGGGAGGGTGAGAAGAGAAGCACGGGCTCCCTTCTGTGGGTATGAGCTTGAAGTGACGGGGGTTCAGGTACTTTCCCTTCCTCAGGACGAGTATCCCATTCAGAGGAAAGAACACTCTGTGGAATTCCTTATGGAGCACCGCCACCTTTGGCTCCGTTCTCGGAAACAGAATGCCATCTTGCGGGTGCGAAACCATGTCGTTATGGGGATTCACGAGTTTCTTCAGCAGGAAGGTTTCGTCCTCATCGACCCCCCAATTCTCACCCCGGCAGCCTGTGAGGGAACGACAACTCTCTTTGAACTTGAGTACTTTGACCTTGGGAAGGCGTATCTCTCTCAAAGTGGGCAGCTCTACATGGAAGCCGCCTGTATGGCTTTTGGAAAAGTGTATTGTCTTGCTCCGGCTTTCCGGGCCGAGAAGTCTAAGACTCGCCGTCATCTCACAGAGTTCTGGATGGTGGAGCCTGAGGCGGCTTTCTTCACCTTCGAAGACAACCTGAGTCTCCAAGAATGTCTGATATCTTTCATAGTGCAGAGGATTCTCACCGAGTGCTCCAGAGAACTTGAAATCCTTGAAAGGGATGTTACTCCCTTAGAGCGGGTCAAACCTCCCTTTCCTCGCATTTCCTATACAGAGGCCATAGAGATCCTTGAGAAGAAAGGGTTTCCTACTCGGTGGGGAGATGACTTTGGCGGGGATGAAGAGACGGCGATCTCTGAAGAATTCGATCGTCCGGTTTTCATCCATCGCTATCCCGGGAATATTAAAGCCTTCTACATGCAGCCAGATCCGGAGAATCCTGAGGTGGTTTTGAACGATGACCTCATTGCTCCTGAGGGGTATGGGGAAATCATCGGAGGAAGTGAGCGTATTTACGATTTGACTCTCCTTGAAGAGCGCATTCGGGAACACAACCTTCCCCGAGAGGCCTTTGAGTGGTATCTGGATCTTCGCCGGTATGGGACTTGCCCACACTCGGGATTTGGCTTGGGAATAGAGCGGACTGTGGCTTGGATATGTGGCATCCGCCACATCCGGGAAACCATCCCCTTCCCTCGCCAGATTTACCGGATATATCCGTAGGAAAATTTGGGGCTTTGAGGGTCTTCTCATTGACACTGCTATGATGGCGTGATACTATGCTTTCGGGTTTGCGCAAACCCCTCAATTTTAATTTTTAGGAGGTTTCAGTTTCAATGCCAACTGGTAAGGTCAAGTGGTTCAGCGCGACGAAGGGTTACGGGTTCATCGAATCTGATGAAGGTGGAGATGTCTTCGTTCATTACACCGCTATTGAGGGAAGTGGCTTTAAGACCTTGGAACAGGGACAAGCAGTAGAGTTTGAGGTCCAGCAGGGGACGAAAGGTCCTCAGGCAGTGCGGGTGAGAAAACTATAGGTTTTTGAAAAAAAGCCCCGGCTTTGAGCCGGGGCTTTTTGTTTTCATGAGCTTGCTCTTTCTTCCTGGATTATGTGGTTGAGAAAGAGAGGCTGGTGAAAGTAGGCCTCGGTAACATAACGGCGCATCATCCGGTGAGCGTTGAAGTAGGGGGCAATTTTCCCAATGGTGTTTTTCATAAGTTGCCTCCACTGGTCCTTCTGGATATAGTAGAGGGGGACAATGAGGTACTCGAGTTTATTGTAGAAGTCGTCTACTTCTTCCTCAAAAAGTTCCTGTGGTGTTTTCCCACCCTCGCTTTCCGGTCCTATGGACCATCCGGTGACTCCCTCCACGTGCCCTTCAATCCACCACCCGTCGAGGACGCTGAAGTGCAATACCCCGTTGTGGGCGGCTTTCATGCCGCTTGTTCCTGAAGCCTCAAGGGGTCTCATAGGAGTGTTAAGCCATACATCTACCCCGGCTACCATTTTTTTGGCGATGTCGAGGTCATAGTTTTCGAGAAAAGCGATCTTGATATCTCCGCTGAGCTCCCGGGAGAGACGGACGATCTCCTGGATGCACTTTTTCCCTTCCCAATCCTGAGGATGAGCCTTCCCGGCGAAGATGAGCTGGAACGGTCCCTTCCGCTTAATCTTTTTCAGTCGGGTGAGGTCAGAAAAGATGAAGAGGGGTCTTTTGTACGCCGTCATGCGACGGGCGAAACCGATGGTGAGGACATCTTCGTCCATCTCCATTCCAGTCTTCTCTTTGACGAATTGCAAAAGTTTTCGCTTCTCCTCTTGATGTGCCCTCCAGATTTCTTCATCAGGGATGATATCTGCCCGGGAAAGGAAACTCGGCTCGTAGGCCCAGCCGGGAATATACCGGTCAAAGAGTGCCCGGAAGTTCTCACTCGTCCAGGCGAAGCTGTGGACGCCGTTTGTGATGGAATGGATGACGTATCCCGGGAACATGTGGCGGGAAACCTCGGTGTGGCGACGGGCTACACCATTCACATAGCCACTCAGGTTGAGGGCAAGAAAGGTCATGTTGAGGTGGTCTTCGCCCCCAAACTTCTGAAGCACGGGGAAGGGAACAAGTTCCTCGAGAACCTCCTGCACGAGGTCGTAGGCAAACTTGTCATGGCCTGCTTCAATCGGAGTATGGGTGGTGAAGACGCAACGAGCTCGCACTATCTCAGGGTCGAGTTGAGGGCTTTGGTGAAGAAGCTCAAGGGTAATGAGGGCAGCGTGTCCCTCGTTAATGTGGTATTTTCGCACCTCGAGGCCCAAGGCCTTAAGCATTCGGGCTCCTCCCACACCGAGGACGATTTCCTGTTTTAGACGGTAACGCCTGTCACCCCCATAAAGGAAGTCGGTGATGTTGCGATCTTCTGGGGCATTCTCCTCGAGATCCGTGTCAAGAAAGATGACTGGGACCACGCTGCCGATGAAGCTCCGCCAAAAGTATACCCATGCCCCGACGGTAACCCTTCTTCCCTCTATGGCTACCGTAACTTTTTGGGGAAGGGGGGTGAGGAGCTTCTCCACTTCCCATTCCATGGGATGCTCGATTTGCCATCCATCGGCATTTATTTCCTGTCGGAAGTAGCCCTTCCGACTGATAAGAGTCACCGTCACAAAAGGTAGAGATAGGTCTGCTGCCGAGCGCACTGTGTCCCCGGCAAGCACTCCCAAGCCACCGCTATAGGTAGGAATGTCGTTGAGGAGGGCGATCTCCATAGAGAGATAGGCAATGACCGGCTCCTTCTTCAGCTTTTCAAGAATTTCCATCAATGGTCCTCCCTTCTTACTTCCCTGTGGACCCCAACCCCCGCTCTCCTCGGGGTGTAGAAGAGAGTACGGAAGCCTCTACTATCCGTACCTTTGGTACTCTTCGAAGTGCTCCCTGGGCGATACGATCTCCTGGGTGGATGTGATACGTTTGGTCTCCAAAGTTGAAGAGGCGTATGATCCAACTCCCCCGATATCCGGCATCAATGGTTCCCGGATGAATCATGACGCCGTACTTTATTCCCATACCACTTCGAGGACGAATGACTACTTCGTAACCCTTAGGGAATTCCGAGGCGATTTCAAGGTCCACCACGGTGCTTCCCCCTGGGGGGATGGTGGCATCGCAAGGGCTGAAAAGGTCAAAGCAGGCGTCGTCCTCGTAAGCAAACTGAGGCAGGCGTGCTCGTTCTGAGAACCGTTTGAAGCGTATCACGACCTCTTTCATAGAGCCTCCGCCTTTTTGGTAATATTATAGCGGAAGGAGGGTGGAGGATGGAGGAAAAGAGGATTGCTCTTTCTCTCTTTCTCGTTTCTTTCGTTTCTCTTGCCCTGGAGGCGGTCCTTTTCCGCCTATTCTCCTTTCTTTTTGGACATCACTTTGTGTCCCTCATCGTGGCTTTGGCTATCCTTGGATATGGAGCTTCGGGGAGCCTTTCCGGTTTTGTGGGGAAGAAACTCAAAGAACGTATTCCTTTCTTCTTCTGTCTTTCTCTCGCTTTCTGCCTTTTGGCTTTTGCTCTCTTCCCCCTTGACGTTTATGAGTTTTTTGTGAGACCCGTGCAGTGGATCTATCTTGTTGTGCTTCTTTTCCTATCCTTCTTACCCTTTTTCTTCCATGGGCTTTTACAGGTTTTTGTCTTTGAGCTCTTTCCGGGGCTTTTCTCCTCCTTTTACGCCCTGAACTTCCTTGGCTCGGCTCTGGGGGTAGGAGGAGCTGTTCTCCTTCTTTTTGTCTTCGATGAGCTTAAGGTCATTCTCTTCCTTTTAGCCTTTCTTTTGTTCTGGAGCGTCAAAAAGTACGCAAAGTTCTGGATTTTGGCGATAGCCCCCCTTTTCTTTTTGCCGATACAGCCTTTTCTCTCGCCGTATCTTCCTTCTCGGGCGCTTCTTACCATTCCCGATACCGAGCTCCTTCGAGTCTACCGAAGCCCGGCGGAAATTGTTGAAGTCTTTTCTGCGCCCCATGAGCGCCTTGGCTTGGGATTAAGCCCTCGATTTCGAGGCATTCCTCCCCAGTCCTTCATTTTGGTTTTCGATCACACCAGTCCCTTCTCCTTTCCTAAGGATGTGGACTCTGGTTTTTTAGAACATCTCCTCGTGCGCCTTCCCTTCGAGGTCGTACGCCCGGAGAAAGTGCTCTGCATTGAAGAAAGGGAGGGGCTTGCAGTGTATGCTGCTGCCTTTTGCCATGTGCGAGACATCGATTTTGTGACCAAGTCTTCGCTTTTTGCCGCCTTTCTCAGAGATTTTGTCCCTCTTTTCCCTGCTCGGGTGCACGTGGCTCTTCCCCGGAAGTTCCTTTCTGCCCGAGATTCCTTTTGGGACGCGATTTTTGTCCGTGTACCCGTGGGAAGAGCGACGGTCTTCCCTGGGAGTTTTTCCTTTGAAGAGGATTTCCTCTTCACTCGGGAAGGGCTTGAGGCTCTTTTGGAGTCCCTTTCTCCTCGCGGTATGGTGGTATTCTCCCTTTTTCTGCAAAATCCCCCCTCAGTACTTCCCAAGATGGTTCTTCTTCTACGGGAAGTTTTGGGGAAAAGAGCCTTGCAAGAGAGAATGGTTGTCCTGAAATGCCTTGATTTTGCCCTTCTTCTCTTGAAAAAGACACCGTGGAGTGACGGAGAAAAGAACCAACTTTCTCAGCTTGTGAGGGGGTTCTCCTTCGATTTTGTCTATGCTCCATGGGATGAGGAGATAGAGCGGGTTTTTACTACCGAGAAACGTTACCATAACTCGGTACTTTTAGCCCTTGAGGGCAAGACGGGGGGTCTTTTTGATCTTCGACCATCCCGGGACAGTCGACCCTACTTTTTGAACTTTTTTTCCCTCAGGGCAATCAGGATTACTTGGGAGGAGTTGGGAAAACGCTGGCTTCCTTTTGGAGGAGCAGGTTTCCTCCTCGTACTCTTGGTTCTTGTAATCGTGGGAGGTTTTTCTACGGGCTTTATTCTTTTGCCTTCCCTCTGGCAGAGGCCTGGAGTTTCCAGGAATCGCCTTCTCTGTATTCTTGGGGGAATTTGTACTGGAGTAGGGTTCATGTTTGTAGAGATTCCACTATTTGTGTACTTGGTGATACTTTGGGGATTTCCTCTGTACACTTTCTCCCTCCTTCTTATGGTTCTCCTTTTCTTCTCCGGTCTGGGAAGCCTTCACGTTTTCCGGAGGAAGGCTTCCCTTTCCCTCCCTTTCTTTCGAGCATATCCCTTTTTCCTTCTGGCCTGCTTTTTTTGGTTACCCTTTTTAGGGAGGTATGTTCTTTCGCTTCCCCCGTTGTGTAGTTTTCTCTTCGTTCTTCCTTTTTGCGCTCTTTTGGGATATCTTCTTGGCTTCCCCTTTCCTCTTCTCTCAGAGAGGGTACGTCGCCTTGCTCCAGCCCTTTTTGGAGAGGTCTTTGCCTGGAACGGTTTCTTTTCGGTTCTTTCTTCCCTCTCTGCTCATCTTATGCTTCTTTTTTTCGGCCTCTGGATTGCCTTTTTGGTGGCTTTTCTGGCCTATTTATTCTTTTCCTTTTCACTCTGCTCTCTTTTCTCTCGTGAGAGGAACGAAGCGTACCGCTCCTAAATCTCTTACGACGATGCCTTCTCTGTGTTTTTCCACAAGAAGTAAACTCTGGATGCTCCAGGGAGGACCAACCGGTATTACCATTCTGCCTCCTTCTTTGAGTTGCTCAAGGAGAGGAGGGGGGATGTGGTCCACCGCACAGGTCACGATGATGTTATCAAAAGGAGCATGTTCTTCCCATCCAAAATACCCGTCTCCCCAGAGAACAGAAACATTCTCGAAGCCCAAGGATTTCAAGCGTTTTTCTGCTTCATCGGCAAGACTCTTTATGATCTCCACGGAGTACACCTCGCAACCCATGGTGCTTAAGATTGCCGCCTGGTAGCCAGAGCCTGTACCGACTTCGAGGACTTTGTCACCCGGCTGAGTCTGTAGGTTTTCGGTCATCAGGGCCACGATGTAAGGCTGAGAGATGGTTTGGCCATGTCCGATGGGTAGAGGAATATCCTCATAGGCGAGTTGCTTGAGGTCCTTGGGGACAAAGAGATGACGGGGGACACAACGTAGGGCCTCAAGAAGACGAGGGTCCTTAATTCCTCGGTTTACGATCCACTCTTCCACCATCTTCTCCCGCAAGAGAGCAAAGGAGTCTTCCTGAGCGAGAGCCGCGGGGAGGAAGAGGAAAATAAGAAGGATACAACAAATTTTTTGCACCTCTTTCACCTCCCTAAAAAGGGCATGGTAGAATAAGAACATGATGCAGAGTTTTGTTTTTCACAGCCCTACTTATGGGGCACTCGAGTTTGAGGCAGTGGTCACCTCTCTTTTCGATTTCATCCGGGAGGACCCAGAATACCATTATCGTCTTATCATTGGAACAGATTCAAAGGACATCCAGGAGGATCCTCCGGTCAGAGCCTTTGTGACAGCCATCATCATCCACCGGGTTGGGTTTGGAGGACGATATTTCTGGCGGCGGACATACCTCAAGGGTGTTCGTAGCATAAGAGACGTCATTTACCATGAAGCCTTTTTGTCCCTCCAGGTTTCTCAGAGGCTTGTAGAATTTCTCCACCGCTTTCCAGGAAATCATCTCTCAAACTACAACGTGGAAATCCATATCGATGTAGGACAGAACGGGCCTACCCGGAGCCTCATCCGAGAAGTGGTAGGCATGGTGGAGAGTATGGGATTTGTGGCCAAGGTGAAGCCAGATTCCTTCGGTGCCTCTCACATTGCCCACCGTCATACTTGATTCAAGTTTTTGGTATCTTCCTCTGTGCCTCCTCTACCAGGGGTTGTACGTTTTCCCCGATGCTTTCATCGGTGTCCTCGAGGGAAATCCCCTGGTATACAAACCAGTCTTCCTGATGCTCTACGCTCTCTTGAGGGGAGAGCAGAGTCAGGGGCCCCAGAGTCTCAAGCTCGAGGAATCTTGCGTCTGTATAAACTTCGAAGGAAGAGCCTATATCGGGGTAGGTAACCCCTGATAGGTGTTGGGCGAATTTGAGAAACAGGTATCCCTCGAGGAAGTAAGCTCCCCAGCTGAGGCCGTTCCCAAATCCGGCCTTGTTGGGCAAGGAAGTCCGAGGGTCTTGTTTTAAGGTGACGTATCGCTTACCCCATCGCCAGCGAAGGTCAGACATGTTGGTGTATCCCCAGAGAACGAGGGGACATACCGGCGAAAGGTTTTCCGCCCAGCTCTGGTAAGGTTCCTGGGGGATGATGGCTATTCCCCCTTGGTCCATAACCGACAAAGCCCAAGGAGCGAGTTCTACCGGCCACACTCCGCGGTTGGTGAGACGATGCAAGACGGTGAGGTGGTTATCTTCCTCATCCATAACAACTTCGATTTCCTTTTCAATGCCTGTGAGGATTTCTACTTCCTGAGTGAAAATACCCCCTTTTTCGGTGGGTGTGTAACGGACGGAATCGTTGTCTGGGCAGTAAGAACGGGGATTGGCTTCCGGAGCGTGCCAGAGGCGATGTCCCCCAAAGATATACCATCTACTACCTCCTTTAATACCGCATTCCTCTTCAAGGACCCGAAAGAGATTTCGTTCCCCCACAAGCCCAAGATGGATGATTCGGGGTCCCACCTGAAGAGTCACGATGACCTCCACAGTACCGTTTGTGATACGGATGTTGTTCTCCCATCCTTTATAGGGAATTCGCTCTATGGTGATCATGGATTCCTCCTTTTTAAGGATACTATAACACGGGGATGCCGCAAGAACAACTCGTTGGTCCTGTCAGTGGTCTCTGCAGGGGGTGCAATTTCTATATTTTGGGCTTCCTTCTCTCCTTGGATGGAATAGAAAGACACAACCTCCATGGGAAGCGGAGCCTGTTAGGGAAGGTCCGAATATATTGGCCGATAAATATGGTACAATCCTTCCAGAGTTTTGGTGTTCTCCTCTTTCCGAGAGTGGTATACGGATGTGCTCAAAATCCGCCTCCCTGGGACCGAGCACATCAAAAAGGCGGAGCACAAATACCCAGGGTCAGGCCCCAAAAGCCTGAAGAACAAGGAGTAGGTATGGAGTATTTCCTGGGGATTGACGTGGGAACAACAGGATGCAAGGTGGTACTCGTTGACGAGAGGGGAGAACTTAGAGGGAAGGCCGTTGCCGAGTATCCTCTCTACACTCCCCGTCCGAACTGGGCAGAGCAGAATCCAGAGGACTGGTGGCAGGGGACGCTTTCGGCACTTCGCAAGATTCTTGAGACCTCAGGCATAAACCCCAAGGATGTCTCGGGGGTTGGTCTTACCGGACAGATGCACGGTTCGGTTTTTCTTGACGAGCGAGGAGAGGTTCTCCGTCCGGCCATTCTCTGGTGCGATCAGCGTACCGCCCGGGAGTGTCAAGAAATAACCGAAATGGTGGGCTTTGAACGCATCATGCGCATCAATTGCAACCCTGTCCTTCCCGGTTTTACTGCTCCAAAAATCCTCTGGGTGAAAAATAACGAGCCGGAGGTTTACAAGAAGATTTACAAGGTTCTCCTTCCCAAAGATTACGTTCGGTTCCGTCTCACGGGAGAATTCGCCACCGATGTTTCTGACGCTTCAGGAACCTCTCTTTTTGACGTTCCCAAGCGAACCTGGTCCTTGGAACTTATTGAAGCTTTGAACTTTCAACCATTTTGGTTTCCTCCCTCCTTTGAATCTCCAGAAGCTACGGGCTTTGTCCAGAAGGAGGTAGTGGCATCCTTAGGTCTGCGGGAGAAGGTTTTAGTGGTGGCAGGAGGCGGAGACAATGCTGCCGGAGCGGTGGGTACGGGAATAGTCCGTCCGGGACTTGTCTCGGCGAGCTTAGGAACCTCGGGGGTTGTTTTCGCCTTTAGTGATAAAGTCCATGTCGATTCTAAGGGGCGAGTCCATACGTTTTGCCACGCCGTCCCAGGAAAGTGGCACGTCATGGGGGTCATGCTCTCTGCTGGTGGGTCACTGCGTTGGTTTCGAGACGTTTTGGGGCTTGAGGAAAAGAACGTGGCTTCCCTTCTTGGGAAAGACACTTACGAGCTTTTGAGTGAAGAAGCAGAGAAAGCCCTTCCTGGAGCTGAAGGACTTCTTTTTCTTCCGTATCTCACAGGGGAGCGGACGCCTCATGCCGATCCCTTTGCCCGAGGAGTATTCTTCGGGTTGACCCTGAAGCATCGCAAGAATGAAATGGTCCGGGCAGTTATAGAGGGTGTGACTTTTGGAATGCGAGATTCCTTCGAAATCATTCGGGAAATGGGTATTCCTATTGTAGAGGTGCGAGCTATCGGTGGGGGAGCAAGGAGCCCGCTCTGGAGGAAAATCCAAGCAGCGGTGTACCAAGTACCCCTTTTTGGAGTAAAG
Source organism: uncultured Atribacterota bacterium (assembly GCA_964426875.1). Taxonomy (GTDB): domain Bacteria; phylum Atribacterota; class Atribacteria; order Atribacterales; family Caldatribacteriaceae; genus Caldatribacterium. Next base: position 33,955 of record CAYRSB010000012.1, read on the forward strand.
GTGGATGAGGGACCGGCATTCGGGGCAGCACTCCTTGCAGCAGTGGGAAGAGGAGTCTTCAAGAAAGTGGAGGAAGCGTGCGATCAAGCCGTGGTGGTAACCGAAAAGGTCCTCCCCGATGGAGAACTTGTGACTTTGTATGAGCGTCTTTATCGCATCTGGCGTGACCTCTATCCAGTTTTGGCTCCCTTCTACAGGAGAATTGCCGAGTGAGGTGAATGCTGTGGTTTCGCTGGGAAAGAAGGCCGTATGCTTAGGAGAACTCCTCATCGATTTTGTTTCTACCGTGAATGGTGTGGCTTTGAAGGATGCTCCAGGCTTTGAAAAAGCCCCCGGAGGGGCTCCGGCAAATGTTGCGGTGGGCCTGGCGAAGTTGGGAATAAAGACCTATTTTATCGGGAAAGTTGGCAAAGACGCCTTTGGGGAATTCTTGCGGGGAACGCTCAACCAAAACGGTGTTGACACTCGTTTTCTCACCACCACCGACCGAGCAAAAACAACCCTGGCTTTTGTCTCACTCACCAAGGAAGGGGAGCGAGATTTTGTATTCTATCGCGACCCAGGGGCGGATACTCTCCTCGACCAAGGAGATATTGAGGAAGCCTGTTTTGAGGAAAGCGGGGTGTTCCACTTTGGGTCCATCACCATGACCCATGAACCATCCTGCAGTGCCACTTTAAAAGCCCTGTCTTTAGCGGAAAAGTACGGTCACCTCATATCTTTTGACCCTAACCTCAGGCCACAGCTCTGGAAAGACATTGAAGAAGCACGCCTCAGGATGCACCAGGGTTTGGAAAAGGCCCACATTCTTAAGGTCAACGAAGAGGAAGCAGAGTTCATCGCTGGAAGTCCCAGTCTTGAGGAAGCCCTTGCTTTTCTTGGGGAACACTACCGTGTTCCTCTCGTCGCTGTAACTTTGGGTAAAAGGGGGTGTTTAATCCTCAACGGGAAGCAGAGGATAGAGGTTCCTGGTTTTTCTGTTTCTACGGTGGATACGACTGGGGCAGGGGATGGTTTTGTGGCCGGTCTTTTGAGCTCACTGTACATGTTTTGGAAGGACCTCCGGGACGGAAAGGAAATCCCCAAGGATGCTCTCTACCACGCGGCCAGAAGGGCAAACGCCGTTGGAGCTCTCACCACCACGAAAAAAGGTGCTATCCCCGCTTTGCCGACCCAAGAAGAAGTGGAGGTTTTTCTGGAGGGACACCCCCTGTGATATTCGTGGTGTGTGCTAACCCGGCTTTGGATCGGATGCTTGTGCTTGAGGAAGTCGCTCTCAATGAGGTCAATCGGGCAAAGGACGTCTCGGTCACTGTCGGGGGTAAAGGGGTGAACGTGGCTCGAGCTATCCGCACTGTGGGTGGAGAGGCGAAACTTCTTCTTTTTTTAGGCGGAAAGACGGGAGAGAGTATTAAGGAGAGTCTAGAAAGAGAATGTTTTTCTTTTTCAGCATGGTTTCTTCAAGACGAGACTCGCATAACGACCGTTCTGCACGAGACCCGTATCAAGCGCCACACAGTCATCAATGAGTCCGGTCCCTTGGTCCCCCTTGTTGCTTCTGGGAAACTCCTCCGATATCTTGAGGAGGCGCTTCAAGAGGGGGACTATCTCGTTCTCTCCGGTTCTCTCCCTCGGGGAATGCGCCTTGATTTTTATGCCTTGAGTGTGGAGGTGGCCAGAAAGAAGAGAGCTTGGGCGGTGGTCGATGCCTCGGGAGAAAGTTTGAGAAGGGCTTTGCAAAACCACCCTTTTATGGTAAAACCAAATGTGAGAGAGGCAGAAGAAGTCACAGGTTTTCCCATCTTGTCTTTGGCGGATAAACTCAGGGCGGTTGAATTCTTCGAGGCCCAGGGGGTGGAGTGTGTGGTGCTCTCCGATGGTCCTCGGGGTGTGGTGGCGGGATGGAGGGGTAAACGATGGTATATAGGTCTAAGGGAGCCCTTTTACGGAGAATATTTCATAGGTTCAGGAGACACCCTGGTGGGGGCGATGGTGGCTCGTCTCACGCAGGGTGCTTCTTTTCTTGAGGCTCTGCGGTTTGGAGCAAGTTGCGGTTTAGCCAATACCTTCTCTCCGGGAGCAGGGGTCTTTGACCCCGGGATGATCCCAGAGTGCGAAAGGGTAATATTTGTAGAACCGATATCGTAATGCGAGGAGGTTGAGGAAGTGGAAGTCGTCGTGCGGGGAAAAAACGTTGAAATTACCGAACTCATAAGAAATCATGTCACCAAAAAACTCACCAAGCTGGAGCGTTTTTTCAGGCACATCTTTGATGCTACGGTACACTTTTACTCCGAACGAGGCCGGATAAAGGTCGAAGTGACCATGACGGCGAGTGGCGTGGTACTTCGGGGAGAAGGCGAAGGTCCCGACTGGAGGACGGCTTTTGACGAGGTACTGGAGAAACTCGAACGACAGATTAAGCGTTATAAGGAGAAACTTGAGCGCAAGGGGCTCCTCAAAAAGGAAGAACTTGTGACTCTTGAGGGAGGAGAGGAAAGGGAAGAGGAGCCGACCATTGCCAACCGGGTAGTGAAGACGAAGGAATTCGTCCTTCGTCCCATGAGCCTTGAGGATGCCATATTGCAGATGGAACTTCTCGGTCACACCTTTTTTGTCTATAAAGACCTTGATAAGGACAAGGTCCAAGTAGTATATAAGAGAAAGGATGGAAATTATGGCCTCATCGACCTTCTGTACTGAGGGCGTATGACCAAGGGCTTTGATACGAGGACGCTTGAGAAGGCCATTGGGTCCCTTGAGGGTGTTCTCAACGCCAAGGTGGTGGGGGAGACGGGTGTTGAGGAAATCCATGTTCTTGCCCGCCCGACAAAATCCCCCAAGCTCATCGTCCGTGATATTGAAACGCTCCTTAAGGCCCGCTTTGACCTTGATGTGGACCACAAGAAAATCAGTGTCGTCGTCTTCGATATCGGAGAAGAAGCAAGGTGGTCTGCTCCTCGGCTCGTTTTTTGGGGAATGGGGTGGAAAAAGACCCCCGACGCTGTTCAGGTAGAAGTGGAGGTGAAGCTTGGGGAACGAATCTACAGGGGTGTGGCCTCGGAGAGTACCTCGAGGGTACGAAGCCACGGTTTGCTTGTGGCGAGGGCTACGCTCAATTGTTTAAATCAGGTTGTGGGGAATACGCTCTTTGTGCTCTACAATGTTTCCACTCACCATTTGGGAGAAATCGAGGTTGTGCTTACTTTTGTGGACTATGCCCGCGTGGGGGCGGGAAAAGACGAGGATCTCCTCGTGGGGACTGCTCTTGTGCGGGAAGATATCTACGAAGCAGTTGCTCGGGCCACGCTTGACGCGGTGAATCGAAAGCTCGTCTTTCATGTAGGGCGATTTGAGGAGGAGCAGGGTGGGCCAACGGTTGTACAATGAGCGGAGCGGCAGCCATCCCCAAGAAGCGGAAGGGGATGAGAAACACGCGAGGGAGGGTTTGAGATGGCAAAGGTCCTGAGTGTGCTTCTCGGGCTGCTGGCGGTTATTTTGGCCAGTGGGGCTGGTTTCACCTGGAGGCCTTAGGTAGTTTCCCGTTGGCCCACCCCTGTTTTGGAGTAGGATGAAAAAAGGCCTCTTTGTTCCTCTCTATGTGGGGCTGGTTATAATCGTGGGGATTGTTAGTAGTGTCCTTGCTCTCTTTTCCCTTTGGCGTTCGATTGATCAGCTTTTTGTTCTTATTACTTTTTCTCCTCTTGCCCTTGCGGCAGAGCTTTTGCCGGTATACCTCCAGTCGCAGACAGCTATTTCGGTGAGTTTTGTCCCCATTTATGCGGTTATACTTCTCTCTTCCCCTCTCCTTGCGACCCTTGTAGCCTTTCTGGCAGCTTTCCTCGGTACCTTGAAGTCGAAATGGTATGCCTCTCTCTTCAACGGCGCCCAGTATGCTATTTCTGTTCTCCTCTCAGGACTGGTGTTTGAGCGCCTGGGGGGGTATGATTTCCACTGGAACGAGCCTCTTTTTTACCTTGCTGTTGGGATATCCATTGTTGCTTTTTTTCTTTGCAATTTTCTCCTCGTTCTGGGTGCTGTTTCTCTCACGAGTGGTGTTTCTCTTGTAACCCTCTGGAAGAGGGACATCAGCGGCATTCTCTTTCAATACTTTGCTCTCTTCCCCTTTTCTCTCCTTTTGTACCTTATGTACGACTACGTAGGATATGTAGGCATTGCCCTCTTTTTTCTTCCCCTTCTTGTAGCTCGTTACTCCTTCAAGCTCTTTGTGGAAACAAAGAGGATGCACCTTGAGCTTTTGCAAGCGCTCACCGAAGCGGTGGATGCCAAGGACCCTTATACTCGGGGACACTCCTCCCGGGTGGCGCAGCTTGCTTTGAAGATTGCGGATTGTCTGCACCTTTCAGGTAAGCAGAAAGAAATCATCGAGTATGCTGCTATCCTTCACGATGTAGGGAAAATCGGTATTGCCGATTCTATCATTACGAAACCCGGGAGGTTGAGTCCTGAGGAATATCGGGTTGTTCAGGAACATCCCCTCATTGGGTATCGAATCGTAAAGGACATAGACTTTTTGAAAAACGTGGCTGAGGTCATTCTTGCTCATCATGAGCGATGCGATGGAAAAGGCTATCCCTATGGAAGGAAGATAGAAGAAGTTCCTCTTGAAGCTCGGATTATAGCAGTGGCCGATGTTTTCGATGCTTTGACCTCGGAACGTCCCTATCGTCCGGCATACGGCATTGAGGAAGCAATAGCGGTCATGGAGAACGAGGAAGAGGGGCATTTCGATCCTCAAGTGCTTTCGGCACTTAAGAAAGTTATTTTTTCCGAGAAATGGCACCATGATGCTCGTTGATTTTTTTCTCTTGGGCCTTCTTCTGGGTGTCTTCTTTGGAGGGAAATTCAGCCGCCTTTCCCAAGTTCCCCTTACCTTTTTCTGGGTAGTGATAGCCGGTTTTGGCTTGCGTTATGTCGCTCTCGGCATAGGTCCCTCTTTTGTGCCCCCTTTGCAGACTTTGGGGATGGCTCTGGCATGGGCGGGAACGCTTTGGGGACTGCGGCTCTTTGGTATGCCCCTTGTAAGTCTGGGAGCTTTTTTGAACTTTCTTGTGGTCTTCCTCAACGGTGGTCGCATGCCGGCTTCGGTGGCGGTAGCTGAGCGCCTTGGTCTTCTTACCATTGCTGAGCGCCTCAAAGCGGGGTTTTATCCCGAATACGTCCCTATAGGGCCTAGCACTCGTTTGTCCTTTTTAGGAGATGTCCTCCCGTACTTCTCTTTTCTTTTCCGGCGAGCTTTTGTGGTGAGCGTAGGGGATTATCTTCTTGGTATAGGGATTTTTCTTGTACTCTTCCATTATCTCCGGAGGGGGGAAAGAAATGAGAAATTCCATTAGAAAAGCCGTGTTCCCAGTAGCCGGCCTGGGAGTGCGACTTCTTCCAGCCACCAAGACCCAACCCAAGGAAATGCTCCCTATTGTGGATCGTCCGGCGGTGCAATACGTGGTGGAGGAAGCAATAGCCTCAGGGCTGAGGGACCTTCTCTTTGTCACCGGGAGAGGTAAGCGGGCCATTGAAGATTATTTTGATTACGCTGTAGAGCTCGAGCAAGAACTCAAAAACCGTGGCAAAGAGAATCTTCTGGAGGAGGTACGGGGAGTTAGAAACTCGGCAAGCATTTTTTATGTCCGCCAGAAGGCCCCCAAGGGTTTGGGAGATGCCGTGTGGCAGGCCCGCTCCTTTGTGGGGGAGGAGCCCTTTGCTGTTCTTTTGCCCGATGACATCATAGTCGGTGAGATTCCCTGCCTTGCCCAGATGTTGACTCTCTGGCAGGAGCGCCCAGGAGTGTATGTGGCATTAATTGAAGTTCCACCTCAAGAAGTCTCTCAGTGGGGGATTGTCCAGGGAAGAGAAATCACCCCCTCTCTTTACCTTATCGAGGACCTTGTGGAAAAGCCAGAACCCCATGAAGCTCCCTCAAATCTTGCCGTGGTGGGGCGATACCTTTTGCCCCCCTCTATTTTTGAGGCGCTTTCACAAACTCCTCCAGGAAGGGGCGGAGAGATTCAGCTCACCGATGCCCTGCGTCAACTCGTGGGGAAGGAACCCATATACGGGTATCGTTTCCAGGGCGAATACTTTGGAGTGGGGAGCAAGATCGGATACCTCAAGGCTAATGTGGTCTTTGCTCTGCGGCGAAAGGATTTGGCTGATGAATTCCGTGAATTTCTCAAAGAACTTGTAAAAAGGGGGCTTGTGTAGGGAGTGCGTATCACCTTTTTCGGTGCGGCCTCAGAGGTTACCGGTTCCTGCTACCTTGTAGAGAACGGGAGACTGAAGTTTCTGGTTGACTGTGGTATGTTCCAAGGGGAGGAGGGGGAACGCAATGCTTTGCCCTTCCCCTTTTCTCCCCAGGAAGTGGATTTTCTCCTTCTTACCCATGCCCACCTTGACCACTCTGGAAGAATTCCACTTTTGGTGAAGTCAGGGTTCCGAGGAAAGATTTATGCAACCTTGCCTACCTTGGAGCTTTGCCGGGTTCTCTGGCTTGATACAGTAAAGCTCATGAAGGAAGAGGTGGAGCGGGCCAACCGCCGTCATCGACGGTCAGGCAAGCCAGAGGTTGAGCCCCTTTTTGGTGAAGATGAAGCACATGCGGCCCTTGAGCTCTTTGAACCTGTGGGCTATGACGACCTGGCACGATATGAAAACGTGGAGTTCGTTTTTCGGAATGCTGCCCATATCTTGGGGGCGGCAACGCTTGAGGTATGGATACAGGGCACGAAAGTAGTTTTTTCAGGGGATGTGGGCCAATTCGGAAACGTTTTAGAAGGATCTCCACCCATCATTGAGGAAACGGACTTTGTGATTATTGAGTCGACGTATGGCAACCGCCGTCACAAGACTCTCGAGGAGACGAGAAAAGAGTTTTCCGAGGTTATCACAAGGGCGGCAGGAAATTGTGGGAAAATCCTCATCCCTACTTTCGTGGTTGATAGAGCTCAGAGGGTACTCTATGAGCTTGCCCTTCTTCAAGAAAGCTTGGGACTTCATTGCCCGGTTTTTTTCGACAGCCCCCTGGGGAAACAGACTACTGACATTTATCTCAAATACCGTTACCTGTTGAGTGGAGAGATGGAACGTTTTCATCTTCTTGGGAAAGATCCTTTTGCCTTCCCAGGGCTCAGCTACGTTTCCACTCCTGAAGAGTCGAAGGCCTTGAATGACATTGACCGGGCCATTATTCTTGCCGGGAGTGGGATGTGTACCGGGGGAAGAATCCTCCATCACCTGAAGCACAGCCTCTTTAAAGAGACGACTACCGTAGTCTTTGTGGGTTATCAGGCAAAAGGAACCTTGGGACGGGCACTGGTTGACGGTGCCAAGAAGGTTCGAATTTTTGATGAAGACATCGTGGTACGGGCAAACATCGCCACCATCAATGGTTTTTCTGTCCATGGAGATCAGGATGACCTCCTTCGCTTTGCAGGGTACTTCAAAAGCCGCCCCCTTTTTCTGGTGACTCACGGAGAGAAGGAGATTGCCCAAGTCTTTGCTGAAGAACTGAGAGCCCGGGGATATGAGGCCTTGGTTCCCTCCTTTGGGGATAGTGTGGACCTTTCTCGCCGAGTGGTTGTGGCTGCCTCACAGAGTTTTCCCAAGAAGAGGGCCCTTGACGAGATAGAGGAAAGGGTCAAGGTTCTTCGAGAAAAAGAGGTTTCTTTAGGGGAGGAGAGTGAGGTCCTTTTACGGTCCGCCCTCATCCTCCTTGAGGAAGCAGAAAGGCGAGCCTTCTCAGCTGCCGATAAATTCCCGCAGAATGGAATTTGAAGGGACAAGGGAGGGGTTGAGGAGCATAAAGTGGTTGAGGAAGGAGAAGAGTCGGTAGGCCTCGAGATAGTCGGGACTTTCGGGAGTGATGGCTCGAAGAAGTGCTTCGGTATACTGGCGGAGAATACAGAACTCATAGATGAGTGAGGAGTTGAACATCACATCGGCTTCTTCTTGGTAGGGGAAGATATACTTTTCTTCTCCCTCTCGAACCCTTGGCCAGGTGTTAAAGACCTCCTCAGCCTTGCTTCCCCGAAATTGGCTGTCCCGTACGATTCGTCGAATGAGTCGGCAATCGGTAGTAGGGATGCGGTTGTGGTCGTCGATGTTCAGGGTGGTGAGGGCACTGACATAGATTTTGAACTTCTCCTCCTCAGGCACTTCCTGTCCAAGTTGAGGATTAAGAGCGTGCAGTCCTTCAACCAAGATGATACCGTCTTTGTCCAGGTGACTTCGTGTCCCCTCAGGTTCTCGAGTTCCGGTGATGAAGTTGTAGCGGGGAATTTCCACCTCTTCCCCCCTAAGAAGGAGCAGGAGCTGCTCCTCAAAGAGGTCCAGATCCAGAGCCTCGGGGCTCTCGTAATCGGTAAGAACCCCCTGGAGCTCATGGCGAGAGAGAAAATAATCGTCAAGAGAAATGGTGATGGGTTTTAGACCGTTGACCCTCAGTTGGGTATAGAGCCGACGGGTAAAGGTGGTTTTCCCCGAGGAGGAAGGCCCGGCAATGAGCACCAGGCGCACACTGCCTCTTCTCTGGGTTATAAGATCGGCAATTTGAGCAATTTTCTTTTCATGAAGTGCTTCGGCGATGGAGATAATTTCTCTTCCTTCTCCTCTGGCAATGGCTTCGTTGAGCTCTCCTACGTCCTCGATGTTTGTAATCCTCCCCCAGTGGGCAGCCTCCTTGAAAGCGCTGAAGAGTTTTGGGCGAAAGATGTAAGGGGGGAGCTTTTCGGCATTATCCCCCTTGGGAAACTGGACAATGAAACCAGGAGGTACGATGACAAAACCGAAATTTTTTACGTAACCAGTTTTGGGGCACAAGGGTCCGTAGTAGTGGTCATAGAAGTCCTCAAGGCGGTACAGAGTTACTGCTGGGGTCCTCCAGTACCGGAAGAGCCTCACTACATCTTCTCTTCCTTGACGAGTATAAATGTATATGGCCTTTTCCCAGTTTACTACTTCCCGCTCGATGGGCGAGTTCTTTGCCACGATTTCCCGCATCACCGCTTCAACATCTTGCAGAAGTGAGGGGGTAATATGCTCTGCGCTCTCTACCTCACAGAAGAGTCCATCGCTCATGGAGTGGAGCACACGGAACCTTTTTCTCGGAAGGACTCGGGATATGGCATAGCTCAGAAGAAAAAGGAGGCTCCGTACATAGGTTCTTCTTCCCTCGGGATGGGAGAAAGGGAAAAAAATCACCGTGTGGTCTTTTTCTACCCGCGTGTTCAGATCGACGATTTCTCCATCGAGTTGAGCAGCCAAGATCGAGCAACGATAATCGGGGTAAAGACGCTTGGCAACCTCTTCTAAGGTCTCTCCCGCAAGGGCGACGATACTTTTCCCATCTTCTAAGGTCAGGCGATATTCTTTCATGCACTCTTCACCTTTTTGGTATTTTATCCGAAAATAGGAGGGGGGTGAAGAGATGTATCGGGCGTATCACCTTGGGCTCTCGAGCGATGCAGTCCGGGACGTTTCCCTTGCCCTTCTTCCGGGGGCTCCGGAACGCGCTGAAATCCTGGCTGAGGCCTTTGGAAAACCAGAAGTCCTTGCCTTCCATCGGGAGTTTAAGAGTGTTCTGGCTGAGAACAAAGAAGGGAAAGTTCTCGTCGTTTCGACCGGTATCGGGGGTTCCTCTTTGAGCATTGCAGTGGAGGAGCTTGCCCGCATTGGTGTACGGTGGTTTATTCGAGTAGGGACCTGTGGAGCTCTGCAGGAAGACGTAGCCGTAGGAGACCTTGTCATCAGTGAGGGAGCGGTACGCCTTGACGGAGCCTCTTTGCACTATGCACCTTTGGAGTATCCAGCGGTGGCCGATTGGGAAACGGTGAAAATTCTTAAGGAAGCCTGTGAGAAAGCAAGGGTTCGGTATCATATCGGTGTAACCTGCTCCTCGGCCACCTTTTACCCTGGGCAGGAGAGGTATGATACCTTTTCAGGGTATGTTCCCCGAAACCTTCAAGGAAGTCTCAGAGAATGGCAAACTTTAAAGGTTTTGAATTACGAGATGGAGGTGGCCACCCTCCTTGTGATGGCCCGTGTCTTTGGGCTTCGGGCAGGGGCAGTGTGCGGGGTTTTAGTGAATCGAACGAAAAGGGAGGAAGTGGAAGAGGGCGTTGTGGAAAAGGTAGAAAAGAATTTAGCCCGGGTTTCTGCCCTTGCGGCAAGACAAATACTTTCCTCCTCCCGGGAAGAGGTATGAACATGGTTGAGGATTACGTGGTAAGGGTGGTTGTGGAAGGAACAGAAGTCTGGGGCTACGTGGCTTCTTCTACCAAGCTTGTAGAGCGGGCCCGAAAACTCCATAAAACTACTCCTATAGCTACTGCGGCCCTGGGGCGGGCGTTGACTCTTGTGGGGATCATGGGAGTGGCTATGAAGGATAACCAGAGGGTTTCCTTGCAGATTCGTTGCCGAGGTCCTCTGGAAGGTATTCTTGTCCAGGGGAATGCCAAAGGAGAGGTTCGGGGATACGTGTCACAGCCTCTTGTGATTCTCCCTTCTCGGGAAGGGAAGCTCAACGTGGAGGAGGCGGTGGGAGCAGGATCGCAACTTCTTCTTGTGAAGGACCTTGGGTTTGGGGAACCTTACGTAGGGGGTATCGACATGCCCCGGGGTGGTATTGCCTATGATCTGGCGTACTACTTTGCTGTTTCAGAACAACTTCCCTCTGCCTGCAGTGCAGGGGTCTACGTGGGAGAGAAGGGGAAGGTTCTTTCTGCGGGTGGGTTCATCATCCACACTCCCTCTGAAACTCCACTTGACGTCATTGCCTCTCTGGAGGAGAATATTGCCCGTCTTGGGCCATTAAGCAGCGAGCTTTTTCAGGGGAAAACTCCTGAGGACATAGTAGCCTCGATTTTTTCCGGCCTTCCGTACCGTATTGTGGGCAAGAGTCCCTTGCAGTACCGTTGCCGATGCTCAAGAAGAAGGGCAAGGAGCATTCTCCTTCTCCTTGAAGAAGAGGAACGGGAAGAGATTTTGAGGACGCAGGGAAAGGCTGAAGTGCGCTGCGCCTTCTGTAATCGGACGTACGTTTTTTCAAAAGAGGATTTTACCCCCGAGAGGGAATAGGGGAGGGTTTTTCTTGCGACTTTTGAAGTTACGGATAGATTACGAACGGGAGCTCAACGAAGAGCAGAGGCAGGTTGTTTTTGCTGCTGATGGGCCAGCACTTGTCATCGCTGGAGCAGGAAGCGGGAAGACCCGTACGGTGACCTATCGGGTGGCATACCTTGTGGAGCAGGGTGTGGCACCTGGTGCCATTCTTCTCGCCACTTTTACTAACAAGGCAGCGCGGGAAATGCTCCATCGGGTGGAATGTCTTTTGGGGGTAAGCATGGAGCGCCTCTGGGGTGGGACGTTTCATCACATTGGAAATCTCATCCTTCGCCATGAGGCCAAAAAGATTGGGTATGAATCAAACTATACCATCCTCGATCGGGAGGACCAAAAGGACCTTCTCTCGGTGTGTGTGGAAGAGCTTGGAATAGACCCCAAAAGGCGCCGTTTCCCGCAACCGGAGGTTCTTTTGAACATCGTTACTTTGAGCCGGAACACCCTGAAATCTCTTGACGACGTTCTCGATAAATACTACCCTCAGTTTTTGGAGTGGTCGAGCCATATTGCCCACCTCTTTGCCCTGTATCAGGACCGAAAGCGGCGCCTCAATGTCATGGATTACGATGACCTCCTGGTATACGTCTGGAATCTCTTTCGGGAAGAGGAGAGGACCAAAAGAAAGTACGGGGAACTTTTCCGGTATATTCTCGTTGATGAGTACCAGGACACTAACCTCTTGCAAGCGGAAATCGTAGATCTTTTGGCTGAGGTGCACCGAAATCTTTTGGTTGTGGGGGATGATGCCCAGAGTATCTATGCCTTTCGGGGAGCCCACTTTGCCAACATCCTTGATTTTCCCAAACGTTACCCCGACTGTAAGATCTATAAGCTCGAAACCAACTACCGCAGCACCCCTGAGATTCTTCGTCTGGCCAATGAAAGTATCGCCTTCAACATCCGGCAGTTTCACAAAGTCCTCCGTCCAGTGCGGACACAGGGAGAAAAGCCCTTTGTGGTATCGCTTCGAGACACTTTGGAACAGGCCGATTTTGTAGCCACAAAAATTCTTGAGCTTCGAGGACATGGCTATTCTTTGAACGACATGGCCGTTCTCTATCGAGCCCATTACCAGAGCATGGAAATTCAAATGGAGCTCACCCGACGGGGTATCCCTTTCGAGATCCGTTCTGGTCTCCGCTTTTTCGAGCGGGCCCATATCAAGGACGTCATTGCCCACCTGAGACTCATCGTGAACCCCTATGATGAGATCTCTTGGAAGCGGGTTTTAAAACTCTATCCTGGTATAGGCGCGCAAAGTGCCGAGCGGGTGTGGCATTTTGTCCAAGAATCCCAGGACCCTCTTTTTGCCTTGGAACAAGAAGAAGTTCTCCTTGCTCTCCCTTCCGGAGCCCGGGAGAGTTTGGAGGATGTGCGGAGGCTTCTTTTCCGTCTTGAGGAACTCGAAGCGCAGCCGGCTTTGGCGATACAGGCAGTACTTGAAGGTGGGTATCGGGATTACCTTGTAAGCCGCTATCCCGATGCGCGGGAGCGTCTCGAAGACCTTGAAGAATTGGCCAGCTTTTCTTCTCGATACGAATCTTTGGAAAAGTTTTTGAGTGAACTTGCTCTTTTAGGTGGAATAGAGGCAGAAACGGTGGTTGCAGGGGCGCTACCCGATGAGCGGGTAGTTCTCTCCACCGTGCATCAGGCAAAGGGTCTTGAATGGAGATGTGTGTTTTTGGTGTGGCTCTGTGAGGGAGCTTTTCCTTCCTCTCAGTGTTTGATGAGGGAAGAAGACCTTGAAGAGGAGCGAAGGCTTTTCTACGTAGCCTGTACCAGGGCTAAAGATTATCTCTTCCTCTGTTATCCTGTGATGGCTGAAAGGACACGGGGAAGGTCTGTGCTTCGGAAACCTTCGCGCTTTTTGCAGGAAATTTCTTCCGCCTCATACAAACGCTACGGTACAGGGCGGAGTTTTTGATGCTTTCGCGACGAGATTATATCTTCAACTTTTTTGTCGATTCTCTTGACTACGCTTTCTTTTCTTTGGCCCTGTCTTTTGGTTCGGTGACCACCTTTTTACCCCTTTTTGCGAAGCGTCTTGGGGCGAGCAATGTTGAAATCGGTCTTATTCCTGCCTTGGCATATCTTGGCTGGTCAGTTCCAGCCCTCTGGGGGGCACAAATTTCCCCACGTCTTGAGCGTAAACTCCCCTTTATCCTCCGGATAACTCTCCTTGAGCGTCTCCCTCCTCTGGGCACCGCCCTGGTGGCGATATTTTTGGCTCGTTCTTCCCCTCGCCTGGCCCTCTATCTTGTCCTCTTTTTCCTTGGTTTGGCCTGTTCCGCTATGGGATTTCTCGGTCCTATTTGGACCGAAATGATTGGGAAGGTCATCCATCCTTCTCGCTGGGGGCTCTACTTTGCGTGTGGGAACGGCATTGGTGCACTTATGGGAATTTGGGGTTCGAGACTCGCTGAGCGTATCATTGCTTCGTATTCTTTTGCCTGGAATTTTGCCTTCTGTTTTTTGCTTGCCTCGTGTGCCATGGGGATATCCTATGTGTTTCTTGCCCTGACTCGGGAAGAGAAAGGACCGGTGACCAAACAGGAGGGAAATTACCTTCGTTCTTTTTCCTGGATCGTCCGGGAAGACTCCAATTTTCTCCGATTTCTTATCGCTCGTGTTTTTCTTGCTTTTGGAGTAATGGGCGGGGCATTTTACACGATTTCTGTGCTCAACCGCTTTGCCATTTTGGATGCCTTCGTTGCCCGATACAATGCTGTTCTTTTAGTCTCTCAAGCTCTTTCTAACTTTTTCTGGGGCCCCTTGGGAGATAAAAGGGGGCACAAGCTTGTTCTCCTTTGTGGTGTAATGGCAATTCTTTTGAGCAATATCTGGGCTCTTTTTGCTCCCTCGCCCTGGTACTTCTTCTTAGCCTTCAGTTTTATGGGGTTGAACTACAGTGCGGTTTCTGTGGGAGGAATGGCCATTCTTCTTGACTTTGCCCCTTCGGAGAGAAGGTGGCTCTATCTTGGGTGGGGGAGTTTTTTCTCCGGATTCCCTGCCTTTTTTGCCCCCATTCTTGGGGGAAAGATTGCCGATCTTTTTGGATACAGCGCCGTTTTCTGGGCTTCCCTTCTTTTTAATTCCCTTGGCTTTCTCTGGCTTCTTTTTGGTGTTAGGGAGCCTCGGGTCTTTGAAAATTTTGCAGAGTGAGAGCCATGTCACAAAAACTCATGGTTCAGGGAACAGCCTCAGGTGTGGGAAAAAGCCTTGTGGTGGCAGGACTTTTGCGCCTTTTTGCTCGGAGGGGGTTGAGGGTTGCTCCCTTTAAGGCTCAGAATATGTCTCTCCACTTGGGGGTAACCCCCTGGGGGGAAGAGATTGCCCGCTCACAGATTCTTCAGGCCCAGGCGGCTTGCATTCCTCCCGATGCTCGCATGAACCCCATCCTCCTGAAGCCTGAAGGAGAAGCAATTCAGGTTGTCCCTCGGGGAAAGGTCTTCAGGAAATTGACACCCTTTGCTCCTCTGCCCAGAGAAATTTTTTGGAAGGTCGTGGAGGAGAGTCTCTCTTCCCTCTGCCGAGAGTATGACCTTATCCTCCTCAAGGGGATGGGAAGTCCGGCAGAAATAAACTTCCGAGAGAGGGATGTAGCCAACATGGCCTTAGCTCGCCACTTTGATGTTCCGGTGCTCCTTGTGGGAGATATCGAGCGGGGCGGAGTGTTTGCAGCCCTCTACGGGACCTGGTTTCTCTGTGGGGAGGATCGGGTTTTATCCAGGGCTTCATTATCAACAGACTTTGGGGGAAAAAGAAACGTTGCGGGAGGGCATAGTGGAACTCGAACGCTTAACCGGTGTCCCCGTTGTAGGAGTTCTTCCTTACAGGTCTTTTCTTTTGGATGAGGAGGATGGAGTGCTCTTTACCTTTCAGATTACTTCTTTTTCTTCAGGAATGCTCAAGATAGGCGTTGTGGCCCTTCACTACATGGCCAACCTCACCGATTTTCGCCCCTTGGGGCTTGGAAAAGTGTATATCCGTTTCGTTGTACCCCAGGAAAACCTTGATTTCTTCGACCTCATCGTTCTCCCCGGGACGAAAAATGCCTTTCTCAACCTTCAGTACTGCCATTCTGTATCTTTTGGGAGAAAGTTTTGGGAATTTGTGCTGGGAGGTGGAGTGGTACTTGGTGTGTGTGGAGGTTTTCAAATGCTTGGCGAGGTTCTCAGGGATCCGGGAGGTGTAGAGTCCCGGGAGCAGGAAATCCGCGGTTTTGGATTTTTCCCCATGGAGACGGTCCTGGAAAGGGACAAGCTTCTCTGCTGTGTGGAGGGACATTCCCCTGTAGTGGAAGGGGGAAGGATAACCGGGTACGAAATCCATCATGGGAAAGGCGTCTTTTCTCTTCCCTGTGACCCTTTCTTTGTGGTATTTTGCGAAGGCAAGGAGTTTCCAGAAGGTGCTGTCCGCGAGGGAAGAATTTTTGGTACCTATCTCCATGGACTCTTTGACGAGAGGGAATTCCGTCGGGCTTTTCTCAACTATGCGCGGAGAATCCGAGGTCTTCCGCCGCGGCCCCTTGAGAGTGTGTCTTGGAAAGAGGGGGTGGATAAAGAGCTTGGTCGACTGGCTGATTCTCTTCTTGAACACCTCAACATGGAGCTTCTTGGGAAGATTCTTGGTCTTTCAATTTTTCGTTTCGCACGATGGCCTTGCTCTCCCATCGACCACTCAGGTAGTAGAAATAGGCAATGAGGTATCCTGTTACTGGGCCGGCTACAAAGCTCATCCAGATTCCTCGCTCGGCCAGGGAGGTAATCGAAAGAAGCCAGGCAACGGGAATACGTACAAGCCACAGGGTGAGCATGGTATTCACCATGGTCTGGAAGGTATCTCCTGCACCACGGAGGAATCCGTTGTAAGCAAACATGAGGGCAAAGGGGACGTAGGAGAGGCTGACAATACGAAGGTATTCAATACCTATGTGGATGACTTCAGCATCGGTAGTAAAGATGCGGACGAGTCGTGGAGCAAAGGAAAAGACAAAGAGAGACACGGGAAGCGCAAAGGATGCTGCTACGATCGCCCCCCAGCGAGCTACTTCCCGAGCACGGGCAAAATTCTGAGCTCCTATGTTCTGTGCGGTCAGAGAGGAGATGGCGATGCTGAAGCTCATGGCCGGAAGGAAGGAAAACTGGTCCACCCGGGTGCCAGCTCCAAAGGCTGCTACCACCGTCTTTCCGAACCCATTGACGATGGCAGTCATGGTAAGGTGCCCTAAGGAGACGATGGTTTGCTGTACTCCTACAGGGAGCCCCAGCTTAAAAAGCATTTGGGTGAAGGCAAAAGAGGGGTAGAGGTACCGTCTTGTCGGTATGAAGAGGCCTGTTCTACGAAGGATTGTCATACCAAGGATGGCCGAGAAACCCTGGCTCACTGTTGTGGCTATAGCTGCTCCAGCCACACCGAGGCGGGGAAAGGGAGGAATGCCAAGAATGAGGAGAGGATCAAGGACGATATTCAAAAGGGTAGCGTACACGAGGAGTAATAACGGCGTTTTGGAGTCTCCTACTCCACGAAGGATGCTACCTATGTTGTTGTAGAGGAACATGAAAGGAAGGCCCAAAAGAAAGAAAAAGAGGTAGGAGCCAGAAGGTTCAAGGATTTCGGAGGGAGTGCGAATGAGCTCAAGGAGTACCCGGTATAAAAGGAGGCCCACAGCCGTTGCTCCTATTCCCAGAACGGCGAGAAGAATCGTCGAAGACGTGGAAGACCTTTTCATTTCTTCTTCTTTGCGCGCTCCAAAGTACTGGGCAACCATGATGCTTGCTGCCATGCTCAGGCCGGTGGTAAAGGCCACAAGGAGAAACACAATAGGGAAGCTCACCGAAACCGCCGCCAGAGCCTCCGGTCCTAAAAAGCGACCTACCCAGATGCTGTCCACAGTGTTGTAGAAGGTTTGGAGTAAATTTCCGATGAGCATAGGGACAGAAAAGACCACCAAGTGGCGTGGAATGTTTCCTTTTGTAAAATCGGTGATGCGTCCTTCTTTCACGGTTTTTGCTCCTTTGAGTTTCTGAGCAATTATAGTCATCTGATGGGTCGAAATCAACTGCCAAAGAATGGCTGTCAAAAAGCCTGAGGAGGAATTCTCTTCTGATAGAAGTTGCGCAAAGCAATGGAGAGAGCATTCAGGGAAAGGGTAATGGCAAGGAGGACGACTATCCCCGCCGCTGCATTGGCGTGGAAAGCCCGCTGTGGTCGGGAGACCCAATTGAAGATTTGAATGGGTAAGGTAGTGAAGGGGGAAAGGATACCACGGGGAAGGAAGGCCACATAGGTCAGGGCACCAATCATAATGAGGGGTGCTGCTTCCCCTATGGCTCGGGAAACGGCGAGAATCACCCCGGTGAGAATTCCGGGAAAGGCTACTGGGAGCACCTGATCTTTTATAACCTGCCAACGGGTGGCGCCTAAGGCAAAGGCTGCTTCCCACAGGGATGGGGGTACAGCCCGGATGCTCTCCCGAGTAGCAGTGACGACAATGGGGAGAACAAGGAGGGTTAAGGTTAGGGCACCGGTTATGAGGCTACGGCCAAGCTGAAGTGCGCGACCAAAAAGTTCGAGGCCGAGCATACCGTAGACGATAGAAGGAACCCCACTCAGGGTAGTAATGCTCATCTCGGTGACTTTATTCATCCAGTTTTTTCGGGTGTATGCCTCAAGGTATACTGCTGCCCCTACTCCCAGAGGAACAGCAAAAAGAACGGTAAGAATGGTGACGTAGATACTTCCCACCATAGCGGGGAGAATTCCTGCTTTTTCAGGGTGTCGGGAAGGAAAACTGGTAAGGAAAGCGAGGTTCAGGCGGGGAATGCCGTCGATAAAGGCGTCAATGATGAGGGTAAAGAGGACGACAAGAGAGAGGAAAAACACCAGGGAGGCACAAAAGAGAAAGATCTTTTCTTTTCGGCGTTTTTTTCGTAGGAAGGTGTCGGTTGCAAAACTTTTGGGTGTCATTGGTATGCCTCCCGGAATCTTTGGCGGAGTTTATGGGCCGCGAGGTTGAGAAGAAAAGCGAGTAAAAAGAGCATGGTACCAACGGCAAAGATGGTTTGGTATTCAAGGGTTCCGGCAGGAACATCACCGAGGCTCACTTGGGCTATGAAGGCGGTCATGGTCATGATGGGTACAAGAGGATTGAGGGTGAGCTGGGGCATCTGTCCGGCAGCAATAGCTACAAGCATCGTTTCCCCAATGGCTCGGGAAAGCGCCAAGACCAAGGAAGCGGCTACTCCCGAGAAGGCAGCTGGGAAGACAATTTTTGTCGATACCTCGAATTTTGTGGAGCCCAGTGCATATCCTGCTTCGCGGAGACTATGAGGAACGGCGTGCATAGCATCTTCGCTTAATGAGATCACTATAGGGAGGATCATGGTGCCCATGACGATTCCAGGAGAGAGGGCGTTGAAACCGGAAAGGGTAGGAATGATTTTTTTGAGGAGTGGGGTGACGAAAAGGAGGGCGAAGTATCCGTATACTACGGTGGGAACACCGGCCAGAATCTCAAGGATCGGTTTGAAGATGCGTCGAACCTTTGATGAGGCATACTCACTCAGGAATATGGCCACAAGGATTCCCGAAGGTGCTGCAACGAGAATCGCAATGCCTGTGGTGAGGAGGGTGCCGCAGAGAAGTGGTAGGATTCCGAAGCGTTTCTCGTAAAAGAGGGGGGTCCACTGAGTATCGGTGAGAAAAGAGAAAATACTCACGTGGCGGAAAAATTGGACCGATTCGAAGACGAACATGGTGATGATACCAAGGGTAGTGAAAACTGCCACAAGGCTAAAGATGAAGAATATTCCCCGAACCCAACGTTCTGCCGTTTTTGCTCTTTTGAGAGAGTGGTTGACCCTCATGGCTGCTTTACACTCCTCAGGGAAGTTGCCTCAAAGAGGCAACTTCCCTGCGCCTGTTTCACTTACTGGGCTTCCTCAAGACTGAGGAGTTTTTCGATGGATACCCCTACTATAGCTCCCCGTTCTCCAAAAAGAGATCCAGTGATTCTCTTTTGGAATCGCTCCAAAGCAAGCTGGTAGGCCTTCTCGGGAAGAGGTACATATCCCACTTCCTGGACGATTTGGGAGACGTTTTCAAGGTAGAAGGTAACGAATTTCTCTACTTCTTCTTTTTCTGCACTTTTGCGATTGACGTAAATAAAGAGTGGTCGGCTCAGGGGTTGATAGAGTCCCTGA
>CAYRSB010000013.1:0-52565 GCA_964426875.1 uncultured Atribacterota bacterium
CTTTTGGTGAGTGATCCTATACCCGTTGGGTAAGGTTTTTAGATGAGTTGACACGCACTTTTTGTCGGTACACATTGACAGTGAGGAGATAATATGTTATATGCATTACAGAATCTGTGTAAATAGTAACACAATGGTTGGGAGTGTTGAAACTCCTGCCAGAAACACCGAGAAAGGAGCGGTGGAGTGCATGAGTGAGGTCTACTCGGATGCTTTAGGCATGATTGAGACGAGAGGGTTTGCGGCTATGGTGGAAGCGTCTGACGCCATGGTGAAGGCTGCCAAAGTGGAGCTTGTGGGATATGAGAAGATTGGGGGAGGATACGTTACGGCCATTGTGAGGGGAGACGTGGCCGCGGTGCGGGCAGCTTTGGATGCCGGGCAAGCTGCTGCATCACGGGTAGGAGAGATCATTTCTGTTCACATCATTCCAAGACCTCATCCGAATGTGGACGAGGTTCTTCCTCTTGGTCGGGGAGGCAAGAAGAAAGACATCTCGATTGGCGAGAAAGACTGAAAGGAGTACTCCCTATGATTCTTGCCCGGGTGGTGGGGACAGTTGTTTCCACCCGCAAAGAGGAGAGAATCAAGGGTATCAAGTTCCTTTTGCTTGAGAAAATAGACCCTTCCACCTTGCAGGGTAAGGGGGATTATGTTGTGGCCATGGACTCTGTAGGGGCGGGAAAGGGGGAAATCGTCTTCTATGTTTCCGGGAGCAGTGCTCGGATGACGGGAGTGACTGAAGGGAAGCCAGCCGACACAACGATTGTGGCCATTGTGGACGAAATCGAAATAGACGGAAAAATTGTGTATCAGAAGGACGCCGTGGTGACCTCCTGAGAAGAAGGTAGATACGGAAATGATTCTGGCAAGAGTGGTAGGGACAGTGGTAGCCAGCCAAAAGAACGACGGGGTTTCCGGAGGAAAGTATCTCCTCGTCCGCCCCTGTGATGTTCAAGGCAGAGAAGGCGGGGAGTATCTTGTGGCTTTGGACCTCGTGGGGAGCGGCATAGGAGAGGTTGTGCTCGTCTCTCAGGGGAGTTCTGCCCGTCAAACCGAGGTAACTCACCAGAAAGCCGTAGATTGTGTTATCGTGGGTATTGTAGACCTTGTAGAGCAAAACGGCCAGGTTGTTTTCCGGAAAGAGGAGCATTCCTATGCCAGGAAGTAACGGCAATGCAGCAGACATTCTCAAAACGATCAAGGCGATGGGGGTAGTTGGTGCGGGGGGAGGAGGTTTCCCCACCCATGTCAAAATTTCTCACCCCTGTGACGTTGCTATTGCTAACGGCTCAGAGTGTGAGCCGCTTCTGGCCAATGACAAAGCGTTGATGGAGGAAGAAGCCCTTTTGATAGCAGAGGGTCTTGGGTGGGTTTTGGAAGCCACGGGGGCCAAGAGAGGAGTTATTGCTCTCAAGGGCAAGGGGTCCAAGGCGGAGCTTGCACTTCGTGAGGCGGTGAAGGACAGAGAAGGGATTGAGATTTTCACCTTGGGTGATTACTACCCGGCGGGAGACGAGTTCCTCCTTGTGGAGGAAGTTACGGGGCGCGTTGTTCCTGAAGGAAACATTCCCCTTTCGGTCGGAGTGGTTGTACTCAATGTGGAAACCTTAAGAAATGTTGCTCAAGCCATGAGGGGGAAGCCGGTTATCGAGCGTACCCTCACCTGTCAGGGAGAAGTTCGTCGGCCTTCAGTCTTGCGGGTGCGGATAGGGACGCCCTTTTTGGACGTCTTTGAGCAGTGTGGGGGATTGACAGTCTCGGATTACGTGACTCTGGTGGGAGGACCCATGATGGGTTCGGTAGTTTCCGACCCTTTGACCCCGGTGACGAAGACCACTACTGGCCTTTTCGTTCTCCCCAGGGATCACGCCCTGGTGCGAAAAAAGACTCTTCCTCTACCTTTCATTGTAAAACAGAGCAAGGCTTCTTGTTGCCAGTGTACGTACTGTACGGAATTTTGTCCCCGTTACCTCCTTGGACACGACCTTGCTCCTCACAAGATCATGCGGCAGATTAACCTGGGGCTGGATGTTCCTCCTCAGGTTATCGAGAATGCTTTCCTTTGCAGTGAGTGCGGATTGTGTGAAGTCTTTGCCTGTCCGATGGAGCTTTCCCCCCGGGTGGTCAACCACGTTATCAAGGAGAAGTTTCTTCAAGCGCAGTACCGGCCGACTTTCCCTCGGAAGGAGTTTCGTCCCCGGGAAACTCTTTCCTACCGGAGGGTTCCGGTGCCAATTTTGAAAGGGCGATTGAGACTCTATTCTTATGAAGCTCGTTCCCTCTTGTGGGTACTCGATGTACCTCCTCCTCAAAGAGTCGAGCTTCTTTTGAAACAACACGCTGGTCTTCCTGCGCAACCGGTTGTGAAAGTGGGGGACCAGGTAAAGGAAGGAGACCTTGTGGGAGAGGCTGCGGGCGAGGTGAGCGCCCGGGTGCATGCCAGTATTACCGGACGTGTGGTGTTTGTGGATGAAGAACGGGTCATCATCGAGAGAACATAGCGCTGGGGTGTGCAATGGATATTGCGGTTTTAGGAGCACTGGAGTTCAACTCTATTGCGGTAGGGATTAAGGCCTTGGACGCGATGGTGAAGGCGGCACCAATCAGGGTGATCGATGCCAAGACCATCTGTCCGGGGAAATTCTTAGTGGTGATCGGCGGAGAGGTGGCGGAGGTCGATGCGGCCCTCATCGCCGGGAAAAGAGCCGGAGAAGGATATGTGGTCGATGAACTTTTTATCCCCAATCTCCATCCCCAGGTGGTGCCTGCCATTTTGGGTACGGTGGTGTGTGAAATCTGGGATGCAATAGCAGTGGTAGAGTCATTTTCGGCGATTGCGAGCATTGAGGCGGCCGACACTGCGGCCAAAATGGCCGAGGTCCTCATCACTGAAGTGCGTCTTGCAGTGGGGATGGGTGGGAAGTCGTACGTCAAGATGATAGGGGACATTCACGAGGTGGAAGCAGCGGTACAGGCGGCAAAGGAAGTGGTTGTCCACAAGGGGCTTCTCTGTAAGGAAGTCATCATTCCCAGTCCTCATCCGGACATCCGTCCGTATTTCCTGTTCTGAGAAGGTGGGTTGAGGTGTGGAGATAAGGGAGATAGATATTCGCTCTCTTGTGGAGCAAGTGATCGATAGGCTTGAGAAGAGCGGTGCTCTGCGCTGGGGTGAAAAGGCTCAGGAGGTCCCTTCCCGGGGAGAGGGAATTTTTGAGGATATAGAAGAAGCGGTGCGGGCTGCTCGGAGGGCTTTTGAGAAGTTCATAGAGATGCCTCTTGATCGTCGTCGGAACATCATCCGGACGATTCGGAAAACAGCCTTGCAGGAAGCAGAGAATCTTGCTTACCTGGCCAAAGAAGAGACCGGTATGGGCCGCCTTGAGGACAAAGTGGAGAAGAACCGCCTGGCAGCACTGAAGACTCCAGGAGTAGAGGATCTTGAACCTACGGCCTTTACCGATGAGCATGGATTGACTCTGGTGGAGCGAGCTCCCTATGGAGTCATTGCCTCCATCATTCCCTCCACCAATCCCACTTCTACGGTGATCAATAACACGATCAGCATGGTCTCAGCGGGGAACGTCGTTATCTTTCATCCTCATCCAGGAGCGAAGAAATGTTCCTCTCATGCTGTATCTCTTCTCAACCGAGCTATTGTGGATGCAGGGGGGCCGGAGAACGTCGTCTGTGCCATTGCTAACCCCACCCTTGAGTCAGCCCAGACGCTCATGAAACATCCTGGAGTGCGACTCCTTGTAGTCACAGGAGGGGGAGCAGTGGTTAAAGCGGCGATGGCAAGTGGAAAAAAGGCCATTGCTGCCGGCCCAGGGAATCCACCCTGTGTGGTGGATGAGACGGCGGATATCGCCAAGGCAGGGCGAGACATTGTTCTTGGGGCAGGTTTTGATAACAATATCGTGTGCGTGTGCGAGAAGGAGATCCTGGTGGTGGGCGAGGTAGCTGATGAACTTGAGGAAGCCATGGTGCGTAACGGTGGGTTCAGGCTCACAAAAAAGCATATGGAAGATGTAACCCGCTTGGTCATAGATGAGCCAGGAGGGCCGGGAAAACCAGGGAAACCCCGCAAAGAGTGGGTAGGAAAAGATGCCTCTTTGATTGCCCGGGCCATCGGTCTTAATGTTCCGGAAAGTACCCGTATTCTTTTCGGGGAAGTAGAGAAGGAACACCCTCTCGTCTGGACCGAGCAGCTTTTGCCTGTTATTCCGGTGGTGCGTTTTAAGGATGTTGAGGAAGCTATGGAGTTTGCGGTGGAATGTGAGCATGGATTCAGGCATACTGCCATTATGCACTCCCGGAATGTAGAAAGTCTCTCTAAAATGGCTAAAATGATGGATTGTTCCATCTTTGTGAAGAATGGTCCGGCATACAGTGGCCTGGGAAGGGGAGGGGCAGGGTTCACGAGTTTCACCATCGCCACTCCTACCGGTGAGGGACTCACTCGCCCCCGAACTTTCACTCGGGAACGGCGTTGTACTCTCGTTGATTACTTTCGGATTGTGTGAGGGAACACCGTGAGAATTGGGAAAGTGATTGGAACAGTGGTGGCCACAAGAAAAGTGGCCTCTTTTGAAGGGGTAAAACTTCTTCTCGTGCAACCTCTTGACGAAAACCTGAAAGAGGTGGGGTCTCCTCTTGTGGCCTGCGATACGGTACAAGCGGGATTGGGTGACATCGTATTTTTTGAGGGGGGAAGGGAAGCGGCTTTGGCTTTGCCCAACTGGTTCAATCCTTCTGACTGTACCATCATGGGAATTATCGATCAGGTCAACGTGCCACAGGGTGGCGATAGGCCGTGATACTTGCCCGAGTGGTTGGCAACGTGGTCTCCACGGCAAAACTTCCGATTCTCCAGGGGCTGAAAATTATGATTGTTCAACCTCTCGATGGGGATAAAAGACCTCAGGGTAGGACACTGCTTGCCTTTGACATGGTGCAGGCAGGGGTGGGAGATACGGTGCTTGTTATCGATGAGGGGAATTCCTGCCGTTTGATTCTTGGTGACCCGCAGGCTCCCGTCCGTACCCTTGTTGTGGGGATCGTTGATGAGATCGAAAAATAAAGGAGTCGAAAGCCAGTGCCTGAGAAGAGCTTTTCTCGAGTGGTACAGAATGTTGTAGGGGGATTGCATACTCTGGGAGTGGCAAAAAAGGAGGAACCATATCCGGAGAATCAGAAGGACCACGTGCTTCGGGTGGCCATCGGTTCCGACCATCGAGGGTTTGAGACCAAAGAGGCTTTAAAGAAGTATTTGCTTAGCCTGGGATACCGGGTGCATGATGTGGGGACCTTCAACAAGGAGGAAAGTGTCGATTATCCCGATTTTGCGGTGAAGGTTGCGGGAAAAGTAGCTTCAGGGGAGTGTGAACGGGGAATCATGATTGACGGTATGGGGATAGGCTCTTGCATGGTTTGCAATAAAGTTCGAGGAATCAGAGCTGCCCTTTGTTATGATCGAGAAAGCATAGTCAACAGTCGGGAACACAATAATGCCAACGTTTTGACCCTTGGGGCCCGACATACGCCGGAAGAGTTGTGTGAGCTTGTGCGACTCTGGCTTGAGACCAAGTTTGCCGGGGGGAGGCACTGGTCTCGGGTGAATAAGATTATGGCTGTGGAGAGGAGAAATTTTGAGCTATGAATCGGGAAGAACTGATTGAACGGGTGACGAAAGAGGTTCTTGCCAGACTTCAGGGTGCCTCCCGGGTGGGAGGAGGAAGAGAGAGTACCTCTCAGTGTCCTCCAGAGAGTGGGCTGGTTTTGGCCCCTCAAGACCTTGCCCGTTACATTGACCACACTCTTTTGAAGCCTGATGCCACCCGCTCTATGATTGAAAGACTCTGCGACGAGGCGATTCAGTATCATTTCTTTGCCGTGTGTGTGAACCCCTTCTGGGTTCCTCTTTGTGCCCGGAGGCTTCGGGGAACGGGGGTCAAGGTGGCTACTGTGATCGGTTTTCCCTTGGGAGCAACGGATAGCCGCACGAAAGCCTTTGAAGCCCGCAATGCTATCGAGAATGGAGCCGACGAGATCGATATGGTAATCAACGTCGGGGCTTTAAAGTCGAGGGATTTGAAAGCATTTGAGGAAGACCTTTGGGCAGTTAAGCGAGCTTGTCGTTCAACCACCGTGACGAAAGCCATCATCGAGACATGCCTTCTCACCGATGAGGAGAAGGTCGTCGCTTCAGAACTTGTCAAGAAGGTGGGTTTCGATTTTGTAAAGACTTCTACCGGATTTTCCACCGGTGGTGCCACCGCCCGGGACGTGGCTTTGATTCGAAGCGTTGTAGGCCCCAAAATGGGTATTAAGGCCTCAGGGGGTATCAGGACTTTTGAGGATGCTCGACTCATGATTCTTTCTGGGGCAACCCGTCTTGGGACGAGTTCCTCTGTAAAGATTGTCACTGGCGAGTGAGGAGTGAAGATTCGGGGTGGCTGATTTTCCAAAAAATCGGGAATGGGAAGAGATTATCGAACTCGTTGTGGAGGCAGTGAGCAAGGAATTACAGCTTCCCCTTGCCTCCCCAACTGATACCTTGACCGTTCCGGTCGAGGTCTCCAATCACCACTGCCATCTCACTCGGGAGACTTTCGAGGTGCTCTATGGGAGGGGGAAAGAGCTCACGCCCATTCGAGAGCTTTCCCAGCAAGGAGAATTTGCCTGTCAGGAGACAATCGTTGTTGTCGGGCCAAATATGCGCTCTATAGAGGGGGTGAGAATCTTAGGCCCCTGGCGGAAGTTTGACCAGGTGGAGCTCTCTTTCACCGATGGGTTTTACCTGGGGATGGATCTCCCGGTCCGTTTGAGCGGCGATGTGGCTGGTTCTGCCTCGATAACCCTTGTGGGCCCCAAGGGCTCGGTAACCCTTAAGGAAGGGGCCATCCGGGCTCTTCGCCACCTCCATATGAGCCCAGAAGAGGCACAGCGCTTTGGGCTCAAGGATGGAGAGAAAATCGATATCGAGATTCCTGGGCCAAATGGAGTGATTTTCCGCAACGTTATTGTGCGGGTTTCTCCTTCGGGAAGATTAGCCTTCCACATTGATACCGATGAGGCCAATGCTGCTGGAGTGAAGCGAACGGGTACTGGTAGGATTGTGGGGAGAACTTGAAAACCTCGTAGGGAAGAAAAAATAAAAGCGGCAGGGAATTCCCTGCCGCTTCGTGTTTCAAGGAACCTCCCTTACTTCTCCTTCCCTGTTGGAGCATATTCAAAGTCTATCATCTTCCATCCAGTGAGGTCGATCTTGTCTGTCACCTGAGGAGCAAAGTTGAACCACCGTACCAGGTATTCTGCTCCCATGTGGTCCACTTTCCAGACTTTGAAGTTATACCAGTTCTCATAGAACATAATCTTTCGATAGTTTCTGGCCATGGTGTCCATATCGAGGTTCACATGCATGTCGTACTGGATGCAACCGGGTTCAGTATGGGTGTAAGGAACAAGGGCCAGCATCTCCTTCCAGGCACGATCCTCATATCCCTCTTTGACGTCCACCAGTGCCAAGAGAGTGTATTTCTCTTTCGGGTCGGGAAGTTCTCCACCGCGGAAAACTGGGTTGGTCGGAAGGTCCACTGTCTCCCAGATGGTAAGGTCAATGCTTTCACAGACCTCCTTGGACATCTCAAACCAGGTCTTGAGGTAGGGCATTTCCATGTGCTTGTCCCAATCTTCCCTGCTCCGCCAGATCTCGTAGAACATGTAACGTCTGGGGTTCTCAACCATGTAGTTATCTTCTTCGGTACCTACATTGATGTGCATCTGGTAGAAGAGGCAGCCTGGTTCTCTATTGGTGAGAGGAATGAGTTTGAGAAGTTCTTCTCTGGCTACTTCCTCGTATCCCTCCTTGACGTTGACGATGGCGAGGACGACAAAATTGCGATTATCACCGGCAAATGCAGTTCCAACACCCCACATTAATACCAACACACCAACCAAAACACCGAGCCAAAGCTTCCTCACTGTTGAACTCCCTCCTTTAAGGTTTTTCTCTTGAAGTGCGGTTGAAGAAATATAAGGCGCCGTTAGGTGACACATTCCTGGTCTTACTGTAACATCACCCTCCTTTCTTTGGAATATTCACTCCAAAAATTGATATTCTTTTAACACACTTGTGAGTATAATTATAATGCTAACCGATAAAATGTCAAGGGCTTGGGAGTAAATAATTTTTGGAGACTGTCTGAGATAACCCGGAATTCAAAAAACAGTCGTCTTTTAACGCCTTGTACTCACCATCAATCGGAGACACAAAAGATACAGAAATAGTGAAAAATTAAACTGCCCAGCGGCGTGCCCGTTCGATGGCTTTCTTCCATCCTGCATAGAGCTCTTCCCGGCGGGAAGGATTCATCGCCGGATCAAAGATTCTGTCCACTTTCCATTGAGCGGCGATTTCTTCCTTGCTTTTCCAGAAACCCACACCCAGCCCAGCAAGGTATGCCGCGCCCATGGCTGCCATTTCGGTAATGACCGGCCGGATTACCGGAACCCCCAGGATGTCTGCCTGAAATTGCATGAGGAAGTTATTTTTAACCGCCCCACCGTCCACGCGAAGAGAACTGAGGGTCTGGCCCGAGTCAGCAGTCATCGCCTCCAAGACGTCTCGGGTTTGGTATGCCATGGATTCGAGGGTAGCTCGAGCAATGTGTTCCCGAGTGGTACCACGAGTGATGCCGATGATAAGCCCTCGAGCATACATGTCCCAGTAAGGCGCGCAGAGTCCTGTGAATGCCGGAACGACATACACTCCTCCAGTATCAGGGACAGACTGGGCCATTGCTTCGGTTTGCGCCGCGTTCTCAATTATCTTGATTCCATCTCGCAGCCATTGAACGGCGGCTCCGCCGATGAAAACTACCCCTTCAAGAGAATATTCTATCTTTCCCTCAATGCCCCAGGCCAAATCGGTGGTTAAGCCGTGCTGTGAGAGAATAAAATCCTCACCTATATTCATCATCAAAGCAAGAGCCGTACCGTAGGTATTTTTGGCCATCCCGGGCTTAAAACAGGTCTGTCCAAACAGGGCTGCATGCTGATCTCCCGCCACTCCGGCAATCGGTACTTCCTCATTATCAAAAAGGTCTTTGTTACTCGCTATGGCCATGGTGCCGCTTGATGGCCTGGGCTCGGGAAGGATCTCGCGGGGGATACCCAAAGCATCCAGGAGTTCTTGGTCCCATTCCAAGTTTCGGACGTTAAAAAGCATTGTACGTGAAGCATTGGAGTAATCGGTAACATGGGCTTGTCCACCACTCAAATTCCACATGAGCCATGAATCGATACACCCCATAAGGATTTTCCCGCGTTTTGCAAGTTCCATGGCTCCGGGGACATTTTCGAGAATCCATTTGATTTTGGTGGCCGAAAAGTAGGCGTCGATGGTGAGTCCTGTTTTTCGGCGTACTTTCTCTTCGAGGCCCTGGGCTTTTAGTTCCTCACAAATCGGGGCTGTTCTGCGACATTGCCAGACGATAGCGTTGTAGATAGGCTGGCCAGTCTCTTTGTCCCAGATAACGGTTGTCTCTCTCTGGTTTGTAATACCGATACTGGCAATCTGAGAAGGACGGACCTTTGCCTTATCCATGGCCTCTCTGGCACACATTATCGTTGTTTCCCAGTGCTCAAGCGGGTTATGTTCCACCCAGCCGGGCTGGGGATAAATCTGTTGGATCTCTCGATAAGAACTTGAAGCGATGTTCCCCTCCTGGTCGACAAGAATCACCCTTGTTCCCGTTGTCCCTTGATCGATGGCCATAACGTAATCCTTGCCCACCACATCATCCCCCCAGTTTTGTTGTCTTTACGGCCTTATGATAACCTTCAGGGCCTTTCCTTCCCGTACTGCGTTCATGCCGTCCATAATCTGAGAAAGGGTGTAGACATGTGTTATATATCGGCGAGCCGAAACTTTTCCCTCCGCCAAAAGTTGTAAGGCCAGTCGATTTTGAAGCGCCGTGGAAGCGTGAGCACCAAAAACCCCAAGTTCTTTGTAATGTATGAGGTTGCTGTCGAGGTGACCCACAGATTTACCCTGTGGGAGCCCACCAAAGAGACTTATTCGTCCTCTTCGTGAAGTCATCTGAAGTGCCTGATTTTGTGCTTCTCCTGCCGGGCAAGCCACGATACTTACATCAACCCCCAATCCTCCAGTTTGTGACAGGATCTCTTTGACTGGGTCGGTGGTGCTGCCATCGATGACTGTGACCTCTTTTCCTAAGACAGCAGCATGTTGCAGTCTTTCTGGGACTATATCGATGAGGAAAACTCGAGATGCCCCCTTCAGTAAGGCCAGTTCTGCGTGAAAAAGACCGATGACACCCGCACCGATAATGGCAACGCTTTGCCCAAGACCTATACCTAAGAAACTCTGCCCATTGATACAGCAAGCGAGAGGCTCAGCCAGGGCGGCTTCCTCAAAATCCAGACCGGGAGGTATTCGGTTTACATGGCCCTGTCGTACTGCTTTCGCTGGCACGACCATGAACTCCGCGAAGCCTCCGTCAAATTCAAAGCCAATGGTCTCAAGATTAGCACACATGTTGGTGTTTCCCAGGCGGCAGTACTCACACTTTCCACAACCTATGGCCGGAGCCACCGTGACCGCTTCTCCGACCCGGTAATCCGACACATCTGCACCTACTTCTGCGATTGTTCCTGCCACCTCGTGTCCGAGTACCCTTGGGGGCTTAACATGAGCGCTGCCGTGCCAAAACGTCCTCACATCGGACCCACAAATGGCACACGCTTCCACACGTACAAGCAATCCCTCTTTTTCGATCCTTGGTTTGGGGATCTCTTCCACTGCCATATGGCCGATTTCTTTCATCACCGCTGCCTTCACCGAAGAGCCTCCTTTATGGAAGGAAGAGGACCTTGCTGAAAAACTCTTCTCTTTTCCAGAGTCGATGGAAAACGTCTGGGGCTTCATCGAGGTGGAAACGATGACTGATGACGGGCTTACACCTCACACGACCCAAAGCCATGAAACGCAGAGCGAGCCCCCACTCATTGATTGGGTGGGGGGAGGCTAAGGAGTTCCAGGCCCCTATAATCCGGAGTTCCTTTCTCAAAAGACCGTCTAAGGCTTTCACGGGAATCAAAAGGTCTTTGTAGGAGATACCGCAGAAGACTACCGTACCCTCTTTTCGCGCCATACGCAAGCTCTGTTCCTGGGTGATCGGAGACCCAACGATCTCAATGACTTTGTGGGCACCCTTACCTTCAGTCTGCTTCAGCACAAAGTCTACCGGATCGACTACTTTTGCATTGATCACATGGTCAGCGCCAACCTCTCTTGCAATGGCCAGCTTTTCATTAAAAATGTCGATGGCGAACACCTCTGTTGCTCCCATGGCCCTTGCCCACTGTATGGCAAAAAGGCCGATAGGACCGACCCCAAGAATTGCGACAGTGTCCCCGGCGCCGACCTGGGCTTGTCGGAGGGCATGGAAAGCAATAGCCACAGGGTCGGTGCAGGCTCCGGACTCAAAGTCAACCCCTTCTGGAAGTTTCAAAAGATTTACTGCTTCCACAGCGACGTATTCTGCCATCGCCCCGTTGGTACGCGAACCATAGTAACTGTAGTCGTCGCAGAGGTTATATTTTCCAACCTGACAGTATTCACACGTTCCACAGGGGATGAGAGGGACAACGGTTACTGGATCACCGACTTTGTAGTCCTTTACCTTCGCTCCTACTTTGGCGATATCCCCGGAGAACTCGTGACCTATGGTCATAGGGTAAGAGTATGTTCCCTTCTCCATCACTCTTCCTGGGTCCGAGCCACAGACACCCACAGCACGAACCCTGACAAGTACTTGATGGTCGTTGATTTCCGGCACGTTTACCTCTTCTACCCGGAGGTCACCAGGAGCATGAAGTCTTACTGCTTTCATCTTTGCAGCCACCCGTGGCACCGCTCCTTTCTCTATCTTCTGTTGTTTATTAAATCTCATTTTATGATAAAAAAATCTCAATCCAAGTTCATTATATAATTCTCTCTTAGCCATGTCAATGGAGTTCGGACGCTTGCCCCCGATTCTGAAATTATATGTCCTCCTTCTTGAGAAAAATTCGCTAAAATATTAGAAGGCGATAAATATAAGGGCAAGAACAGAGGGTATGGAAAAGCAGCCACTGCCAGATTGGAATGGAGGATAGGCAATGCGAAAGAGGGATAGGCTTAACTATATAGGAAGGCAGCTTACCTTAAGCGGTGTAGTCACCATTAAGGACTTGGCCGGACAGTTGGGTGTCTCAAGCATGACCATCAGAAGGGATCTTCGGGACCTGGCGAAGGAAGGTGTGCTAAAACTCATCCCTGGTGGAGCAGTGCTAAGACGCGAGTCATCCTTGGTAAACGAACAGGAGTATGCAATCAGTAAGGCACAGTCGCACATGACCACTGAGAAAATCAAAATCTGCCAAAAGGCCGCCTCTTTTATTCAAGAGGGAGACACTATTGTTATCGATACCGGCTCGACCACCGAACACCTCCCAAAGTTCATCCCTCAGAATATGAGACTGACCATTGTCTGTTATTGCCTTAATACCCTTTTGAGTGTATACGCTCATGACAAAAGTAGCCGAATTATATTCCCCGGGGGCCATTTTCACGAAAATACCCTGATGTTTGAAAGCCCAGAGGGTATATCCCTTATTAAAAAAGTAAGGGCAAACAAAGCATTCATATCAGCGGCGGGTGTTGAGGAGGAACTCGGGGTTACTTGCGCGAATCTCTACGAGGTGGAAACTAAGAGGGCAATCATAGAATCCTCCGATACCAGGTTTCTGCTCGTCGATTCTACAAAGTTTGGCAAAGTCACCACTGCCTATTTTGCAGATCTCAGGGAATTCGATGTTGTCATTACGGACAGCGGCATTCCAGAGAAGTACCGCAAACTCTTATCAAGGTTGGGTATTCAGTATTATATCGTTTAACGGCTTGCACATATTGACTTCGTGAAACGCCCTACCTCGAGTCAACTTTTCGGGTGGCAAAATAGTTACATTAGTAACGAAATTCTTTGGTAGAAGTTACGAGTCTAAAACACTTTAGAGCAAGTACAGCGATTTTTAATCGCAGTTTTTGATTTTCTTCTATCCCACGTGGGTATTGACAAATCTGCCAGATGGTTTTATTCTGCTTTTGAAAAGTTTAATTCTTATCAAAAAATGATACAGGAGGAGCGTATGAGGCTGAAAGACAAGGTTGTCATTGTCACTGGTGGTGGACAAGGGCTTGGGGAGGCTTTCGCAAAGGGCTGCGCAAGTGAAGGTGCAAGAGTTGCCATCATCGATGTAAATGAAGAGACGGGGAGAAAAGTCGAAAAGGAGATTGGCGGAAATGCAGTCTTTATCCGCACTGATGTCTCATCACGGCCGCAGGTCCAGGCAATGGTAGACGAAGTCATGAAGCAGTTTGGCAGGATCGATGTTTTGGTGAACAATGCCGGAGTTCATGCCGGGGGCAAGTTCTGGGAGGAGAGCGAAGAGATATGGCGGCAGATGTTTGCAGTCAACGTCATGGGAGTGGTACATTGCTCCCAGGCTGTAGTACCAATTATGATGAAGCAGGGCAAAGGAAAGATTATTAATGTCTCCTCGAAGGCAGCCATTGTGGGCGAACCGTATCACGCTGCTTATTCTGCCTCCAAAGGAGCAGTTCTCTCTCTCACCAGAGCTATGGCTGCAGAGTTAGCACAGTATGGAATTCGAGTGAACGCTCTCTGTCCCGGTACTACCCTGACCCCTCTTGGACAGTCGGCCCTCGCTGACCCAGAGCTGAGGAGAGCCCTTGAGAGTGGCATCCCCCTGGGTAGATTGGGTCAACCTGAGGACCATATCGGCTCAGTACTCTACCTGGCCTCAGATGAATCCGACTGGATGACCGGCCAGATGATTATAGTTGATGGTGGTCTGTCCATGATTTAGCCCTGATTAGAGTTGAGATGAATGACGTCCGTGTTCGGTGTCGATTTTCTTGCGCTTTGAACATGGGGACAGAGGTTTGGTCAAAAGGGATTAAAGAGGAGCTGATGGGAAATGCAGAAAGTCTCGCCTGCTGGTGATAACCGAGAGTTGGTTGTTTTATCTCTGAATCGAATTAAAGAGGGTTTTGAAGCAAAGGCCAGACAAGAATTAATGAAACTTATTCCCTTGACCAACAGAGAGCCAGGCTGCATCTTTTACCAGATGCATGTTAATGTAGGTACGGAAGAAAACAACTATATGGTCGAAAACCCTCGTTTTTACATGTTCTACGAGATTTGGCGAAGTAGAGCGGATTGGGATAAACACATGGAAATGCCCTACATCAAAAATTGGGCTGGAGTAGCTAAAGAGGTATGTGAAAGCTGGGAACTTTACATTTGGGAAAGGGTAAATTTGCCTACCAACCCTGTTTTCCGTGGGGGAGAGCTTCCCGACCCGAAAGAGAAATACACTCTCTTGGCACTGGTGGACGTCAAAGAGGGATATGAGGATCGTGCCTGGAAGGAGATGCTGGCCCTTGTTCCTTACACCCATACTGAACCCGGTTGCATCCAGTACGACATGCATGTGAACCTCGATATGGACACCATGGCCAGAAACTATCGAAAGATTATGTTCTATGAGAACTGGTATAACTTCAAAGTCTGGAAAGTGGACCACATGGGAGCAGAATACCTGGTACGGTGGTTCAACTTTGCTCCTCAGGTGACAGACAGGATCGACCTCACTGGATGGAAGATGATAGATTATGAACTTGTGGCCAGTGGGAAGGAGAAGTAGGTACTCTTTGAAGGCCAAGGCAGCAGGGAACACCCTGCTGCCTTTTTGTTTTCGGTCGGACGTTAATAGGTGTTGACATGCTGATAAAAGGAAGATAATCGTCATGAAGATTCCTCTTAAATACTCGCAGGAAGGGGATAAGAAATGATAAAGCTCGGCATTTTGACCTTCTCTGATGGCCGGTCTGTCGCCTATCGGGAGATGTTACCCTTTAATCTCGAGTTTCAGAATCGTCTCATTGAGGCATTACAGAAAACAGGAGAGGTGGAAGTAGTAGCTGGTGAAAACATTATCCAAATGCCGAAACAGGCCAAGGCAGAAGTTGAACGGTTGAATCGCCTGGATGTCGATGGTGTACTTTTTCACTTTGCAGGGTGGGCTTTCCCTCATCTCGCCACGGTGGCTGCAGAAAACTGCCAAAAGCCGATCCTGCTTGTAGCCAGTTTTAATCCTAAGCATCCGAGCTTGATAGGCATGATTGCAAGTGGAGCATCGCTGGACCAGGTAGGGGTTCACCATAGCAGGGTATGGGGAGACTCTTCTCGCCCAGAGTTTGTAGAGAGAATTCTCCGGTTTGGGCGGGCTGCCCGGGCGGTGAGCCGTCTGCGAGGACAGGTATGTGGTCTCATCGGGGGGAGAAGCATGGGGATGTACGTCGGTTCTGCAGACCCGAGCCAGTGGCAGTCGATTTTTGGCGTCGATATGGAACACGTCGACCAGTTTGAAATCGTCCACAGGGCTTGGAATGTTCCCAAGGAAAAGGTTGAAAAAGCCCTCAATTGGTTGAAAGGGAGAGTAGGAAAGATTTTCTGGGACAACAAGAGCTTAACAGAGGAAAAGTTAGAGCTTCAGGTGCGTTCTTATTACGCCACAAAGGAAATCATACAGGATAAAGAGCTCGATTTTGTGGCTGTGAAGTGTCAGCCAGAGTTGAGTGATTATTTGGTAACTCAGTGTTTGTCGCAGGCTTTTTTGAACGATCCCTACGATATGGACGGACCTAAGGAACCCGTAGTGTGTGCCTGTGAAGCGGACCTTGACGGTGCTCTGACAATGCAGATTCTCAAGTTGATGAGCGAACAGCCGGTTTTGTTCTACGACTTGAGACATTATGATTCTCAGGACGATGTCTACGTGTTCAGTAATTGTGGATCGATGGCGACTTTCTTTGCTGCAAGGTCGAGCGTGCCGGATGAGAATCTGAAAAAGGTTTCTCTTTACCCACAGACCCCGTTTTATTACCCAGGAGGAGGGGCAGCCGTACAATATATGGCAGCACCCGGCAAGGTGACCTTTGCTCGTCTGGCAAGAAAGGCCGGAAGGTACTGGATGGTAGTTTTTGGAGGTGAGTTTATCGAACGTCCAGTTGAGAAGTTACGGGAAGCCTCCCTGGAGTGGCCCCAGGCCTTTGCTCGCCTTAGTGTTCATCCGGAAGT
This sequence comes from uncultured Atribacterota bacterium, assembly GCA_964426875.1. Taxonomy (GTDB): domain Bacteria; phylum Atribacterota; class Atribacteria; order Atribacterales; family Caldatribacteriaceae; genus Caldatribacterium. Next base: position 16,236 of record CAYRSB010000013.1, read on the forward strand.
TCTCATTGAGACTCTCGGCTCAAATCACCTGCATACAGTGGCAGGAGATTATGTAGATTGCCTCGTTGAATTCTGTTCGATGATGGGTATCGAGGCGAAGGTTTTGGGGAGATAATCAAAAGGTCATTGACAGGCAGAAGGAATGGGGAATTTCTCGAATGCTTTTTTGAATAATTTTCTTGTCAGACTATCCTGAAATGTTTGGCGTTTTCTTGTGCCCATTTTTCGGTCTTATTTTTGGTGGGGTCTTTGAACTGAACCCTTGACACTCCGATTGCTTAATGTTATTATTCGTTTGGAAATTTGTTAAAAAAATATCATTTTTTGGGATAAGTTTTCCAAGAATAAAGGGAGGTGGTATCAGGGCAAAAGTAGGTAACGATTGGAGGTAGTGAGAGAGGAAGTTCCACAATTCTCTGGGAGAAAGGAAGGAGGTAATATGGTAAGAAAGTGGTGGTTTGGGCTTGTGGTAATTATGGTGGTTTTTGTGGTTGGTGTGGGTGTTGCCCTTGCTCAGGAAAAGATTAAGATAGGAGTAATGTTCAGCCTTACCGGCGTGGGAGCACCGACGGGGCAGGCTCAGAAGGCGGCGGCCATGTTGGCCATAAAAGAGGTAAACGATGCGGGAGGTATCAAGATAGGGGGCAAGACGTATCTGATAGAACCGGTCGTCAGAGATGATGAAACAAAGCCCGATGTCGCGGTTCGCCGATATCGGGAACTTGTCGAAGAAGGGGTTAAAGTTATTGTTTGCGGAACCTTTGCTCACGTCACCACTGCACTCAACGAGCAGGCCCGTGACGGGAGTGCGTTTGTGATAGCCGGCAACTCTATTGAGGAGAAGATTTTCCGCAAAGAGAATAAGGCTCCGTACTTCCAGACCTCTCAGGGCGCAGTCGACGCCATAGGTCGAATGACTGCAGAATATGTAATCAAGACCTTCAACCCGAAGTACGTTATTGCCTGTCTCCCTGACTATGCTTATGGCCATGGCGTTTCCGTGGGAATGAAGCAGGTTTACGAGAAACATCCCGATATCAAACTCGAATTCATATGGACTCCTGTGGGGACTCCCGATTTTACTCCCTACATTCTCAAGATTATCGAGTCTAAGCCCGATGTGGTGCAGATGGGGCAGTGGGGTACCGATGCTATCGAGATACTCAAGCAGTCCTACGAACTTGGCTTGAGTAAGTACACGAAGATTTTCTTCAACGCTATCGTTTTGAGCCTTGCCAAGGGTATTCCTCCCGAGGCTCTCAAGGGAGTCAATCTGGGAATGTGGCTCTATCACGATCTGAGTGGTCTTAAGGAAAAGGACCCTGCCACATTCGAAAATGCTGAGAGAATACGCAAGGCCTTCATGGAAGTTGTCGGCGAACCCCCGGATGTTATGGCAGCCTATGCTTACACAGCAGCAAAAGAGGCTATTCGTGCTATAGAGCTTGCTCAGTCTACAGACCCTGCAAAGATGCATCAAGCCCTCTTGGAGAACCCGGAGTTTATGAGCTTTAAGGGGCCTGCCAAGTGGCGTCCCGATGGCAGACCCTTCTACAAATATGCCTACTTCGTGGGTGAGGGAAAAGGACCCGAAGAGCGTGCTGACCAGTGGGATTTCGCGAAAATTATCGATTTCTTTGAAACAGAAGCTCTCTGCTTACCGCTTGAGGAGATGGGCTACTGATGATGAACAACCCGGGGCCCCTTCTTCCGGGGTCCCGGGTTGCTTTATGAAGAACTTTTATTCCTAAGAGGGGGATTTTGCAGGTGAGTCTGCTCACGACGAGTGGATTGACGAAACGCTTCGGAGGCCTTGTAGCCGTCAATAATGTTAATCTCCAAATTGAGGAAAATGAAACCTTAGGAATCATCGGTCCAAACGGTTCGGGGAAGACCACGCTTTTCAATTTATTGACCGGCTTTTTTTCTCCCACCGCAGGTCGGGTTGTCTTTCAAGGTAAGGACGTTACACGGCTTTCGCCGGAAGAACGAGTAGGAATGGGGATGGTACGCACCTTTCAGCTTGTCTCAGTGTTTGGATCTCTCAGAGTCTGGGAAAACCTGGTTCCCTGTGTCACCTGGAGAAACAACAGGTACCGTTCACTATGGAAATTCATGACCTCCTTGGCCGGGGATACGTGGATGGATTCCTTTGAGGCCTTGAAACTTGTGGGATTAGAAAATTATGCTTATGCTGTGACTGCGAATCTTTCTTATGGTGACAAGAGGCTTCTTGAAATTGCTCTTGCGCTTTCCCTGAAACCAAGGCTTTTGCTTCTTGATGAACCGTTCAGTGGATTGAGCGATGTGGAGATAACAAAGGTACTTTCACTTTTGCAATCCATCAAAGGCAGGGTTACGATTGGCATCATCGAGCATAAAATATCAACCATTGTTGATTTTGTCGACCGCCTTTTTGTGATGAACGAGGGATACATTATCTGCGAGGGGAAACCACACGAGGTCCTGAGAGATCCTGTCGTTAATGAGTGTTACTGGGGCAAACAAGGAGCCATGAGTGGGTTTACTGTGTGAACGTCTTGTACAGGAAGGAGCGGGGAAATGCTCAAAGTAGTGGATGTTGACGTTTCCTACGGTCATGCGAGAGTGTTGCACGGCGTTTCTCTTGAACTTGAAACGGGGAAGATGCTTTTCGTTGTGGGAAGAAATGGTGCAGGAAAAACGACTCTTCTCAAGACCATCGTAGGATTGCTTAAACCGCTCAAGGGTTCTATTTATTTTGACGGTGGAGAGATAGGTGGTTTCCCTCCCGAGAGACTCTACCACATGGGTATTCGCTATGTTAATCAGGACAAAAAGGTCTTCAGTAACCTTACCGTTCGAGAAAACATTGAGATTGCTGCTTTTTCAAGCGGTGAACCTCTTCCACAGGCACTTGGAAAGGTCTTGACGATTTACCCCAAAATGAAGGAATTTCTCAATCTCAAAGCCGGTCAGCTGAGCGGTGGGCAAAGACAGATCCTCCTTATCGGGCAGGCCCTGGTTGGCGATCCGAAACTTCTCCTTGTCGATGAGCCTACGCAGGGTCTCGCGGCTGTAGTTATTAACGAAGTTGCGAGGATTCTCCAACACTTGAAAGGGAAGGTATCAGCCATTATTGTGGAACAGAACCTTCCGCTCGTCGGTCAATTGGCGGACCAGGTTGTGGTGTTAAAAGAAGGAAAGGTTGCTCGTGTCCTGAGCAGCGCGGCGGAAATCGGTAATACTGCGCTTTTGGAAAAATCCTTGTGAGTTCACTGGAAGGAAGGCTGAAGACTTATGGGAAATGCTTTCACCAAGCAAGGGGTTGCGCTTGAGACTTTCGCCAGCGTAGGGAGGGAGCTGGTTCGGACCACCGGCAGACAGAGGGTTTTAGAACTTGTTGTTCTTGGCGGAGTCTTTTTGCTTCTTGTGCCTTTCTTAGGGGCTCATCGGGTGACAGACTTTGCAATTTTCTGCATTTTCGCTCTATCCTTTGATCTCCTGTACGGTTATATGGGCAGGCTTTCTTTTGGGCACTTACTTTATGTTGGAGTCGGAGCCTATGCTACTGCTCTTTCTCTCCAGTACCTCACTTCAAATCCCTTGCTGGCAATTGGGCTCGGGGTGGTGGTTGCCTGCCTTGCAGGGATGTTGGCGGGTTCTGCAGCGGTGAGGGCGACAGGGGCATGTTTTGCTCTGATCAATCTTGCTTTCAACAGGGTTGGGTGGTTTCTGGTGATGTCCCCCCTAAAGGATATCACGGGGGGCGAGAATGGCTTAAGTGTCAGGAATCTCAGTTTCTGGTATTTTAACTTTAGGAACCCGACATTTCGTTTTGGATTTGTCCTGGCCTCCTTGCTGGTTGCCTTTCTTCTGCTTCGAGCGTTGACTTCCTCTCCTTACGGAGTTCTCTTGCGTTCTATCAAAGAAGACGAAAGACGTGTACGTTTTTTGGGGTACAACACTTATTTTTATAAATGGTTGACTTTTGTCATTGCTGCCTCGGTTGCCGGTTTCGCCGGTGCGCTGACTGCCCTCAACTATGCCTATGTCAATCCAAACACGCTTGATGTTCATGCCAATGGGGGAGTTATTTTTGCCTGTCTGATAGGAGGACCCGGTCGGCTCTATGGGGCAGTACTTGGAGGAATTATATATATGTTGATTACCAACCTCCTCCCGGTGTACTTCCAGCGTTGGGAACTCCTTCTTGGTATATCGCTTCTTCTCATTGTTTTTAGGTTCCGAGGGGGTATTTGGGGGAATTTGGAAACCTTTTATGGGAGAGTTGCCAACCGCAAAAATGCTGACCGCTCCTTGGAGGGAGGGATACCCCGATGATGTACGCCGTCATGTATGGGTTAACAATCGGCGCAATACTCTATCTCATATCTATCGGTCTTTCCCTTACTTTCGGTACCATGAGAGTGGTTAATTTTGCTCATACGATTACTTACACCATCGGGGCTTACATCCTCATAGCCTCGGTAAGGGCCCTTGGTATTCCTTTTTGGTGGGGGGGGTTGTTGGCGGTCTTGGTTGCCGCTTTGGCGGGGTATGGTATTGAGCGTTTCATTATTCGTCGTCTTTATGGCGAGTCATTGGACTATACCTTCATCGCCACCTTTGCAGTTTTCTTAATCGGGGTGGATATCGTTAAGTGGATATGGGGTGTATATCCTAAGCCGATCAGCGATCCGATAGGCAGGGTAGCGGATCTTGGGTTTATGGTCTTTCCCGTCTATCGCATTCTTGTAATACTTCTTGCGATCTTTGTGTTCTTCGGGCTTGAGCTTTTCATGAGAAAAACGATGGTGGGCAAAATCATTGTGGCAGCGCTGGACTATAAAGAAGGGGTACGTTGTCTTGGTATAGGAGTTGAGAAATACTTTGCCATAGCCTTTGTTCTAGGGAGTGTCCTAGCTGCTCTTGGCGGAGTTTTGTACGCACCCATTACGGCCGTACACCCCTATATGGGCCTCCATGTTTTGCTTCTCTGCTTTGCCGTCGTGCTCACTGGGGGTATGGGGAATCTACGGGGGACTTTTCTTGCTGCCTTTGCTCTTGGCATGCTCATCTCTATAGCTGGTCGCTACTGGCCGGCCGGATCGGAAATAGTGGTCTTTATGGCCATGGCAGTCGTCCTCTTTTTAAGGCCCATAGATATCTGAGAGGCTGTATTCCGAGGTTGGCAGAAGGGCTTGTACGGTCCAAGTGAGTCAAGGTGGGGCTTTTGAGAAATTGGGACCCGTTGAGCTTGCCGCCGGGATTGCCGAGGGGGACAAGGGATAAATCCTCAATGTATAGTTTCTGTTGCTCGAGGAATGCCGGGGCGGTCAAGGAGTTCATGGCCCTCTTGGGGAATAGGGAGTATGGCTCTGCAGGAAATCGGAGAAGCTACTTGAAATATCTCGCGGAGTAGTGGTTCTAAGGAGGGATGCAGGAAAATTTGTGGTTTGAGAAGGTTCATACCGTATAACACTTTATACCCAGGTCTTTGAGGATTTTGGTATATTTCTCTGGAATTCCAACATCGGTAATGACAACGTCAAATTCTTTGAGATCTGCAAAGTAGGCGGTAGTGATCCTGCCAAACTTCGTAGAGTCAACGAGAAGGAATTTAATATCCGATGATTCGATGACGGCTCTCTTTGTCTCGACTTCGTGAAAATTGGCACAAGTCACACCGAGTTTCTCGTCTACCCCTGCTGCGGATACGAAGGCTTTGTTGGCTCTCATTTTTCTTATAAGGGCGATCCCTTCGGGGCTCTCAAACATCAGGGTATTTTCGTGGAAGTGACCTCCGGGAAACACGATCTGGCTATTCTTGTTGCGTTTGTACACGTTGAGGAGCGTGTTCAGACAGTAACAGACAATCGTGATTTTCATATCGGGGAGAATGAATCCGGGGAGATGTTCCGTGGTTGAACCGGTATCGATGATGATGGTATCCCCTTCCTGGACGAAAGTGGCAGCTTTCTTGCAGATTTTAATCTTCTCTCTGGTCATTTGGAGCTGAGCTCGGGTTATGGTATACTCCTTTTCGTCTATGAGATTTGATTCTCTTCGCAAAATGGCTCCACCGGGAATGAGTTTGAGAATTCCTTCTTCTGCAAGCTTGCGAAGGTCCCTGCGAATGGTCATACTTGAAACACCGAGTTTTTCGGCGAGTTCTTTAATGCTGATCACACCGCTCAGCGTAAGCTGTCTTCCTATGTAATCGAGCCTTTCGCTTCTTTTCATTCGCCTCATCCCCATAATGCGATTTTAAGGAGTCCATCCCCGAGTGCCACACCTTGCCCAGGCTTTGACCGGAGACTTTTTCTAAATTTTTTAACATTTTTAGTTAAAATTTTACCAAAGGGCCCTATTTCCGTCAACACGTACCGTTCGTTGAGGGATTATTATCTTGGGAGTATACGTAACCCCAAAATGCACCGAAGTTTGTGCCGTGTTCGTGTTTTTACAAAAGTGGACTCTTTCTAGGCTCTTCTCTAAGAAGAGGTTTCGGCGAGGGAGGAGCTATATTTTGGTTCCCCAAACTGGCTCGTGTACAGGTGGTGGTAAAATCCTTTCTTTTCAAGAAGTTCCTCATGGGTTCCTTGCTCTATGACTTCACCCTCTTTCACCACAAGGATGAGATCGGCTCTGCGAATGGTACTTAAGCGATGGGCAATGATGAAACTCGTGCGTCCTCTCATAAGGCGAAGCATGGCAGATTGAATGTGTTGTTCTGTCCGGGTGTCAATGTTGCTTGTGGCCTCGTCGAGAATGAGAATAGAGGGATTACTCAAGAAAGCCCGGGCGATGGCAAGGAGCTGCCGCTGGCCCTGGCTTAGGTTCTCTCCTCCGTCGGCGAGAATGGTATCGTACCCCTGAGGAAGTCCCAGGATAAAGTGTTCGGCATTGCTCAAACAAGCTGCCTCCTCTACTTCCCAGTCTTTGGCTTCCGGACGCCCATAGCGGATGTTTTCTCGCACCGAGGTGGAAAAGAGATAGGTATCCTGAAGCACGATTCCCAGAAGGGAGCGGAGGGATTCTTTTTTGATTTTCCGGATGTTGATGCCGTCGATGAGAATGGTGCCCTGATCAGAGTCATAGAATCGGGCAAGGAGATTGACGATAGTGGTCTTCCCTGCTCCGGTGGGTCCGACAATGGCCACCATCTGTCCCGGTTGCACATGGAAACTCACATCCTTGAGGACCGGTATACCCTCCTTATAGGAGAAAAAGACGTGACGGAACTCTACTTCTCCCCGAGCCTTTTTAAGTTCTAAGGCTTCCCCGGAATCTGGGGGTTCAGGCGGCTCATCCATGATGTGCAAAACCCTTTCCGCGCTGGCGAGGGCCGATTGGAGCATGTTGAATTGATTGGCCAGCTCGTTGAGGGGCCGGATGAATTGTCGCGAATAAGCGATGAAGCTTGCAATGGTCCCCACACTCACCATATCTTTTGTGGCAAACCATCCTCCAAACCCGGCGATCAGGGCAAGGCTTGCATTGTTGAGGACGTTCATCAGGGGTCCCATGACTCCGGCGTAAATCTGGGCCCGTACGCCTGCTCTTTGGAGTTCTTCGTTGGTCTGGTTGAATCTCGCCTTTTCTTTTTCCTCTCGTAGAAAAGCCCTAACTACCCTAAGACCAGTGATGTTTTCTTCAAGGATACTGTTTGTTCTCCCAAGGATTGTTTGTTGAGTGAAGAAGCTCTCTTTTGTGCGTCGGGCCACCAAGCGAGTGGCAAGGATGACCAGAGGAATAACCGTCATGCTCACAAGGGTCAGTTCTTTACTTTGGTGGAGCATCATGGCGATGGTTCCAAGAAGAATCACGATGCCAGAAAAAACCTGTGTGAGGGTGGTACTCAGAGCGTTGCCTATGGTGTCGATGTCGTTTGTTAAACGACTCATAACGTCTCCGGGAGGGTGGGTATCGAAAAAGCGCAAAGGTAAAAGGTGAAGGGCATCGAAGGCATCTTTGCGAAATCTTACCATGGCTTTTTGGATGACACGGATTGTAAGGTATTCCTGAAGCCGGAAGAGGAAAGAGGTAGCAAGATATATGGACCCCATGAGCACTCCACACAGAGCAAGACCTCGGGGATTTTTGGGAATGATGTAATCATCGATCGCTTTCCCGATGAGATATGGTCCAAGGAGCATCAAAAAGGAGGAAAGCCCCACACAGAGAAACACCAAAACGATTTGGAGTCTGTACTCTCCGAGATATCTCCAGAGCCTTTTTGTGGTCTTGAGGGGGCTCTGGGGCTTTGCAAATTCAGTCGGGAAGTACCTTCCCAAGCTTCCTCGAGGTCCAAAATCTAAGGTTGCCGGGCGCCCTCTTCTCTCAAACAACTGCTATCTCCTCCCCCATTTGCGAGTGGTAGATGTCCCGATATACGGAAGAAGTTTGTAGGAGTTCGTCATGCCGTCCTGAAGCTGCCAGTCGCCCTTCTTCAAGAACCAAGATTTTATCCGCATTCCTAATGGTGCTCAGACGCTGAGTCACGACGAAAGTAGTACATCGTTTCTGCCACTTCTTAAGCCCTTCAAGGATCCGGTGTTCTGTAGCGAGGTCCACGGCGCTGGTACAGTCGTCAAGGAGGAGGATGAGGGGGTTTTTCGCCAGAGCCCGGGCGATGGCGATACGCTGTTTCTGTCCCCCCGAGAGGTTCATCCCTCCCTGCCCGATGGGTGTTTTGTAACCTTCAGGAAGACTGGTGATGAAATCGTGGATTTGGGCGATTTTTGCTACCTCCCAGATATCCTTTTCTTCTGCTACCTCGTTCCCCCAGCGAATGTTCTCTTCGATGGTGCCGGAAAAAAGGATTGTTTCCTGGAAAACGATGGCAATGGCCGAACGAAGCGTTGCGAGGTCTTTCTCCCGGATGTCCTGTCCATCGATGAGGATTCGTCCTTGGGTAACCTCGTAGAAACGGGGTATGAGGTGCAAGAGGGTTGATTTTCCGGAACCTGTGGTGCCTACGATGGCTACCATTTCCCCCGGATACGCCACAAAGGATATGCTCTTGAGCACCGGTTCTCCGTTGTAGGCAAAAGAAACATTCTCAAAGACTACCTCACCTCTTGTGATGGGGGTGGTGTCTGGGCAGGGGAAACTCGTGGTATCCGTCGGGGTATCGAGAATTTCACCCACACGTTTTGCCGAGGCACCAGCCCGGCTCACAAACATGAAAATATGCCCGATCATTATGAGAGAGAAGAGAATCTGGATCACGTAGTTGACCAGAGCCATGATTCCTCCTACTTGCATGTGGCCTTTCCAAACCAGATTCCCTCCGAACCAGAGTACTGTAACAATGCTTGCATTCATGATGAGCATCACGAGGGGCATAAGGGTTATAATGGGAAGAAAGGCTTCTACCGTTGCTTCCGCCAAGTTCTGATTTGCCAAGGAAAAGCGTTCTTTTTCAAACGCGGCACGCACGAAGGCCCTCACAACTCGGACGCCGTGGAGGTTCTCTCGGATAATGGTATTCAGGGCGTCGATTTTCTCCTGGACCTGCAAGAAAAGAGGAGACCCCTTTTTGAGAAGGTAGAGAAAGATGAGTATCTGGAGGGCAACAGAGGCAAGGAGCAACGGGGCGATACGAGGGGCGATGACTGTGGCCATAATCAGGCCTCCCAGAAAAAGCAAGGGCGCGCGAACCATTATCCGGAGGGCGGAAAGGACGAGGTTCTGAAGCTGGGTGACGTCGTTTGTGAGTCGGGTCAAAAGAGTTGAGGGAGTGAATCGATCAAGGCTTTTGAAAGGGAGGGTTTGGATTTTTCGAAAGGCCGCAGAGCGCAATTCTTTCCCAAAGCCTTGGCTGGCAATGCTTGCCGCCACGGTGCAGCCAATTCCTCCCAAAAGGCCTACAGAAGCTATACCAATCATCAATAACCCGGTGCGAAAAACCAGGTGGACATCTCCCTGGGCAATGCCCCGGTCAACGATGCGGGCCAGAAGAGTGGGCTGGGCAAGATCACACACCACTTCAAGCACCATGAGAAGAGGGGCACAAAGTACTGCCTTCCAGTAGGGCTTGAGGTACGGGAGGAAGGCGCGTAATGTGGCTGTCCACTGGAAATTGTTCTTGTGGTGAGTCACCGTTCTCCCCCCTCAGTGGCTCTTTGGAGATTGTCCCGCATTTGCAAAAAAAGCCGGCGCAGAAGTGCTCTTTCTTCGGAGCTGAAGTGGGCAAAACACTCTCGCTCAAGGATTGCGTGAATCTCCTGAACATCCTTTTGGAGGCTTTTGCCTCTCTCGGTCAAGTATATCTGTACACTACGTCGGTCTTTAGGGTCGTTCTGGCGCTTGATGAGTCCTGCTTTTTCCATCCTTTGAAGAAGGAGGGTGATGGTGGGAGGTTTGAGCCTCAGGGCTTCAGCGATTTCTTTCTGGGTTTTTCCATCCCCTTTCCAGAGTAACTCAAGAATCGGTGGCTGTCCACGATGAAGCCCGATGGCGCAGAAGAGCTTGTGGTACCTTACGAAGTGGTACCGTATGATTTCTCGAAAAAGGGCATGGAGAGATTCTTCGTGCTCGCTGGACATCAAAAAGCCTTCTTTATTTAGCTATCTAAGTATCGGAAATATGGTAAAAAAGAATAGCGTCTCTGTCAAGGGGTTGGGCTAAAAGTCTGATTCTTCATCTGCGCCTTAGCTCCTCCCCCGAAGGGCAAGGTATCTTGAGTAGAGTTGGGCAGAGTGTTCTGAGGGAGCGGTGTAGAAATCCTTGGGGTCTACAGAGAGTCGGGCATATTCCGGTATGGGCTTGACCTTGGGACCTGTGGCGGCAAATCCCTGGACCACTCGGGCGTGGGGTTTCAGGGAACCGTCCGGCCGGACAAGGCCAAAGAAACGTTCATGTTTGTGTTCTTTACAGGGAGGTTTGTCCCAGAGTTCTGGAGCGTAGTCGGCAAAGCACCAAAGGAGTGCCCCTAAAGCTCCTATCTCCACAAGTTCTGAAAGCACCTGATGTATGTGCTCGGCAAGATCTTCTTCCGAGGCCATGAATTGCCGACACTTTTTGCCGCAGCTTTCCCACTCCCACACCTTCGAGGGTTCTTGAGGTGGGGCAGTACAGCCTCCAAACTCCTCCAAAAGTACCGGGCGACCGCACAAAGAGGCGGTGAGAGCACAGGTAAAGAGCGTGTACTCAAAATCAAGGGGGTGGCGGGCCAGGGGTGAGTACATGGGATAGGCATGCATGACGGCAAGGTCGGTAGCGCCGAACACTTCGTGAACCCGGAAGCCGTTGTCCTCCGTAAGGCTTGCTGCATGTAGCCCGCAGGTTGTAGGATGCCTGGAGTCTATTGTGCGGATGGTACGTACCATCTCCTTGACCCAGCGGTATCCTTCTTCGTGGTTTCTTGGCCAGGCTAAAAGATCCGGTTCGTTCCCCAGGTTCCACAGGGCAATGGCAGGGTGGTCTTTGAGGGCCAGGACCACGGTGGAGAGAAGAAGTTTTTCTGCCTCGAGGGCTTCTGGGTCGTGGAAAGGATTGCGGTAACGGCGATCCACGACCTTGCCCTGGCTTATGGTTTCTCTCTGTCGATTTATAGGAGGACATGGCCCGTCCAAAAGCCAAGGGGGAACCCAGTTTGGTCCACTCATGTGTCCGGTAAAAAAGGTTACGTCGAGCGTGAGCCCCTTTTGGGCTGCAATGTCGGCAACGGTGACAAGACACTCGAGGGTTTTCTCCGATATGGTATCCGGAGTGGGTTGGAAATCTTCCCAAAGTAGGAAAATGCGTACAAGCCCAAGGCCCAGGTCCCTGATGAGGGAGAATTCCTCCTCCACCTCTTGAGCTTCAAAGTTCTTCCACCAGTACATGGCCTTGCGGCGAGGCCAGTAATTGACCCCCAGAATAAAATCGCTCATCGGAGCACCTCTTTTGCCTTCCTGTGGTGTGTAACTGGCATAGCCTATTTTATCTCTCCCAGGCGGCTTTGCCTAGGAGGGCGGAAATGCCCTGAAGCCGGTGGGTTCTTTTCAAAGCACGATGTGGTACTCTATACTCCAAGAAGAACTGTTCCCCCAGGAAGGAGCGCAAGGTGTGACCCTGGGAAAGGACTTTTTCTCTGGGGTAAGGTTTTTTAAAGAGGGGTTGCCTTCAAGGTGTGGGTTTTAAGATCCAGATTTCCGGAAGGTCCTCTTTGTCTCTTTTGAAAAGCTCAACAAAAGGGAATTCCTGAAAAACGGGATTTTCTCCCTCCCCCTCGATTACTATGGGAAACGCCTTATTCTTCGCCTTCGCCCTTTTTCCAGGAAAATTGTCTTCGGCAAATGCTCAACCTTTGGGTTCCCTACCTGACCGAAACAAAGAGAGTGCTTTTTGGCGGAGAAACACCACAGGGTACGACACACTCCCTCTTTGAAACTCTTTACCTTGAACCTCGAAGAAAAGTTTTCGGGGCAGTGAAGGACACTTTGAGAACGAGAAAACGCGTCTCCAAGAAGGAGATTGGATACTCGATGTGGGGGCTTACGCAGGTGTTTTTACCATCCTGGCAGGGAAAGTGGTGGAGGAAGAAAGGGGCAGAGTTTTTACCTTCGAGCCCCAGAAGAGATTCTGCGAGATCCTTGAGGCCAACCTCAAACTCAACGGACTTTCCAATATCGTTGTTAGAGAAGGTAAAGTAACGATGAAGGGCATGGTGGTAAGGGGGTGGGGACGAGGATACATCGAGTGTACGACTCTTGATGCCTGGGCAAGAGCATCGCACCCTGAACGGCTCGATTTCATCAAGATGGACGTGGAAGGGTTTGAAAGGAAAGTGCTCCGTAGGGGAATGGAAGCTCTGCGTCGGTTTCTTCCTCGCATGGGGATATGCATCTACCACCTTCCTGATAATCCAGAGGTTCTGCGAGAGCTTATTCTTTACCATCAGCCCTCACTACCACATCGCCCTCAATGTCACCGGAAAAAAGTACATAGTATGGAGAGACTGATATAATACCTCTTGGAGGGTATCGAGGGTGCGACCGCTTCGAATTCTTCATACTGCTGACTGGCATCTAGGGCTTGTTTCCTGGAGAACACACCGGGAGGTAGACCGCTTTGAGGAACAGAAAGAGTGCCTTGAACGGCTGGTACGGATCGCCAGGGACGAGAAAGTAGACCTTATCATCCATGCCGGAGATCTTTTCCATCAGTACTATCATCCTCCGAAGGAAGCAATCCAGCTTGCCTCTGAAACCATCATGGAACTCATTGCTGTGGCTCCGTTTGTGTGGATCATTGGGAATCACGACTGGTATGCGGTAGAGTCCTTAAAGCGCATGTTTCCCCCGAACATGGTGGTGGTTAAAGACTCTAGAGTTCGTTCCTTTCCGGATCTTGAAGTTACCATCTTTCCTCTCCCCTACATGTCTCTCTCTCGCTTTTTGGCGGAATACCCTGGGGAAGAGGTTCAGGGGAGGGCCAGGGCTTATCTCATGAATCTTGTGAAGGAATGGAAGAGACACTTCGATCCCCGACATTTTCACATCCTTGCGGCGCACCTGACGGTGGAGGAGCTCGCCTCTTACGCCGAAGCCAACGCCGCTCGGGAGGTCTTTTTCAAACGGGCAGACTTTCCTCCGGGATTTTCTTACGGGGCCTTTGGCCATCTCCACGGCTACACGGTGCTTGAGGAGCCCTTCGTCATCTGCTATCCCTCCTCCTTGGTTCCGGAGAACTTCAAAAACCCTGGACAGAAGGGAAGTTTTGTGATTGTGGATTTATTTCCTGGGGAAAAACCGAAGATTCAGCCCGTCTTTTTCGAAACCTCTTTTCTTGTAACCCTTGACCTTGAAACCCGGGTAAGCAACCTGGAAATTCGTCGCCTTGTGGAGGAGAGAATTAAGAGTGGCTCGAGAAACTACGTACGTCTTCGGGTTCCGGGTGAGCTTTCATCTCCTGAGTGGACGGCAGAGCTTCGTCGTCTCCAGGGGGAAGGATGGGAAGTAGTGGTCGTCGAGGCCTTCTGGAAGGAGGACGAGGTTTCAGAGAAGGGCGAAGGTTCCTTTGATGCAGCAGCCATCCCGGAGCTTTTTGCTCGCTTTGCGCAAAAGGAGGGGTTTTCCGAAGAGGTTGTCCGTCTTTTTGGAGAGTACTGTCACCGGGTCTTTGAGGAGCATAAAAGGCCATGAAGCCAGTCAAACTTTTAGTCGAGCGTTTTTTAGGCCTTGAAAAGGTGGAGCTTTCCTTTAAGGCAGATCTTTTCGTCATCGTGGGGCCGAATGGAGCGGGAAAGTCTTCCCTCCTTGAGGCGCTCTTTTTTGCCCTATACGGTCGGGGAATACGCTTAGAGCGGAGTAAGAAAGAACTCATCCATCGGGGAAGCCCCAATAGAGCCCTCCGGGTACAGCTTGAGTTTCTTTTGGGGGGAAGGCGTTTCCGGGTTACTCGGGAGTATTCTCAAAAGCAGGGAGGAACGGCATTCCTTGAACGGTACGATGGAGAACGGTGGAAGCCCCTTGCCTCGGGGGAGCAGGGGGTGAATGCACTCATTGAGGAATCCTTAGGGTGTGATGCGGTGACCTTCAGGTCTTCTGTATTTCTCCCCCAGGGGCAGACCCTTTCCTTTGTGGAAGCCACACCATCCGAGCGCTTTCGGATTTTGAGTAGCCTCTTTGGCCTTGAAGTCATCGACCTGGTGCGGGACACAGTGAGAGACGACGTACGAAAGCTTGAAGGGGAACTCGTGCCCTTACGGGAACGCCTGCGGGTCCTGGAGGAAGAGAGATTGTCGGAGAAAAAGGCAAACCTCGAAAGGGAAAGGAAAGAGCTCCTGGAGCGTCTTTCCTGTTGCCAGAGGGAGGAAAAGGCCATCGAACGCACCTTAAAAAAAGTTGAGAGGACAAGAGAAGTGCTCGCAGAGCTTGAAAGGGGAAGGGAAAGGGAAAAAGAGCTTGTATCTCTTCGGGAGAAAGCTCAAAAGGGGGCTCAAGAAGATGCTCGCATCGAGGCAGCAAAGCGTATCTCTGTGACTTTTGAGGAACCCTGGAGGTTTGTACGAGATCGCCTGGAACTTGCCTTGGGAGAAGAAAAGGCGAGAACGGAACGCCTTTTGGAGATTCGAGGGGATCTCTCAAGGGCTGAGAAGGCTCTCCTTGAACTCACCCGCAGGCAAAAGGAGGGGTACAAGGAGTGGGAGAGGCTGAAAACCCTCAGGGAGGAGATGGAAAGAGAGGGCCTTCCCGCATTTTCCAGAATCGAGGAACTGAAAAAGGAACTCGCTGCACAAAGGGAGGAAGCAAAAGCCCTTGAAGAGAAGCTTTCTGAACTTCTCAAAGAGCGGGAGACAATCTGCCTTGTGGAACTCAAAGATGCCCTTGCTCGGGAGAGGGAGCTTCTGGGGAAACTCGTCCGGAGAGACAAGGAGCTCAAAGAGGCTCAAGGGAAGTTGGAAGGCCTGGTGCAGGAAGAGCGCCTGAAAAACCAAGAGCTTTTGACCTGTGAGAGGGAAAGAAGGCAACTTGAGGAGGAGATTGGGCAGCGGAAAAAACACCTTGAGCAACTCTTAGAGAGAGGGGAGAGAATCGAGGAATGCCACGAGAAACTCCTCCTCCACAGGAAGGAGAAAGAAGACCAATACCGTACGAAATTAAAGGCCTTCGTGGTGGGAGAGCTTGAAGAAGAATGGCGTGCAAGCGGTGTGTGTCCGATGTGTGGAAGTGCGGTACCTTTCCCCGAGAGTGTGAAGGCAAGGGTGGACATTGTGGCACTGGAAGAGGAGTATCGAAGATTCCAGGAGGAGCTCTTTCGTCTCTCGGCGGAAAGAGAAAAACTCCGGGAACGCCTCGAAGAACTTGAAAGAGAAAAGAAGGAAAGAGAAGGAAGGGCAACCGAACTCAGGGAAAGAGGGAAAACTCTCTCTGGGGAGGTGCGCGACCTTCGGGAAAGGATGCGGGCAATTCTTGCAAACCTTGGATATCCTAAGGAGGAGGCCCTTAGCCTTTCAGCCTTCAGAGCCTGGGTTGAGGAGAAGGAGAAGGAGAAGGACGTGCTTTTTGAGCGAGTAACAGAGCTCGAAAAGAAGGTGGTCCTTTTTGAGGAACGCATAAGAATCCTTCAAGAGGAAGAAGAGCGGGTAAGGTCGCGTCTTTTAGTATCTCAGGAGTCCCGGGGGAGAAAGGAAGAAGAACTTTCTCTCGAGCGTCGGTTGCTTTCCGGGCTCCTCCTGAAATGGAAGATGGGGGAAGGGGAAACCCCGGAGGATTCCTTTTCGGTTTTCCTGGAGAAGATCAAGGAGGACTTGCGAGGGATCGAACAGGAGCTCGTGCGTCTTGAGGCGAACTGCGAGGGAAAGAGGCAGGAAATCGATTTCCTGAAGAAGGAGTCCCTTCGCCTCGAAGAAGAACTCAGGTTATGGCAAAAGGAGAAGGAAAAACTTGCCGAGGAGGAAAACCTGCGCCGGGGGCTCTTTTTAGAGGCCCTCGTGGAGAATGAATGGACCGAAGAGGAATACGCACTTTTGAAGGAGAAGGAAAAGGGCAACTGGCATGAGGTGCTCAACCGGATTGAGGGAGAACTGGAGGGGTTGAAAAAGAGGATAGAAGAGATGGAAGGTGAGAAGACGGCTCTCCTTTCAGAGCTTGGCCTTTCTGAGGAAAAGATAGAGGAGGTTTACGGGAATTACCAGGAACGCTTGGAGAAACTTCGCAATGATTCAGTTGTCCTCAATACCCGTCTTGGAGGCATAACCGAAGAGCTTCGCCAGATTGGAGAAAAAGAAAGAGAATGGCAACGCTTACAAAAATCGGTGGAACAGCAGGAAAAAGAACACTGGGTACGCAGTGAGCTTTTGCGAGCTTTGGAGGCCGGAGGGTTCAAGAACTACCTTCTCGGCATTCTCTTTACCTGCCTTGAAGATGAGGCCTCTCGGATTCTTGGAGAACTCTCAGGAGGAAGGTATGCCCTGCGCATGCACATGCGAGGAGGAATAGCAGACATGGCGATTCTCGATCGATGGTTTGGCGGAGAAGAGCGCCTTCCCGAGGAGTGTTCGGGAGGAGAAAGGACTCTCATTGCCTTGGCCCTGGCTTTGGCCCTTTCCGGTCTTCGACTCGAGGGGGATTACACCCAGAAGACGGAATGCCTCTTTATCGACGAGGGCTTTTCGTCCCTGGATCGAGAACACCTTGACCTTGTGGCCGACGCCATTTTCCGTCTGAGTCGGGCGGGGAAGATGGTGGGTGTGGTGACCCATGATCCGGACTTCGCCGGATACTTCCCGGTACAGCTTGAGGTGAGGGAAGGGAAAGTAGAGTGGAAGAAGAACGAAAACATCGAAGTTTAGCTGATTTTTTGAGAGAGAACGCTGCTCAGGTTGACCACTGGTTTGTGGGGGAAGAGGGTTTCATGCACCATGAAATTCGCGAGGAGGAATCCCTTGCCCCGCAGGAATTCTGGGAGAGAAGGGAATGGGGAGAATTTCCTGAAAATCCTGAGAGTGTTCCAGATTTCCCAAGGGTGTTTTTTGTGGATGGGAGGATGCGGGTGCATGTGCGTCTTCTGGTGCGCACCGCTGTTCTTCTTTTGGCCGAGGTTGCCGCCGGGTATGTGGTGTGGGAAAGGGGGAGGGGGCTCTCTTTCGGTTTTTCTCCCTCATCTCCTCCTTCCCTTGAGCGGGTGATGGGGGCGGAAGAGAGTTTGGCCCTCAGGGTACGGGTGGAACAGCCCGAAATCGACCTGGGAATGGGTCTTGTTTTTCACATAGAGGAATCACAAAGGTACCCCCGGAGTCTTCCTGGCGTTGAGGTGGCTCGCCAGGCGATTTTCAATGCCATGCAGAGACTCGAGCGGGAAGAAGTAGGACGACTTCTCGGCTGGGGAGCTCCGGTGGTCAAAGACGGGACGATCCACTTTGTGGAGCCACGAGAGTTCCATCCGGGCATTGGTCCCTGTGGGCTGGTGAAGGGAGTAGAAGAACTTCGCCTTCCCCAGGATTGGTTGGACCATCTTTTTCACCTGGGGCGAGGGAGGAGGACCCCCTTTGTGTCTTCTTTTTTGGGGAGAGAAGAAGCCGATGCTCTTCGGGTGTTTTCTTATGTGCGATTGGTCGAGCAGAATCCCCTTTTTCCTTGGAAGGGGCTGGTGCGTCTTGAGGCGATTGTTCCCAAAGGGAGGTTCTCAGAATTTCGGGGAGAAATTTCCCGACTTTTTGACGGACTTGCCCGAGTTCTTCCTCTTTTGAGCGGAGACTATCCTTGGCAGAGGCTTCCGGAGAATATTTTCCCCATCATTGCTCTTGAGGAACGTCTTGCTCAGCATTTCGCTTCTTCACGGTTTGTGAGAGAGCTCACCCAACGTCTGCTCTTTTGGGGGAGGAGGGAAAGGAATGGAGTTTGAAGAAATCGGAACGGTGACAGGATTGAGAGAAGTCACGCCGTACCACTTCTGGGTACGGATGCGGCCTGCTTTTTCTTCCATCATCCGCCTTGAGGCCGTCGTTCGGGTGGATTACTCCTGGGGTGGTGAGGAGTATCGCACCTACGGTGTGGTGGATGAGGTGGTGGCTTCCTGGGATGGAACGGTAACCACCGGGTATCAGGAGGAGGCCTGTGCTGAGGGAAGGTACAGTGGGATCACCATTTACCTTGGGAGGGTGGTGGTGACGAAGGCCCTCAAAAGGGAAGGCGAGGATTACGTCACCGTTCCACCCCTTGTTCCTCCCCCGGTGGGAGGACGAGTTTTTCTTGCTCCTCCCCAGGAGACCGACATTGCCCTGGGATTCGACGAGGTAAAGCATGACCTTCGGGCTTTGCCCTGTGGGGTTCTTTCTAACGGGGAAGTGGCTTACCTTGATGTGCGGTATCTTTTGGGGGACAACGGAGCCCATGTCAATGTGAGCGGGCAGTCCGGTGTAGCAGCAAAGACCTCCTACGCCACTTTCCTCCTCTGGATGATGCTCTACTATCCCCAAGCCTCGGAGCGTCATGTGAGCAATGACATTGCGGTATTTTTGCGGGATAGTAGAGCAGTCGTTTTTAATGTGAAGGGAGAGAGTCTCCTTTTTCTCGATTACTGGAACGAAGAGTGGATGAGGGCTAAGGAAAACCATCGCGAGGCTAAGAAATTTGCCCTCTGGCAGGAAATGTTTGAACGATTTGGGATGGAACCTCATCCCTTTGAGAATGTGGAGGTAGCCGTTCCTCCTCGCCGGTCTGATTGGGGGCCCAATATCCGTCACTTTCGGGAAAAGGTTCAGGTGTATGGATGGGACATCCTGGACATCGTAGACTTTGGGCTTTTACCCCTCCTTTTTGACCCTGAGGAGATCGAGACCAACCCCAATTTCCTCTTGGTGGTTTCCGTCATTGAGGATGTTTTGCGGGACGAGTATAACAGACTCTTAGAGGAGGCCCAAAACGAGCTCTTCTCCAAGGACACCTCCTATCTTGAGGAGAATGTACGCTTTTCTTGCGAGGGGCTTGATTCCAAAACCCTTGCCCGGGTGTACCTTGCCGTGTGTGGGGTGAGCCTGGAAAGCATGCTTTCGCGCTTCCACCTTCCCAATTCCTTAAAAAGTCTTGTGGAGATGCTCCATGAGTACTCTTTGGAGGAAGACCCTAAAACCCCTCTGGCAAGAGAGCTCAAAGGGGAGCGGGTGGATGAACGAACAGTTCTAGCCATATCCCGCAGGCTCCGTCTGGCCGAACGCAGCGGCCTGGGGAGACTCTGGAGGAGTATAAAGCCCAGCATGTCAAAGGTACTTTGTGCTCCTCCCGTTCCTGAGTATGCCCTTCGCTGGAATCGACCTTCGGGGGTAACCGTGATCGACATCGCCAAGCTTCCTCCCCGGGGACAGGCCTTTGTGGTGGGGGCGGTGCTTCGGGAGATTCTTCGGGCCAAAGAAGAAGACCTTCTCAAAGAACCGGTTTTTGTGTACCTCGATGAGCTCAACAAGTACGCTCCCCGGACAGGTGGTGGGCCCTTAGGTAAGATCTTTCGAGACGTGGCCGAACGGGGAAGGTCTTTCCGGATTGTCCTTGTCGGTGCAGAACAGACCGCTTCCCAGGTGGATTACCGGGTTGTAACCCAGGCGGCCACAACGGTTGTGGGAAGACAGAAACCAGCTGAATTGGGGAAAGAAGAGTATGCCCACCTTGAGGGAGTGCTGCGGGAGAAGGCCGCGACCCTGCTCCCTGGGGAAGTCATCATCGACCAGCCCTTCTTCCGTCTTCCTTTGACGGTGCGCTTTCCCCTTACTCCCTGGGCCACCTCTGAGGAAAAACGCTTTCTCCTTCAGGGGAACACCGTACCCCTTTCAGAAGAGGAATTTCGAAAACTCTTCGAATGAGAGGTGAGCATCGTGCGAGAGTTTACTGTAGAAACACGCAGAAGAGAAGAACCGGTAAACATCACCTCCCTTGTGGCCAGTGCCGTGCGGGAGTCGGGAAAGGAACGGGGGATATGCGTGGTGTATGCCCCTCACACCACCTGTGGGGTAACTGTCAACGAGAGTGCCGACCCCGATGTGGTGTTCGACCTCATGCAGGGCTTGCGTCACGCTGCTCCCGATAATCTCCCCTACGAGCACGGGGAGGGGAATTCCCCGGCCCACATCAAGGCTTCTCTGGTAGGTTCCTCGGTTACCGTCCTCTTTGAAGGGGGAAAACTCCTTCTGGGAACCTGGCAAGGAATTTTTCTTTGTGAATTTGACGGTCCTCGGAGGAGAAGAGTCTGGGTTCAGGTATTGGGAGAGTAGATATTGCCCTGAGAAAATACATCAATGCTTGACTGTGATTTTAGCCATAACAGGGAGGCAAACACCATGGCGTATCTTGGTTACTTTCCTCAAGACTTTCTCTTTGGTGTGGCTACTGCTTCGTACCAGATTGAGGGAGCCTGGAAGGAAAACGGGAAAGGTGAGAGCGTCTGGGACCGATTCTCTCACACCCCGGGGAGGATTCTCGATGGCACCACGGGAGACGTGGCCTGTGACCACTACCACCGTTACCTTGAAGACGTGGCTTTGATGAAAGAACTTGGAGTCGACGCCTACCGTTTCTCCATCTCCTGGCCCAGAGTACTTCCAGAGGGGAGAGGAAGGGTGAACGAGAAAGGCCTCGACTTCTACAAAAGGCTTATTGAGGCCTTGAGGGAAGCCGGCATTC
This sequence comes from uncultured Atribacterota bacterium, assembly GCA_964426875.1. Classification (GTDB taxonomy): domain Bacteria; phylum Atribacterota; class Atribacteria; order Atribacterales; family Caldatribacteriaceae; genus Caldatribacterium. The sequence continues at coordinate 37,325 of CAYRSB010000013.1, forward strand.
GCCCCTGTTGTACCCTCTACCACTGGGACCTTCCCCAGGCACTTCAGGAGAAAGGAGGATGGGAGAGTCAAGAGACGGTGGAGGCCTTTGTGGAGTACGCTAAGCTACTCTTTTGCACTTTCCGGGACGATGTGGACCTTTGGATCACCCACAACGAACCCTGGGTGGTGGCTTTTGTCGGAAACTACGAAGGATACCATGCCCCCGGAAAGCGAGACTTCCAGAGCGCCCTTTTGGTCTCTCGGAATCTTCTTCTCTCCCATGGGCTTGCGGTGCGGGTCTTCCGGGAAGAAGGAGTACGGGGTAAGATCGGTATCACTCTGAACCTGGCACCCTTTCATCCGGCCAGTGAGGATGAGGAAGACGTGAAGGCTGCCTGGCGTTTTGATGGGTATCAAAACCGCTGGTTCCTGGACCCTCTCTTTCGGGGACGATTCCCCGAAGATATGTGTTCTTTCTACGAGGCCAAGGGTTTTTCCGTTCCTCGGCTCGGTGAGAAAGAGAAAGCCCTTATTGCTCAACCTATTGATTTTCTGGGTGTGAACTACTACCTCCGCCGAGTTGTGAAAAGAGGGAGAGAACCAATTCTTGAGGTTGAGGCCTTAGATTTGCCCCATTATGAGAAAAGTGACATGGGCTGGGAGGTCTATCCTCGGGGAATTTACGAAATTCTTGTACGGGTTGTGGAAGACTATGCTCCTTTGGCCATCTACGTCACCGAGAATGGTTTTGCCTTCCAGGACATGTGGAGCGACGGGACGATAAGCGATGAACGGAGAATTGCCTATTTGCGGGATCACCTCCTCTGGGTGTACCAGGCTCTCGAGGAAGGTTGTCCGGTGAAGGGGTACTTCGTCTGGAGTCTCCTGGACAACTTCGAGTGGGCGCTGGGGCTCTCCAAGCGCTTTGGTCTGGTTTACGTCGATTACCAGACCTTACGGCGAATTCCTAAACAAAGCTTCTTCTGGTATCGGCGGGTGATTGAGAAGCGAAGCCTTCGGTAATCGGGGTGTGAAGGTAGTAAAAAGGTTTTTATAAAAGTCACTACCTTCTTGCCCATGAAGGTGCTCACTCCGTCGATACCAGGGCCGATTTCACCCGGACCCCGGGAATGCTTCCCAGGCGTCCGGTGAGTGCCCCTAAGGTGTCAGTGTCGCCGTCGACGATGAGGGCAATGACCGAGATGTTTCTCTCCCGGTAGGGGATTCCCATGCGACCGATGATGATGTCGCCGAATTCGGCCAGAATCTCGTTGACCCTTTCGGCCTGTTTTTCCCGGTTAGTCACGATGATTCCGATGACTCCGACTCTATTTTTCAAACCCTCGGGCGAGGCGTACATTGGCTTCTTTCAAGACCTCCCGCACACTGTGGTAGATTTCAAAGAAGTGGTGTACTTCCTCTTTAAGGCTTTCAAGAGGCTCAAAGACCTCCTTAACCTGGAAAGTTTTCTGAAAAACCTCAGCAGGGCTTTTGTAGATGCCGGCACCGATTCCGGCAAGGAAGGCGGCCCCCTGACAGCTCCCCTCTTTTTCTTCGGGGACCACTATGGGTTGTCCAAGAAAGGTGGCCTTAAGGAACATCCAGGTGGTGTTTTGTGTCCCTCCCCCTACGTTAACGGCGTGGTCCACCCTGTAGGATAGCTCTTTTTCCATTCTCTCCCATATGATTCGGTATTCGGCGCAGAGTCCGCAGAGTACCCCCAAAATGAGGTCTTTTTTATCCGTCTCTCCCCGGAGATTGAGGAAGGCCCCCCTTGCTTCTTCGTATTCCCCTCCCAGAAGATAGGGGAAAAAGAGAGGTGTGGAGTAGCCCAGACGGATTTCTGTTTTCTCAAAGAGCCGGTACGACTCCCCTAAAAGGTGCAGGAGCCAGTCTACTGAGTATCCGCCACTGTAGATGCCTCCCAGGGCATAGTAGAGGGGGAATACCACGTGATGGCCAAAAGAAAAAGGCTTCCCTCTGCTTTCTTCTGGGAAGGAAGGTGGCTTTTCAAGAGGAATGGTGAGAGATTCGGTGGTTCCGGTGGAAATGAGTCCCCAGTTCTTCTGAAATACCCCGCTGGCCAGGGCAGCGCAGAGATGGTCGTGTCCTCCAGTGACAACGAGGGTATTTTTGGGAAGGCCACTTTTTTGGGCCACTTCTTCTTTGAGGGTCCCAAGGGCTACCCCGGAAGGATAGAGAGGACTCATCTTTTCTTCGGGTATTCCCACGACCTCAAGGAGTTCTCGAGACCAACTACGGCGGTACTGGTCAAAGAGCATAGTCCGAGAGGCAAGAGAGTAGTCGAAGGAGAGCTCTCCACTCAAGGCAAAGAGAACATATCCCGACATGGAAGTCCAGCGATGAACCCGTTCAAAGACCTTTCTTTCGTGATGGCGGTGCCAGAGGAGTTTGTACAGGGAGTACTTGTGGTGGGGAGAGAGGCCTGTTGTGCGATACACCCAGGAGGGATCGAGGTTCAAGGTGGTGACTTCCTCTTTGGTGCGTTCGTCGTACCAGGGAATGCAACGGTTTACAGGAGCACCATCTTCTGAGAGACCCACCACAACCTCGGCAAAGCTTGAGACACTCAGGGCACGTATCCTTCGGCGGACAGGCTCAGAGAAACCCCGCATGCTTTCGCAAAGTGTCACGAAGAGCTTTTCGGCATCGTAGTAAGGGCCATCGGCATCGCAGAGAAGAGGAGTGGGAAAACTCTGTTCTTCCAGGGACCCTCCCTCCTCTTCGTACACCTTGAGCTTGGTGTTTGTGGTCCCGATGTCTATGCCAAGGAGTGCCATTAGCTCTGTACCTCAAGGAGAGCTTCTTTTTTACCCATCCTTATTATACAGTGCGTAGGGCACTTCTCTACACAGAGGCCGCAGAGGGTGCACTTTTCCCGGGAGATCACGATACGCCCATTTTCGAAAGTGATGGCTCCTTCAGGACAGACTCGGACACAGAGCTGACACTTGATGCACCCTCTGGTGCAGACCTTTCGAACCTCTTTTGCCCCCTCGGGGGATGTACAGGCTACGAGAACCTGTGCCTTTTTAGGGACAAGGACGAAGAGATTTCTCGGACACTCGGCCACACACTTGCCGCAACCGGTGCATTTCTCCCAATCTACCACCGGGAGGCTAGTCTCTTCATCAAGATGCAGGGCCCCAAAAGGACATACCCGGACACAGTTTCCAAGTCCTAAACACCCGAATCGACACCCCTTGAAGGACCCGGAAAGAAGATGGGCAGCCCGGCAGTCAAAAATCCCTTCGTAGTCGGCAACGGTTTGGGCCACACCCCTTCCCCCCTGGCAGAGAAGGAATGCTCTTTTGACCTCCCAACTTTCGTTTTCCTGTCCCAGGAGCTTTGACAGCTCTGCCCAGACTCTCGGTCCTCCCACCGGGCAGGCATTGGGAGACGCTTCTTGAGAGGCAATCTTTTCGGCTAAGCTGCTGCAACTTGGGAAGCCACAGGCTCCGCAGTTTGCTCCCGGAAGAAGGTGCTCCACCGCCTGTACCAGGGGATTCAGCGGAACGGCAAACTTTTTGGCAAAAAGCGCCAGCATGAGTCCGAAGACTAAACCTAAAACTCCTACGAGAATTGTCGGCAAGAGTACGTCCATGTCCTCCCTCCTCTACTTCACCAGACCTTTGAACCCTAGAAAGGCTATGGCCAGAAGGCATGTGGATACAAAGACGATGGGATATCCCTGCCAGAAAGAGGGAACTCGGGCCAGGCGGAGTTGCTCTCGTATCCCGGCCAGAAGCACAAGAGCCACCGTAAATCCTAAGGCAACGCTTATACTGTACACCATAACCTGAAGGAGAGAGTAGCCGTAGTCCACACCCAAAAATGTCACTGCAAGGATGGCGCAGTTTGTGGTGATGAGGGGAAGGTAGATTCCCATGGCCCGGTAGAGGTTAGGCACATTCTTTTTGAGGAGTATCTCTACAAGCTGGACCAGGGTAGCAATGACTAAGATGAACACCATGATGCGGAGGTACTCAAGGCCCAGAGGCACAAAGATGTAGTTCCAGAGAAACCAGGTGACGATGGAGGCTAAAACCATGACAAACGTCACCGCCATGCCCATGCCGATAGAATTAGCCACACTCGAAGACATGCCGATGTAGGGACAGAGGCCGATGTAACGGGCCAGGATGATGTTGTCCACAAAAGCGGCGCTCACCAGGATTTTCAAAAGGGTAATCAGTCCTCCGTTCATTTTTTCGCCCTCCTCAGCGACCAGTTTAGAATGGCAATGTAGATGCCGATGAGAAGAAATGCTCCGGGGGGAAGAATTATCGCCATCATACCTTGATATGCCTTGGGGAAGATGGGATGGGAAAGGATTTCGCCGTATCCGAAGAGCTCCCGCACTATCCCTATGGCGGTGATGACCAGGGTATACCCTACTCCCATACCCAGGGCATCGGCCACTGCAAGGAGGGGGGGCTTTTTGGAGGCGAAGGCTTCAGCCCGAGCCATGATGATGCAGTTAACCACGATGAGGGGTATGAAAATCCCCATGGCTTTCGAGAGAGGGGGGAGGTAGGCTTTCATGACCAAATCCACGATGGTGGTAAAGGTGGAGATAACCACGATGAATATGGGGATGCGCACCTCGTTAGGGACAAAGTTGCGGATGAGGGAAATCACAAGACTTGAACACACAAGGACGAATATTACTGCTGCCCCCATTCCCAGGCAGTTCTCAACCCGTACCGAAACTGCTAAAACCGAACAGAGCCCGATCATGAGTTTTAAAACCGGGTTCTCTCCTAAAAGACCGTTGTAGAAGTAGTAGAGGAATTCCCGCATTACTCCTCCTCACCTCGCAAAAGAAGGGCTACCTTTTCACAGGCCCCTGTTACCGCACGGCTGGAGATGGTTGCTCCGCTCACCGCCTGGATGTCCTTTCCAACCACAAAGGGATCGGTGATGGGTTTCCCCAAAAACTGGGAAAGAAAACTTTCCTGGGTTACATTGGAGCCCAGTCCCGGGGTTTCCTGGTGCTCGAGAACTTTCACCCCGGTGATTTTTCCTTCTTTGGTGTCGACTCCCACAAGGAGCACGATGGCTCCACCGTATCCGGTGCTCGCCACCTTGAAAACTATCCCTTGCCGTTCTTGACCCTTTTTGGCCTCGTAGGCCTCAAGAAACTGAACCTCTCTTGAAGAAGGCAAAGGACCGAAGGAATCAAAATCCAGAGGGATGAATGATTCGGCTCCGGGGAAGACCACCAAAAGGGCTTCATTGAGTTCCTTTTTTGCCTCTTCGGCGATACGCTCCTTCGTCATCACATAGACCAAAGACAGAGCAAAGGCCGCTATCACACACACCGCAGTCAAGGCTAAGGCTACACGCACGATTTTATTCATGCTCTCTTCCCCCCAAATCTTCTCGGCAGAAGGCGATCCAGAAGGGGCACCAAGGCGTTCATGGTGAGGATGCCAAAGGTGACTCCTTCAGGATACCCCCCAAGCCAGCGAATGATTCCCGTCAGTGCTCCGGCTCCAAAGCCGAAAATCACCCGCCCCTTTGAAGTCATAGGAGAAGTGACGTAGTCGGTGGCCATGAAACACGCTCCCATGATAGCACCACCGGCAAAGAGATGAACGAGGGGATTCTGGTGGGCGAAAAGGGCCGCCGCCACAAGACCGAGGCAAAAAGAGAGTGGAATGTCCCACGCCACTATTCCCCGCCAGAGGAGGTACACGAATCCGAGAAAAAGAAGGAATGTGGAAATCTCCCCGATGCACCCCGGGGTGAGTCCAAAAAAGAGACGGAAGAGCAGGTGAGGATCGACCTCTTTGAGGGCGACAAACCCATAGGTTTTTATGATGCCAAGGGGAGTGGCGCTTGTCACCACATCAACCGGAGCGGCGGAAGTGGTGGGCAAGACCGAGAGGGCAAAGGGCGTCCTGACATACCAGGTAGCCATGATTTTGGGCCAGGATACAAGGAGCACTGCTCTGCCCACCAGAGCCGGGTTGAAGATGTTTTGTCCTAATCCTCCAAACATCTGCTTCCCTAAGAAGATTGCTACTCCCCCTCCTACTATGGGAATCCAGAAGGGGCACCCAGGAGGAAGAGAAAGCCCCAGAAGCATTCCAGTGACCACGGCGCTCCAGTCTCCAACGGAGAGAGGTCGGCGGAAAAAAAGACAATCCAGAGCTTCAAAGCCCACGCAGGCCAGAACAGAGAGAAGAAGAGGCCACAGGGCTAACCGTACTCCGAAAAACGCCACACCCCATACCGCTGCTGGGAGAAGGGCGAAAACCACCTGGCGCATGATCCAGGGGACACTGGTAGGGCTTTTCATGTGGGGTGGGGCAGAAAGCAAGAATCGTGACTCGTTCACCTCATTTCCCTCCTTTGCGAGCCCTGCGCATGACTTCGAATTTGGCTAGTTTCAAAAGGTGGACTAAGGCAATGCCTGCAGGACACACATAGGCACAGGAACCACATTCGATGCAATCTAAAACCCTGGCACTCTCTGCTTCGGCAAAGAGCCTCTCTTCGGCCAGTCTTCCCAAAAGATAGGGCATGAGACGCATGGGACAGTGGGTGACACACCTTCCGCACCGGATGCAGGGATATTCCCTTTTGGTACCCGGACGGGCGAAGAAGAGGAAACCCAAAGTCCCCTTGATCACCGGAACGGAAAGTGAAATCTGGGCTACTCCAGTCATTGGTCCTCCCATAATGATTTTCCGAGGAGGGGTGGTGAATCCCTCACAGGAGTTCACCAGGTCCTCAAGGAGTGTTCCCAGGGGCACCTCAAAGTTTCCCTGCTTTTTCAGGCAGTCACCCGATAGAGTGATGACCCGCTCCACCAGGGGTAATCCTTCTTGGGCCATTCGACCCAAAAGGGCCGCGGTCTGGACGTTGTTCACCACTACTCCCACATTAAGGGGCAATCCCCCCGGGGGAACTTCCCGACCCAGAATGGCAAGAATGAGGTGCTTTTCTGAACCCTGAGGGTATTTGGTTTTGAGGGGAACAACCTTAACCGGGAGGGGAAGGTTTCGAAGAAACGGAGCCACATGTTCAATGCAATCCTTTTTGTTGTCCTCGATACCGATGTATGCCCTTTGTGCTCCGCACGCCCGCACCATGATACGAAGCCCCAAAAGCATCTCTTGGGTTTTCTCGAGCATGACCCGGTGATCGCAGGTGAGATATGGTTCACACTCTGCGCCGTTGAGGATGAAGGTGTCAATAGGCTTACCTTCTGGAGGGGAGAGTTTTACATGGGTGGGGAAGGCTGCTCCCCCCAGGCCTACAAACCCTCCCTCCCGGACCCAGAGGCGGAGAAAGTCAGGTTCAAGGCTTTCGATATTCTTGGGAAGAGGGTCTTTGTGCTCCTCTTCTTGCGTTCCGTCATTTTCGATGACGATGGCCTGGCATTTCCCCAGCGTGGGGTGCGCCCATTCTTCGATTCCGGCTACCTTTCCGCTTATCGAGGCGTGGACGGGAGCAGCTACAAAGGCTTCCACATCGGCTATCTTCTGTCCTCTCCGTACACTGTCTCCCTTCTTGACCAGGGGCTTGAGGGGGGCGCCGGTGTGTTGCACGAGGGGTAAAACCACCCGTGAGGGTGTGGGGGTGCGGATGATCGAGAGATGGGCGGTGTCCTCCTTGTAGTGTGGGAGGAAGACGCCCTGAGGAAAAGTCTTAAGCTTCATCGCAGAGCTTCGCCTCCTTCAGGAACATTCTGCCACACCTCCTCTATGAAGCGAGTGTGGAAATGGCCTTCAAGGAAATCAGGGTGTGAGAGAATCTTGAGGTGGAAGGGAATGGTGGTAGCGATGCCCTCCACCACGAAAGAACGCAGGGCTTCCTGGGAGCGGCGAATGGCAAAATCCCGATTGCAGTCCCAGACGATGAGTTTGGCGATGAGGGAATCATAGTAGGGGGGCACACTGTAACCAGAATAACAGTGGGAATCCACCCGTATACCTGGTCCCCGGGGGATATCAAATTGTGTGATTTTCCCGGGAGAAGGAACAAAACGGTTTTTGGGGTCTTCGGCATTGATGCGCATTTCGATGGCATGTCCTCGGAAGGCCACTTCGTCCTGTGTGAGGAGGAGCCTCTCTCCGGCGGCAAGGCGAATCTGCTCCCGCACGATATCCACACCCGATATGGCCTCAGTCACCGGATGCTCCACCTGGACTCGAGCGTTGAGTTCCATGAAGTAGAACGCTCCATCGGGTGTCACCAGGAATTCAAAAGTCCCGCAGGTCGTATATCCCAGGGCTTTTGCTGCCCGAATCGCTGCTTCAAAAATTTGGGAACGCAGGGAGGAGGGGAGATTTGTAGCCGGGGCCTCCTCAAGAATTTTTTGTCGGCGTCGCTGGAGGGAACACTCCCGTTCCCCCAGGTGGATGACATTGCCGAAGCAGTCGGCAAGAATCTGGACCTCGATATGACGGGCTTGCTCGATGAGTTTTTCTATGTAAAGCTCTTTGTTGCCGAAGGCCGTTTGAGCCTCTCGCTGGGCACTGTCGAAGGATTTTTTGAGGTCCTCCTCGTCGAGGATAACCCTTATGCCCCTCCCACCCCCTCCAAGACAGGCTTTTAAAAGCAGAGGGTAACCGATTTCTCTGGCGATGTCCCGGGCTTCAGAGAAGTTCCGTACTGGTTTCAGGGAACCGGGAACAATTGGGACTCCTGCCTCGTACATGATACGTTTGGCCAGGAGTTTATTTTTAATCTTTTTGAGGATTTCGAAAGAGGGACCGATAAAAGCAATGCCCCGCTCTGCGAGTTGTTCCACAAAAGCGGCATTTTCTGCCAAAAAACCGTATCCCGGATGAACCGCATCGGCCCCGGTGAGTTCACAGGCCCGGACAATTTTGGGAATGTCGAGGTATGTCTCTGTGGCTGAGTTTCCTCCCAGGGCGACCTTCTGGTCCACGAAGCGCAGGTGCAGAAGGTTGGCATCGGGGTCGGAAAAAACGCCCACCGTTTTTATGCCCAATTCCCGACAGGCGCGGACCACCCGAAGGGCAATTTCTCCACGATTTGCTACGAGGATTTTCGAAAACAAAAAGCATTCCCCCCTAAAGGAGTATCTTCTCCTCAGGATAGACGAGGATTTCTTTCCGCTCTCGGGCCAATCCCATGGCCACAAGAGCGGTGAAAATGCCTACTCTACCTAAGAACATCGTTACAATGATAACAGCCTTACCAAACTCTGACAAGTTGGCCGTCACCCCCCGGGAGAGGCCGACCGTTCCAAAGGCTGACACAGCTTCAAAGGCCAGATTCAGAGGGTCTCCCTTTTGCGTGGCGAAAAGGGCAAAGGAAGAGAAAAATACGAGTCCAAAGGCCAGGAGGAATATCACCAGAGCCCGGCGCACCACAACGCGTGTCACCCTCCGGTGGAGCAGGCTTACATCTTCCTGTCCTTTGAGGACGCTTCGGACAAGGGCCAAAAGCAGTGCCAAGGTTGTGGTCTTGACACCTCCCCCTGTACCTCCGGGGGAAGCCCCCACAAACATGAGGAACATCACGAAAAGGGCTGAGGCGGGGTAGAGAGAAAGCGTGGGGACAGTGTTGAATCCAGCGGTTCGAGGAGTCACTGCTTGAAATAGAGCGGCCATAACTTTCCCCCATCCCGGGAGAGGCCCCAGAGTATTGGGATTTTTGTGCTCTAAAAGGAGAACAATCAGGGTACCAAGGAGAATGAGAAAGAAGGTGGTTCGCAAAACCACCCGGGCATGGAGGGTGCCTATGCGACGGTGCTCGATGATTTCCCGAATGACTATAAAGCCGATACCTCCGATCACGATGAGCCCGATGACTGGAAGGTTCACCAGGGGGTCGAGGACGAATTTCTCTAAGCTTGTGGAGAAGACCGAGAATCCGGCATTGCAAAAGGCCGAGACGGCATGGAAGATGGCAGCAAAAAGAGCTCTCTGTGGGGGGAAGTACCGCGCAAAGGCCATAAAGAGCAACAGGGCTCCTGTTCCCTCGACGAAGAGAGCGTAGCGCAGGACATCGAGAACAAAGCGTACCACACCTCCCGGAACATCAAGACCGAAGGAGTCCCGGATGGCCAGACGGTCTCGGTATTCAATGCGCCTTCTCAGAGCCAGGGCAAGGAGCGTGGCCACAGTCATGTAGCCCAGCCCCCCAAACTGGATGAGGACGAGGATAACGATCTGTCCCCATATGGAGAAGAAGGTGGCCGTATCGACGACAATGAGTCCTGTGACACACACCGCGGAGGTGGCGGTGAAGAGCGCGTCGATGAAGCGGATGGCGTTCCCTGGAGCCACCGAAAAGGGCAGAGACAGAAACATCGTTCCGATAAGAATGAGGAGAGAGAATCCCAGAAGGATGAGAGAAGCGGGAGAAAAAGCCACAAAATGCCGCTTGAGTTCTCGAAAAGAGAACTTTCTTAAAGCCTTCGGTATCACCTTATCGCCTTCTTATGCAAGCACACCGTAGTGCCGGGCTTCGTCGTACATTGCTACGATGTTTTCCGGAGGAACATCGGGCTGTATGTCGTGAACAGCACAAAGGACATATCCCGACGGTCCAAGATCCTCGATTCGCCGTCGTACTTCCTGTCGCACCTCTTTCTCGCTTCCCCAGGGGAGAACAAAGGTGGTGTCGATTGCTCCCCAGAAGGAGAGGTCTTTTCCAAAGCGTTCTTTGAGGACCTTAGTATCCATGCCCTCTGCCGAAACCTGAACAGGATTCAAGATATCAACACCGATCTCAAGGAGATCGGGGATGAACGAGACGATACTTCCACAGGAATGATAGAGGAGCTTTGCCCTGGGAGCCATTTTTTTGAGGTTTTTGAAGTACTCTTTGTGGTAAGGTTTGACGATATCCTGATAGGTCTTGGGGCTCATGATAGTGCTTTCGGCGGTGGCAAGATCGTCCCCCACGAAGATGACGTCGAGAAACTCCCCACACTCCGCCAGAAACAGAGAGTAACGCTTGAGTTGATACTCATACATCCCTTCAAGAAGGGTAGTGGCAAAATCCACATCGCAGATGAGGTCCACGAGGAAATTCTCAAACCCTCGCAGGTACCAGCAGGGCTCAAAAATCCCGGTATCGATCATATCCCCCACAAGGAGATACTTGCCTTCCTGGGCCAGGGCTTCAGCCCCCTTTCGTACCCCTTCAAGGCTCATAGTCTTTGCCGGGTCTGGCCATTCGTAGTCTTTGAGTTCCTCCAGGGTCTTTCCTGTCAGAGGGTGTTCCACCATGTCGTAGTAGAGACCCCCCTCAGGCATGCGGTATTTGATGCCGAACTCGTTGTAGTAAGTCCGCTCATCTACCATCCGCTTTTGGGGAAGGGGTGTGGGGTGGATTCCCCGGGTGTCGATGCCGAGGATTTCCAGGACTTCCTCATCCACGAAGACGATCTGGAAGTTCTCCATCATGAGACGAGTTTCTTTTTCGATGCCCAGGTAAGCCTTGAGGTTTTCATAGGCTTTCCTGGTAAGGGTGGTACAGTTGGTGGTCCCCAAGTCCAGGGGTATGCGATCCGGAATTTCGTGATTCAAGGCTCGCAAAGCTCGCTCTCTTGGTGTCATGCTGCTCCCTCCTCAAGCGACAACCGAAAGATATTATACCACAGGGGAACAGGGAAAAAGGTTTTTTGGTATACCCCAGTGGAGGTGTGAGAGAACGGGAAGACCGCTTTTGGTGTTGTCTTTTACACTCCTTGTGGTCTTTGTTGCCATTTCTTGGGCAACATCCGGGGAGATCACACGGGAGGCAGTGCTTTCTGGTCGAGTCTTTGCCCCGATGGAATATCGAGGAAGGGTCCGGGAATTACCCTTAAGGAATGCACGGGTTGTAGTTCTTGACGCTAGAACCGGTGAAGTTGTTGCCACTTCTTCCACCGACATGGCCGGCCGTTATGAAGTCACCGTTTCTGTTCCGGGAGTATACCTTTTGGAGATACAAAAGGGCGACCTCTGCCTTTTGGATGTTTCCGGTCGCGTACGAAGGGAAAGAACTTATGACCTGGGGTTCGTGGATACTCGCTCTACTGCCTTGACTCTTGTCCTTCTTGAGCTCTTTGAAAGTACCGGCGACCCGGCACAGGTGGTTTACTTCGTAAGCCCCCGGATCCTTAAGGCTTCTGGCTTTAAGGAACTCACCCACAGGGTGCGGGATGTCCTCCTTCGTCAGGGGGACCCCACCAGGGACCCCGAGATTCTTGAAGCTGCCGGGAATCTGGCCCTTCTTTTCTCACTTCTTAAGGGACGAACCGTCCTGATATTTGGGCCTTGAGCCTTTCTTCCCTTGGCAGCTCTATCCTGTGAGTCTCCCAGGGAGGAGAGAGTATGACGGGGTAGATTTTTGGGTATAATACGGACTATGAGGGTGGAAGAGCTCTACCAAAGGGGAGAAGAGTTGCGGATGGCCTCTCGGTTTCGGGAGGCAGCAGAGTCCTTCCGAGAGGCCCTTGAGGTTGTACCTCCTGGGGATTCTTCCTGGCGCCTTCCTATTCTTGGGCGCCTTGGAGACTGTCTCCGAATGGTGGGGGATTTTGAGGAAGCCGAGAAGTTCTATGGAGAGGCTATTGCCTTGGCAGAGGAGCTTGGAGATGACCTGGAGGAAGCCGATGCCCTGATGGGGCTTGGGCTTGCAAAGCGGGGGCTTGGGGAGCTGAAGTCGGCCCAAAGGCATATTGAAGAAGCGAGAAGAATCTATGAGGAGTACGACGATCCCGAGGGGGAGGGTTTTTGCCTTTGGTCTTTGGGTGGATTGTGGCGGGCACAGGGAGAGCTCCAAAAAGCCAGGGCAGCCTTTGAGGAGGCCCTTTTCTTTTTTGAACAACTTGAAGACCCCCGGGGTATGGGGTACTGCCACTGTGGTTTGGGAGGAGTATCCCGGGTCGTGGGACAGTATGACGCTTCTTTTTCCCATTACACCACGGCGAATACCCTCTTTCGGGAAATTAAAGATGTTTTCGGACAGGCCTACTCCTTCTGTGGCATGGGCAATGCCCATCGGATGATGGAACATTTTCAAGAGGCTCTGGAGTTTTTCTCTCTGGCCTCTTCTCTCTACCAGGAGATAGGCGATGAGGTATCGTATGCATGGACTCTCTGGTCTTTGGGCACGACTTTCAAGGTCCTTTGGGACTTTCAAAAAGCCGAGGAAGAACTCGAAAAAGCCCACTCTCTCTTCACCAAAACCAAGGACAGTCGGGGGATGGTGTACTACCTTCTTACCCTTGCTGAAATCCGCAAACTCCAGGGTAGGGAGGAAGAATCCCTTGTCCTTCTTCACAAAGCCGAGGAGATTCTCCAGGGAAAACCTTTCAAGCTTGAGGAGTGTCACTTCCGACTCTATCGGTGGCTCATAACCGGGGGTAGCCCCGAGGAACTTTCAGAAATCCGGAAATCCTATCGTAAATTGGGTGCCGCCTTTTTGCCTCCCGATCCCTCCCTGCCCCTAAACCTTCCGTAGTGTGTTTCTCTGGCGCTTGTGGAATTGTAGCATTGTAAAACAGTTCACGACGAGGAATGCGACTTGTGCAGAGTTATTTTGGAATTATGAGGGACTGATGCCCTCAAAATAGATAGACAGTAGGAGTAAAGGTTGGGTGCCTGAAGGAGCGAGAGTGCAGATACCGGGGAGCAAAGGAAGTAAACTTTTCCGATTTGCCTTTTGGTGTCTCTTCACCTTCTTGGCCACCGCGCTGGCTCGCCGGATCCGCTGGTCCTGGCTTTCACTAACTAACGGGCAATTCATACTCTTCCGGTGCTCCGCCTACGAGGTGATCGGGGGTCACGAGGTGGTACGCACCAATCCGGTGGATGACATTGCCTTGGGTTGACGAATAAAGCGCGTGGGTCTGTGCTGGTGGATCGTGGATGCCGGGGAGTTTGTTTCCTGCCGGATGTACCCCGGATTTTGGGCAGCAGTGGAAGGATTCACCAAGGGCCTTTTCGCTGTCTTTGGCTTTCGTCTGGTAGAATACTTTTTGTTTGGGCCTTTATGGGGTTAGTCACGTGGGAGCCTTTGATAGTTTTGGGAATTCGTTTTCTTGGGTCTTTCTTCCTCTTTTGCTGTTTGGCCTGTGACCCTGGTGATATTGGAGATGGTTGCTCTCTGGGGAATCGGAATGGCCCGCCTGCGATTTCCTCTTTACCCGGTTAACTTGGTTGCTTTCATCTTCGTGGCATTTCGTTCTTTTGCACTATCACCGACCGTAACGCCTGGGAGGGTCATCCACCCCGCCAGCAGATACGGCTGATATAGGAAGAGTTACGGCGTTTTGGTCTGAACTGGTCCCTTTCTGCAAGGAAGATGTTTGGGGGTGTTGTTCATTCTCCCCCGGATTTGGGAAGAGGCGAGGCATAGGATGTGTATCGGTTACCCCTGCATCAACCTGAGCCTCTCCTGTTGCCCCGACCGCGCCTTCCGGCTGGTTTCTCTCTTAGGACCGTTTACGGGAGACGGTTGCCGAAAATCTGGCCTGCCTGGGGAAAATCATCCATTGGGATGCCAGGCGAGGGCTTCTTTTTTTGCGCATTGCCTCTTGTCTTGTTCCCTTTGTCTCTCATCCGAAGAACCGCTGCCCCTAGAAGGAAGAATTTGCGAGAGACCCGAACCAAGTTGGTGTGCTTATTTGCCATGATGGGGTGCGCGTTTCCATGCATCCAGGTCTTCCGCTACTTGGACCCAACAATTCAGAACTGGCTGGCGGTGGAGAATGACGAACGACTCTACAACCTGGATGACTGTCTGTGGGTAAGCGAGGTTTTGGAGATACCGGTGGTGTTAGACATCTCCCATCAGCGGCTGAATCCTGACAACCATTCTCTTCTGGAGGCGGTCTCGGAAACCTGGGCAGAAACAGACGGCATCTCCATTGTGGATTACTCTTCTCTTCTACTCGATGGATTGAATGCCTGGAAAGATAGGTAATTTCTGGGTTTCTGTCTGTTTAGGGTTGAAGGAGAAGGCGCGAAGATGAGGAGAAAGTTTTCAAGAATCCGCGCTGTCGGGAGTGGCGAAAGTCTGGATCTTTCACGTTTTGCTCTTCCCAGTTTAGAAGGAGCTGCCAATGGGATCTTCCCGGATCTTGCCAAAGGTACCTGGTCCTTTCTGAAACCAACAAGAAGCCGGGAGAGAAAACTCTGGGGATTTGCAGAAGCCGAGGTAGGGGCTACCACGTTGATCGGACACACCCAGTGGATACTAAGTTTTTGCGATCGTTTTCAGAGAAAATTCTGTCATGGTTGCACCAAAAAATGAGG
>CAYRSB010000014.1:0-51867 GCA_964426875.1 uncultured Atribacterota bacterium
TACTAAATACTTTTCTCACACAAAAAACAAAGCTTACCGATTTGTGTTCCTTCTTCATCAACCCCCCTTCTCTGTAGCTTCAAAGAAAAACTACCATTCCAGGCACCAGAAGTCAAGTCAACAAGCCGGCAGTGTAGACCAGGGGATTGTTTTCTCCCCAGGGGATAAAAAACGAAGGGATGAGAGGTTTGTAGTACTATGTGGATGGCGATACCCTCCTTGGGACACGTACCAAAAAGAGAGGAGAATGGCAGGTTGGTGGAGCGTTATCCCGGTCGCGCCTTTGTCCTTGCAGATGGGCTGAATCTCGGAAAGCGCTGTTCTGTCCGATATCTTTATTGATGTGTGCTATAATCGAGAAGAAAAACAAAGGGGGGTGATTTTCCTTGTCATCCGCACTGTCTCCACTTCTTCTTTCTGTTTTGAACATTGTCGGTTTTGCGGTTGTGGTTATCGTTAACGCCTTAGCAGTACAGCTTCCCCTTGCGGGAAGAACCACCGGGGAACTGGCCGACAAGTATCCCAATCTCTTCGTGCCGGCTGGGGTTACCTTTTCGGTGATATGGACCGCTATTTACGCTCTTTTGGGCATGTACGTCGTGTATGGGCTCATCCAGTCGCTGAGAATGCCAACCCAGGCTGCGTCGTTCATCCAGAAAATTGGATTCTTTTTCCTTCTCACCTGTATTGCCAATGTAGCTTGGGTTTTCTCTTGGCACTACGAAGTGTTACCCCTGTCTTTGGTGTTTATGTTGGTCCTTCTTGGGGCGCTGGGAGCAATCTACATAAGGCTTGGCATTGGCCAGGAAAAGGCCGGTGTATGGGAGAAGTATCTGGTGTATCTGCCGATGAGTCTCTATTTTGGTTGGATTTCTATTGCCACCATTGCCAATATCACCACTCTTCTTGTGGCCTATAAGTGGGGTCGATTTGGCCTGAGCGAAGAATTCTGGACTGTGGCTGTGATAGGAGTTGGGACCTTGCTTGCCCTTGTTGTCCTTTTTGGGCGCAAAGATCCCTTTTATGCCCTGGTTGTGGATTGGGCAATTCTGGGTATCCTCTTGAAACGTATGGCCGATAGGGCAAATTTTGCCCGAGGAGTCATATTGACCTCCGTTGTTTGCCTTGTGCTTATCACCCTGTGTGTTGTTGTCCAATTCGTCCGGGGGAGGGTTTATGGTTGAGCGAAACTACGCCTTTTATGCTGAACAAGGTCTGATCACTGTACATGGCCTTTAGTGTTATGGCATTGTGTGGGGAGTTCTTTGTCCTGAGGAAAGGGGAGAGAGTGGAACATTGTCAGATTGCTGCCTTGTCGGAAGGCGGGCATGCATTATAATGGCAGGAAAAGTGGTACATTCTGCCTCTTTGGTTTCTAGACTCGGTGAGGAGAATGGGTCTTGGTGGGAGGGCAGCAAAAGAAAATCCTGATCCTCATGCTTGAGTTGGGTGGTACTCACAGGGCAACGGCTTTCGCAGTCAGAGACGCCTTAGAAGAACTTGCTCCCCTGAAGTACAGAGTCGAGGTGGTGGATCTTGCAGGTGTGGCAAAAGCAAAAAGAGCGGAGCGTTTCCTCAAACGCTCCTGGGATTTTGCCCTATCCCACCCGGGTATAGCCCTTGTCTTTAATCGGGCCATTGATGGCCTCTTTCCCCTCACTCATAGCCGCAATCTTCTCCGTTGCCTTTTCCCCAGTTTTACCCACAGGAGTATGGAGTACATTCGAGATTTCCAGCCCGATTTTGTCTTCGCCACACACTTTTTCTGTGGCACTCTCGCCGCCATGGCACGGGAACGATATGGCTTATCGTATAAGGTTGCTACCTTCATGACTGATCCCTTTTTCGGCCACAGGATGTGGGTTGACAATCGTTTAGACTTTGTGGTGGCGAGTACTCCCGTTGCTGCTTCCTATCTCCTTGAAAAAGGGATGCCTAAGGAGAAGGTTGTCACTCTCTCGTACCCTCTTCGGGCTCAGTTTTTTTAAGGCAGTGATGGGGGAGGAGAAAGAAGGAATACGGAGGGCATACGGACTTGACAGTGAGAAGCTGACTATCCTTTTCACTTCAGGCGAAAGAGGGATTGGCAAAACGAAGGAGTATGTTGGGGCAATATACCACCATGCCCTGCCAGTCAACATCATCGTCGTGTGTGGCAAAAACGAAAAGCTCTATCGCTTTCTGTGTGCCCTTCGGGTAAATCCGAATTCTCGAACCAACCTCGTTGTTTTGGGTTATGTGGAACATATGAGTACTCTTCTTAGCATTGCAGACCTTTCCGTGTCTAAGGCAGGTCCGACGATTGTTTTTGAGTCTCTTGTCCGTGGTTGTCCTTTAGTTTTCACTCATTGGGTGTGCTTGAACGAAAAGGGTAATCTGGATTTCTGCCTTAGGGAGGGAGTCGGTTTTTATGCCCCTCATGTCCGTGCTTTCCTTGCCCTTCTCCAGCACATAATGAAGAAACGCGAGCTTCTCGACCGTTGCCGGAGGAATATCGAAAGACTGAAGGCGACACCAGTGCTTAAAGGGATTGAAAAGGGGTCCTGGCGGGTAGCTCAATGGATTGTGGAGCAGCTCAAAACATCTTTCACTACCTCTTAGGGGGTGACAGGTCGTGCAGCGTAAGAGGAATTTCTTCTGGCGACTCTTGACAAGAGACATTCGCTGCGATGGAGTTTTGGTGAAGGATATTGACCCCATGCATCGGCTGGAACCATTCATTTTTCCTACCCGGCACGAGTCTATCGTGTATTTCAGGGAAAAATTCGATGTCACCCATACCTTGGAGTATCTCAAGGAGAAAAATGCCTCTTGTCCTTCTCAAAAAATGACTCTTTTCCATGTATTTTTAGCAGCGATTGTGCGGACTGCTGCCTTAAAACCCAAGCTCGGTCGGTTTGTCATGGGGAAGCGCATCTATGAGCGGAACGAAATGCAAATTTCTTTTGTGGTGAAGAAAGAATTCACAGAGTCTTCTCGCATGTTTGTGGTGAAGGAGAATTTTCTACCCACCGATACCCTTTCAGACGTGGCCGAGCGAGTGCGAGCCTCTGTTGAGAGAGCTCGGGAGAAAGGTAATACGGAAAGCGAGAACCTCATTCGGTCTTTTTCCAAGATGCCTGGCTGGATGATCACCATCGTTGTAGGATTTTTACGCCTCCTTGACAACCTTGGGCTTTTGCCGGCATCCATAGTGCGTTCGGACCCTTTCCATACTGGTGTGTTCGTGACAAATGTAGGGAGTATCGGGGTGGGAGCCCCCTATCACCATCTCTATGAGTGGGGAACAACCTCAGTTTTTGTGGCTCTGGGGAAGTACGCCGAGGAATGGGTGCTCGATGGAGAGGGAAAACCGGCAAAGAGAACCTTTGTGGAAGTTACCTTCACGGTTGATGAGCGTATTGCTGATGGATTGTACCTTGCCGGTGCCCTTCAGCTTTTTAAAAAGCTTATGGAGCAACCGGAAGAACTGGAAAAGCCTCTTGAGATAGGAGCGGGTCGTGATGCACAAGATCGACAGCGCAAAATCTATAAGTGAGCGATTTTTGGCTACGGCTGAGGTATACCCTGGGCATGCCGCCTTAGAGTACTATGGACGACGGATCACCTACCGTACGTTGGGCGAGAAGATTCGCAGGCTTGCTGGAGCCTGGCGAAGGCTTGGGATTGCCCCGGGTGATCGGGTCATCCTTTGCCTTCCCAATGTTCCTGAAATGGTGATGTCGCTTTATTCCCTCAACCTCATGGGAGCGGTCAGTTGCCTTGTGCATCCCCTTTCTGCTCCTTCGGAAATGTCTTTCTACATCCAGGATACGGGGAGTAAGTGGCTCATCACCATGGATATCTTTTACCGAAACTTCGAGAAGTGCGTCGCAGAAAGTGGGATTGCAAAAGTCATCCTGACGAGCGCTTATGCTGAACTTCCCCTCTCCCTTCGACTCCTTGCTCTCTTCCGAAGAAGACAAGGATATAGGGCTCTGTCTTCTCAAGAGAGTAGCCTTCTTTTGAGCTTTAGGGATCTCACCAGTAAGCTTCCTCCGCTTCTTGGCGAGGCTTTCCAATACGCTCCTTATGATCCTGCACTTATCCTCTTCACCGGAGGTACTACTGGAACCCCAAAAGGAGTGCTCCTTTCCAATGGAAACCTCAATGCCCTAGCTGACCAGGTGCTTTCTCAGATTCAGCCTTGCTCCGGGGACTCGGTGCTCGGTATCCTGCCCTTCTTCCATGGGTTTGGCTTGGGTGTGTGCCTTCATCCAACACTTATGGGAGGTGGATGTTGTATCCTGGTGCCACGTTTCAGCAGAGATGAGTTCATCAACGCTGTGGCTAGAAAGAGACCAAACTACATCGTAGGTGTGCCTACGCATTTCGAAGCGCTGATCAACAGCAAGAAGCTTCAAAAGCTCTCTTTTTCTTTTCTTAAGGCTGCTGTCTGTGGAGGGGATAAGGTGCCCCTTTCGCTTATCCACCGCTTCAACAAGTTCATAAGGGGTCACGGAGGTACTGTAACCTTGCGGGAAGGGTATGGTCTGACAGAATGTGTCTCTGCCTGTTCTGTTATGCCTGAAAATTCTCCGAAAGTGGGGAGCATCGGTTTGCCCCTTCCAGGAAATCGCTTCAAAATCGTTCGTCCCCAAACGACGGAAGAGGTACCAAGAGGGGAGGAAGGGGAAATCTGTGTCAGTGGACCTACAGTGATGTTGGGCTACAACAACCGCCCTGACGAGAGCACGCAGATTCTTCGAAAGCATGACGATGGTCATCTCTGGCTTCACACCGGAGATTTGGGTGTTATGGACGAAGATGGGTATGTGTACTTTACCGGTCGCCTCAAAAGGGTCATCAAGTGTTCAGGCTTTTCTGTGTATCCCTCTCGGGTGGAAAGGGTCATCGAAAGCCATCCCGCGGTTTTACAATCGTGTGTTATCGGCGTTCCTGATGAATATACCATGAATAAAATCAAAGCCTTTGTGGTTTTGCAGGAAAATGTTCATTCCGGAGAGCATATGGCGGAGGAAATCAGGCGTTATGTAGCTCAACACCTCACCAAATGGTCTGTTCCTACGGAAGTCGTTTTTGTTGACCGACTCCCCCTGACCCGCATGGGTAAAGTGGACTATCGAAGGCTTGAAGAGCAGGGCGATTCTGGCTCCTAGTGAGGGTAAATCCTTTGACATCCTGTTGAGAAGCTCTGTCCTTAGGGTAACAAAAAGCCATGGACTCCAACGAATCTTTGAACCTCGATCTCACCAGGAGATCTTACGAGTAACCGCTTGATGCTCCTAATGTTTCAGGATTGGACTTCCACTTCCCTTGGAGGGAAAGTTTCGAACTCGTTCCTTCACAGGAATGAGTTCTTTCTTCCAACCCTCCGGTTCTCCGATTCCTCGGAGCCCATGGCATTTTTAGAATACTCTAAGATTATCCTTTTGTCAAATCAAACCGTAGAAAAAAATGCCCATTTTACGCTCATTCTTAAGGTTGGAGGTAGAATTTTTCCACTAATAAAGCCAAAAAGTTCACATCCCACAAAATTTTACAAAGAAATCTCACAGTGCTTCGTTGCGTATGTCTGGTCAGCATAATGGTCTCCCTTTTGTTCTGCATGGTAGCCTTCCTCCTTTGAGAAAGCAGAAGAGGTACAGGCATAGCTCTATGTGTGGCTGTGAATGTAGTTGCAAAGCTCTGGCGTCCGGCGCAGAAGCCAGAGGATACTATCTCCGCTTTTTGTGATGAGGTACAGGTATTGGTGGAACTTGCCCACCAGTGCCGTGGTCTTTCGGGAAACGAGCCACTGGAAATTACCACAAGAAGGCGCCAAT
This sequence comes from uncultured Atribacterota bacterium, assembly GCA_964426875.1. GTDB lineage: Bacteria > Atribacterota > Atribacteria > Atribacterales > Caldatribacteriaceae > Caldatribacterium. The sequence goes on from CAYRSB010000014.1 coordinate 5,826, forward strand.
GACGGCGTCCTTTTTTGTCGTGCTTAATGTAGACTCAAGCGTGGCGCAGAAGGTTCCATTGACTGTGGGATGCTTAAAAAATCGGTGTTCACAAAGAGGTGGCACGATTTGTCCGCCACAACCTCTGGTTGTTGTTCTTCTTTTGCTTCTACGCCGATTAAGGACACCTCCCAGAGGTCCGTAGCGTGTAGAGTGCTTTGGTTTTGGGTGAAACAGCCCCCCAGAAAAACGCGGAGAAAAGCAGTATAATTTAGCAGGGAGGGTAAGGAAAGCGGCACGCAAACGTCAAGTATAACCGAAGCGCTGGAGTGGACCTGGAGTAGGACACGGTGAAGGTAGGCTTGAGAGGAGAATTCACCAATGGCGCGACGGCGAATCTTGGGAATCCCGAATGGCAACTGGTTAAACCCTTGATTTGGTGGTGAGGAAATGGAAGAGACTCTAAAGAAGGCCAAAGTCATCATTACAGAAGAAGTGGAGCGAGTGGGCTACCAGGTGCGCCGCATCCTGCTCTTTGGCAGCCGCGTCCAGTGTGAGGCATGTCCAGATAGCGACTGGGATTTCTTTGCGATCACTGATAAAGAACCTCCCTATCCTGAGATCAGGGATATTGCTGCCCGAATTCGGCGGCGCTTTGTAAAGGCGGGATTCTGGGGCGATGTTTTCATCCAATCAGAGGAGGTTGTCCAGAAAAGAAAAGAGAATACAGGATTCTTGACCTATTATGCATTGAAAGAAGGTATTGAGATATGAGCGAAGAAGCGGTTTCCGTCTGGATACGCAGAGCGAAAAGTGACCTGAAAATTGGCAAAGATGAACTGGCAACCAAAGACCCTGCCACTGATGCGATTTGCTTCCACATGCAGCAATGTTGTGAAAAATATTTGGAGGTTCACGGCGAAGAGGTCCTGCGCACCCATGACCTTGCGCTACTAATAGGCCGGTGGGCAGGATAGACCCGGATTTCGGATTGCTCGGTGAATGGGGTATTGATCGCCTCACTGATTACGCTGTTTTGGTACGCTATGATATAATGATCTTCCCGTCCATTGAGAAAACAAGAGAGGCTGTGTAATCGGCGGAGAAGGCGCGAGATTTCGTTCGAAGAAAACTTCAGAAGAGGGGATTGGTGCTGCCATGAGCCGCGTCTTTCTTCAAGACATGGCAGGAGCCATCTCCAATGACTGTCTCCCGGCAAACTGGGCGGATTTTGACTTTGCGTTGTTTTCCTAAACGAAGACCCTCTGGGGCTACCAGCAACAGGCGTTGCGAAATGCCCTTAAGGCACTGTGGAAGTGTTACGGAGACCTCAGTGATTATCAGCAAAACGAACCTGTTTCAGTTAACGAGGAGCGTAACTGGAACCTGTGGGAGTGGTATTGGAACAACAGACTTTGGGAAGACCTCTCCATTGACCTCCAGTGCTCGAACTACCGCATTAGCGACTTGCTCCGAGAGTATTACGAAGCCGATGGCAACTGCGTAGACTGCCAGCACTTTATCGACCGCATGTCCTTCTGGATGGCGACGGGGGGCGGCAAGACTTTGGCGATGTCGAACTCATTGAGTTGCTGACTGTCTAATCCAGCGCAGAGATTCCACTTTGCGATATTCTCTTCTCACTCATCGGGACGATTTGCTGGAGCAACTCAAGCGTCATGTGGAAGAGTTCAATCATGGACACAGCAACCTTTGGATTGTGCTGCGGGAGTTGAGGGAATATGCCTCTGTCAAGCGGAAGACTCTATTCCTCTCTCGGAAACAAGAGGCCACCGTCTTCTATTACCGCTCGGATACCCTGAGCGATGGGCAGAAAGAGAAGATCGTAAACTTTCGCAGCTACAACAACGACGGGTGCTGGTATGTGCTTCTGGACGAGGCACGCAAGAGTGATAAAGAGGAGTCCAAACACCAGCACATTTACGCCATTCTTTCCCGCAACGGTTTCCTCTTCAACTTCTCGGCGACCTTCACCGACATTAGATATGGCATATCCTCCCGAATGATTTACGGCAACTTGGTGAGAGAGACCTGGTTGGGTTAGCGGGTGCGTGCCGCACCTTGCGTGAGGCCAAGGTTCGACTCCTGTTACAATCGGGCTATTCTCAACGAACCCCCTCGTTGACAACCCCATCCTCAACTCGCCCTTTGAGGAACCCCCCACTACTGGGTCTATGAAGGAGGCTAACCGGTCCTAAAGGAGGGCTGCCGGCCAGCGGGCTATTGCCTCAAGGCCTGCACCCCTCCAGCCGCTTTTTGACCATGGACTTGATCTGCTCCTCCAGTTCCTTACAATCTCTTCACAGATTTTGTTCTGCGCGGTGACCTTTCCTTCTTTTTCCAGAACGCCACTGGGAATCGCGGGGAATAATTGGGATATTTTATGGCTATAAGAAGCATGATTGGCGAAAAAGTCCTGTCAAAAAGAGTTTGGCAAGTGGCCTTTGGGATTTTACTCTTTCTCGCGTTTCCTGCTTTTGCAGCGCAACCCATCTTTTGGGTCCCCCTCAGGGACATTCCCGATGTGGGAGCGGTGGAATGGGGGCTGGCGAGCTTTGCCAGAAGAGCCCTTCAAGAAGCCCAAAAGCAAAATGCCCAGGCAGTAATCTTTGAAATCGATACCTTTGGTGGGCGGGTGGATGCCATGCTCTTCATAAAGGACCTCGTCTTTCGTACACCTGTAAAGACTGTGGCCTTTGTGAATCCCAGGGCCTGGTCAGCAGGGGTTTTTCTGGCTCTCTCCTGTGAAAAGATTTTTATGTCTCCTGATGGGAGCATGGGAGCGAGTGAGCCACGAAGCTCTCAGGAAGACGTGGACAAGCCTGATCCCAAGACGGTGTCGGCTCTTCGGGCCCAGATTGAAGCTCTGGCACAGGCTCGCGGAAGGAACCCACTCCTTTTTGCCGCCATGGTGGACCGGGAAGCGGTTATCGAGGGAGTGAAGGACAAAGGAGCGTTACTGACCCTTCCGGCACGGAAAGCCCTTGAGCTCGGCGCCATCGATGGAATTGCTCAAAACAGGGAAGAAGTTCTTGCCCAGCTTGGCCTTGAGGGTCCAGTTGTGGACCTTTCCCCCTCCTGGTCGGAAACCCTGGCAAGAATTGTGACCCATCCTGCGGTAGTACCTCTTCTCATTTTCCTGGCCTTTGGAGGCATTTTCCTTGAAATCATGACTCCCGGTTTTGGGGTTCCCGGAATACTGGGTCTTGCGTCGCTTTTTCTCTTTTTCGGCGGGCGATATCTTGCGGGATTGTCCGGTTGGGAGCCCTTGCTCCTTTTTCTTGCCGGCATCGTTCTCCTGAGTCTGGAACTTTTGGTCACCCCGGGATTTGGGGTAGCAGGAGTGACCGGGATTGGGGCCTTGGTTTTTTCTCTCTACCTTACTTTCAGGACCACGCGAATTTTCTTTACCGTGGCGCTTTCCGAAACTCTCCTTTATCTGGCTGTTTTAGGGGTGATTTTCCTGGGTCTCCTTTTTTTCCTTCCTCAGAATCCTATCTGGAGGAAGATAGGGCTTTGGGAACGAAGCCCTGTTCGGGAAGGGGAGAAAGTCTCTTCTCCTTACGAACACCTCTTGGGGAAAGAGGGGGTTACGAAGACCATCCTTCGTCCGGCCGGTGTTGTTGAGATTGAAGGAAGACCATACGATGTGGTCAGTCGGGGAGAATTCATCGAGAAGGGAACAAAGGTAGTGGTGGACGTGGTGCAGGGTAGTACCATCATTGTGCGACAAAGGAAGGAGGGCGAGCTATGAATATAAGTGGATACATCATTTCTGCGGTGATCATTCTTGTGGTGGTCATCGTATTCTTTTCCCTGGTGCCTCTGGGGCTTTGGATTTCGGCTCTGGCAGCGGGGGTGCGGGTGAGCATCATCACCCTCATCGGGATGCGATTGCGCCGAGTTCCTCCAGCAAGCATCATTCTCCCCCTCATTAAGGCTACCAAGGCTGGTTTGGACTTAAGCGTGGGGTCCCTTGAGGCCCACTATCTTGCAGGGGGTAATGTTGACCGGGTGGTCATCTCTCTTATCGCGGCCGAGCGGGCGGGTATTCCTCTCTCTTTCCAGAAGACCTGCGCCATCGACCTTGCCGGACGCAATGTCCTCGAGGCAGTACAGATGAGTGTTCTGCCCAAGGTAATCGAAACACCGACGGTGGCGGCAGTGGCCAAAGACGGTATTGAACTCAAGGTCAAGGCTCGAGTAACAGTACGAACCAATATCGATCGTTTAATCGGCGGAGCAACTGAAGCAACTATTATTGCCCGGGTGGGTGAGGGAATCGTTACTACCATTGGTTCTTCGCATTCCCACAAAGAGGTTCTTGAAAATCCCGACACCATCTCAAAGACAGTTCTTGATAAGGGGTTGGATGCTGGTACAGCCTTTGAGATTCTCTCTATCGACATTGCGGACATCGATGTGGGAGAAAACATTGGCGCAAGGCTCCAAACCGATCAGGCCGAGGCGGACAAGAGAGTGGCACAGGCGAAAGCTGAGGAACGAAGGGCCCTGGCCATTGCTCGAGAGCAGGAGATGAAGGCCTATACCCAAGAGATGCGGGCCAAGGTCGTAGAAGCAGAAGCAGAGATCCCTCGGGCTTTAGCGCATGCTTTGCAGGAGGGGAAGATGGGGTTTCTTGACTACTACTCCCTTCAGAACCTTCAGGCGGACACCCGTATGAGGGAGAGACTGGGGAAGGAGGAAGAAAAGGGTGCCGAGTGATACAAAGAGGACCGGAGAGAAGATTCTTCCTTTCCCAAAGAGATTCAAAGAGGAGCTTACTCTCTTTTTCCTCTTCCACGAGGTTTTCTCTGAACCAGCGTGCCGGAGGATGCATCCCCTCTTTCGTTTATCCTTGCGGAAGGTGCTTCGAGGTAAATAGAGGAATAGTCTGGAGCATGGAATACCGAGGCGACGGCCCGGTTTGCTGTGGTTGGCCTGTTCCCCCTTTGGTATCAAACCAACGGGTCTACCTGGTTGCAGAGCCATTTTTGGGTCGGTTCGCTACGTTGTGCACTAGAGCTTCAGCGCATTATTAGGCAATCGGGTTGGTGGGTGCGAATTGCTCGATGAATATTTGAGAGGAGGCCATGCCACATGCCAATCTCAATCCTTGTGGGATATGCGACAAACTATGGTTCCACCCAGGAAGTTGCCGAGAACATCGCGGTGACGCTCCGCGAGTATGGGTTTACGGTGGATATTCGATCCCTGCGGGAGGTGCGCACGCTTACAGAATACCATGCAGTGGTCGTGGGTGCACCGCTTTTCATGTTTCGTTGGCACAAGGACGCAATACGTTTTCTGGTGCGACATCGCGAGGTCCTTGTCGAAAAGCCAGTGGCAGTTTTTGCCCTCGGGCCAGTTCGTGATCCCCACGACGAAAAGGAGTGGCAGGATGCACGAGCTCAGCTTCAAAGAGCTCTGAGCAGATTCCCCTGGCTTTCGCCAGTCGTTTGTGAAGTCTTTGGTGGAAGGTTCAACCCAACGAGTTTGCGCTTTCCCATCAAGATGTTCGCCGGGAAAATGTCGGCCGGCGATCTGCGAGACTGGAGCGCAATCCGCCCTTGGACGGAGAGCCTCGCTGAGGGATTGAGAAGCCGTTTCGCCCTGGCAGGGTAATAGCTGAGCGTGTTCCACCTTGGAATCAAGGTCATGCTTGGGGTATCTCTACCTTTACGACGATGTGGTACTCATTCCTTTTGGGGTTCAAAGCTTGCGAGCGGCGTAAGTCCTTGGGAACTTCCTCAAAGGAGGGGTAAGGTCAGGCTTTGGGGTATGCACCCCTTTCCTTGGTGTATTTCCCCCCCATGATTTGACTTTCTCCCTTTCTTCCCCTTACAATCCTAAAAAAAATACGCAGAGAGGGTGATGGCTCTGAAACAAGTCATGCTTGGCAATGAAGCCTTTGCCCGGGGAGCGTATGAGAGTGGTGTACGGGTGGCTGCTGGATACCCAGGGACCCCAAGCACTGAAATTCTCGAATACCTGAGCCGATACCGCGAGGTTCACTCCCGCTGGTGTCCTAACGAAAAAGTGGCTTTCGAGGTGGCTGCAGGGGCAGCCGCCGGCGGTAAAAGAGCCCTGGCTACCATGAAACATGTGGGGCTCAACGTGGCAAGCGATGCCCTGATGACTCTGAGCTATACGGGGGTTAATGCTGGATTAGTGGTTGTTGTAGCCGATGACCCGGGTATGCATTCCTCGCAGAACGAACAAGATACAAGGAATTACGCCCTGTTTGCGAAGGTGCCCTGTCTTGAGCCAGCCAATCCTGAGGAGGCCCGTGCTTTTTTGAAGGTGGCTTTTGAAATTTCGGAGGCCTTTGACACACCAGTGATTGTCCGTTCTACCACCCGAGTGTCCCACAGTCGAGGATTGGTGGAACTCGAGGAACGGAAAGAAGTACCGCTCCGAGAGTATGTAAAGAACGCCAAGAAGTTCGTCATGATCCCCGCCTTTGCCCGAGAACGCCGGAGGGTCCTTGAAGAACGTTTACCAAAAATTGCCGAATGGGTTGAGGAAACTCCTCTCAATCGCGTCGAACTCAGGGATACAAAGATTGGAGTTATCACCGGAGGAGTACTCTATGAGTATCTCCGAGATGTTGCTCCCTCCCTTTCGGTGCTGAAGCTTGGGGTGAGCTACCCCCTTCCACGAAGGAAAATACTGGAGTTTGCTTCCCAAGTGGAGGAACTCCTTGTTCTTGAGGAACTCGATCCAATCTGGGAACGAGAGATCAGGGCGATGGGAGTCGCGGTTCGGGGGCGGGAGGTCTTTCCGGGAATAGGAGAGATTACTCCCGATGTGCTCTTTGGGTGTCTCTTCTCGGAGGGAAAGCGAGGATTCGTGGATTTGAGTGAGCACCTTGTTCCCCGTCCCCCTCTCCTTTGTGCAGGGTGTCCCCATCGAGGAGTCTTTAAGGTCCTCAGGGATTTGAAGGCTGTTGTCTGCGGGGATATCGGCTGTTATACCCTTTCAACCCTACCTCCTCTCTCAGCCATGGATACTTGTCTCTGTATGGGGGCTTCAATTTCTATGGCTGAAGGAATAAAACTTGCCCATCCGGAAATTCCGGTGGTGGCCGTTTTGGGTGATTCCACCTTTGTGCACGCCGGTATTCCTCCTTTGATCGATGTGGTGTATAACCAGACCCCCATCGTAGTCATCGTCCTTGATAATGGCACTACGGCTATGACCGGTGGTCAAGACCATCCTGGTACCGGCAAGACCCTCATGGGGGAAGAGACGGTCCGTCTTGATTTTTTGGGCCTTGCCCGGGCCTTGGGGGTCCCCTGGGTAGAAGCACTTGATGCCTATGATCCTAAAAGGATTCAGGAGTCCCTGAAAAAGGCCTTCTCCTTCTCGGGTCCAGTCTTTTTTGTCATTCAAGGATTGTGTCAGTTGAAAAGACCAAAAAAGAGAGGGGTAGTCTTCAGAGTACAGGAAGAGGTCTGTCGAGGATGCAACGCGTGTTTGAGTGCTGGATGCCCGGCGTTGGAGAGAAACGAGAAAATGGTAGTCATAATTCCTGCACGGTGCAATGTCTGTGGACTGTGTGCTGAGCTCTGTCCTTTTGGTGCCGTTGAGGAGGTAGAGGTATGAGGGGGGGTGTCGTTCTTTGTGGTGTTGGAGGGATGGGGATTTTAAAATCCAGCGAGATCATCGCCTCTGTGGTGGTGAGAAGAGGCTTCGACGTGCGCCAGTCTGAGGTCCACGGCATGGCGCAACGCGGGGGGAGCGTAGTGACTCACTTGCGATATGGTGAGGAGGTCCACTCTCCGCTCCTTCTTCGGGGTGAAGCAGAGCACATGATTGCCTTTGAGGAACTCGAGGCTTTACGCTATGCTCCCTATCTGAGAAGGGGAGCTTTGATCATCCTTAATACCTTCAGGATGTGTCCTCCAGGAGTCGATCCTTCCCAATACCCGGAGAATGTTCCCAAAATTCTTGAGGGGGCAGGATTTGAAGTCATTCCGGTTTCTGCCACTGATATTGCCATTGCTCTTGGGGATGTGCGGGTGACGAATTCCGTGCTTCTTGGAGCTTTCAGTCGGTTTTTCTTCATCGAGGAGACAGGAGTTTGGGAGGAGGCACTTAAGGAAGCCTTTCAGGATAAAGCTCTTGATCTCAATCTTTCGGCTTTCTACGAGGGGAGAAAATGGTAATTCCAGGGGGGTGAGACGAGGTCATGGAACCTGAGAAAAGGGCCTGGATGGTGGTTTTTGCCGGTTTTTGTGTCAACCTTACCCTGGGGTTTCTCTATGCTTGGGGAGTGATTTCGCAGGCCTTGGTGAATTGCTTGGGGTGGAGTGCCACAAGCAGTCAAGTGCCCTACATGATTGCTTCTTTACTCTTTGCCCTTTCAATGATTCCCGCTGGGAGGTTTCAGGACAAGGAAGGTCCTCGTCCCGCCCTTTGGCTTTCGGCTGCCCTTGCGGGTTTTGGGTTTTTGTGTGCTTCTTTTTTGATGAATGTTGTAGGCTTGGTTATCTTCTTTGGGGTGTTTTTTGGTCTTGCCATGGGGTTTGGGTATGCTTCCCCTACCCCGGCGGCGGTGAAATGGTTTCATCCCCAGCACCGGGGGTTCATCTCCGGTCTTGTAGTGAGTGGATATGGCATTGCTCCGGTGTACATTGCCCCTCTTTCTCACTTTTTCATCGACCGCTATGGAGTGGCATCAACTTTTCGCGTCTTCGGCATTCTCTTTGCGGGAGCGATCTTGGGACTTTCCTTTCTCATTGCTAACCCTCCCTCTTCCTGGAAACCCCTCGTCCTCTCCTTTGGAGCAAAAAAACAAAGGGTCACCACCAAGGACTTTACCCCTCAAGAGATGCTCCATACAAAGGCCTTCCGTCTTCTCTGGATACTCTTTTTCTTGGGGACCTTTTCGGGACTTCTCATCATCGGACAAATGTCTAAGATTGCCGAAGAGATTGCCGGCCTCGAACAGGGATTTCTCTCTGTAGTCGTCTACGCTCTGGCTAATTTTCTTGGTCGCACGAGCTGGGGGTCACTCTCAGATCGTTTGGGGCGATGGAGAACTTTGGGTTTTGTCTTTCTTCTACAGGCTTTGTCGTTCTTTGCCTTCGAGAAGTTTACTCATCCGGGATTACTTCTTATGGGAAAGAGTATTATTGGCTTTACCTTTGGCGGGATGCTGGCCATTTTCCCTGCGGTTTGTGCCGACTATTTTGGCTTAAAAAACCTGGGAGCCAATTACGGCATTCTCTTTACGGCTTGGGGAGTAGGTGGGACCATAGGTCCTCTTCTTGGGGGACTTAGTCGGGATCTCACTGGGAGCCATACGTTGAGCTTTTTCATCTCGGGATGTGCCAGTATTCTGGGGCTTATTTTGAGCCTTTTCTTGGAGAGGAAGGAGGGGAGAAGGGATGGTACAAAAGCTGCTTGAGGAATTCCTTCGGGAGTTTCTTGCCGGGAAAGTTAGGGAGTTTGCCCTCTGTGATCCCAAAGAGGTGGTCACCGGGGAGTGGGTTCGTCTGAAGTGTCAGTATGGATGTGATGGGTATGGCATGTGCCTTACCTGTCCCCCCTATTCTCCTGAGCCGTCGCGCACAAGAGTAATGCTCGATGGATATCGTCGTGCCGTGCTTTTGTGGCAGCCTGAGACCTGGCAGAATCTGCGCCGGATTTGTGCCAACCTTGAACGAGCTCTTTTTCTTGAGGGATACTACAAAGCCCTTGCCATGCCCTCTGGACCTTGTGAACTCTGTGAGCCATGTCCCCGGGAATATCCTTGCCGGCATCCAGAGGTAGCCCGTCCCTCTATGGAGGCTTGTGGCATTGATGTCTATGCCACCGTTCGCAAAATGGGTTTTCCCATCGAGGTTGTTCGCTCTCTGGAGTGCAAGGCGAACTACTACGGGCTCGTGTTGGTGGAGTGAAAGGGAGAGGTGAACTCCCTTGTCCTCCCTTTCTCCTTGTGGCGGACCACCTGAGTGCGCTCGATCCGTTCTTGGTGAGCGCCTTCTCGCCATATTCTATCGTCTGGGTGGCGAATCGCCTTATCTTCAACCATCTTATCCTTGGGTCACTCATCCGTGGGGTGGGAGCGATACCCAAAAGAAAGGAAATCCTCGACCCCCGGGCTGCTCTGGCCATCTTCCGGGCGCTTGAGGAAGGAAAGGTGGTGGGACTTTTCCCAGAGAGTACCATCACTCCAGACGGTGTATCGCAGGAAGTTGCCCGAGGCACTGGGAAACTTCTTGCTCGGCTTAACGTTCCCGTTGTCTTTGCCCACATCAAGGGTACATGGTTACGAAAGCCTCTGTGAGCAGATCACGCCCGGTATGGTCCTATAGAGGTGGAGTTCACTCCCCTTGCCGATCTTGTCGATTTTTACCACTCGGAGTGGGAATGGTGGAGACACAACGCCTTCCCCTTTCGAGAAGACAGAAACGCCAAAGGAATAGAGCGATAGTCTTTTTGTCCTGTCTGTTTTGCCTTTCGCACGGTACAAGGGCAGGGAAATCGGATCCTCTGCCGGTGGTGTGGAAGTTCCTGGACTATCGATAGCTTTGGTTTCATCGAGGGTCAAACGCAAGGGGAGTTCCCCAAACCCAGAGGGGAATCCTTTTGTATTTTCTTGAAAGTCACAAAAGAATTCTCCCAGAAATGACCTGGGTTTCGGAGAGGGATTTTCCGGGGGTACGCTCAAGAGGGTATTCTTGGCCACCACGGTGGTTGAAAGGGAAGGACTGCGTGTTGGTGGAGAATTCTCCCTTTTCTCCAAACTTTGAGGAGCCACTGCCTTTCTCGGCAAAGTCTTTGATTTCACGAGGTTGCAGAGTACTTTTCGTATCCACACTGCAAAAGACGCCCTTTTTCTTTTGACCGTTACCTGCCTGAGGAATGAAAAGGGCAGACGGCACCTTTCCGAAGGGACCCCTCTCTGGGAGGGGGGAAGCGAAGACACCATCAGGGGTTTCTCTCTACTTCAAAATTCCCAGGAGTTCTTTTGCTGTTTTCACGATGTCCTCTGCCTGAGGGACGGTTTGTCGCTCGAGGCGAGGATTGTAAGGTGGAGGCATTTCAAGGCCCCCCAGACGTGTAACCGGGGCGTCGAGATAGTCTAAGGCTTTTTCGGCAATCAAGGCGGCGACTTCTGCTCCGAAAGCGCCGAAACGGGGAGGCTCATACACCACAAGGACGCGGTTCGTTTTTTGCACCGAGGAGAGGACGAGTTCTTCGTCCAGGGGACGAAGAGTGCGAAGATCCACAACCTCGGCTTCGATACCCTCTTTGGCCAGAATCTCGGCAGCTTCAAGGCTTCGCTTCACCATAATGGAGTAGGCCACAATGGTGAGGTCCTTGCCTTTCTTTTTCACCTCTCCCACCCCCAGAGGGATGAAGTACTCCTCTTTAGGGACCGGACCCTTAGTATGGTAGAGGAGTTTGTGTTCCACAAAGATCACCGGGTTGTCATCGCGGATTGAGGACTTCAAGAGTCCTTTGGCGTCGTAGGGTGTGGCCGGGGCAACTACCTTGAGTCCGGGAATGTGGGTGAACCAGGATTCTAAGCTTCCCGAGTGGTGGCCGGCTGCTCCTGTTCCAGAACCGACCGGAGAACGGACGACGATGGAAACTTTTGCTTTTCCTCCGAACATGAAACGGATTTTGGCAGCCTGGTTTACAATTTGATCGGCACAGAGGGTCATAAAGTCGAAGAACATGATCTCGGCCACCGGCCGCATTCCCAAAAGCGAAGCCCCAACGGCTGCTCCCGCGATGGCTGCCTCAGAAATGGGGGTATCGATGACCCGTTCCGGTCCGAATTCTTCGAGAAGTCCCTGAGTGACCCCAAAGGCTCCCCCGTATACCCCGATGTCTTCCCCAATGAGAAAAACCGATGGATCCTGGCGCATCTCTTCCCGGAGGGCTTCGCGAATTGCCTCGGCATAAGTGATTTCTCGTTCAAGCATAGACCATGCGCCTCGCTTCCTCAAGATCGGGTTCGGGGCTATTCTCGGCAAAGCGTACCGCTTCCTCAATTTCTTCCTCAGCTCTCTTCTCAAGACCCAGGAGCGTTTCTTCCAGAATTTCCTCTCCCAGGAGGAGCTCGCGGAAGCGTCTGATGGGACAACGTTCCATCCACATTTTCACTTCCTCTTTTGTTCGGTACACACCCTTGTCACTTTTGGAGTGTCCCCGGAAGCGATACGTTCGGGCCTCAAGGAGCGTTGGTCCTTCACCTCTTCGGGCTCTTTCTGCGGCTTCCTTTATGGCTTCGTATACCGCTAAAACGTCCATACCGTCCACCGTCACTCCTGGAATGCCGTATCCCTTGGCCCGCTCGGCAATATCGGGAATGGCGAAGGCCTTCTTCACTGGAAACGACATGGCGTATTGGTTGTTCTCGCACAGAAAAACAACCGGAAGGCGGAAGATTGCTGCCATATTGACCGCTTCGTGGAATGCCCCGGTGTTGGCTGCTCCGTCTCCAAAGAAGCACAGAACCACTCGATCATTTCTTTTGAGCTTGCAGGCCAGGGCTGCTCCCACGGCGATAGGAATGGCAGAACCCACAATACCCGTAGCTCCCAGATTTCCCTGCTCAAGATCGGCAATGTGCATCGAACCCCCAAGGCCGCAGCAGTATCCTGTCGCTTTGGCCATAAGCTCGGCCATCATCTTCTTCACGTCGGCTCCTTTGGCGATGCAGTGTCCGTGTCCCCGATGTGTCGAGGTGATATAGTCCTCAGGGTGTAGGGCAAAGCACGCCCCTGTAGCTACAGCTTCTTCACCGATGTAGAGGTGGAATGTTCCCCAGATTTTTCCCGCAGCGTAGAGTTCTTCTGCTTTTTCTTCAAAGCGCCTTATAAGGAGCATGGTGTAGTACATTTTGAGTTTCACATCCTGGGTGAGCATAATCCTCTCCCCTTTTTGAGCAATTTCTCATTTTCTTTTGACCAGGAGTTTGGAAAATTATACTCTGTCTGGGAGAAACGACAAGATGTGATGCGGAAGTTTTTCTTGGTAACAAGCTTTAGGAATTTTTTGTTGATACTCTTGGGGACCTGTTTTCAATGTCTCCCCTATGTCATGGTGTGGAATGTTGAAAAGGGGTGGGTCAACGAAGTTCTCGAAACCGAGTGCAAATATCTCACTTGGGCTCGGAATTCAGTGACTCAAAGACTTCCTTCTTCCGGTCTGTTTACAAATTATGTGGGAAGAATGCTCGAAAAATGAACCCCCCTCTTGCCGGGTGGGCAGGCCAGATGAGAACTTAATCTGGAAGAGCATGGAGATAGCCGATACCGGTTTTCCCATGCCAGGGTCCACATCATGAATAGGAAGCCTGGAAAAACTATTGATGTAGACCGCCTTGGTCTTTTTGAGTACGCCTTTGTGACGTTAAAAGGAAAAAAAGAGGGTTTACTCACCGGTTAAACTTCCCTCATCCCCCCTACCTTCAATGACATCGACAATCCGCTGAACAAAGAGTGGAGCAACCCGCTTAGCGAACTCGGCGTTTGGATGAGAATCGTCAGACGACGCAGCATAACGATCTTTTAAATAGAGGCCACCTTCGGTCTCCAGCTGACGAAAATCCCATATAAAAATGTTGTCTCCAGGCTCGTCCCATTCTTCTCGAACCCAGGTGAAAAAGCGCTGGGCTCTTCGAGCCTGGGACTGGGAAGTAGCACCTCGTACCTGAGCAGCTCCTGTCCAAACAATGAACAACGTATCGGGGAATTCATGCATTTTCTCTTTGAGTGCCAAATATTGCAGTTGATAGTTTTCAATGGATTTCACGTCAGAACTTACATCGGCCTCTCCACTATCCTCTTCAACATCACTCACTGGAAAACAATGCTTCCAGATAATCACCTGGTAATCTTGAGTGAGTATTTCCAGAGTAGGTTCATCCATAAATGGTTCATTCCCAGCATGATTGACCCAGATGTTCCAGTAATCATAGGGATAGTTGCTCCATCCATAAGGATAATCCTTCGGGAAATCCTGGGCCTCGATGGTGTATGAAGTACCGTTTTGTTCGTTGTATTCATCGATTAAGTCGGGAACCCCACCCTCCCAAATAACCTGGCCGGTACTGTGATGGAGAAAAAGGATATTGACTTCCTGGGCGAAGACCAAGGCATTGAAGAAAAGCCAGGCAAATCCGAGGAACAGAAATACCAACAAACCCAGTGCTGGAATCTTAAAGGACAAATTTCTCAATCTCATCTCTATTCCCCTCCTCTTTTCTTTTTAAACATTCTACTCCCGGAAAGGAATAAAAGCTACAAAGCCCAAAGTCCCTGTGTATTCGGGATCAGGTCTTGCAATAACGCGTAGGCTCCTGAGAGGTGGATCTCTGGGTTTTTGTCTTCTTTGAGCAATCCAGGACGCTTCCTTCAAGGGCGCTCTTTTGAGTGGGGAAAGATTCTGAAAGGTGGTAACTTTCTCTTTTTGAGGAATTGGCCCAAAAACTGCTTCCCTCCTGGAAAGAGGTTATGTGTAGGAAGACCCTTTTCCCAAAAAGAGGAGAAGAATCTCTTTTCCAAGAGACTCTTCTAATTCTTCGTTGAGAAAAAGGAGTTAGAAGAATCTTATGCTTAGAATTTGTAAGTTTCGGGGAAAGGCACTATGTTGAGACCCTACCATACCGCGGTTGACATCTTAATAGCCGGAAATTACAATAGTATATTGAGAGGTAATTACGGGTTTACAAATTAAGGGGGGTGATAAGGAAAGAGAGACTCTGCTTCCGGTCTGAGTTTGGGAGATTTTGACGCTCAATATTTACTCAGAAAAGGAGGGGGAGTTAAGTGAGGCTAAAGGGGATTGTGTTGGTTAGCATCTTGCTCTGCCTTGCTGTATCCTTGAGTGCCTTTGGAATGGATTTTGAGAGTTTCCTCCAAGAAGCTGGCAAAACAGGTATCACGATTGAGAGAACAGATGAGTATATTGCCTGGACTGGACCATACGGTGGGAAGATTAAGCCCAACGGACCTCTGGCAGGGAAAAAGATTGGACTTGTGGTGGGCTGCGACTTCAGCGACTGGCAGGCGTATTACTTTGCAAATTTCATTGGAGAATTCGGTGGAACACCTCAATTTATCTTGGACAACAACCACTTGTGGAAGGTTTCCCGCCATCTCTTCGGCTCTGGTGGTCCCGTAGAGCCCACCGGCAGATGGGGCCTCACTTGCAGTGCCGGTTTTGACGGGCTGGGAATGAATGGTAGCAGATTGTTGCCTCCTGCACTTATGCAGGAAGGCAAAGGTGCTGTGGCAAGCCTTCCAGTAGCTAACCCAGCAGACTATGACGCCATCATTATCTTGGGTGGCTGGTCGGGGGACATTATGTACGCTGACGACGTAGCAATCAACTTTATCAAGGCCGTTGTAGACCGAGGAGTTCCCGTTGCAGCTATTGGTGAAGGCATTCTGCCTCTCATCAAGCTCGGGGTTGTGAATGGGAAAAAGGTAACCGGGAACAAAGTAGTCGATTACATGCTTAGGAAGATTGCCGATTTCCATAATGAACCAGTCATTGTTGATGGTAACCTCATAACAGGTAGGGATACAGTGGATGCGCCTGCTGTTCTGAGGGCGCTTTGCAAGATTTTCGACCCGAATTTCCAGGATATTCATAAGGACATCCTCAAGGGCAAGAAAGTCATGGCCATGATTGCAGACGACTTTGAGGACATTGAACTTTGCTCTCCAGTTCTTGAGTTTATGTACCGGGGCGCAGAAGTCGTCGTTGGTCTCTTCGAGCCTTTTGTGCGTTCCCGGCCACCTCTTGTTGGGCTCGATGTACGAATCGGTAACTTTGGAGTCAGCGTTCCTTTCCAGGAGATCCCCGAGAGCTATTACAAGATCATCAAAGCTGAGGATCTGAAGATGAGTGATTTTGACTTGCTCTGGGTTTCTGGAGCCATGAATCCTTTACACATTGCAGCATTGCATCGGGAGTTTGTGAAAGACGCCTATGCTGCTGGCAAGATTGTCGCCGTTATTTGTCATGGTCCAATCTCGGCAGCAGCTGCTGATATCGTGGGCGGCAAGTGTCTTGCCGGGTGGCTTGCCTGTGAACACTCGGTGTGTGTCATGGGAGGAGAGTTCCAGCCAGAATGGGCTGCGGCTATCCATGGACGGGTCGTCAGCGGACGTACTCCTCCCGAGGTTCCAGAATTTGTTGATGCCTGCACCGCGGCTCTTTTGAAGTAGTGGCAAAATTAAAGATGGTGCTTGGGTATACCCAAGCACCATCTTTAACCTCAGAATCTGTCTTGCTTGCCATTTTTAAGGATTGAGCCTGAGTGGAAGCAGGTAACACCCCTTTAAGTTGGAGGAAAGCAAGGATTTTGTGGTGTGTTGACGAGCAAGAAGATAGAAGGGTAGGATTTACGAGAGAGTTGATTTCTCTTGAGGGGGGTGGTGAAGAACACAAGAAATCGACAGTTGGAATTCTCAAGAACCATGAATACAAATTTTTGGATCATAAACCAAGCTTATAGAAGGGGGGATAGGCGGTGAAAAGTCGCCTTTTATGGATAGTCGGTTTTTTGGTTCTGAGTGTTTTTCTTGTGGGGGTTGTTCAAGCGGCAGAGGTAACGATTCGATTAGGAAGTGCTTTCGAGCCCACTCACATTTTGTGCCAAGCTGCGCAGAAATTTAAGGAGCTCGTAGAGGAAAGAAGCAATGGTGCAATTGAGGTGCAGCTCTTCTTGGGAGGAGTGATGGGCTCAGAAGAAGAGTGCACCGAAGCAGTAAGCATTGGTGCTCTGGAAATGCAGGTTGGGGGAGGATTACCCATCAAAACCTTTGCTCCGCAGTATTATTTCTTTGATTCTCCTTACGTTATGAGGGATTGGAACCACTTTCAGAGAGTTTGGGCAAGCCCTCTTGGCGAAAAGGCTCGAGAAGAGGTGATCAAGAATGGAAATATTATGTATTTGGGAATTGTATACCGAGGGTTGAGACATCTTACGGCGAATAAGCCCGTTTACACTCCTGATGACCTCAAGGGCATTAAATTGCGGCTTCCCCAGCTTCCTACCTGGGTTAAGGTTTGGGAGGCCATAGGCGCTTCCACTGTTCCCATAGCCCTTACCGAACTTTTCACCGCTCTGCAGACAGGGGTAGCCGATGCTTCAGAGGGTGATGTTACACAGATTCTCTCTTTCCGCCTGTATGAAGTACAAAAATACCTCATGCTTACTGGACATCTTGTGCAGACTGGGGGACTCACCATCAATAAACCCTTCTTCGATAAGCTTAAGAAGGAATACCGGGATATCATCCTTCAGGCTGGGAAGGAAGCAACGGAGTGGGCTTCAAACATTATTGTGGCTAAAGAAGAGGAACTTATTAAAGAGCTTGAAGCCAAGGGCATGCAGCTCATCCAGCCTGATGTCAACGCTTTCCGGGAAAAGGGAAAGCCTGCAGTTGAAGGGCTCTTTAAGACCGAATGGCCGGTAACCACGTGGGATGAAGTCCTTTCCTATTGATCTACGGTGATGTTGTGTTGCTCCTTTACCCCTGGGAAGCGATGCCTTCCCAGGGGATTTTCTTGTAATAGGGGTAATAGGGAGTGGTGACGAAAGTGTCAGAAAAGAGGGGTATTCTTCGCTTTGTGGATGTCTTTGCGGATGTCGTTGGAGGTATAGCTCTTGCCTTCATGGTGTTTTGTGTTCTTTTGCAGGTTTTCGTCCGCTACTTTGTTAACCTTATGAGGGTGGTTTCATTTGCCTGGACGGAAGAGATGGCACGCTTTCTTTTAATTTTTGTAACCTTCTGGGGTGCTGCTATTGCCATGCGCCGTAGGGAGCATATCACCATACCCATCCTGATTGATAGGGTTTCTCCGCGGGTTCGACTTTTTCTTCGCCTGGTATTCATTGCGATCATGGGGTTTTTTCTGGCAGTCGTAATTGTTGGAAGTACGACAATGATGCGCGTTACCTGGAGAACGCCTGTGGGCTCAGGCATCAGTTGGCTCACTGTGGGAAGGGTCTACATCTTTGTGCCTCTGGGATGCGGGCTTATGGTATTGTACCTTGTACTGTGGACGGCAGAGGTCTTAAGGGAACTTAAATACCCAGAGCATATTTCCCAAGAAACGAAAGAAAAGTGAGGAGGGATGACAAGTGCTGCAATTTGTGCTTTTCGTTGGAGTTTTGATTTTCCTTTTTCTTACGGGATTACCTCTCGCTTTTGCTCTGGGTATAACCGGGCTTGTTTGCATGATACTCACCTGGGGGACTTCGGTAAATGTCGGAATTATAGCTCAGAGACTTTTCTATGGAGTGAATAACTTCGTTATTCTGGCTATCCCGCTTTTTATCCTTGTAGGAAAGCTCATGAATACTGGTGGAATCACGAATCGTATTTTTCGTTTTGCAAACCTTTTTGTGGGGCACTGGAGAGGGGGGCTTGGCCAGGTTAACGTCTTGGCAAGTATGATTTTTGCCGGTACAAGCGGTCTTGCCGTTGCCGACACTGCCGGTCTGGGAATTGTTGAGATCAAGGCCATGAGAGATGCAGGCTATGACGATGACTTTTCTGCTGCAATCACCGGTGCTTCTTCTACCGTTGGGCCGATTATTCCCCCGAGTGTTCCCCTCGTAATTTACGGGATTCTTGCTAATGCCTCGATTGGGAGGCTGCTCATCGGGGGAATCATTCCGGGCGTTTTGGTTGGCCTTCTTCTTATGGCTATGGTGGCTTTTTACGCTTTGAGAAGAGGTTACCCTGTAAGCAAAAAGGCTTCAAGAAAAGAGCTATGGGCGGGCCTGAAGGAAGCCATTGGTCCCGGACTAACCCCCTTTATCCTCATTGGTGGAATGCTAAGCGGTATGTTCACTCCTACCGAGGCGGCGGCGATTGCCGTTCTCTATGCTTTCATTCTGAGCTTCTTTGTGTACCGTGAGATCACCATATCGGATTTCTGGAGACTTCTCAAGGAAACCGCAGTGGAAACGGCAATCATTACATTCATCATAGCGTGTGCCATGTTTTACGGATGGGTCCTTATTCGCAGTCGTGTCCCCATTATTCTCCTTGAGGCCTTCACCGGTGTGAGCACCAATCCTCTGGTTGTACTCCTTATTTTGAACCTTTTTCTGCTCATCATTGGTTGCTTTATGGATACCACAGCTGCTATATGTATTCTTGTGCCTATTCTTGCGCCCCTGATCACCAAGGTGGGCATTGACCCTGTCCACTTTGGGCTGATCATGGTCTTGAACCTCATGATTGGGCTCCTTACGCCTCCCTATGGGATGAATCTCTTCATCCTGAGTAAAATTACCGGACTCTCTCCTTTACGCATTGCCAGGTCCTCCCTTCCATTCTTTATTCCCCTTCTTGTGGCTCTGGCTATAATTACGGTATTCCCCCAGGTTGTTACCTTCTTGCCTAATCTCATCTTTGGTCTGCCGAAATGAAACCGGAGGAGGCCGAGCAATGGGCCGTGTACTCGTTCTCGACGTCGGTACTTCCTCATTGAAAGCGGCTGTTTTTGACAAACATTTTGTGCCTGTGGCGAAGGAAAGGGTAGAGTACGCTTATGAAGCCGAAGGCCTTAAAATGCAAATCGATGTGGAAAAGGTATGGAATGCCCTTGCGGCTGTTACACGGAGGTTTCAAGAGGGGGGGTGCTTTAGGGGTTTAGAGCTTGTCGTGCCCTGTGTTTTCAGTCCTGCTCTCATTGCTATGGACGAGGAGGGCAATCCTCTCTATCCGGCCATCATCCACTGGGACCGAAGGAGCGTTAAGCAAGCAAGGAAAGCACTCTCTATTATAGGGAAAGAAAGGTTTTTGGGAACTTCTGGGAACATCCCTTATCCGGGAGGGATATCCGTAACCAGCCTTCTCTGGTTGAAGGAGGAAAAGGGAGAAATCTTTCGCAGAGCCTTTCGATTCGGCCACCTCAACACCTTCCTCTTCAAAAGACTCACGGGCCACTGGGCTATTGATCCTACCAACGCTTCTATCACTGGTCTTTATGACACCGTGGGGAGGTCGGGATGGTGTGAATCCATCGCTCGCGAACTGGGAATTCCCCCTGAGAAACTACCCCCGGTCTTTTCTTGTCTTGAAGTTGTTGGTGAGGTTACGAAGGAGGCGGCTCGGGCCACGGGTATACCCTCGGGGACACCTATGCTTATGGGCTCGAATGATACTTCTGCTGCGGCCCTGGGAGCGGGCCTTTTGGAGAGCGGGCAAATTTTGAACATTTCGGGGAGTTCAGAACTTATAACCGTATGTCTTGATCGGCCTCTTCCTCATGAGAAGTACTACTTGAGGACCCATCCCCTGCCAGGGAGATGGCTCGTGTACGACATTGTCGTTGGAGGGTTTGCTCTCGATTGGTTTTTCGAACAATTTTGTAGGGAAATGACGAGAGAAGAGTTCTATACCTCCTATCTCCAGAGAGTACTCGAGGGCCAAGGAAACAAGGTACGTTTTGTACCCTATCTTACGGGTGATAGAACGGATCTGCGCCAGCGCACAGGAGCACTCTTTGGACTTACCTTGAGTGCTACTCGTGAGGATTGTCTTTATGCCCTTGTGGAGGCCATGGTCAACAGAATGAAAAAGACCCTGGCCATGATGGCAGAACGCCTTCCTCTTTCACGAACCCTTATCCTTACTGGAGGGGGAGTTAAGGCTTTAGTGGATTACAAAAGGAGAGTTTTTCGAGATTTTTCCATAGAGGTCAAAGAAGATTGTTCTATATGGGGATGTGTGGAAATGGCAAAACGAGTACTCAACTTCTGAATCCGTGTTTTGGAGACGGTGAGTAGCGTGGAAAAAGTAAAGGTGGCTTTAACTTACGGCGTGAACAGGATTCCCCTGGAAATACCTGAAAAGAATTTCCTTTACGCCATAAAGCCCCGAGACATTCCCGGCGTTATTGAGGAGAGGAAGGCCATACAGGAGTCACTGCAACGTCCCATCTTTGCCTCTCCTCTTCGTGAAGAGGTAAAGAAGGGCATGAAGGTCGTCATTGTTGGGGACGATCTCACTAGGGCTACTCCTCGGGAAAAGATTTTTCCTGTGCTCCTCGACGAGCTCAATAGAGGTGGTGTCTCCGACAAGGACATCACCGTTCTTATCGGTTTGGGTACCCACAGGTACATGACACAGGAAGAGATTGAGAAGTGTTTTGGAAGGGAAACAACGGAACGAGTTTTGATTCTCAACCACGAGTGGAAAGAACCACAAAATCTTGCACGAATGGGTTCCACGCCTGGGGGAGTTCCCATCGAGGTCAATAAGCTTGCGCTGGAGGCCGATTTTCTCATAGCCGTAGGAAGCATCGTTCCCCACTGCTACGCGGGATATGGTGGGGGAGGAAAGGCGATACAGCCGGGGATATGTTCCTGGGAGACCACAGGGAAAACTCACATCCTTCCTATGGAGAAGGACCTTTATCTTTCGATTGCCGGTCAGGTGGAAAACGATGTACGGCGTGAGATTGAAATGGTGGCCGAAGCCGTAGGACTGCGCTTCATAGTCAACGTAGTTGTGAATGATAAAGGTGAGATCCTGCAGGCTGTGGCAGGGGATCCTGTTATGGCCCACCGAAAAGGAGTGGAAGTGGCTAAGAAAGTGTATGAACGAAAGATTCCCGCCCTTGCCGATATCGTTATGGTGAGCGCTTATCCGGCAGATATCGACTATTGGCAGGGAATAAAACCTCTTTCTTATGCCCAAAAGGGCCTTAAAAAGGGAGGAAGCTCAATACTTGTTGCTCCCTTCCCTGAGGGAATTTCTCCGGTGCATTCCGATCTTAAAAAGTTTGCCACCCTTCCCTATTGGAAGTTGAGAAAGATGGTCCAGGAAGGAGCCTTTGAAGACCTTGTCTGCGCGGCTACACTTCTTCTGCACGCAAAAATTATGGAACATTCCCGAGAGGTCATCTGTGTCTCCGATGGTCTGAGCTTAGAGGACAAGGAGGCACTTGGTTTCAGGCATGCGGGGACAGTTCAGGAAGCGCTTGAGATTGCCCTGAAAACCCAGGGCAGAGAGGCCAGAGTTGGCATTATCGATTGTGGTGGGGACACTCTACCGACAATTTAGACGTTTCTGGGAGGTCAGTCTTATGGCCGAGCTACAGGACAAAATCGCCGTTGTTACCGGTGGTAGCAGAGGCATCGGGCGGGCTATCGTGCACAGATTGTGTGAAGAGGGGGCAACATGTGTGATTGCCAATCGAAATGAATTGGAGGGGAAAGGGTACGCCGATGAGCTGTGCCGGGAAGGATATAAAGTAGTGGCCCTCCCTGTAGACGTTTCAAGGGTTCAGGACATCAAAAAGCTTGTAGAGAAGGTTGTCAATCAATTCGGGCGAATTGATATTCTCGTGAACAGTGCAGGAGTGAATATACGGAAACCGGCGCTCGAATACACCGAAGAAGAGTGGCAGTTTATAGTCGATGTGAATCTCAAGGGAGTGTTTTTTACCTGTCTTGAGGTGGGCAAAAGAATGATTGCCCAGAGAAGTGGTGCCATTGTCAACATTGCCTCTCTTCAGAGTGAGGAGGTTTTATCCGGACGGGCGGTTTATGCCGCCACAAAAGGAGGGGTTCGGCAACTCACTAAGGCCTTGGCTGTAGAGTGGGCAGAATACGGAGTGCGAGTCAATGCTGTTTCTCCTGCTTTTATTAAGACCCCTATGGTGGAGAGAGTATTGTCTCACCCTCTCTGGGATGAGATTATCAGAACTCGTACACCCCTTGGTCGGCCGGGGACTCCTGAAGAAGTTGCAGAGGTTGTGCTTTTTCTTGTCTCTCCCCGGTCGAGTTATATCACAGGCGTGAATATCCTCGTTGACGGTGGCTGGACTGCAGGGATGAGTGTGGACGAGACAATTTTGAAACTTTAAGTGTTTATACGCCCTACCCTTGTGCTTCTGGTTGCAGCCCTCTGATTCTGAGAGCCCGGAGGGCCGATTTTTTTTACCGGCATGGTGCTTACATTTTTTTGAGGGTTCGTCGATATTTGCAGCCTTTTTGTGAAACCAGTGCTTGTTATAGGTTCTGAGGACATTGACTACGACTATGGTTCTGCCTTTGGAGATTCTTTCCCTCTCAATCTGGTGAACACCCTTTGCCGTTGAGGTGTTCTTGCTGATGCTGGGTGATTCAGGCATATCTTTGGAGCTTCATAAATGTTTCCCGTGTTTGCAGGCAAGGCATTGGAAGGAAGGGGAACCCTCCGTTTTTCCGAGGTTCGTCCTGTCTTTTTAAAAAGAGATGTGCTACAGTTGGTTCTTTTTCTTTCCAGGCTTCTGGTACAATAAAGAATAGGGGTTGCAATGAAACCGTCAAGGGAGATTTGGATTCTTCTTTTAGTAGCCTTAGCAGTACGTGCAGCCTTTGCAATGGTAGTCTACGGCTTCCCGCCCGACATGGCCTGTTTTGCTGGGTGGGCCAAACAGGCGAAAGACGCGGGCCTTTTTCGCATGTACTTCGGCGGCACGTATGTCGACTATCCCCCAGGGTATCTCTACGTCTTGGCGCTTCTTGGGTATTTGAAGAGTTTTTTAGAGATTGCCGATGGTTCTCCCCTTCTCATTCTTTTTCTTAAGTTACCCGCGATTATAGCTGATCTTGCCTTAGCTTTTCTCTTCTTCTGTGTGGGAAAAGAGCGCCTTGGAGAAGAAAAGGCCTTGACTGTCGCTGCACTTTTTGCTCTTAATCCGGCGATTATTCTCGACTCGGCTCTCTGGGGGCAGGTGGACTCGATATTTGTTTTTCCACTTTTTGTGGGGGTGCTCCTACTCGTGGAGGGGAAACCCGAACTCTCTTCTTTCTTTTTCGCCTTGTCTCTTCTTGTGAAACCCCAAACTCTTGTTTTTACCCCTCTCTGGCTTTTTACCTTCTTCGAGCGGAAAAGCCTTACAGTCTTTTTACGCAGCCTCCTTGTGGGAATGGGAACACTTCTTATCCTCTCCCTCCCCTTTTCTCTCCCTGCCGTCTTTCGGATTTATCGCGGGGCTCTGGGAACGTACAAATATGCTACCCTTAACGCCTTTAATTCCTTTGCCCTTCTTGGAGGAAACTGGGTTCCCGATACACAAAGGGTTCTTTTCCTCTCCTTTCGGGAGTGGGGATATGTTGCTGTTGTGGGGATTGTAGTGTTTTCTGCCTTCCTCTTTTTTCAAGGGGATAGAAAAAAGAGGTTCCCTGTTGTAGCGCTCTTTCTGGCTTTTTCTACCTTCCTTTTTGTTCACCGGATGCACGAACGGTACCTTTTCCCGGCTTTGGCCTTCGCCCTTTTGCTGTATACCTTTCATCCTCGAAGAGAGACTTTGGGGATTTTTCTGGGTTTGAGTGGGACGTTCTTCGTCAACGTGGGACTTATCCTCCTTTACAGCTTTTTTGGCAAGTACCATTTTCCTCGCTTTGACTGGCGCCTTATCGCTACATCAGCGGCAAATCTTGGGCTTTGGGTCTTTTTTCTCTGGTACATCTTTCGAGAGAGACGCTTCAGGAAAGAGGTGGCAGGATGAATCGCTTGCAGAACATCATTGTACTGCTCTCCGTTATGGCTTTTTCTTTGGTCCTTTCTTTGCATCATCTGGGGTCTTTGAAGGTTCCTGAAACTTACTGGGAACCTAAGGAACCTGGAGAAACCCTAATTTTTGACCTTGGAGCGACCTATCCTGTAGGTCGTATTTCCTGTTTCACCGGGGTTATGCAAAACATGGTCCTCAAGATCGATTACTCCGAAGATGGTTCCACCTGGCAAGAGGGGCCGACTTTGAAACCTGAGTGGGTCTTCCGGTGGGAGTATGTAGATGGGGCTTGGCAGGGGCGGTACTTCAAGGTAACTTTTGAGAAACCAGGGATGCTTGCTGAAATGGCATTTTTTTCCTTGAGGAGCACAATTCCCATTTCTGTGGTTTTGGCGGAGCCCCTCTCTGCCTCTCCAGGATACGAGAGACTCTTTGACGAGCAAGACAGGGTTTCCTTTGAACGTTCTTACCTCAACGGGACATATTTTGACGAGATTTACCATGCCCGTACGGCCTTTGAGCATTTGCATCATCTTCCCCCCTATGAGTGGACACACCCACCTCTTGGGAAAGTCGTCATTGCCCTGGGGATAGCCCTTTTTGGAATGAATCCCTTTGGGTGGCGCATCATGGGGGTGGTCTTCGGAGTCCTCCTTCTCCCTCTCATGTTTGCCTTAGGAAGGCTTTTTCTGGAAGATAAGTATGCCCTCTTTGTCACTGCTTTGTTTGCCCTCGAATTCATGCGTTTTGTACAGGCCCGAATTGCCACCATCGACACATATGTGGTTTTCTTTATCCTTCTTTCCTTCTATTTTCTCTTTCGTTATTTCCTCCATGCTCAAGAGGATCGAAGAGGGCTACTCTATCTCTTTCTCTCCGGGTTGTTTTTCGGGTGTGGGGCGGCTACAAAATGGACGGCAATGTACGCTGGGATTGGAATGGCCGTTCTTTTCCTGGCTCATCATTTCTTGCGGTGGAAGAAGGATCCCATGCACTTGAAGCATTTCGGGCGTCGGGTTTTACCTTGGTGCGTCTTCTTTTTCTTTATCGTACCTTTTGTGGTGTACTTCCTCTCCTACGTTCCCTATCTCCTTGTTCCCGGCTACGGCCCCTCGAACGTCTTCCGTTACCAGCTTGCCATGTACCATTACCATCGAGATCTTAAAGCCACTCATCCTTTTGCCTCTCCCTGGTGGGAGTGGCCGGTTGTGGCCCGGCCCATCTGGCTCTATAAAGGAGAAGGGCTTCCCCGGGGGTATATCTCAAGCATTGTGTCTATGGGGAATCCGGCAATCTGGTGGCTTGGGGGCATAACGGTGCTTTTCTCTCTCTTTACTCCCTCTTTCTGGAGGGTTAAAGGCGTTCCCTGGCTTTTGGTTGGTTTCTTCTCACAGTACGTTCCCTGGATGCTTGTTCCCCGCATCACCTTTATTTACCATTACTACGGATGTGTACCGTTCTTAATCCTCCTTCTTGGGATATTTTTTGCCCGGCTTGAGAAAGACAACCCCTCCCTCAGGATATGGAGGTGGGTTTTCCTTTTGGTAGCGATGGGACTTTTTGTGCTCTTTTATCCCATTCTTTCGGGGGAAATGGTGAGTAAGGCCTATGTGGCAAAGTTTCTGCGCTGGTTCCCAAGCTGGACCTTTTTTATGGGGGGAGAGTAAGGGATGAGTGAGGTACGTTTTTCGGTGGTTATTCCGGTGTTCAATGAAGAAGAGGTTCTTCCCGTAACTTACGGACGCCTCACCGAAGTTATGGAGAGGCTTTCTGTACCTTATGAGCTCATCTTTGTTGATGATGGAAGCGAGGACAGAAGCCCAAAAATCCTTGACGATTTTGCCGAGAGGGACTCCCGGGTTCGAGTAATCCACTTTTCTCGAAACTTTGGTCATCAAGCAGCTATAACGGCCGGAATGGATTACGCTCGAGGAGAGGCTATCGTTGTCATCGATGCCGATCTACAAGATCCCCCGGAGGTCATCCCAAAGATGATTGCTAAGTGGCAGGAAGGATACGAAGTGGTCTATGGGAAGAGGGTAGTGCGGGAGGGTGAACCCTTTTTCAAACGCCTTACGGCCTCGCTCTTCTATCGTTTCCTGCGGAAAATGACTGACATTGACATTCCTCTTGATACCGGAGACTTTCGCCTGGTCGACCGGAAAGTGGCTGAGGTTATGAGACTGCTGCGAGAGAAAAACCGCTTTGTCCGGGGATTAGTGAGCTGGGTAGGGTTTCGTCAGACACCTCTGGAGTACGTGCGCCACAAGCGATTTGCGGGAACCACAAAGTACCCCCTGCGGAAGATGCTCAAACTCGCCTGGGATGGGATCACCTCTTTTTCAAACAAGCCCCTCAAGGTTTCTGCCTACCTCGGTTTTGTACTATCCCTTGCGAGCTTTGTGTACCTTCTCTACATTGTGATTGCCAAATTCCTTGGTAAGAGCACTGTCCCCGGATGGGCTTCAATCATGGTCATCAACCTCTTTTTCAACGGGGTCATCCTTATTCTTCTTGGGGTCATGGGAGAGTATGTAGGGCGTGTCTACGATGAAGCAAAGAATCGTCCATTGTATATAGTGAGTAGGGCACGGGGGTTTGAAAACTCTGATGAAAAACATTCTTGCCACAAGGCGTGATCTCTGGCAATTCGGGAAGTTTACCCTTGTGGGGGTTATGAATACTGTCATCGACTTCGGGGTATTCATGTTCCTTCATGGGTACTTGCACCTTGTGTACTCTATCTCTCAGGTTATTTCTTACTCCTGTGGAATGACGAATAGCTACCTCTTCAACAAATTCTGGACCTTTGAGAGTCGGAAGAAGATTCATTTCTGGGAGGTGGCAAAGTTTGTAGTTGTGAACCTGATATCCATGGGAATGGCTTTGGCGATTCTCTACATCGTGCGAGGAAAGAGAGCGTGGGGGGCAGCAGAGAGCAAAGCCGTGGCGACCCTGGGGTCACTCTTGGTAAACTTTTTGGGGAACAGGCTCTGGGTATTCCGGGAAAAGGGATGAGGGACGACGAGTTTTTTATGCGCCTGGCCCTTCGAGAGGCGGAAAAGGCCAGCGAGGACGACGAGGTTCCAGTGGGGGCCTGCATCGTGAAGGAGGGAATTGTTCTGGCCCTGGGGCGAAATCGGAGGGAATGCGCCAATGACGTCCTCTCTCATGCCGAGATTGAAGCCATACGGGGAGCACAAAGAGTTTTGGGGGACTGGCGCCTTGAGGGATGCACAATATATGTGACTCTTGAGCCTTGTCTCATGTGTGCGGGGGCCATCATTCAGGCTCGAATTGCCCGACTGGTCTTTGGAGCCTTCGATCCCAAGGGAGGAGTGGCTGGGAGCGTGCTCAACGTTTTTCTTCCCGGTCTTTTTCCCCACAGAGTGGAAACAAAAGGTGGGGTGTGTGCCGAAGAAAGCGGCGGGCTTCTCCAGAAATATTTCCGAAGAAAACGGACGTGAAGGATTGTGCTTCCATCCCCTGTATGATAGGGTCTTTCCTATAAGGGGGTGAAGCACGTGTTGACAATGTCAAGGAGAGGATTTTTGCTTTTAGCCTTGGTTTTTTGCCTCTTTTTCCTTGCGTCCTGTATGAATCTTGAAGATATTAGCGAGGTGCGTTACAGGCTGCGGATAGAGGCGGAAAGCGGAGTACAGGAAGGCCATCTCTTTCTCTGGATAAGTCCCGAGACCGGGGAGAAGTATGAGGTAAAAGTCGACTTCTCTTTGGGGAACGATAGCTTCTCCTCTACCTTCACAGTAGCAAAGGATGATTTGGGAGACATTTTTGGCTCGCTTTTGATTTCTAACCCCTCTCTGGGCAAAGTTTTGGGTGTCCTTTCGGTTTCGCAGGTGCTCCTTTTGCCTGCTCTTCTCTCCGGGAAGGAACTGGAAGAGGGGTTCGAGTGGCGAGAGGAGAGCGAGGGAAAGGAAACTGTTATCACTATTCCTTCTTCAGAGACTCGCTTTGGTAAAAAGGCTCTGTGGATAGAGATCCAAAAGGACGGCCAAAAGGTGCTGCATGGTCTTTTCGAGCAAGAAAAGTACCTTCCTCTTGTCCTTAGCGTCCAGGATAAAGAAGCGCTTGAGGAAGACCAAGAGAGTCTTTTCATCGAAGCAGAGAAGGTAGTCTGGAAAAACGAGTAATTCTGGCGGAGAGGGTGGGATTCGAACCCACGAGGCAAGCTCTCACTTGCCTACTCGATTTCGAGTCGAGCGCCTTCGTCCAGCTCGGCCACCTCTCCATTTTTATTGTACCTGAAAAAGGGGAAATTTGTCACCCTGCAGATAGGCTGAAATCTCCTCAAGGTGGTTTA
Organism: uncultured Atribacterota bacterium; assembly: GCA_964426875.1. Taxonomy (GTDB): domain Bacteria; phylum Atribacterota; class Atribacteria; order Atribacterales; family Caldatribacteriaceae; genus Caldatribacterium. The sequence goes on from CAYRSB010000014.1 coordinate 34,651, forward strand.
TAATTCAAAGAGAAGCCGGGTGCTTTCGTGTTGGTAGGGTGGGTCGGGCTTTATTTACTTTGTAATGTGGCCAATCCTTGTTGAACAAGTGGCACAGGGGGTATGACCATGCAGTATCGGAAGTTTGGTGCTCTCGACTTTCGGGTTTCCATCCTTGGATTTGGTGCTATGAGGTTGCCGCTCAAGGACAAGAACGATGAAACAGAGATTGACGAGGAAAAAGCCCTGGCGATGATCCACTATGCTGTTGACCATGGAGTGAACTACGTAGATACTGCCTACCCTTACCATGGGGGGAAGAGCGAGGTCCTTGTGGGCAAAGCCCTAAAGGAGGGTTATCGCCAGAGAGTGAGGATTGCTACTAAACTCCCTATATGGCTTATCCACTCTGAGAATGACCCCGAAAGATACTTTAAGGAACAGCTCGAGCGGCTTAACACTGACCATATTGATTTCTATCTGCTCCACGCCCTTGATAAAACCCGATGGGAGACTGTACTCCGATGTAAGGTTCTGGAGTGGGCCGAGAGGGCACAAAGAAAGGGGGACATAGGATATCTGGGTTTTTCTTTCCATGATGATGTGCTCACCTTCAAGCGCATCATTGATGCCTATCCCTGGACGTTCTGCCAGATGCAGTACAACTACCTTGATGTAGACTTTCAAGCGGGGAAAGAGGGGTTGCGCTACGCTGCATCGAAAGGTTTAGCTGTGGTCGTCATGGAGCCCTTGAAAGGAGGGTATCTTGCAAGGGTTCCTGAAGAAGCCTCCAGTCGTTTTGCCCAGGTTAATCCCCAGAGAAGCCCGGCTGCCTGGGCACTCCTCTGGCTTTGGAACCAGAAGGAAGTAACCACAGTCCTGAGCGGTATGAATACTATGAGGGATGTTCAGGAAAATGTCTCTCTTGCCGACAGTGCTAAAGAGGGAATGCTTACGGAAGAAGAGCTGCAAGCTTTTGAGGATGTACGGAGGATCTTTAAAAGAGCTGCCCCCATTCCTTGTACGACCTGCCACTACTGTGTTCCCTGCCCACAGGGGGTAAACATCCCCATGCTTTTTGGGCTTTACAACCAGGTTGCCCAGTTTGGGGACAGGGTGGGGGCAGAAAGAACTTATTTTGCTTTTCTCAAAGAGACCGAGCGGCCTGGGAGCTGCAGTAAGTGCGGTACATGTGAAGAAAAGTGCCCTCAGAAGGTTCCAATAAGGGAATGGCTCGAGAAAGTGCAGGCCTTTTTTGAGAGTAGTGAATAGGGGTACTCTATCCTACCTCTTCTCCCCCTTCGGGGACTTCTTAAGGAGCATCTTGATATCGTTCTGAAAAAGCGTCAGGTTGAATCCTAAGTGGAAAAGCCCTAAAACAAGCATGACGAAACCGAAAAGAGGATGGAGGATGTAAGTGACACCCCAGAGTCGGGGGTTTATGGAAGCCCCTCGACCGGCTACAAGCAAAACACTTCCCGTTATGACCATGAAAAAGAGCCAAAAAAGCATGAGAAGGGTTACAAATCCTCGCCAGCGGATGAAAGATTTTGTCATTGTTCTTCCTCCTTGAGCCAACCGATGAGGGAAGTGGCTTCGCTCCTTGTAAGGATACCCTTCTCGCAAAGGTAAGAAAGGATTCCCTTCACCGTGCTTTTATCCCACAGGAAATTCTGTTGTACGAGAAGGTCAGCAAGATACGATAACTGCTTCTCCGTGGCAGGGAGTTCGGGAGTTCTACCTTCTGGGAAGATGTATTTTTCCAGGCGCAGGTAAAGCTCTGCAGTCATGATGGTATCCCGCGCATTGTATTCGGCAATCTCAAAGAACTGCCCTTCGAGAAAGGCAGATCCGACTTTTGAACCGTCCATTCCTTGCTTTCCAGGTCCTATGCCGAATTTGCGACACACAAACTCCAGGGTGTACCTGTGCTCACTGTTCTGCAAGGAGAGGAAGTCCATGAGGTCAAGATGGAAGTCGTCTCCCCGAGAGGGGCGAAAATTGGCAATGCTTTGGGGAATCTCAAGGTCGTGGAGCATACTCCGAAGACGCAGAACCGGAATATCAAAGGCCCTTCCATTATAGGTGACGATACGCTCGGCTCCTTCAATTTCTCCCCAGAAATTCTCAAGGAGGAGCCCTTCTCCTTCGAAGAGGTCGCGGTATACCGATGGGCAACATATTGGAGAGTAGGACACCTCCACAGACCCAATCTTTTCCATCCCTTCCTCGGCCAGATCAGAGAGAAAATACACAGAAGCTTTTGTGATCTCTCCATCTTCTACATGGGTTATGGCTGCAGAGATGATGTTGAGAAAGTAAGGATTGAGTGAAAGACCCTCTTCCACCTCTTCGTCTGTCTGCTCTCTCTTGGTTCGTGTCTTAAGGTACTTGTAATCGAGATAGCGTAAACCCTCTACATTTCCAAAGGTTTCGATATCTATCACCTTAACCTTCATACCCGTCACCAAATCTATACTACCGGAAAAGAGATGAAGAAGCAAGGGTTTGACGTTTTTACAGGGTCCTTCTCCTCTAAGCACACGAGTTCCGTGATAGGATTGTACGGCATTTGCTCTTACAGGTAACCATGATTTCTGACGCTACTATGAAGAAGCTTTGCTTAAAAGATGTTTCTCATTTATCGCTTGAATTAGCTTCACATGTGAAGAGTAGTCAAATTTTGGCCGAGCCTCAAAAGAGAGATAAAATTCAACAAAGAGGTCTTCCTCAGCCCTCCTCTCCCGTCGCTGTTCTAGTAGGTTAGAAATAATCCTGGCTTGACTCTTGTATTCAACAAGGGCACTAATCACTGTTTTTTCTACTTCCTGCGATACTCCAATAGCCTTATTGGCGTTGACATCGGGATCCCGTTTTGAGGCGAGAGCGTGTAGAGGCGAGAATTTGCCCCACACAGAATACTCAAGATAGCTCTTGATGGGGGATTGTAGCTGACCGTAATCAGGCATGATAGGATCACCTGCTTGGGGACCGTCCCACGCTCCTATGATATGGGTTGCCTCATGGTCAATGTGTTCATGGTAAGGGTTGGGCAAGAGCAATCTTGTAGCCTGAACATTTCGGAGGGTTTTCAGGGTTCTCTCCATAGTGCCGGTTCCATCCCAAGGCATTTTCCACCCAATATACGGCTTCAAACTAAAATCTGGAAAATCAAATCTTATGATATGGTCTTCAGGAATGCCAACCTTGGAGTAGGCTCTTTTAGTTTCTTCTTTCCTTACCTCTACGATGTCTTCCTTTTCTTGCAGAGTTGTATAACCCCCACAGCCATTACAAGCTATAATCACATAGATTTCTGCACCAAAGTGCTGAGCTGCTTGGAGTAGATATCCTGCTCCAAGTAGGGCGTCATCATCGTGAGGAGAAAAGATAACCACAACTTCTTTACTGTTCGACCAGGATGGGAAAATCGTCTCAATATTTAGCGATCGCTCCCCTTTCCAGAGATCGTAGAAGAAGAATTTATTGCTCTCTTTCATTGTCAAACCCCCTTATTCCTGTCAGGTTACTTTGTTTAGTCTTGACACTTATTATAACCTGTTATATCCTGTATATGCAAAGTACTCTAAGAAAGGAGGGTGCTCGTGAGTACTCAAAAGCCATTTCTTGAGATTTGTATCGAGTTTCTTCAGAAAATTGAGAGAGAACAGGCAAAGAACTTTGAAAAGGCAGGCCAAGTGATCGGCGATGCAATTATGGCAGGAAAACTTGTTCATGCTATCGGTACTGGTGGGCATACCTGCCTCCCAGCGTATGACATGTTCTATAGGGCAGGTGGTCTCGTGCCAGTCAATTTTATAGTCCCAATTGGAGCTTTGTATGGGGCGTGTGGTGCTCTTCATGGTATGCGTATCGAACGTTGTCCAGGTTACATGAATCGGGTTATAGATTACTATAGGGTAGGGGAAGGGGATGTAGCGATTGTCTTTAACAATATTGGTGTCAATGCTGCTACTATCGATGCAGCCTTGGAGTGTAAAGCGAAAGGCGCGTATGTCATAGGGGTAGGAGGGTCGCCTTGGCAGAAAGAAATTCCCCTCGATCACCACACCCGTCATCCGAGCAGGAAAAACCTTATGGACATCGTGGATCTCTTCATTGACGATTATAATCCTGTGGGTGATGCTGTCATCGAGCTTGAGGGTTTTGACCGGCCTATAGCTCCTATATCGCAAGTAACCGACTCTTATATAGTGAGAAGGATAGAAATTGAAGCCTGCAAATACATGCTTAGCAGAGGATTTAAGCCACCCGTTTGGATGAGTGCTAATAGAGTAGGTGGGGATGAGGCGAACGCCAAGTATCAGGAAGAGTACTATTATAGAATTAAAAACCTGTAAGTGTGTCCTTTATGTTTCGGGTGTATTCCCATGCATATCATGGGTTAAAACAACCCTGGTACAGAGATGTCAGGGTTGAAAAACGAAAAGGGGGGTTAAAGATGCGTAATGGGCTGTTGATTAGTGTAGTTTTATTGTGTTCCCTTCTCCTTGTTACCTCCTCCTGGGCACAAGAAACCATTGAGATTACTTTCTGGCACCACGAAGCACCAGCCCACCGTGTTGCTGCTTTTCAAAAGGTATTAGATCTCTTCATGCAAGAAAACCCTGGCGTAAAGGTTACCCAGGAAGTTGTTATGTGGGGGGACGCTTGGGTCAAAACACTTTCTGCCATCGAAGCAGGGACCTTGCCAGATTTCCAATTTTCGATACCTGATCTTTTGCTTACCGTGTACAAGGCTGGAGCGGTTGTCCCGGTGTCTGATCTGGTGAAAGAAATAGACGAAAAGTACCAGTTCTTTCCAAAGCAGAGAGATATGTATCTTCATGAAGGAGAATATTGGGGAGTACCGGTGTGGACCATGATCATGCTTCTGACTTATCGTCCCAGTTTTCTTAAGGAATACGTGGGAATCGAAGAACCTCCGAAGACTTGGGATGAAGCACTAGACTACGCTAAGAAAATCACGGAAGCCTCTCAGGGAGAAGTGTATGGGATAGGAATTGGAGGAGCAAAGAATCTTATGACTAGTGAACAAGCGTATATCTTCCTTGCAAGTGTTGGAGCAAGATTCTTCGATGAGAATGGAAGAGTTATTTTTAATAATCCCAAGACAATCGAGGCTATAAAGCTTTACAAAGAGCTCTTTCAATATAACCCTCCAGGAGCTGAAGCGTGGTCCTGGGGAGAAATCGAGCTCAATATAGCAGCGGGGACTATTGCAATGTCTCCTTATTTCCCGTCGGTACAAAAGAGATTTCATGAAGAGTTCGACAGTAGTGATTATGGTGCAGCCCACATCCCTTATTACAAGGACAGAAAGGAACGGGGTACCATAACATATCCGAACGAGGTTCATATTTATAAGCAAACTCTTGGGAAGGGAGAAAGACATGTGAATGCAGTTAAGGATCTCATAAGATTTATGATGCGTCCAGAAATCAACGCCATTTTAACTGCAGAACAGGAACCGGGAGGATTCTTCCCCACCACGGTGATTGCTTCTCAGGCAAAAGAGTATTGGAATAATCCAATAGTCAAAAGATTCGAGAATGTTCACAAGGTAGCTTTTGAGGCTCTACAAGAGTATGCGACTCTCTATGGTTTTGAGTACGGAAAGTGGGTTAATCTGGGCATAGGAGATATAACCGGTGCTGACGTACTGGCAGAGGTTGTGAACAAAGTAGTCAGTGGTCAGATGAGTGTTGAAGAGGCAGTGGCGTGGGGTCACAAAGAGATGGAGAAGTACTCCATGCCTGTAACCAAGTAGGGTAGTAGTACAGTGGTTCCCCCGGTGGGTGAACGTTCACCCACCGGGGGAGGGGGGACGTGGATGCCAAGAACGCCTGTGAAGGAAGCCAAGCAATATCTACCAATTGTTCCCCTTCTGGCTTTACTTCTCTTTGTCTTTGCTTACCCATGTGTATTGACCTTTTTCTTGGCCTTTCATGAGGTATCCTTCGGTGAAGCTGCAGCAAAATATATAGGTCTTCGCAATTTTACCGAACTCCTCAAAAGCGTAACCTTCCGGGAGTCGCTGAGTAAAAGTTTCTTGTGGGCAATGGGCAATCTTGTAATCCAGCTTATTGTTCCTTTGGGGATCGCCTTGCTTCTAAATGAAAAAATCAGAGGAGTGGATCTGGCAAGATCCTTGGTCATGCTGCCATGGATTGCTCCTGCAGTAGCAGTTGCGGTTTGCATGAGATGGATGTTGTTGCCAAAAATAGGCATTATAAATGAAATCCTATTTTCTTTGGGAATTCTTCAACACCAGATCCATTTCCTCGGTACCCCTTCTACGGCTATGCCCTTTTTAATTTTGCTTAATTCTTGGAAATTCATACCCTTTGGGACCTTGCTTATCCTGGCTGCTCTTCAAACAATTCCCGAAAGTGTGTTTGAAGCTGCTGCAGTGGATGGGGCTAGGGGATTCCAACAATTTAGATATGTTACATTTCCTCTTCTTGGATCGATGATATGGTTTGTCGGTTTTCTGGCGTTTGCTTGGAACTTTAATACCTTTGACTTGATTTGGCTTACCACCCAGGGAGGGCCGGGAACTGCAACACAGACATTGCCTGTTCTCGTTTATAGGACGGCTTTTAAGGTCTTTCGTTTGGGAGAGGGTTCTGCCATTTCGGTCTTTATAGTTCTCATTCTTTCGACGATAGGGATCCTCTATCTCAAATTCGTTGCTCCAAAAGGAGAATAAAGGATGACGGGTCGAGAGAGATTGTGGATGGCTATAAATAGAAATGCTCCCGATAGAGTTCCCTTGGATCTGGGTGGAAGTGTTACCGGTTTAACACGCGCCTTCGCAGCGAGGTTGTGTGAGTTTCTGGGGATAGAACAAGAATTAAAAGTAATAGTAAAACCTCTTCAGCTTGTTGAACCACCGGAGGAAATCCTAATAAGACTTCATATTGATACAAGATATGTAAGGCCGGTTTTGCCTGGCCAGGAGGATTTGGAGGAAGAATATGTGGACGAGTGGGGTATACGGAGGAGACTTTCCTCAAATGGTTTTTATTATGATATTGTAGAACACCCCCTTAAAGAGGGTACTCTTAAGGAGATAGAACGATTTCAATGGCCTGAACCAAGAAGAAAAGACTTGTTCTATGGTTTGCGAGAAAAATGTGAAACCCTCTATCGTTGTACCAATTATGCTATAGTTGGGGATCCTCTAAGTCCTGCACTTTTTGAACCGGCGTGGTATCTTCGTGGTATGGATAACTTTTTAGTCGATCTCATCCAGAATAGACGTTATGCAGAAAGGCTTTTGGATACTCTCCTCGAATTTCAGCTTCAGTTCTTTGATGAATTCCTTTCCCGAGTAGGGGATTATATCCAGGTGATTATGTTTGGTGATGATCTTGGTACGCAAAAGGCTCCTTTGCTTTCACCCAGATTATACCGAGAAATTATAAAACCACGCCACAAGAAACTTTTCACTTTTATCAAAAGTCGTACTGATGCAAAGATCTTCCTCCACTCTTGCGGGGCTATAAGACCCTTTATCCCTGACCTTGTCGATGCAGGGGTAGAAATCCTAAATCCCTTACAGCCCTTAGCTCAAGGAATGGAACACCAACTAATCAAGAAGGAGTACAGAGATAGATTGTGTTTTTGGGGTGGTATTGATATCCAGGCTGCCATTCTTGGTTCAGTGGAAGAGGTAGTCGCTGAGGTAAAACAAAGGATCACTTCTCTTGGAAGAGGAGGGGGTTACGTTTTAGCTCCAGCCCATAATATTCAGCCGGACGTCACCCCCGAAAATGTCTTAGCGCTGTTTGACTATGCAATGGAAACGGGAAGGTATGGAGACGGTGAGGCTGGTGTACTATTCCAAGGCTTTTAACAAGGTTATTGTTAACATGTCAGTCTTCATAGTTGTCTTGTTAATGATTTGGCCCTTCCTGTATATATTCGTATCTTCTTTTAAGCCTTTAAAGGAGATTATGTCGAGGGCAGCCTTATTGCCCAAGGAATTTACTCTTAGAAATTATGAAACCCTTGTTTTTGCCCGTACACCAGTGCGGAACTTTCCAAGATTCCTTTTAAACAGTCTGGTGGTTTCCTTGAGTACAGCCTTTTGTACAATAGCTATAGCCTCAATTGGTGGTTACGGAATCTCTCGAAACCGTAGGCTAAAAAAGGGCTTCGTTTCTCGTTTCTTGCTCCTTTTATATGTTTTTCCAACCGTTGTGCTCTTGGTCCCCCTTTACAAGATGTTTGCTTCAGTTGGTCTCTATGACAACCTTGTATCGCTAATTATTGTATATACCGCGCTTGTCGCTCCCTTCTGTACTTGGCTTCTTGTATCTTTCTTCGATAGCATTCCCCGCGACCTTGAAGAATCAGCAAGCATGGATGGAGCGAGTTCGGTCCTTATTTTCACACGCATCGTTTTGCCCCTCGCCTCTCCAGGGTTGGTTGCTGCAGGAGCGTATTCGTTCATTACCGCCTGGGGTGAGTACATGTTTGCTCTGGTTTTAATAAGTAGTAATCTCAAGAAAATGGGCCCGCTTGGTTTAGCCACCTTCGCTGCAGAACAGTACATAGAGTGGGGTCCACTTCTTGCTGGGTCTATTCTGATTATGCTCCCAGTGTTTCTTATCTTCTTGCCTGTTTCTGGGTACTTTATAAGGGGCTTTATGGCTGGGGCGGTAAAAGAGTAAAAATGTAAAAGGAGGGTTTTACTTGTGAGGGCTTACATTATTATCGTGATGGTTGCGAGCATAATTTTGATGGTGGGCAACTTCTCTTTAACATCTGCAAAGGTGTCTGTCGAGATTTCAGAAAACGTATATGTATTGCCTGTTGCAGAGCTGGCAAGCACCAAAACGTATCCTGAAATCATTAAGATTAGAAACGACGTTATAGAAGTCAGTCTTATTCCCAATCGGGGCAGGATACTATCTACCTACTCTCTTGTAAGGGCAGGAGAGGTCATACCCATTTTGTATCGAAAACTCGATCCAAAACCTATGGTGCTACCGGGTGGCTTACACATTGTAGAGTTTGGGGGGTATTATCTTTCCCTTCCCTGGAATGAGAGAGACCGCCAGCCTTTTGATCTTTCCTTTGCTATCACTCAAACGGGGGAAGATATGGCTGAGGTTTTTATCTCGGGGAAGGACATGTTTAAGAAAACCTTAACTGAGTGCTGGATAAGAGTGAGAGATGCTTCACCCCTTGTGGAAATAGAGGTGAAAATAACTAACACTTCCAAAAAAGAAGAGCGGGCTCTCACCTTTAAGGATTTTATGGTTGTGAACGCCAGTGATGGTTGTCGCATGGTCTTGCCGGCAGAAGCAGTAGAGGTTTTGGAAAGCAAGGGTAATTGGCTCGGTGAACCTGGGGATGTCTTGAGTTGGCCGTTAGAGGCGATAGAGGCTTGGAACGAAATGCGCTACTACTTTCGAGTCAAAATGAGACAACCATCCTCTTTACCTTTCATGGGTGTTTTGTATCCGGATAAGAACATTGCCTTTGCGAAATTTTGGACACCACGGAACTTTTTCGCAGCCTCCGAAGTCTGGTCATGGGGTCAGTCTTGGCCTGAGGAGCCAGGCGCCGATGCTTACGTTGTCATCTCTAGCATTAACGATAGCTTGGTTTTAAAGCCTCAGGAGGAAATTTCCTTTAAGGTTTACTTCGTTGCTTTTGAAGATGCATCGCAGTATGGAGATTTTCAATCTTTGTTCAATAAATTGAAGTCGTTCTTGCCTTAAGAATTCTAAAAACAGTGATGTGGTGGCTATTTTGACTGGTTGGTCTCGAACTTTGTAGTTTTTCTGGGGTTTTTGTTGCTACTCAGTGTTTGGATTAGGTTCCACTTTGCAAAGTATCTTTTTGAATGAAGTGCTTAAGACTTTACCGCCAGGCTGGATAGGCTCATAACGCGGTATAAGGTTGGGTTGGGGTTTGTTCGTGGCTGAAGCAGTTCTCGCTTCAATTTATAGTTGTGGTTGTTTTTCCTTTGGCGGAACTTCGTGAAAGGCTTGACTGTGGGTGTTATCAATTAACTAATTTGCTTTCAGGCGGAAATCTTAGGAGGAGAAAAGATGGATGGAAAAGGTAAGCTCTATCTTGTGATAGTTCGAAGAATTCTTGAACGGATTGAAGAGGAAGAAGGAGCTAACATTGAGAAGGGTGCTTCTATTCTTGCTCAAACCATTGAAAATGCAGGCCTTGTCCATGTCTTCGGTACAGGGCATTCCCATATTTTTGCTGAAGAAGCGTTTTTCCGTGCGGGTGGTTTGGCTTGTGTGAACCCTATGCTCGAGCCAAGTCTTATGCTTCATGCTGGAGCGATGAAATCCTCTGTTCTTGAAAATTGTAACGGCATTGCGGGAGCAGTTTTAGATCACTTTGATCCCCATCCTTCTGATGCTCTTTTGCTTTTCTCCAACTCGGGGGTGAATGCTGTGCCGGTGGAAGTGGCAATCTTAGCTAAGAAGAGGGGAATACCTGTTATTGCCGTTGGAAGTAGAAAGTATATTGAGTATTTGAAGGAGACAACGGGAAAACAAAGTATAATGGAGCATTGTGATGTGTTCATTGATAATAAGGGGGAAATAGGCGATGCTAGCGTAGAAATAAGTGAGCTCGGGTCAAAGGTTGGTCCTACCTCAACTGTTGCTGGAATAGTGATTATGCACTTGCTTTTTATTGGAGCGGTTTCCAAGCTGATAGGAAAGAATTTTTATCCGCCTATCTTTGTAAGTGGGAATTTTCCAGGAGGGAAAGAAAAAAACCGAAAGTTAGTGCAACAATACCGGAGTTTGGTCAAAATGCTTTGAGGAAGGAGTGTTTTGCATACGGGGATCATTTTGGCCATTGATGTAGGGACGACTAATTTGAAGTGTATCCTCTTTGATGAAGAGGGTAACCAACTTCTTAAAGAGTCTTTACCTAATGTTAGCCGTTACCCTCAGCCCTTTTATGCTGAACAAGACCCCGAGGAGTGGATGAAAAATCTGAAGAAAGTACTAAAGAAAATGCACCAGGCATGTCCTAGAAAGCTACGCGCAATAAATACGGTGGTGCTTACTGGGCAAATGCATGGACCAGTACTCTTTTCGAAGAAAACAGGGAGAGCGATTCACCCTTGCATCATATGGTCTGATACTCGAGCCGAAGAAGAAGTTGAATTCTTGAAGCAGGAGTTCTCTGCAGAGTTCTTTTTGGAAAAGATGGGGAATCCTTTACAACAGAGTTTTACCTTGCCTAAACTTCTTTGGTTAAAGAGGCATCAACCAGAGGTTTTTCAAGAAACCTCCATTGTACTCTTTCCTAAAGATTATATCGGTTGTCTTTTGGGTGGAGAACCCGTAACTGACTACTCCGATGCCTCAGGATCTCTTTACTATGATATACGCGCAAGGTGTTGGGAGAGAGATCTATGGAAGACACTCGGTTTTCCTCAAGAGATGCTTCCCGAGGTAGTTTCTGGTGACTCGGTTATTGGCCGTGTTTCCAAAGCAGCGGGGAGAGAATTTTTTCTCCCCTCTGGAGTTCCCATTATAAAAGGCGGGGGAGATCTTGCCACCACGATTTTAGCCACTAGCGCGGGAAGCAAAGAGAGGATTTCTTTGTGCGTGGGTACAGCTGGACAGCTTCTTTTCTCTTTGGATGACGTCGATAAGAATATCTTGGGCAAGCTTTATGTTTTCTTACATTCCTTGGGGGGAGGATGTTTTGCTTTAGGTACTGTTCCTGCAGGTGGTGCCTCTCTTCAGTGGTTTCTTTCCCTGTTTGAGAAGATAAGCGCGAAAAACTTTTGGAGAGACACAAGTAAGCTCCAAAAGATTTCTCGACAAGAAACGCTTCTATTTTATCCTTTTCTTTTGGGCACAGGGACACCTTACTTTGATTACCGGGCTGAAGCAGCTTTCTTAGGTTTACGAATGGATCAACGGTTAGAGGACGTACTCTCAGCAGTTTTAGAAGGAATAGTCTTTGCGTTGAGGGATTCTTTAGACAGAGTTCCGTCCTTTGTGGGAGAAGTTCGGCAAGTAGTTCTGAGTGGTGGTTTAGCACGTATCCCTCTGTTCTCTCAGATAGTGAGCAACGTTTTTGATCTCCCCGTGACTCTTGTCGGATATCAAGATACTGCATCAATGGGCGCCTTTCTTCTGGCAATGTATGCCATGGGGAATAAAAACTTTGAGGGCTTCTCCAAAAGTTGGTTCAAAACCATGTGTTTTCCTGAAGAACCTTACGTTCATTATTACGCGAGAAAATACAGTATGTATCGGTCCTTTTTGCCTTCTGTGCTCTCTTTTGCTTCTAAGCTTCTAAATTTGCCGACGTTTGTGAGAGGGATGTGAAACGCGGTGAAAATAACGAGGAGTTCACCAATACCCCTACATGTTCAGCTTAAGGAGGTTTTGAAACGCACTCTTGAAGATGGAACATATAAGCCGGGGGATCGATTCTTCTCGGAAAAGGAAGTTGTAGAAAAATATGGTGTGAGCCGATTGACGGTTCGCCGAGTCATGGACGATCTTTTACGGGAGGGCCTCATTACCCGAGTCCCGGGTAAGGGAACGTTTGTTGCCAAACCCAAGTTTGTGGAGAAGCTTACAGAACTCGTGGGGTTTACTCAGGACATGATGAGGAAGGGGCTCATTCCTAGTACCAGACTTCTTGAGAAAGGGATAGTATCTCCACCTAAGGAAATACGTGAACTACTGCAACTGGGCAAAGGAGAAAGAGCTCTCTTCCTCAGAAGAGTCCGTTATGCCTCAGGAGAACCCATGGCCTTGCAGACTGCCTATATCCCTTTGAAGTTTTTCTCGGGAATTGAGAAGGTCGACTTTGAGAAAGAGTCTTTGTATGATACCTTTAAAAGATTTGGAAGACCTCCAGCGTGGGCAAAGCAGGATATGGAAGCCACGCTTATAAAGGATGAAGAGCAAGCCCGACTTCTTGGGGTCGCATCGGGCTCTGCCGGTATGCTCAGTGAACGTTTGACGTACGACCTTGAGGGGAATCCTATAGAGTTTACCGTGACTCTCTTTCGTGGAGAAAACTATCGATTCACCGTGCATCTCACAAATCCAGAGTTTGTGGAGAGGAGAGGCTAAAGGGTGAAGAGGCCTTTGATTATAAAGGGTCAGATTGTTACCCCAAATCACGTGCTGCAGGGAGGAGCACTTCTTGTGTGGAAGGGGCATATCGAGGAAGTCATTCTTCCTGAAGACGTGGTCTCTTTCCTTGACTCAAAAGCTTCTGAGTGTGTGTTTTTTGACTTTAGTGAATTTTATCTTTTCCCAGGTCTTATTGACCTCCACGTTCATGGGGCAAGAGGAGCCGACTTTATGGATGGTGACTCCGAGGGGGTTCAGAAAATCGCTGACTTTCTCCTCCACGAGGGGGTAACGAGGTTCCTTGCCACGATCATGACAGAAAGAAAAGAACGTATCCTTTCGGCAATACGAGCCGTCGTTTCCGCTTCCCGAGTCCTTCCCTCCGTTTTGGGAATTCACCTTGAGGGTCCCTATCTCTCTTGGGGAAAGCGGGGCGCACATAATCCCTCCTTTGTCCGCCCGCCCAACTTCCAGGAAATGGAGGAATTCCTTGAAGCCGGGGATGGCCTTGTGAAGAGGGTGACCATTGCCCCGGAGGTTGAAGGGGCTTTAGCGATGGTAGCCCGACTTGCTTCTTTAGGGATTTTGGTATCTTTGGGACACAGTGAAGCTGATTACGCGACAAGTCTTCGATCTTATTTTTCAGGCGCAAGGCTTATTACTCATGTCTTCAATGGGATGGAACCCTTACACCACCGCAGGCCCAATCTCCTTGCCTTTGCTCTAAGCTTTGAGGGGATATGGGTGGAGGTTATAGCTGACAGTGTGCACATTGCTCCGGAGATTTTACAGATTCTTTTTACTTGCAAGCCTCATCGAACAGTTGTTGTAAGTGATGCAATCAGGGCTACGGGTATGGAGGATGGGATATACGAGCTCGGGGGAGAAGCGATTACAGTTGAGGGGGGCATTGCCCGCGTTGTTTCCTCTGGGAGCCTGGCGGGAAGTACTATGAGTCTTCGTTGTACTTTGTTCAACCTCCGGAGGATTTTTAGTTTCCCTCTTCCATACCTTGCTTCTCTGGGAAGCCTCTATCCGGCAAGACTTCTTGAGATGGAGAACACCCTTGGGAGTCTTGAGAAAGGGAAGAAGGCCGACATCGTGGTTTTGGATGATTCGTTCGGCGTCAAAAGCGTATTTCTCGAAGGCGAGAAAATATTCTGAATATACGAGTAATTGAGGGGAGGAAGCAAAGTGCCGGATTACACATATTCCGAGATTCGAAAACAACCTGCCACCTGGCGGGAAGTGCTTGCTTGCCTTGAGAATGAAAGAGAAAAGCTTTTGCGTTTCCTGTCTTCGAGGTATGAGGAGGTTCTTTTCGCAGGATGTGGAAGTTCGTACAACCTGGCCCTTACTGCAGCTCACCTTTGGCAAAAACTTGCGAGAGAACGGGCCAAGGGAGTTCCTTCTTCGGAAACCTTCCTTTTCCCCGAGGGTATTTTTCTTCCCGAGAAAGAATACCTCTTTTTTGGCATTTCCCGCTCGGGAGAGACTACTGAGACTGTCAAGGCGCTTACCTATTTCAAGGAACACTTTCGGGGAAAGGCTGTGGGAGTTACCTGCCAGGAGGGGTCGTCGCTTGCTCATCTTGCGGACTACCCCCTTGTCCTTTCTTCAGCGGCAGAGCAGAGTGTTGTCATGACGCAATCCTTCTCAAGCATGCTCCTTGCCCTTCTCTTTCTGGCGATGAAGAAAGGAGGCGTTTCCACGTCTGGCCTTGGTGCTCTCCCTGAAGTGCTTGAGGCCCTCCTCTCTCGATACGAAACGACCGTCCGGGATGTAGCGACACGTAAAGCGTTCGTCAAGTTTATCTTTCTCGGCAGTGGACCACTCTACGGGATAGCCTGGGAGGGCTCGTTGAAGCTGAAGGAAATGAGCCTCACACCCACGGAGACTTTTCACTTCCTCGAATTCCGCCACGGGCCTAAGTCGATAGTTGACGAGAGTACACTCCTTATTGCTCTAACCTCCCAGCCGGCTTTTGACATGGAAAAAGAAGTCCTTCTTGAGATGGTACATCTTGGGGCAACAGTCCTGCATCTGGGATTAAAGTCTCTGTCTTCCCCAAAGGTTGTAGAAATCCTGTACGATGAAAAGTTCGTGGACCCGCTTTTCCTGCCTTTTCTTGACGTCGTCTTCCTGCAGCTTCTGGGGTACTTTAGAGCGAAAGAAAAGGGATTAGACCCGGACAACCCCAAGAATCTCACCAAAGTGGTTGTTCTATAGGAAGACCGATTTTCCTTCCTTTCGCAAGTCGCCTTTGGGGGATAAGGTGGTAGAATGTAGAAAAAGGAAGGCCAAGGAGTAGTAGGTTTGTTGCGGTAAGTCTTTGCGTAATGGGTACTTTGAGGACTTTTGTAAACGTTCCGAATATCCTCGGGTCTCTTTGTACTTTCAGGCCTTTGCTGTGGGACTCATCGTCGTAGCGGTAATGGTGAGCAATCTCGAAAGAATTAAGAAGCGCTGAGTACAAAGTGAGGACAAGGGGGGTGGATAAAGAGTGTTTTCGTTCCTCGCGGTGTCTACTAATACGTACCATGGTTTCAGCCTTCATGACGCTCTTTCGGGTATTGCAAGGGCAGGATTCCGTTTTGTGGAAATGGCCTGTGTCAAAAGCTGGACGAACCACTTTGACCTGGAAGAGGCTTCTTTGGCAGACGTCGAGGGACTGAAGAAAGAATTGCGTGTCTTTGGTCTTGAAGTTGTAAGCCTCAGTGCCCACTCTGACCTTGCATCTTCTGAGGGAGTAACGTACCTCAGGAAGGCTCTTCGCTTTGCCGAGGATTTGGGAGCGCAGGTAGTAAATACCGGTGCGGTCGAGAGCGAGGCCCAGAAAGACGTTCTCCTACGCCACCTTGGGATTCTTGTTCGTGACGCAGAGAAGACTGGGGTTAAAGTTGGCCTTGAAATCCATGGAGATTTTGTAAAAAGTGGCCGGGTAGCGAGCGATGTGGTACGGGAAGTGAATTCACCCTTTGTGGGCATTAACTATGACACTGGGAACACCATCTACTATGGCAATGTGCGTCCAGAAGAGGACATCGTGTCGTGCCTTCCCCACATCGTGCACATGCACCTCAAGGACAAGCGAGGTGGCTACAAAGTGTGGGACTTTCCACCCCTTGGGGAAGGAACGGTGGATTTTTCGACAATTTTTTCGCTCCTTAGGGAAGCCCAGAAGGACATCCCCTTGAGCGTTGAAATCGAGTTTCAGGGCCGATTCGATCATTCTCGGGAATTCGTCGATAAAGCAGTGAAGAAATCCTTTGGCTACCTTGTGAGAGTGCTCAAAGGAGAGAATAACCCATGAAAAGAGACGACTTTGCCTTTTTTGATCTCCGAAAGCACCAAAAAAGTGAATCTATCGATCTCCTCTTCCCTGAGTGGAGGGAAGGAGATGAGCGAGTGGTCATATTCTCGCCCCACGATGACGATGCCTTGCTTGGAGCAGGATACCTCCTGCAGGCCGTTCCCCTTTTTGGAGGAGAGGTCCACATTCTCATCTTCTGCAATGGCTCTGGAGGTTACAGCATCATTGAGCACAAGCCCATCATTACCGCCTTGCGTTCTCAAGAAACGAGAAGAGCCTATGAGCGGGTGGGTATTCCCCCGGTGCGTGTCCACCGTCTGGAGTATGACGACTACAGTGTCTGGCCCTTCATTGGCTGGCACCTCCCTGGGAAAGAGGAAGGGACCGTGAAGAAAGTTCTCCCCCTTCTGCGCCGCCTCCAGGCGACGAGGGTTATCCTTCCCAACGGGCATCGGGAGCACCTCGACCACACTGCGGTCTTCATGGTAGGGGCCTTTGATGCTCCCCAGGTGGGAGACCCGGTCATGGCTGACTGGGGCGAGAGCCATCCCGTGCGTTCTGTCCTCCAGTATGCGGTGTGGAGTGACTTCTCCTGGGAGGATGCCCTCCTTGTGGGAGATGACCTCACCATTCGGGCCAACCGGGCCCTCACAGCACCAGAGGAGGCAGAGGAAAACATTAAAGAGGCCATGCGGGAGTTCAAGACCCAGGCCCATATCATCGAGGGGTTACTCACCGCCCGCCGGGAACGGGCCCTCAACTCAGACCTCTGGGTGGAAGTGTACCTCACCTTTGACCCTCGCC